>NZ_DASZAW010000053.1:0-73023 GCF_035944845.1 Devosia sp. | reverse complement strand
TAATTCCGACAAAAGCCGCGTTTACCGGTTGACAGCGGGCGGAGCGCTGAGCACAAACACCTCGCGCGCTGCAAACGATTTCAGGCAATCCAACCCGGACGGTCCATTGCGCTACATCCTGGCCATCGCTGGTGTGCTCGCTGCCGCGTTCATTGCCATCGCCATCTGGATCTTCCTGCCGCGCCCCGATGCGCCGCTGAGCGCCGCCTCCGCGCAGGCGCAATCGCAGGCTCCGGCCGATCCGGCCGCCGCCGCCGCCGAGACCGGTGAAGGCAGCTTCCGCGTCTGCAACGAGACCGCCAACAAGGTGTCCGTCGCCTTCGGCTATCGCGCCGAGAAGGGCTGGCAATCCGAGGGCTGGTGGGTGGCCGAGCCCGACAACTGCGTCACCATCTACCGCGGCAATCTCGAAGCGCGCCGCTACTATTATGTCTACGCCGCCGACGATGTCAGCGGCGGCGCCTGGGACGGCAGCGTCTTCATGTGCACCCGCGACGAGACCTTCACCATCTTCGGTGTTGAGGATTGCCTGGCGCGCGGCTACGAACGCACCGGCTTCTTCGAAGTCGATACCAATAACCGCAGCGACTGGACGTTGCAGCTGACCGATGGCGAGGTCGTGAGCGGCGACACCGGCGCCACGGGCGAAGCCGTGCCACTCGAGGGCGACCTGCCGACCGACGGCGGCGACCAGCCGGCCGACGACACTCCTACTGATGAAGGTGCAGATTCCGAATGAAACGCTTGAGACGCGTGAAGATCGTCGCCACCCTGGGCCCCGCGTCCAACGACGAAGCCACGATCGAGAAGCTGGCGCGCGCCGGTGCGGACGTGTTCCGCATCAACATGAGCCACGCCAGCCATGAGCTGCTGAAGCAGACCGTCGGCTTCATCCGCAATGTCGAGGCGCGGCTGCACCACCCGATCGGCATCCTGGTCGACCTGCAGGGGCCCAAGCTCCGCGTCGGACGCTTCGCCGAAGGAGCAGTGCAACTGGTCGCCGGCAGCAAGTTCACCCTCGACAGCTCGGAAGCGCCGGGCACCGCCGAGCGCGTGTTCCTGCCGCACCCGGAAATCCTCGAATCCGTTTCGGTGGGCGATCGCCTGCTGCTCGATGACGGCAAGCTCCAGCTCCGCGCCACCAAGGTCGGCGGCGGGCAGGTCGAGACCGAGGTGATCTATGGCGGCAAGCTGAGCGACAAGAAGGGCGTGAGCCTGCCCGACACGCTGCTGCCGATGGGCGCCTTGACCGAAAAGGACCACGCCGATCTGCTCAAGGGCCTCGAGGCGGAAGCCGACTGGATCGCCGTCAGCTTCGTGCAGCGCCCCGAAGACATCATCGATATCCGCAAGATCGTCCAGGGCCGCGCCGGCGTCATGGCCAAGATCGAGAAGCCGCAGGCGGTGGAACGGCTCGAAGAGATCATCAAGCTCTGCGACGCCTTCATGGTGGCGCGCGGCGACCTCGGCGTGGAAATGCCGCTCGAACAGGTCCCCGGCCTGCAGAAGCGGATGATCCGTATCGCCCGCCGCTACGGCAAGCCGGTGGTGGTCGCCACCCAGATGCTGGAATCGATGATCACTTCGCCGGTGCCGACCCGCGCCGAGGTCTCCGACGTGTCGATCGCCGTGTTCGAAGGCGCCGACGCCGTGATGCTCTCGGCCGAAAGCGCCTCGGGCCAGTACCCGGTCGAAGCCGTGGCGATGATGAACAAGGTGGCGGTCGCGGTCGAAGGCGATCCGAACTATCGCGGCATCATCCGCGCCCAGGCCGCCGAGCCGGAGGCAACGGCGGCCGACGCGATCTCCGCGGCGACCCGCCAGGTGGCCGAGACGCTCGACCTCGCCGCCATCGTCACCTACACCTCGTCCGGTTCGACCGCCATTCGCGCGGCGCGCGAACGGCCCAGCAAGCCGATCCTGGCGCTGTCGCCCAACCTCAGGACGGTACGCCGTCTGTCGGTGGTGTGGGGCATCCACTGCGTGGAATCGCCCGATGCGGTGAACCTCGAGGACATGGTCGATCGTGCCTGCGTCATCGCCTATAACGAGGGCCTCGCGCGCCCGGGCGACCGCATCGCCATCACGGCCGGCATTCCGCTCGGCACGCCTGGCGCCACCAACATGCTGCGCATCGCTTTCGTTCGCCAGGATGGGGCGGGATCGTCGTAAGCGACGGGCTCAACTTCACCAAAGGCCCCCTCACCCGCCGCTACGCGGCGACCTCTCCCCCAGAGGAGAGGTGAGCTGGGGCTAGATCTCACCACAACGTCACCTCTCCCTTGGGGGAGAGGTCGGCCGAAGGCCGGGTGAGGGGGCCTTGCTCCAGCACCAGAACAAGGAAGCCAGCTCCCATGTCCACCGCCCTCGACGCTGCCCTCGCCCATGCCGATGCCCATCTCGACGACAGCGTCGCGCGGCTCAAGACCCTGGTGGCGATCAAGTCGATCTCCACCGATCCGGCCTATACCGCCGAGGTGCACAAGGCGGCGGACTGGCTGGCGGCGGATCTCAACGCGCTCGGCTTCGAGGCCTCGGTGCGCCCGACCCCGGGTCACCCGATGGTGGTGGCGCACGACCAGCAGGCGAACGGCCCGCACGTGCTGTTCTATGCGCACTATGACGTGCAACCGGTCGATCCGCTGAACCTCTGGCACACCGACCCGTTCACCGCGACGCTGATCAAGGGCGAGGACGGCGAGACCCGCATCGTCGGCCGCGGCACCTCCGACGACAAGGGGCAACTCCTGACCTTCGTCGAGGCCTGCCGGGCCTGGAAGGCAGTGAATGGCCCGCTGCCGATCAAGGTGACGCTGTTTTTCGAAGGCGAGGAAGAGTCGGGCGGCAAGAGCCTGCCGGGCTTTCTCGAAGCCAACAAGGCCGAGCTTGGCACTGCAGACGTCGCGCTGGTCTGCGATACGGACCTGTGGAACCGCAACACCCCGGCCATCGTCACCTCGCTGCGCGGCCTCGTCGGCGAGGAGGTGGTGATCACCTGCGCCAGCCACGACCTCCATTCCGGCATGTATGGCAACGCGGCGCGCAACCCCATCCAGGTGCTGGCCGATATCATCGCCTCGCTCCGCAACGCAGATGGCAGTGTCGCGCTCGAGGGCTTTTATGACGATGTCGCCGAACTTCCGGCCGAGATCGCGGCGCAGTGGAAGCGCCTCCCCTATGACGAGGCGGCCTTCATGCGCGGCGCCGGGCTCACCACGCCCGCCGGCGAACAGGGCCGCTCGGTACTCGAGCAGACCCGCTCGCGCCCGACCTGCGAGATCAACGGCATCACCGGCGGCTATACCGGCGATGGCTTCAAGACGGTGATCCCGGCCAAGGCCAGCGCCAAGATTTCGTTCCGCCTGGTGTCGGGGATGGATCCCAAAAAGATTCGCGCCGCGTTCCGCAAGCACGTCACCGACCGGCTGCCGCCCGATGCCACGGTGGAGTTCCACGAGCATGGTGGCGCCCCTGCCGTCTCGGTACCAACCGACGGCCCGTTCGTCGCCAAGGCGGCGGCAGCGCTGAAGGACGAGTGGGGCAGCGAGGCGGCGCTGATCGGCTCGGGCGGTTCGATCCCGGTGGCCGGCGAGTTCAAGAAGACCCTCGGGCTCGATACGCTGCTGATCGGCTTCGCTCTCGACGACGACCGCATCCACTCGCCCAACGAAAAGTACGATCTCAAGAGCTTCCACAAGGGCATCCGCTCGTGGCTCAGGATCATCGCCGGGTTTGCGAGCTAGGATTAGGCTGACTGAGAGAGACGGCCCCCTCCCATCCTCCCCCATGAAGGGGGAGGTGCCCCGCTGGTGCGTTTGGTACGATCGAAGACCGAACCTCGACTCTTCACCTCCCCCTTTATGGGGGAGGCCGGGAGGGGGCCGTCTGCTTCAGTCCGCACCCAAACAACAAAAAGCCCGCTTGCGCGGGCCTTTCAAACTTCGTGCAGTCGTGAGCAGCAGCTCAGCCCTGGCGGGCCTTGTAGCGCTTGTCCACCTTGTTGATGATGTACACGCGGCCGCGGCGGCGCACGAGCTTGTTGGCGCGATGGCGACCCATCAGAGCCTTGAGCGAATTGGTGACTTTCATGCCGAACCTCGGAACTGAAACAAAAACAGGCGCCGCGCGCCCTTCGAATTGGGGCCGTGATTAAGGGCAAAAACCCCTGCTGTCAACGCCCTTCCGCGGGTTTTCCGGGCCGCAGCGATTAACCGGCCGGCAAGACGCCGATGCGACACTGCAAGGATGCAGAAACCCAGCTTTGCCAAGCTCGATGTGCTCGTTGTCGATCCTTCGCCCCATATGGGCGCGTTGATCGGCCAGATGCTGCGCCACCTCAAGGTGCGCCGGGTCGACGAAGTACAGAGCTCCGATGGCGCGGCCGTGCTGCTGCAGAGCCATCGCTTCGGGGCGATCATGATGAACGACAGGCTGGCGCCGATGAACGGCGTCGCCGTGGTGAAGGCCCTGCGCTCAGCCTCCGAAGGGTTGAACCGCGACACCCCGGTCATCATGATGTCGGCCAGCCCCGACGCCGCCGATATCGCTGCGGCGCGCGACGCCGGCGTCAACGAGTTCCTGCGCAAGCCCTTCGCCACCCAGCATGTCGAGAGCCGGCTGGTGGCAGTGCTCACCGCACCGCGCCCCTTCATCGAGGCCAAAGCCTTCGTCGGTCCCGATCGTCGGCGCAAGCGCGCCGACCACAAGGGCGGCGAACGGCGTTCCGACGCTAAGCGCCCGGCTTGAGGTCCAGTTCCTGCCAGCGAATGCAGGCAACGCGTCGCCCGTTGCTGAGCGTATCGAGTGGTGGCCGCACCTGGGCGCAGCGTTCCTCGGCATAACGGCAGCGCGTGCGGAACGTACAGCCCGAGGGCTGGTTGATCGGCGATGGAATTTCGCCCACCAGCCCCTCGATGGTGCGTTGTCGCGCCCGCTTCGGATCGGGAATCGGCACCGCCGTGAGCAGTGCCCGCGTATAGGGGTGCTTGGGATCCTCGTAGAGGTCGTCGCCATCGGCGAGCTCGACGATCCGGCCCAGATAGAGCACCAGGATGCGGTCGGAAACGTGCCGCACCACACTCAGGTTGTGCGAGATGAAGATCAGCGTCAGCCCGAACTCGTCCTTGAGATCGCTCAGCAGGTTGAGAATCTGCGCCTGGATGGAGACGTCGAGCGCCGACACCGGCTCGTCGCAGACGATCAGCTTGGGCTCGCTGATCAGCGCCCGGGCGATACCGATGCGCTGCGCCTGTCCGCCCGAGAACTCGTGCGGATAGCGGTTGATCATCTCGGGCAGGAGGCCGACCGCTTCCATGGTCCTCAGCACCCGCTCGCGCCGCCCCTTGGCGTCGACCTCGGGCATCAGCGTCCTGAGCGGATCGGCGATGATCTCGCCCACCGTCATGCGCGGGTTCAGCGAGGCCAGCGGATCCTGGAAGATGATCTGCAGGTCGCGGCGCTTCTGCCGCATCTCTTCGGCCGGCAGCTTGGTGATGTCCTGCCCCAGCCACAGCACCCGCCCTTCGTCGGGGGCGAGGAGCTGCAGGATGCAGCGCCCGAGCGTCGACTTGCCACAACCGCTCTCGCCCACGATGCCCAGCGTCTCGCCGCGCTTGACCGTAAAGCTGATGTCCTGCAGGGCGCGCAGCTGGAAGGGCTTGGCGAACAGGCCGGCGGAGATGGCGAAGTTCTTCGAGAGGTTCTCGATCTTCAGCAGGTCTTCGGTGCGGTCCAGCATTATGCGACCTCCTCGTACTTGAGTTCGCCCTGGTACCAGCAGGCCTTCTCACGCACGTCCTCGACCGGCAGCAGCGGTGGCCGCTCCTCGAAGCAGCGCTCGAAACGGAAGGCGCAGCGCGGATGGAAGGCGCAGCCCTTCGGCAGGTGTTCGAGGCTGGGCGGCAGGCCCTGGATCGGATCGAGGCGCTTGGCGCGCTTGGCCACATGCGGCGTCGAGTGCAGCAGCCCCAGCGTATAGGGATGGCGCGGATCATAGAACAGCGTGTCGGTCGGCCCTTTCTCGATGCAGCGGCCGCCATACATCACCATCATGCGGTCGGCGACGCCGGCGACCACCCCCAGATCGTGGGTGATCAGCACCAGCGCGGTGCCGAAATCGTGGGTGAGGTTCTTGAACAGGTCGAGCATCTGCGCCTGCACGGTGACGTCGAGCGCCGTGGTCGGCTCGTCGGCGATCAGCACCTTGGGCTTGCAGAGCAGCGCCATGGCGATCATCACGCGCTGGCGCATGCCGCCCGATAGCTCGTGCGGATAGGCGTTGGCGCGCTTCACCGGTTCCGGGATGCCGACCCGCTCGAGCATTTCGATGACGGCGCGGTTGGCCTTTTCGGCGGTATAGCCCTGATGTCGCACCAGCACTTCGGCGAGTTGCGTCTTCACCTTCAGCGTGGGGTTCAGCGAGGTCATCGGATCCTGGAAGATCATCGCGATGTCTTTGCCGCGATAGCTGTCCAGCCGGTCCGGCGCCATGCCGATGAGGTTCACATCGCCCAGCATGGCGCGGCCCGACGCTTTGCCGTTGCGGGCGAGCAGCCCCATGATGGAGAGGAACGCCTGGCTCTTGCCGGAACCGCTCTCGCCCACCACGGCAAGCGTTTCACCCTCGGCGAGAGTGAAATCGAGGTCGGAAACTGCCTTCACTTCGGAGTTGTGGAGGGCGAAGGTCACGTCGAGATCATCGACGACAAGCACATCGGCCATATCTATCGGTCCTTGGGGTCGAGCGCGTCACGCAGGCCGTCACCCAGATAGGACAGGCAGAGCAGCATGGTGACGAGGATGGCGGCCGGGGTGAACAGCATCCAGGGCAGTGCCTCCGCAACCGGCGCACCGTCCGAGATCAGCGTGCCGAGCGAGGTCTGCGGTTCCTGCACGCCGAGCCCGAGATAGGAGAGGAAACTCTCGGTAAGGATGATCTCCGGCACGGTGAGCGTCGCATAGATCACCACGGGGCCCGTGAGGTTGGGCACGATGTGGCGGAAGATGATGGTGAAGGGCCCTGCCCCGCCGGCCTTCGCTGCCTCGATGAACTCGCGCTGCTTGATCGAGAGCGTCTGTCCGCGAACGATACGCGCCATGGTCAGCCATTCGAGGCAACCGATGCCGACGAACAGCAGCACCGGCGAGCGCCCGAAGATCACCACGAGGATGATCACGAACAGGATGTAGGGCAGTGCGTACATGATATCGACGAAGCGCATCATGACGGCATCGATCTTGCCGCCGAAATAGCCGGCAATGGCGCCATAGAGGATGCCGATCACCACAGACACGAACGTGGCGACCGCCGCCACCAGCAGCGACATCTGCGTGCCCTGCAGGGTACGGGCCAGCATGTCGCGGCCGTTCTGGTCGGTGCCGAAATAATGGCCCTTGGCCCAGTCCGGCGGCTTGCGGATGCCGGCCCAGTCGATCTTGTCGTAGGCCCAGGGCAGCAGATACGGCCCGACCAGCGCGAACAGCACGATGGCGGTGAGCACGAAGATCGAAACCAGCGCGGCCTTGTTGTTGAACAGTCGCCTCAGCGCATCCTGCGTCAGCGAACGCCCCTTGGGCGCCTCCGCGGCCAATGCGTCGGCATAGGCGGTGAGGGCGGCGTCTTTGCCAGTAATGCCGGCCATCAGCGGTACCTCACCTTGGGATCGAGCCAGGCGTAGAGGACGTCAACGATGAGATTCAGCGCCAGGATGATGAAAACGTAGAGAATGGTGGTGCCGAGCACGAGCCCGTAGTCGCGGTTGAGCGCGGCAGTAATGAAGTACTTGCCGATGCCGGGCAGCGCGAACACCTGCTCGACCACCAGCGAACCGGTGAGCAGGTACGAAAGGCCTGGCCCGAGATAGGAAACCACCGGCAGCAGCGCCGGTTTCAGCGCATGCCGGGCGAGGATCAATCGCGTGCCGAGGCCCTTGGATCTGGCAGTACGCACGTAATTGGTGCCCAGCACCTCAATCATCGAGCCGCGCACCAGCCGCGCGACGCGGCCGCCATGCGGCAGCGCCAAGATCAGGATCGGCAGCACCAGGTGGATCAGCGAACCCGGTTGATAGCCTCCGACCGGCAGCCAGTGCAGGTACACGCCGAACACCAGTTGCACCAGGTTGGCCATCAGGAAATTCGGGATGATGATACCGACGAGGACAATGGCGACCAGCAGGTAATCCGGCCACTTGTTCTGGTTCACCGCCGCGATGGCGCCGGCGATCATGCCGCCCAGCGTGCCGACGACGAAGGCGGAAAAGCCGAGCATCAGGGTGAAGGGCAGCCCGATGCCGATCAGCCTCGATACCGAGAAATCTTCCATCACCATGGATGGACCGAAATCGCCGCGGAACACCCCACCCAGGTAGATGAAGTACTGGGTGATCAGCGGCTGATCGAGATTGTAGTGGGCCCTGAGGTTCTTCATCACATCGGGCGGCAGCGCGCGCTCGCCGTCGAACGGCCCGCCAGGCGCCAGCCTGAGAATGAAGAAGCAGACGGTTATCGTGATCAGAACGATCGGGATAGCCGTCAGCACGCGCCTGAGCGCATATCCGAACATGTTGTGTGTGACCTTTCCCGCCAGCCCGCGGGGCAACGCCGTAAGCCGGCGGCAAAAATGCAATCTGGGACCGCGGGTATCACCCCGCGGTCCCTGTTGAGCCGGTTACTCCGACTTAGTCATCCAGCGGACACGGTTGATGTCCTTGGCGTTGTCTTCGAAGCCCGTGATCTTGGGCGAGACGACGTTTTTGGACACATACCAGTAGATCGGGATGGCGGCAAACTCGTCCATCGCCATTGCCTCGGCCTGGTGCATCAGGTCGGAGCGCTTCACCAGATCCAGTTCCTTCGAGGCCTGGTTCATCAGGTCGTCGAACTTCGGATTGGAGTAGCGGCCGTAGTTGTTGCCCCAGTTCATCACGCCATCCTGCGTGGTGCCGGTCTTGAGCAGGTCGAGTGTGTTGCTGGCGTCGGAATAGTCGAGCAGCCAGCCGGCACGGCCCACGTTGAAGTCGCCGGCGCGCAGTGCGTCGTAGTGCACGGCGGTCTCGGCGTTGAACAACTCGACGTCGACGCCGATCTGCTTCCACATGTCGGAGATGGCCACGGCAATGCGCTTGTGGTTCTCGTTGGTGTTGTAGCGCAGCTGCAGCTTCAGCGGCTTTTCCGGGCTGTAGCCGGCTTCCGCCATCAGCTTCTTGGCTTCCTCGACGCGCTGGTCATAGGGCATCTCGGCCCAGTCCGGAGCGTAGGGCGTGCCTTCGTAGTTGGCGGTACCGGCCGGAACCCAGCCGTAGGCCGGCAGTTCGCCGGTGCCCAGCACGTCCGGCCCGATCACGTCACGCAGCACCGAGATCGACAGCGCCTTGCGGATATTGACGTTGTCCAGCGGCGGCTTTTCCTGGTTCAGCACGTAGTAGTAGATGCCCAGGAACGGCGCCACGTGGGCCTGGCCCGGGTAGTTGTCCTGCAGGAACTTGTACTGGTCGGCCGGGAAGTCGGTAAGGATGTCGAGTTCACCCGCGCGATAGCGATTGAGCGCCGCAGTCAGGTCCTCGGTGTTGTCCCAACGGACTTCGTCGATCTTCAGGTTGTCCTTGCCGTAATAGGTGTCGGACTTGACACCCTTGAGATAAGAGCCCGGCACCCATTCGACCAGCTTGTACGGGCCGTTGCCGACGATGTTCGCCGGCTGGGTCCACTGGTCGCCGAACTTCTCGATGATGTCCTTGCGGATCGGATAGGCGGTGTAGTGGGTCAGCGCCTGGAGGAAGAACGGGGTCGAGGCCTCGAGGGTGATCTCGAGGGTCTTGTCGTCGATCGCCTTGACACCGAGTTGGCTGAAATCGGTGATCTCGCCGCCGGCGAGCTTCGACGAATTCTTGATCGGGAACTGCAGATAGGCGTATTCGGCCGCCGTCTTGGGGTCGAACAGACGCTGGAACGCGTCGACCCAGTTCTGTGCCGTCACCGGCACGCCGTCCGACCAGTTGGCGTCGGCGCGGATCTTGAAGGTGTAGACAAGGCCATCGTCGGAGATGGTCCAGGACTCGGCCTGGCCGGCAATCGCGTCGGCGTGGGCATCTTCGGCCATCAGGCCTTCATAGAGCTCGCCGATGATCCGGTTCTCCCAGTCACCGGAGGCCTTGTGCGGGTCGAGCGAGCCGGGCTCGCTGCCATTACCGAGGTTGAGCGTGATGGCAAACGCCGCGCTCGACATCATCAGCGCCAACGCGCCGGCGGTGGTCACCGCTTTAAGGACCTGTGTTATTTTCATTCTTGTCCCATCTCCTTGAAAGACATTTCCTGACCGGGCTGGCGATTAGCATGCCATGCCTCATTTTGGCCGGACTGGTCGAAACCGCCCGATTGGGTACGGACCCTATGGCATCAGGTTTTCGCTGACAAGCGGGACATTGACGTATGCGTCAAGTGTAGCACGAGGCGTGGGAAACTATACTTGGCTGTGGATAGTCTGGGGGCCGCGGGCGCTCAGGTCAGGGGTATTCCTGCCGCGCGTGAACGACATCGAGCACCTCGATCACGCCAGGTAGTGTCCGATAGATCACGATGTAGTTCGGATGCGCGACGATCTCACGCGTACCGGGAGCACGGCCAATGCGTCCTAAATTGGGGTGTTGGCGCGAAGGCTCGACGGACTCGAGAATACGCGACAGCATTCGCCTGGCCGCTGCTGGGTCATGATCTGCAATGTAGGAGATGAAATGATAGAGAGCAGCTTGGGCTTCGGGCCGCCAGTTGATCTCCCGCACGTTATGCCCGTTTCTTGGCGCGAGCTTCAGCGCGGGCAATGATTGCTTCTGCCCCCGCGACGACTGTGGAGTGCGCAACCGAAGGCCGCGGATCGGCCAAGGAGGCGGCAACCCGGGCGATCAGCCACTTCTCGTAGCTCGCCTCGGCTTCAGCACTCTCGAACTCCGAGACGATCGGATCATAGGACTTTGACACTGCGCGGCCGCTGCGGCGGCTCGCTGCAGCCTTGATGAGCTCGTCCATCTGCCTGACGACTTCGTCGTGCGGAGTGTCTGGCCCGGGATTATCGATCGCTGCCTGGACTCTCTCGCGGAACCAGCGGTCGTACGACGCAGCCTGCTCCTCGGTTTCAAACTCCGAAATGATGGGGTCTAGCTTCTTGCCGTCAGCCATCGCGGACTCCTTACCATCACAATATAGGACACAAGTCCGTATCTGTCATGCCGCCCGCTCGACCAGCGCGGTGACGCCCATGCCGCCGGCGGTGCAGACCGAGATCAATGCACGTTGCTTTTCGCTGCTGTTGAGCAGCTTCGCCGTCAGCCCGAGGATGCGGGCGCCGGTGGCGGCGAAGGGGTGGCCATAGGCGAGGCTCGAGCCCTTGGTATTGATCTTGTCGGGGTCGATTTCTCCGAGCGGCGTTTCGCGGCCGAGCACGTGCCGATTGTAGTCCGGATCGCGCCATGCCTTGAGCGTCGCCAGTACCTGCGCAGCGAAGGCCTCGTGGATTTCGAACAGATCGATATCGTCGAAAGTCAGGTTGGAGCGGCGCAGCATTTCCGAGGCGGCGATGGTCGGCGCCATCAGCAACCCCTCGCCATGGGCGAAGTCGTTGGCCGCCACCTGGCCGAGAGTGAGGTAAGCCAGCACCGGCAGGCTGCGGGCTTTGGCCCACTCCTCGCTGGCCAGCAGCACCGAGGCGGCGCCGTCGGTGAGCGGAGTGGAGTTGGCCGCGGTGAGCGTGCCCTTGCCCGAGCTCTTGTCGAAGGCGGGCTTCATCGTCGCCATCTTCTCGAGGCTGGTATCGGCGCGGACATTGTTGTCCTTGAGCACGCCGGCAAACGGCACGATCAGGTCGTCGTGGAACCCCTCGTCGTAGGCGCGGGCGGCATTCTGGTGGCTTTTCAGCGCCAGCGCATCCTGCTCCTCGCGCGTGATCTCCCACTGGCGGGCCATCAGCTCGCAGTGCTGGCCCATCGAGAGCCCGGTGCGCGGCTCCTGCGTCGAAGGCGCGATCGGGGTCAGCTCACCCAGGTTGAAGCCCTTGAACACCTTGACCTTCTCGCCGGTCGTTCGGGCCCGGCTGAGTTCGATCATCCGATGCTGGAACTTGTCGCCGAACACTACGGGACTATCGGAAACCGTGTCCGAGCCGGCCGCAATAGCGCTGTCTATTTCGCCCGTAGCGATCTTGGCGCCGAGCGACAGCGCAGCTTGCAGCGAGGTGCCGCAGGCGATCTGCACATTGGTGCCGGGCGTGCGCGGCGACAGGCCCGCGTCGAGGCTGGCCTCACGCGCCAGGTTGAAGTCGCGGCTGTGGCTCAGCACCGCGCCGGCCATGACTTCGCCGATCGCCTCGCCTCTCAGATTGTACTTGTCGGCCAGCCCGCCCAGCGCTGCCCCCAGCATCGAGAGGTTCCCCTCTTCGGCATAGCCGGTATAGGCGCGGGCGAAGGGAATGCGGGCCGAGCCCACGATGGCGACTTTGCGCAGTTCGGCCATCTCAGGCTCTCCCGTCCTTGCGGGCCTGCATCGGCCCTCCGAGGAACGGCGCGAAACCGGTCCCGTAGATAACGCCGATATCAGCGAGATCGGCTGAAGCGACCACGCCCTCGGCCACGGCGATCTCGGTGGCATCGACCAGCGGTTGCACCAGCTCGCGCCCCAGCCCTGCGAGGTCCGGATGCGGCGGCGCTTCGGCCTTCACCGCCTTGCCGTTGGTCCAGGTGTAGAACCCCTGCCCCGTCTTGCGGCCGAGCTTGTTCTCGGCGATCAGTCGGGCAAAATCGCTCGCCGGCGATACCGGGCTGCCGAGCTCCTCGGCGACGAACTTGCCGACATCGAGCCCGACCGTGTCCATCAGTTCGATCGGCCCCATCGGCATGCCGAAGGCGACGGCCGCCGCGTCGATCTGTTCCTTGCTGGCGCCGGCCTCGACCCGCTGCACCGCTGCCAGCATGTAAGGCATCAGCACCCGGTTGACGAGGAAGCCGCGGGCCGATTTCACCACTACCGGCGACTTGCCGATGGCGAGCGCGAAGCTGGCGCCGCGGGCGATGTCGTCGTCGGAGTTGAAGGTTGAGCGGATCACTTCGACGAGCGGCAGCTGCGCCACCGGGTTGAAGAAATGCAGCCCGATCAGCCGGCCCGGATTGGTCAGCCCCTCGGCGATGCGCTCGAGTTCGATCGACGAGGTGTTGGTCGCAAGGATTGCGTCGGGCCTGGCCCTGAGTTCGGCGTCGATGAACACCTGGTGCTTGATCTCGAGTTTTTCGACCACCGCCTCGATGATCACATCGGCCCGGGCGATCCCCTTGCCGGTGACGTCGGCCTCCAGCCGCGCCACGGCATTATCGATCTCGGTCTTCGACTTGAGGCGCTTTCTGAACAGCTTCTTGGCGCGCTCGAGCGCCGGCTTGATGCGCTCCATGTCGAGATCCTGCAGCGTCACGCCCATGCCGCGCAGCGCGCACCAGGCGGCGATATCGCCGCCCATCACCCCGGCCCCGACCACGTGCACGCGCTGGAACACCGGCTTCTGCTTACCGCGCACGCCCTGCTTCTTCAGGCCCTCGGACAGGAAGAACACCCGCCGGAGATTCTTCGAGGTTGGGGATGCCATCAACGGAATGAAGCGCTCGGCCTCGCCCTCCTTCATCTTCCGCCAATCGTTGCCGTGTTCCTCGAACAGGTCGATCAGCGCGTAGGGCGCCGGGAAGTGCGTCGGGTTGGCCTTCTTCTTGGCCTCCTCGCGCATCTTGTTGGCGATGTAGCCGCGCACCGGCCCGAAGGCGGCAGCCCGCTTGGCGAAGGGCGCTCCGCTGCTCTTCTTGTTCTGCAGCACGGCCTTGCGCGCTTCCCAGCGCAACGTGTCGCGGTGGCGCACCAGCTTGTCGACCAAGCCCATGCGCCGCGCCTGGCTGGCGCGCAAGAGCTTGCCGGTCAGCATGATCTGCATCGCATCGACCGGCCCGGCCTGCCGGATCGAACGACCGGACCCGCCAAAGCCCGGGAAGATGCCGAGATTGACCTCGGGGAAGCCGATGCGCGTCTTGTCATCGTTGACGGCGATCCGATACTGGCAGCTGAGCGCCAGCTCGAGCCCCCCACCGAGGCAGAAACCGTGGATGCCGGCCACCACCGGCACCTTCAGCGCCTCGATCCGGTCGAACAGTGCGTGCGCCCGGTCGAGCGCCGCCTTGAGTACGCCGGGGTCCGACATCTCGTCGAACTCGGTGACGTCGGCGCCGGCGATGAACCCGGACTCCTTGCCCGACAGCAGCACCACGCCCTTGAGTTCGCCTGATGTCGCCAGGGCTTCGAGCGCCGTTACGATGCCCATCAGCTCGGCCAGCGTCTCGCGGCTCAGCGTATTCACCGGAGCATCGGGGACATCGATAGTGAGCCAGCCGATGCCCTCGAAATCGAGGTCGAAACTCCAGGCGCGGGCAGCGGGCATTTGCGGGTGGGCCATTTCCGGCTCCTCGTTCTGGGGTCTTACTCGGCCGCGGCGTCGATGGCCGCGGGTTCACGGCGCAGCTGCTTCGAGCCGAGCTCGTCGAAATCGAAATCGTCGACCTTGATCACCCGGTCGGTCGCCTGGTCGGCGAGCCTCAGCGTCGCAGCTTCCGCCTCGGTCAACACGCCCGCTTCCACCGCATCGCTGATTGCGTCGCGATCGAGGCGGCGCTCCACCACACCCTTCTTGATGGCGCGCACGAACTTGGTTTCGATCTCGGCAGCACCGGTCACCTTGAGCAGCGTATCCTCGAGTACGCCGGTAGGGTCTTTGGGGTCCATCGAGACATAGGTTCCCTTGGTCAGCCGGTCGCGGAAGGCGCCGGGCTGCATCACCGAACGGGCCAGCCGATAGGTCTCGCGATCCGAGGCCGGCTTGGCATGGCGCCCCAGAGGGAACACCAGAACCCGCATCAGGTTCCTCAGCGCAAAGTTCGGGAAGTTGGCGAACACTGCGGCAAAGCTCTGCTCCAGCGAGTAGCAGAGGTCGCGGGCGATCGCTTCGACCACCGGCCGATCCTCGGCCAGCCGCCCGTCATCCTCATAGCGGCGGAGCACCGAGGAGAGCAGATAGAGATCGGACAGGATGTCGGCCATCCGGCCCGACAGCCGCTGCTTGCGCTTCAGGTCGCCGCCGAGGAAGGCCACCGTCCAGTCGCCACAGAGCGCAAAGCTCTGGCTGTAGCGGCTGAGCTGCTTGTACCAGTGCGCCATCTCGTGATCGACGGGGCTCGAGGCGAAGGCGCCGAAGCTCACCGCGTGGAGGAAGCTGCCCACCATGTTGCGCAGCATGAAGCTGACATGGCCGGCGAACGCGGTATCGAACGCTGCGATGCCGGCCTTCCGGTCCTTGTTCTGCGCCGCCGAAATCTCCGCGTAGAGATAGGGGTGCGCCCGCAGCGCCCCCTGCGCGAACGTGATCAGCGTGCGGGTCAGGATGTTGGCGCCTTCGACGGTGATCGCCACCGGCGTCGTCATATAGCCCGAGAACAGGTAGTTGGTCGGGCCATCCTGCACGGCGCGACCGCCATGAATATCCATGGCATCGTTGAAGGCGAGCCGCATCGCCTCGGTGGTACGATATTTGAGCAATGCCGACAGCACCGACGGCCGCTGGCCCTCATCGACCATCGAAGCGGTGAGGCCGCGCGACGCCTCATAGGTATAGGCGAAGCGCACCATGCGGCTCAGCGGCTCGGCCACCCCCTCCATCAGCCCGACGGGAATGCCGAACTGCCGGCGGATCCGCGCATAGGCCGAAGTGACGCGCAGCGCGTGCTTGATCGACACGGTGCCGATCGCCGGCAGCGAGATGGCGCGGCCGGTAGCCAGGCACTCCATCAGCATGCGCCAGCCCTGCCCAGCATATTCCGGACCACCGATCAGGAAATCCATCGGGATGAAGACGTTGCGGCCCTGGGTCGGGCCATTCATGAACGCCGAGCGCGCCGGGTAGTGCCGACGACCGATCTTGACGCCCTTATGCTTGGCCGGCACCAGCGCCAGCGTAATGCCGATATTGTCGACCTCGCCCAGCAAATGGTCGGGATCGTGCAGGTGGAAGGCGAGACCGAGCAGCGTCGCCACCGGCGCCAGCGTGATGTAGCGCTTGTCCCAGCTGAGCTTCACGCCCAGCGTTTTTTTGCCTTCGTACATGTCGTAGCAGACGACGCCGACATCGCGCATGCCGGCCGCATCCGAACCGGCATGCGGACCGGTGAGCGCGAAGCACGGCACTTCCTGCCCCTTGGCGAGGCGGGTGAGGTATTTCTTCTTCTGCTCCTCGGTACCGTATTTCTCGAGCAATTCGCCCGGCCCGAGCGAGTTGGGCACCATCACGGTGATCCCGGCAGCGATCGAGCGCGAAGCGATCTTCGAAACCACCTGGCTCTGCGCCTGCGCCGAAAAGCCGAGGCCGCCATGCTCGCGGCCGATCAGCATGCCGAGAAAGCCCTGCTCCTTGAGATAGGTCCAGACCGCCGGGGGCATGTCGGCGCGATTGTTGCGCGTGTCCCAGTCGTCGATCATGGCGCAGACTTTTTCGCACGGCCCGTCGAGGAAAGCCTGCTCTTCGGTGCTCAGGGTGGGCTTGCGCACCCCGAGCAGCTTGCTCCAGTTCGGGCGGCCCGAGAACAGTTCGGCATCCCAGCCGACCGTACCGGCATCGAGCGCCTCCTGCTCGGTGCGGCTGACCCGCGGCAGGATGGATTTGACGATGCCGTAGGCCGGACCGGTAAGCACCAGCTTGCGGACCGGCGCGAGCGAAAGCACGCCGAGGATCGCAGCCGGCAACAAGGCAAGGATCCAGCCCAGCCCGTCCGTCATCAGCCACAGACCATTGTCTGTCCAAAGGCGAGTCAGCGCCCCGATCACCAGCGCCGCTACCGCCCATTGCCAGAGCGGCGCGCGGCGCATCGCCAGCACCGCAAAGGCCACGATCGACAGGATCAGCAACGCCCAGACCATGCACGTTCTCCTCGAGAAAGGTCGTGGCACACCGTCGAAAAGCGAGATGAACCCCCGCTCGACGACGCGCCCGGTCCGATTCTTGTTGCCGATTGTACTGCCCGGGCAGGCGCCATAAACACAAAATAGCGACGGTTGACGTATACGTCAACCAATGGACGCTAGATGCATTTCGTTTCGGCGCATCGTCTTCCCCGGCTCCGCCAACCGTGGCGACTACGGAGCCACGTCGCTGGTTTGACGTTAACGTCAATCGGTGGGATATTTCCCGTCAACGGGCGGCAAAAGCCTGAGGAGGAAGAAGATGGCCGACACAAAGACGGACGCCACGCGCCCGTGGACCTCTCACTATCCCGAGGGCATTTCCTGGGATGTGCCGATCGACACCACGCCGGTGCATGAGACAATCCTCAACACCTGCGCGCGCACTCCCGATGCCGACGCGCTGGATTTTCTCGGCAAGAAGACCCGCTTCGGCGAACTGGCCCGACTGATCAACGCCTTTGCCGGTGCGCTGCAGAGCGAACTGGGGGTCGACAAAGGCACCCGCGTCGCCCTGCTGCTGCCCAACACGCCGTTCTACGTCATCGCCTATTATGCCGTGCTCAGGATCGGCGGCATCGTCGTCAACTGCAATCCGCTCTATACCGTCAAGGAACTGAGCCACATCGTCGGCAATTCCGGCGCCGAACTGATGGTGACCCTCGATCTGAAACTGCTGTTCGACAAAGCCGAGGAACTGGTGGACGCCGGCCACGTCAAAAAGCTCATCGTCTGCCATTTTCCCGATGCTCTGCCGGGTCTCAAAAAACTGCTCTACAGCCTCGCCAAGGCCAAGGATATGAGCAAGCCGGACAAGAGCCGCATCGCTGGCAAGGTGGTGCATTTCGATAAGCTCATTGCCCACAAGCTCACCCCGACCCCGGTGGCGATCGATGCCGCCACCGACGTTGCGGTACAGCAATATACCGGCGGCACCACCGGGCTGCCGAAGGGCGCCATGCTCAGCCATGCCAACATCGCGGCCAATCTGAGCCAGATCGACCATTGGGCGCTCGGGCTGTTCAAGGCGCCGTCGCGCACCGTCGCGGTGCTGCCGTTCTTCCACATCTTCTCGATGACCGCATGCCTCAACGTTCCGCTGGCGGCGGGTGGCCAGGTGGTGATGCTACCGCGCTTCGAGCTCAAGGCCTTTCTCGACCTGATGAGCCGCACGGGCGCCAACATCCTCGTGGCGGTTCCAACCCTGGTGCAGGCGCTCTCGAAGGCCGGCGACAAGGCCAAGCCGCATCTGGTGTCGGTCGAGGTGACGGTTTCCGGCGGCGCGCCGCTGTCGGACGAGGTGCGCCACAACTGGAGCAAGGTCTCGAGCGCCCTGCTGGCCGAAGGCTACGGGCTGACCGAAGCCTCGCCGGTGGTATGCTGCGCTGCGCTGCGCGTGCCCTCCAAACCACTGTCGATCGGCCAGCCGATCCCCGGCACCGACATCCGCTTCGTAAACATCGAGACCGGCGAGGTCGTGCCGCTGGGCGAGCGTGGCGAGCTGCAGGTCAAGGGCCCGCAGGTCATGCTCGGCTATTACAACAATCCCGAAGCGACCAAAGACGCCTTCATGGATGGCTGGCTGCGCACCGGCGATGTCGGCTATGTCGACAGCGACGGCTACGTCTTCCTCGTCGACCGGATCAAGGATCTGATTATCTGCTCGGGCTTCAATGTCTATCCACGCACCATCGAGGAAGCGATGCTGCATCACCCGGCTGTGGACGAAGTGAACGTCATCGGCGTGCCCGATGAGTATCGCGGCGAAGCGCCGGTCGCCTTCGTCAAGCTGAAACCGGACCAGCAGGTCAGCGAAACCGAACTCAAGAAATTCCTTGCCGAAACGCTCAACAAGATCGAGATGCCCAAGGAAATCATCTTCAAGGACCAGTTGCCCAAGACCCTGATCGGCAAGCTGAGCAAGAAGGAGCTGCGCGAGGAATACGCCCAGCGCAAGAACAAGCATGAACCGGCCTGAACCCGAAAACCGCGACCTGTTCGCCATCGCCGACCTCAGCCGGGAGTTCGGCATTTCGACCCGCGCCATCCGCTTCTACGAAGCCAAGGGTCTGCTCAACCCTGAGCGCGTCGGCGGCACCCGCGTCTTCCGCCGCCGCGACCGCGCCCGGCTGATCCTGATCCTGCGCGGCAAGCGACTGGGCTTCTCGCTGCGCGACATCTCGGATTATCTCAGCCTCTACGATGCCCAGTCGCAGACCGCCCAGACGAAGCTCCTGGTCGCCAAGGTGGATGAACGCCTCGACCTGCTCGAGCGGCAAAAGGCCGATCTCGAGACGACGATCGGTGAACTCAGGGAAATCCGCAAGCTCGCGGGGGAACGGGTCGGGGCTTAGGACCTCCACAGCTCGGTCGCAGCGTCTGGCCTCGCTTTTGCCACACCCACCGGCTGTCATCCCAGCGAAAGCTGGGACCCAACTCGCCATCTGTACCAGCGGATAGATGGGTCCCAGCTTTCGCTGGGATGACACAGTGGCTGGGGTGGTCGCAGCGGGTCAGCTCGATCCACCGCGCACGCAAAGGGAGAGGTGAAGGTGCTACCGCTTCCGCGGCTTCACATTGGTCATCAGGTCCGGCTTTTTCGGCCGCTTCCAGCCCTTGGGCGGTTCGACCACCGGCACCTGCGTGCCCAGTCCCATCTCGCCCGGCGGCGGCTGGCGCACGGCGCCGCCTTTCAGTGCCGTGATCTCGTCGCGCAGCCGCGCCGCCGTCTCGAAATCTTCGCGGGTTACCGCTGCGAGCATTTCGCCTTCGAGCGCGATGATCTTTCTCTCGATGGCGGCAAGCGACATGTAGGCCTCACGTAGCGGTCAGAAAGACCTGCATTTCGTCGAGCGTCGCGGCCTCGCTGGCCGGCTTGTCCCACCTTATCCGGTTGATGCGGGGGAAGCGAAGCGCAATGCCGGATTTGTGCCGACCCGATTGCTGCGCGCTGTCGAACGCTACCTCGAACACCAGCTCCTTCGAAACCTCGCGCACCGGCCCGAAGCTCGCGACGGTGTTGTTGCGCACCCACTTGTCGAGCTGCTTCAGCTCCTCGTCGGTGAAGCCGAAATAGGCTTTGCCGATCGGCACGATCTCGTTCCCCTTCCACACCCCGAACGTGTAGTCGGAGTAGAACGACGAGCGCTTGCCGTGCCCGCGCTGCGCATACATCAGGATGGCGTCGACCACATTGGGGTCGCGTTTCCATTTGTACCACAGGCCCTTGGGGCGGCCCGGCAGGTAGGGGGCAGCCCGAAGCTTCACCATCACCCCTTCGTGCCCCTGCTCGGCCGCGCCGCGGCGGCGGATCTCGGCGAGGTCCTCCCAGTCGCGGTAGCTCAGCACCGGCGAGAGGTCGAGCCGGGTCTGCGGGTTCTTGTCGAACCAGTTCTCGAGATGTTGCCGCCGCTCGCTCCACGGCAGGGCGCGGATATCCTCGTCGCCGTCGAACAGCATGTCATAGACGCGGATGAAGCCGGGGTAGTCGGCAAGGTGCTTGGCCGCCGCCACCTTGCGGTTGAGCCGCTGCTGCAGATCGTTGAACGGCAGCGGCTCGAAATCCGGCCCGACCAGCAGTTCGCCGTCGAGCACCGCATCGCCGAACACGCTTTCCGTCACATCGGGAAAGGCGGCCGCGATGTCGTCGCCGGTGCGCGAGAACAGCGACACCCTGCCTTTCGACGCGATCAACTGCACCCGGATGCCGTCCCATTTCCACTCGGCGACGAAATCGGCGGGGTCGAGCTTCTCGAGATCCTTATCCTCGTCGATCGGGTTCGAAAGCATCAGCGGATGGAAGCGCGCCGTATGGTCGATTTCCGGCCGCCCCGCCTTGCCGCTGAGCCAGTCGAACAGATCCGTGTAGGGCACCGTGAGCCCGTTCCACACCTCCTCGATCTCCTGCAGCTCTTTGCCGCTCATCGCAGCCAAGGCGGTCTTGGCCAGCCGCGCATTGACCCCGATGCGCAGCGCCCCGGTGGCGAACTTCACCAGCGCCCACCGTTCGTTGATCGAGGCGCGCGTCAGCAGCGAGCCGATCAGCCGCGGCAGCTCAGTCTTGCTGGTCATGTTGAACAGTTCGACCAGGTCGCTGAGCGAGGGCAGCGGCTCTGTGCCCCCATGATGCGGCCAGATCAGCGCGATGGTTTCACCGAGATCGCCGACATAGTCGTAGCTCAGCGCAAACAGATGCGGGTCGACTTCGGCCAGCACGACATCACGCAGGATGGCCGGCTTGACGTTCTTGAAGGTGAGCGCCCCGGTGAGAATAGCCAGCGCGAAGCCGCGATCCGGGTCCGGCGTCTCACGGAAATACTCGGTCAGCGCCTCGAGCTTGCGATTGCGCGACGGGGTGAGCGCCAGCAGCTCCATCAGTTGCGCGAACCGCCTCACGACTCGCTTTCCCCCGGCGCATCCGGCTCGCCCTCTTCGCCCTCCTCGAAGGCCTGGATGTTGAGCGGCTCGGCTTCGAGCCCCTGCTGCCGACAATGATAGACCAGCGCGTCCTCGCGCCCATGCGTCACCCAGATCTTGCCGGCTTTGGTTTCGGCGATGGTCTGGCGCAGCTCGTTCCAGTCGGCATGGTCGGAGATCACCAGCGGCAGTTCGACTCCCGACTGCCGGGCCCGCTGCTTGACGCTCATCCAGCCCGAGGCGACGGCCAGCACCGGATCGGGCAGTCGCCGGCTCCAGCGATCCTTGATGGCAGAGGGAGGCGCGATGACGATCTGCCCGCTGAGCTCGGTCTTGCTGGTGCCGAGCGTCGGTTTCAGCTCGCCCAGGGGGATGCCGCGGGCGATGTAGAGTTCACAAAGCCGGATCATCGCCCCATGCAGGTAGATCGGCGCATCATATCCGGCATCGCGCAGCAGCGCGATCACCCGCTGCGCCTTGCCCAGCGCGTAGCAGCCGATGACATGCGCCCGATCCGGAAAGGCGGCGGCAGAGCGCAGCAGCCGGCCGATCTCGTCGAGTGGGTCAGGATGCTGGAACACCGGCAGCCCGAAAGTGGCTTCGGTCACCAGCAGGTCGCACTCAGCCAGCTCGAACGGCTGTGCCGTCCGGTCCGGCAGCCGCTTGTAATCGCCGGTCACGACGATGCGCTGCCCCTGGTGCTCCATCAGCACCTGCGCCGAGCCGAGAATATGGCCGGCCGGCTTCAGCGTGATGGTGACATCGTCCACCACCAGCGGCGTATCGAACTCCAGCGCCTGGAACTGACGCGCCGAGTCCTCGCCGTAACGGGCTTTCATGATGGCGATGGTGTCGGGGGTGGCGAGCACCGCTCCATGCCCGGAGCGGGCGTGATCGGCATGTCCATGCGTGATGATCGCCCGGGCTCGCGGCACCGGCGGATCGATATAGGCATCGATGGGGCGAACGTAGAGGTCGCGATCGAGGAAGGGGGCGGGCATGGCCCAAGCTTAACGGGGAACGTGGGCCTGTGGTTCAGATTTGTTGGGACAGTTTGCCCCCGCTATCGCCCAGAACTCGATGTCATCCCTGCGAAAGCAGGGACCCATGTCTCCAGCGGCGCGGGCGGCGAGTTGGGTCCCAGCTTTCGCTGGGATGACACCGAGTTGGAGGAAGCAAATTGCCTCCCAGACTGGCCTAAAGCACCTTCGTGACCTTCAAGAACCCGCCGCGCTCGTCATTGGCCGCTTTGATCGCCGTCTCCGAACCGAGCACCACGACCTGCCCCTGAAGGGCCACCTGGTCGAGCGCTTCGGCCAGCGCCTTGAAATCGCGGCCGGAGGCGCCGAGGATTTCGTCGCGGCGTTTCTGACGGGCGTCGTCGCTGTCGCCGCTGAGTTCCCAGACCAACGAGGTGAAGCCTTTGGCGTCGGGCAACCGATAGGTATCGACCGAACCGATGACGCCGATCACCGAACGCACCAGATCCTGCTCCCCGACCCCGTCTTTGAGGAAGGCTGAGGCCTTGTCGTAGATATCGATCGTATCGACGAGGTTGGGGTCGCGATACGAGGTAAAGGCGAACGTGCCGGCGAACGGATCGAGCCCCGACGAGCCGCCATAGGCGCCCCCCTGCACCCGCACCTTGTCCCATAGATAGGTGGTGTTGAGATGCTTGATGGCGACCGCCGTGCCGCCGGTCGGCTCGAACCCGAGCGCCTTGAGGTTGGCCCCCTTGGCCACATAGTTGACCTGGCCCGGGAACGTGAGACCCTCCGATTGCGGGCCGGGCTCGAACCCCCAGCCTTCGGCCGATGGGCCAGCCCCCGTCGGCAGGGCCGCGATGAATGTCGCCAGCTCCGGCTTCAGCGCGGCAATCGCAAAACTGTCGGCGGTAACGTTGGCAATCATCCCGGTGCGGCCAATCAGCAGTGTCCGGATTTCCTCGAGCGCCGCCTGCACCGCCGGCCAGTTGCCATCGATCTGCGCTGCGAGGTCTTTGAGGAAGAAGTAGTGGCTGACGCCGCCGAGCTTCTCGTTGAGCCAGTCGGCCTCGCTGAACCCGGCCCGCACCCGCATCGAAACGATGCCGTTGCCCATCCCGGCCAGCGAACTTTCGAACCCGGCCTTCGATTCGAGCACCATCTGCCGGATCCGTTCGCGGTTATCGAGCCGCGCGTCGAGCAGCACGTCGCGCATGATCGACAGCAGGTCGCCGACATGATCCGGCGTCGCCTTGCCGCGCAGGAACATCCAGGCCGCGGTGCCGGCCCCGTCGCGACGGGTGGAGCTCCAGCGGCTGGCGCCGACGCCGCCGGTGGTGCGACCGATGCGCTGGGTCAGCGAGACGAAATCCTCGCTGCTGGTGCCGGTCTGGGTCAGCGCCCGGGTGAACAGCGGCAGGTAGGACAGCAGCCGCCCCGGCAATGCCGTGAGGTTGAAGCCGAGATCGAGGTAGACCACGCCGTTGGTCGGCAGGTCGTGGCTGAACAGCGTGACGCCTTCGAGTTCTTCTTTGGCGATCGGGATCGCCTTGTTGGCACGCGGCAGGTCCTCGAGCGTCAGCGTCGGGATCCGCGCCAGCGCCTCGGGCGGATCGACCTCGTTCTGCATCTCCTTGAGGCGGCGGGTCTGCTCGGCCACCTCGGCGATGCCGGCAGCGTCGAGCCCCTGCTGCGCCGCGTCGAGCCGCGCCCTTTCCTCGGCCGCTTCTGTGGCCGCCTTGTTGGGATCGGCCGTGAGCAGCACGGTGGAACGGTGCTTGTTGTCGAGAATGTGGGTCTTGATCAGCGTCTCGAACACCCGCTCGCCGGCGGCCAGCCGCGACTTCAGCGCCGCGAACGGCGCTTCGAAGCTCAGCGGCGCCAGCGGGTCGCCGCCATAGAGCCAGGTGCCCATCGCACGGAACATCAGCGCGATACCACGCGGGAACGAACCGGTATTGTTCTCGCGCAGCGCAAACTCGGCGCTGTTCATCGCCGCTTCGATGGTCTTGGGATCGATGCCCTCGGCGCTGAGCTGTTCCAGCGTCGCGATGATCAATTGTTCGACCTTGCCGCCGGCGTCATCCTCGATGCCCTTGAGGCCGAAGGTGAAATAGGGCTGGCGGATACCATCGGCGAGCCCGGAACCGGTGAGCCCTTCGCCCAGCCCCGAGTCGATCATCGCCTTGCGGAGCGGCGCGGCAGGGGTGCCGACCAGCACCGACTCCAGGACGTTGAGCGCCAGCGCCAGCTCGGGGTCGGTGATCTCGTCGAGCATCCAGTTGACCGACACCATGGCCGTCTTCTTGCCGGCCTCGGCAGCGCTCGCGGCGTAGGTTTCGTGCAGCGAGCGCGGTGCGCTCCAGCGCGGCTGCAGGCCGACCTCAGCCTTGGGGTCGATGCGCTCGAACTGGCTGAAATACTCTTCGAGGATGGCGAGGCGCTGCGCCGGATCATCATCGCCGTAGAACACCACGCGCGAGTTGGACGGGTGGTAGTACTTCGCATGGAAGTTCTTGAAATACGCGTAGGTGAGATCGGGGATCGCCTTCGGGTCGCCGCCCGAATTCACCCCGTAGGTGGTGTCCGGATAGAGCGACAGCTGGCTGGCCTTGCCCAGCACCGCGGCGGCCGAGGAATAGGCGCCCTTCATCTCGTTGAACACCACGCCCTTGTAGACCATCGGTCCCTGGGTGGAATCGAGCTCGTAATGCCAGCCTTCCTGGCGGAACGTGTCCTCGCTGATCAGCGGGAAGTAGACCGCGTCGAGATAGACATCGACGAGGTTGTAGAAGTCCTTGAGGTTCTGCGACGCCACCGGATAGGCGGTCTTGTCGGAAAAGGTCATGGCGTTGAGGAAGGTGTGGAGCGAGCCCTTCAGCAGTTCCACGAACGGCTTCTTGACCGGGTATTTGCGGCTGCCGCACAGCACCGAGTGCTCCAGAATGTGTGCGACGCCGGTCGAATCCTCCGGCGGGGTCTTCAGCGTCACGCCGAACACCTTGTTCTCGTCGTCATTGATGAGGCTCAACACCTCGGCCCCCGTCGCCTTGTGCCGATAGAGCCTGGCCAGCGAACTGATCTCCCCGATCTGCTGCTCGCGGACGAGTTCGAAGGCGGGATGCTCGGACATATGGATACTCGAGGTGGTGGGAGGGTGAGCAGTAACTTAGGCAGCCGCGCAGGCGGATGGAAGGGGGGCTAGGCGGATGGGGAGGTGAGGGACGACTGATAGAGACGGCCCCCTCCCGGCCTCCCCCATAAAGGGGGAGGTGCAGAGTCGAGCTTGTGGCTCGATCGTGCCAGGCGCACAGGGCGGCACCTCCCCCTTAAAGGGGGAGGATGGGAGGGGGCCGTCTCTATCGGCTTGCTCTCGCTAGATCCGTCCCCGAATCTCCGGACGGACCTTCTCCTGGTACCAGCCCGCCAGTTCCTCGGCCAACGCCGGCTCCACCGGCTCGCGCCTGGTCGCATCGACATTGGCGCGCAACTGGTCCGGCCGCGTCACGCCGGCGATGATCGTCGACACTGCCGGCTGATCGAGGATCCAGCGCAGCGCAAACTGGCTGAGCGGAATGCCCGTGGGGATCATCTGCTTCAATTGCTCGGCAAAGCCGACTCCCTTGTCGAAGGGCAGGCCCGAGAAGGTCTCGCCCACGTTGAACTTCTCGCCATTGGCATTGAAGTTGCGATGGTCGGTGGCCGCGAACCTGGTCTCCTTCGTCCACTTGCCCGACAACAGGCCCGAAGCCAGCGGCAGCCGGACGATGATACCGACATTGCGCTTGGTGGCGGTCGGGAACACTTCGGTGATGTAGTCCTGCCGGAACAGGTTGAAGATGATCTGCAGCGTCGTGCAGCCATCCGATTTCATCGCCAGCAGCGCTTCCTCGACATTCTCGACGCTGGCGCCCCAGTGCCGCATCATCCCGGCATCGCGCAGGTCATCCATGATGGTGAAGACTTCGCCGTCGCGCAGCACATCGGTGGGGATGGTGTGGAGCTGCGCCAGGTCGAGCGTCTCGACGCCGAGCCGCTTCAAGGAGCCGGCGAGGCTCTCCTTGATGTTCTTCTTGTTGTAGCCGGTCTTGTCGGGGAAGATTTCGCCGTTGCGGCCGAGCTTGGTGGCGACGAACACGCCCTTCTTGTCTTTGAACGCACCAATGCGCTGCTCCGACTGGCCCCCGCCATAGACGTCGGCGGTGTCCCAGAAATTCACCTCGGCGCTGCGCGCGGTCTTCAATATTTCAGCTGCGGACTCATCGCTCACCGGCCCGAAGCTCTCGCCCAGCTGCCAGGTGCCGAGCCCGATCTCCGAGACTTCGTAGCCGGTCTTGCCGAGTTTGCGCCTGTCCATGTATCTGCTCCCTGTTCACGTACCTCAGATAGCCGGACCGGCCTCGCCCTGCAAACCGCTTTCGCCCCGCGGCGCCCCCTTGGGGATCGCAAGGCGCACAGGCTGTTCAGGCATCGGCAAATGCCGCGCGCAGAACGCCAGTTCGATCGAGATCCAGCGCCGATAGTCCTGTCTGAGCCGGCCGGTCGGGCTCGGTACGGCGGCGGCGTCGAGTTCGAAATAGCCAAGTCCTGCGCCCGCCTCGATAACACGCGCGACCTGAGTTTTGGAGAGCCCGAACTGCCTGGCGAGCCGCGCGCGGCTCGGCGCCGGCACACCATCGATATCGGCCAGCGCAATGGCCGAAACCACGGCGCCCGCACCCTCCATCGTGCCAAAAAAGCCGATGAACTCGGGCATCCGGTCGGCCGGCGGCGGCTCGTCCGCATGCTCCTGACCGGCGCTGACCAGGAAGCCCAGGAAGAATGCCGGTTCGGCGAGCAGCCGCTCCCGGCGGCGCGCTTCGGGCTCTATCAGGTCCAGCGTCCCGGCGGTGTGCCCGAACCACGAGCGGCCGAAATCCATCAACCGCGCCGTCGGCCGGTAGAGCTTGATGCGTCGGTCGCTGGCGCTCCGCGCTGTTTCCAGAAAGCCACCCAGCCCCAGCAGCGCCAGCATGGTCTTGACCACCCGCGGGCTCGCCTCGCCGCGACGGACGCAGAGTTCGAACAGGCTGCCATAACTGACGCCCTCGCCATCGCCCGTCAGCTGGTTCGCGGCATGCAGGTGCAGCAGGTAGCCGACGACGCGGAAACGGGACTGATAGGCCATCAGCTTGCTGACCAGCCGGGTACGCTCGCGAAATCCGACGAACGTCGCCGAGTAGTGGCGGACCGCTGCGTCGAAGTTCGGCAAGCCCCGCAGCCGGGCCGCCTCGACGAGCAGCGCATCTGCTCCGCCGCCAGCGCTGGTCTCGTTGGTGTGGATTATCTCGCCCTCTCCCGTTCGGGTGCGTTTGTGTACGCGCACCCGTCAACCGCAACGGCTATCACCGTTAAGGATTTTCGCTTGACGGTTCAATGGATACTCTCGTTTTATCGAGGCAACACAACGTGTTAGCCGCGACCAGCAGAATCGTCCTCGCTGCCTCGGCAAGTGCACTGGCCCTCGCCGCCGGACTGGCCGCTGCGACGGCTGCGGACGTCAACATCACCACCGGCACCGTGACCTACGACGCCGCCACCATGGCCGGAAAGAACCTCATCGTCAGCGGGCCCGATACGACGCTGGTGGTCAGCTCCGGCGCTACGATCACCACCATGGTCGACCTGCACGATGGCGGCACCGTCAACAACTCCGGCGCCATCACGCGCACCGGCGCCGGCAATCGGGGCATTGTCGGCGGCAATGGCAATGCCATCAATCAGGCCGGGGGCACGATCACTTCGGCCAACGGGAGTGGCGTGCTGTTCTACGAAGGCGGCACGGTACGCAATAGCGGATCGGGCAGCCTGATCGGCGCTGCCATTTACGGCGTGGTGATACAGGGGGCGACCGGCTCGGTGACGAACGAGCTTGGAGCGCATATCGCAGGCGACGCCGTAGGCGTGATCCTGTTCGCGGGCGGCGATGTCACCAACACGGGCGAAAGTAGCAGTATATCAGGCGGTGTCTCGATCCTCGGGGCCGGGGGTGAGTTCAGCAACGAGGACGGCGCGACGGTGACCGGTCCCGGTGCTGCGGTCCATCTAGGGGGCGGCGGCACGATCACCAATACCGGCGCCGGCAGTTCGCTTTCCGGCGATGTCAGCGGCGTCTACCTGGAGAACGGCGGCATCGTCAGCAACGGCGCCGGAGCGGCGATCAAAGGCGGCGACGACGGCATCAAGGCAGACGACAGCGTCGAACTCACCAATGCCGGCGTCATCGCGGGTGAAAGCCGCAATGGCGTCGATGCCAGGGGCGGCAGCGTCACAAATTCCGGCGCGACCGCGCAGATTTCCGGAGATGACACCGGAGTGTTCCTCGACGGCATCGGCGCCGTTATCAACGAGGATGGCGCCACGATCGCGGGCGGCGCGACCGGCGTGATCATGAACTACGGTGGCGGTGTCGCCAACACGGGCGGGGGCAGCATCAGCGGCGACTCGGCCGGCGTGGTCGTCTGGGAATACGGCACTGTGACCAACTCCGGTGCCGGCAGCCTTATTGCAGGCAATGTCGGCGTCGACTTCACCCCCTTCGACCTCACCGGCCCGTTCGCGCTCAGCAACGAGGACGGTGCCGAGATCGAGGGCAACTATGCGGCGGCGCGCTTCTACGCCGACGGCACCGTCATCAACAGCAGCGGCGCCAGGGTGACCGGCGCCATCAACGGACTGGTGTTCGATGACGGCGCGTCCGGCACCGTGGTCAATCAGAGCGGTGCACAGATCTTCGGCGGCTATGCCGGCGTCAACTTCTCGGGCACCGGCACGCTCACCAACAGCGGGCCCGGCAGCACCATCTCCGCCGACTCCTATGCGGCATTCTTCGAGTACGACGAGGGCGACACCATCAACGAGGACGGCGCCGCGATCGTCAGCAACAACGGCAGCGGCGTGGTTTATTATGCCGGCGGCACCGTCACCAATACCTCCGGCGCCAGCATTGACGCCAAGGTCTCTGGCGTCCATGCGATCGGCGGCGACGGCACGGTCACCAATAGGGGCCCAGGCAGTTCAATCCGTGGCGACGACCAGGGCGTGTTCATCGCCGACGGTGCCGGGACGGTGGTGAACTCTGGGGGCGCCAGCATTTCGGGCGGCGACAGCGGCGTGTGGCTGCATGACGGCGGCAGCGTCACCAACGGCGCCGGCTCCAGCATTTCCGGCAGCTTCGCCGGCATTTTCACCTATGGCGACGCCATCGTCGACAATGCCGGAACGGTCGAGGGCAATGTCTGGATGGATGTCGGCGCCTACAACCAGGTGACGCTCCATACCGGCAGCCGCATCAACGGCGAACTGGCGCTGGAAAACAACTCCAGTTCGAAGCTGACTCTGACCGGCGCCGGCACGCAGCTCTATTCCGAGGCGGTGACCGGTGACACCAAGTTCCACGGCAGCTTGATCAAGTCCGGCACCGGCACCTGGGTGCTCGATAAGCATCTCTACGCCCAGTACAGCTCGGTCGGCGCCGGCACGCTGATCGTCGGGACGGGCGGCGCGGGTACGCTCGACAGCGATGTCGACGTGACTTCGTCCGGCACGCTCGGAGGCTCCGGCACCATCTTCGGCAATCTGATCGTCGACGGCCGAGTAAGGCCCGGCAACAGCATCGGCGTGCTGACGGTGGGAGGATACCAGCAGAATGCCGGCTCGATCTACACGGTGGAACTCGATCCCGGCGACAATGCCGCCGACCGCATCGATGCGACCGGGGTCGCCAACCTGATGGATGGCGCCGTGCTGGAAGTCGACCGCACCGGCAATGCTCCCTATGTTGCCGGCTCGCGCTACACCGTGCTCTCCAGCGCCATCGGCCTCAGCGGCGCATTCGAGCTCGCTGGTGACATTGCGCCATCGGCGTTCCTCGGGCTGCGCGACACCTACGACGCCCGCAATGCCTATCTGCTGGTCGAGCAGACGCGTCAATTGCGCGAGGCGGCCGGCAGCGCCAACCAGCAGGCGGTGGCGAACGGGCTGCAAGCGGCCGGGCCGGGCAACGCGGCGTTCGACGCCGTGGCGAACCTGCCCGACGATGCCGCCGCCGCAGCAGCGTTCGACCAGCTCGACGGCGACATCCACGCCGGCGTGCCGGCAGCGCTCCTCGGCGACCGTTCGTTGCTTCGGCAGGCAGCGATCGATCGACTGCGCGGAGCCCTCTGCATGCTCGAGCCGGATCTCCCGGCAACCGGGGAATACCCCTGCCCCGAGGCAGAGGGGGAGCCGACCTTCTGGTCCACCGCCTATGGCGGCTGGCAAAGCGGCGAGACCCTCGACAACCGCACCGGCGGCTTCCTGTTCGGCGGCGACGTCCGGACCTTCGGTGACTGGCGGATCGGGGCCTATGCCGGCGCGGGACACACAAACGTGGAAACCGACGCGCAGCGTGCCACCAGCAACGACTATGCCATCGGGGCCTTTGCCGGGGGCACGGCTGGCAACCTCGCCCTGCGTTTCGGCGCCGGCGCCGGCCGTTACGACATCTCCACGACCAGAACTGTCCGGTTCCCCGGGCTCGCGGCCACCCTTGCCGGCGACTACAGCGCGACGGCCCTCGACGCTTTCGGCGAGGTCGCCTACCGTGCCAGCTTCGATCATGCGGCAGTTGAACCGTTCGCGCGGCTCGCTTGGTCCGGCATCGCCACCGACAGCTTTGCAGAACAGGGCGGTGACGCAGCGCTCGGCGGCGCCGCCCGCCTGTCGCTCGCGACGCTGACGCTCGGTATCCATACCAGCATGGCGTTCATGTTGGGCGACCTCCCGGCGGAGGCAGGCGGGACTCTGGGTTGGTCCCACACGCTCGGCGACCCGGCAGCCGTTGCCGAGCTCGCCTTCGCCGGGGGCGACAGCTTCGGCATCGCCGGCGCTCCGACCCGCGACAGTGCGCTGCTGGCGCTCGACCTGTCGGTGGCGCTCGGAGCTGGAGCCAGCCTCAGTCTCGGCTACGACGGCGCGCTACAAACCGAGGCCGCCCGGCAGGCGCTGCGCGGACGGCTGGCAGTGCAGTTCTAGAGCGTCTGCAGCCGCGATGCGGCGGGGCCCGGCCGCTCTAGTGCCGTTCCTTCGTCGTCAGGAACTGCACCTTCGGATAATCCCGCTCGGCGCGGCCGAGCCACCAGGTGGATTGCGCCAGATAGACCGGGTCGCCGTACTTGTCTTCGGCCATTTCCAGCTTGTTGGTGGAAATGAAGCGGGCGAGCTCCGCCTTGTCCTCCGAGACGACCCAGCGGGCGAGCTCGAAATTGATCGCTTCGAAGCTGATCGGCACGTTGTATTCGGTGTTGATGCGGCTCTGCAGCACTTCGAGCTGCAGTTGGCCGACCACGCCGACGATGTAGTCGGCGCCGACCATGCGGCGGAAAATCTGCGCCACACCTTCTTCGGCGAGGTCGCTCAACGCCTTGGCCAACTGCTTGGCTTTCATCGGATCGGTGAGGCGGACGCGGCGGATGATTTCCGGCGCGAAGTTCGGGATGCCCGTCACCTTGATGTTGGCGCCCTCGGTGAGGGTGTCGCCGACGCTGAGCGCACCATGGTTGGGAATGCCGACGATGTCGCCGGCCACCGCCTCCTCGGCCAACTCACGATCATGGCCGAAAAAGAACATCGGGTTCGATACCGCCATGTCCTTGCCGGTGCGGACGTTCTTCAGGCGCATGCCGCGCTTGAAGGTGCCGGACGAGAGCCGCACGAAAGCGATGCGGTCGCGGTGGTTGGCATCCATGTTGGCCTGCACCTTGAACACGAACCCCGAGACCTTCGGATCGTCAGGCTGGATCGGCTTGGGCTCGGCCGGCTGCGGTCGCGGCTCGGGCGCCCAGGCGCCGAGCGCCGCCAGCATTTCCGGCACCGATACCGACTTCAGCGCCGAGCCGAAGATCACCGGCGTCAGGTGGCCGGCGAGATAAATCTCGTGGTCGAAGGCCGGAAAGCCGGCGCGCGCCAGCTCGAGATTCTCGAGGCTGGCCATGATCACCGGATCCATGGCGAACTCGTTGTCGCGCGCCAGGTCCTCGACATCGGAGAAGGTCTTCCAAACCTCGCCATTCGGCCGCTTCACCACACCGGCCGTGAGGTCGACGATGCCCTTGAAATCGACGCCGCCGCCGAGCGGCCAGACCACCGGGGAGACGTCGAGCGCCAGGGTCGAGGCGATCTCGTCGAGGATTTCGACCGGATCCTTGCCTTCGCGATCGACCTTGTTGGCAAAGGTGATGATCGGGATATCGCGCAGCCGGCACACCTCGAACAGCTTCAGGGTCTGCGCTTCGATGCCTTTGGCGACGTCGATCACCATGATGGCGGCGTCGACTGCGGTCAGCGTGCGGTAGGTGTCTTCCGAGAAGTCGGAGTGACCGGGGGTATCGAGCAGGTTGAAGGTCAACCCCAGGTGCTCGAAGGTCATCACCGACGAGGTGATCGAAATGCCGCGCTGCCGCTCGATCTCCATCCAGTCCGAGCGGGTGGCGCGCTGGTTGGCGCGATGCCGCACCTGCCCCGCCTGCTGGATGGCGCCTGACGAGGCCAGCAGCTTTTCGGTGAGCGTGGTCTTGCCGGCGTCGGGGTGCGAGATGATCGCGAAAGTCCGGCGCGACTGGTAGGGCAGCAGTTTTGCGGCAGGCGCCGTGGCGGTCAGGGCGTTCATGGACAGGCTCGATAGTGCGGAAGGCCGCTACATAGTCGTGTTGCGCCCCGAATGCAAAAACAGAACGGCCGCCCCGAGGGACGGCCGTTCGTGATTCTGCAAATCGTCGAGGCTTAGAACTTGAAGTTCAGGCCAACGGTGACGGCGTGCGAGGTCAGGCTGAAGTCGTTGGCGTAGCCGTAGTCGACGTTGCCGTAGTCCGAGTAGCGGTACAGCAGGTCGACCGAGATGTTGTCCGCAACGGCAAACTCGACGCCGGCACCAACGGTCCAACCAACGTGGGTCTCGTTCGAGCCGCCGATCTCGCCGCCCGCAACCGCCAGACCAGCGGTCAGGTACGGCAGGAACGCGCCGCCGTCGAAACCGACGCGGCCGCGCAACGAGCCTGTCCAGTCGACGGAGAACGGATCGACGTCGTTCTCGGCATTGGTCCAGGCCACGTCGCCCACGACGCCGAGCACGATGCCATCGGCGACAGTGAAGTTGACGCCGAGGTTCACGCCGGCGAGCCAGCCGCTGATGTCGATCTCGTTGTTGGTGTTCTCTTCGCTGAAAGTGCCGGCGAGGCCGCCGACAAACGCACCGACGTACACGCCATCCCAGTTGCCGCCGGCAACTTCGACAACGCCGGCTGCGGGCTCGTCGATGATCAGGTCAGCCGCGTGGGCGCCCGACACGAGGGCAAGGCCGGCAACGCCGGAAAGCAGAGCAATTACAAAGCGATTCATCTGAGTCTCCTAAAGTCCGAAGGCGGATACCCGCGAATCTCGATCAAGGCGATAGGAATTCCGCACTGCCGTCCGAGAAAGCCATAGAGGTGTCACCGCGTCGCCACACATGCGGCATCGGAACCTATTGGCGGATAAGCAAAAAGGGCCGCGCGAGGCGGCCCTTTCCGATCGATTGGCGAGGCTGGCTTAGAACTTGAAGTTCACGCCGGCGGTGACCGCATGGGTGTTGAGGTCGACCGTGGCAGGGGCCGGCAGGTCGTACTCGGCCGTGCCGTAGTCGGTGTAACGGTATTGCAGGTCGAGCGAGACCTGGTCGACGACGGCGACTTCGACGCCTGCGCCTGCCGTCCAGCCAAAGTGCACCTGCGTATTGTCGATGCCGTCGTCGCTCCCCGTGGCACCGGCGAAGGCGAGGCCGGCCGTCAGGTAGGGCATGAAGGCGCCACCGTCGAAGCCGGCCTTGCCGCGGAAGGAGCCGGTCCAGTTGATGTCGAAGTCCGCAGCGTTGGCAGTGTCGTAGCCGCCAATGCCGGCCCAGGCGATATCGCCTGCGGCGCCGAGCACGAAGCCTTGGGCAACGGTGAAGTTCGCGCCGAGAGTCGCGCCGACGGTCCAGCCGGTCAGATCGAGATCATCGCTGTCCAGAAACAGCAAATCGCCCGGATCCTGCGATGCAGTGCCCCAGCCATAGCCGACGAAGCCGCCGATATAGGCGCCATCCCAGCCACCGCCGCCGCCCATGTCGACAAAGCCCGGCATAGACGGCTGCTGGCGGACCAGGAGGTCAGCAGCCGACGCCGCCGAAGCCATGGACAGCACGGCAACGCCCGCCAGCAAAGAGAGAGAAAAACGGTTCATGATGTGCCTCCAAGGTACACGAAGGGAACGGATTACGTGCCCGCATGAATCGAATCCAAGTTGCAAATAATTCCTTTACGCCGCGGTAACCGTCAGGATTTGGTTAACGAATGGTTTGGGGCGGCCACGAGAGATCCACAAACTCGATCCACCTCCCCCAGGACGGGGGAGGCAAGCGGAGCTTGGGAGCAACGCGACCTAGCGGAGCTCGGAGGGGGTGCGCGGAAGGCAAGGTGCCCGCAGCCGGCCACGGTCGGTCCCTCGAGCTGGTTCCCGAGCACGCCGCACCTACCCGAGCCGGATGGAGACAGAGTGCTTCAATGGAGCAATTTTCGGGAACCTTGGAGGGCAATACTCAAACGTTGAGGCGCGGTATACTCGATGCTCGTTGGAGCCCGCAGCTCCGGCAGCGCCGACTGGATGCGCCGCGCCCCCGGCACACCCCCTCCGAGCTGCGCTAGGTCGCTCCCGCTCCCAAGCTTCGCTTGCCTCCCCCGTTGAGGGGGAGGTGGGCGTCGCGTCTGGGGCGGGATCGAGCCACACCCAAGACAACCGCACAAAAAGAAAGGGCCGCCCGGAGGCGACCCTTTCCGATTTCGTGGCTTTCGAAGCAGTCATTGCCAGAGCGACGAGGTCGCCGAGGCGAGGTGCCTTCGATCAGGCCAGAGGCTGCTCCGAGCTGACGGAGACTCCAAGACCCTTCGAAACCGACGATTTCTGATGAGACACTTGGACCACCTCCTTTTGCTGGTTGAACATGACAGCGAAGGTGGGACCGATTTGCCCTTCTGACAAGGGCAAATGCGCAACAGCTGTGAATGAGCGGTGACAAGCCCCGTAACGCCGATCCATCTGCGGAGCCGGTTGTCGACGTTGGCAGCGGAAGTTCACGCCGGCCCCGGCATGTTGAGCCTGTTCCAATCGGCACAAAGCACGACCCCGCCGCGGCTGGCGCCGGGCGGGGTCGAATGGCAGGCACATGAGCCTGACGGTGGTTAGAACCGGAAGTTCACGCCGGCCGAAATCGTGTGGGTGGCGAGACCGAAGTCCGACACGCCGCCATTGAGCTCGTAGCTTTTGCTGCCGTAATCGCTGTAGCGGTACAGCAGGTCGAGCGACACGTTGTCGGCCACGGCAAACTCGACACCGGCGCCCACGGTCCAGCCGATATGGGTCTGGGTATCCTCGTCGAGCCCTGCATCGAGATCGATGGTGTTGTTGGCGAACGCAAGACCCGCAGTTACGTACGGTAGGAACGCCCCGCCGTCGAACCCGAGCCTGCCACGAACGCTGCCGAGCCAGTTGATGTTGTACTCGAGCGGGGCGAAATCGTCGTTCGAACCACCGATATCGGCCCAGGCAATGTCGGCGACGATGCCAGCCACAATCGCTTCGGAGACGGTGAAGTTGGCGCCGGCGGCGACACCCACCTGCCAGCCCGCGATCTCGTAGTCGGTATCCGAGGGAGCGAAGACACCGTCTTCTTCAGTCAGCGTACCCCAGCCGTAACCGGCAAAGGCGCCGACATAGACACCGTCCCAGTTACCGCCGACGTCGACGATACCAACCGGCGGCGCGGGTTCGCTGATGATGAGATCGGCCGCCTGGACCGAGAAGATGATGCCCAGAGCGGCAACGCCGGTGAGCATGGAAACGGCAAGACGATTCATTGGATGGCCTCCAGAAAGCAACGGCTACAAGATACGCACGCCCTTCCGAATGAGAACCCAACTCCGCCAGCAACGCACAGCTTCGTTGAAAAGTGTCACCTCGCAGCCACAGGTTTGGCTTAGGTCCTTAACGACGTTGTAAATCTATATTTTTACACAATTGCGCCTCGCTCATCGATGCGCCAAACAATGCTGCAGGATATCACATCAAGTAATGGCAAGTCATTCAAACATCAAACCCCGCCGCGGCTGGCGCCGGGCGGGGTCGACTAGATCACCGTTCAATTGGCCGAACTCATCCGGCCAGCTGAATGCAGAAATCAGAAGCGGAAGTTCACGCCGGCGGTGACCGCGTGCGAGGTCAGGCTGTAATCGGTCGGAACGTTCAGGTCGTAGGTCTTCGAACCGAAGTCCGAGTAACGGTACTGCAGGTCGAGCGACACATTGTCGGCCACGGCGAACTCGACACCGGCACCAAGGGTCCAGCCGATGTGGGTCTGGGTATCCTCGATCACGTTGAGGTTGTCGGTGAGCGTGTTGTTGGCGAAGGCGAGACCGCCCGTCACGTACGGGAGGAACGCGCCGCCGTCGAAGCCGATACGGCCACGCAGGCTACCCTGCCAGTCGGTGTTCGACTCGAGGTCGCCACCGAGATAGGTATCACCGAGGTCGGACCAGGCGATATCGGCCACGAGGCCGGCAACGATGGCCTCGGAGACCGTGAAGTTGACGCCGGCGGCAACGCCGACCTGCCAACCGGTAGCATCATACTCGGTGCCCGGCGGGTCGAAATAGCCGTCCTCGTCGGTCAGGGTACCCCAGCCGTAGCCGGCAAAGGCGCCGACATATGCGCCGTCCCAGTTGCCACCAGCGGGGGTGACAATGCCGACTTCCGGAGCCGGTTCGGAGATGATGAGGTCAGCGGCGAAAGCCGAGGACATCACGGAGACACCAGCCACACCGGCCAGCAGAGCGATTGCAAAACGATTCATTTAGTCAACTCCTAGAGAGAGGGCCCTCACGTAACCCCTGTCGCAGGCAAAAGCGACCTCAGGTGCTAACAAATTGCTCACGCGCCGCCGGTGCGGAAAAGACTCGTGCCATTCGCGCCACACCTGTTTCCGGCATGGCGATTTCAAGGCACAATTGGGGAATTTTCGGGGAAAAGTGAACCCCGCCACGGCTCGCGCCGGGCGGGGTCCTGAATTTCAGCGGTTGAACTGACTTAGAAGTTCCAGTTCAGGCCCACGGTGAGTGCGTGGGTGGTGAGCCCAACGACGCGATCGGTGGCTGCCGGCGGCGTCCAGTCGTAGGTTGCTTCGCCGAAGTCCGAGTAGCGGTACTGCAGGTCGACCGACAGATCGTCGGTGACGGCAACCTGTGCGCCGGCGCCGATCGTCCAGCCAACGTGAGTGGCACTAACGGTCTCGGTCGCGCCAATGGGGGTGTAACGTTCGGCGTTTGCAACTGCCAGACCGGCGGTCAGGTACGGCATGAACGACCCGGCGTCGAAGCCGAGAACACCGCGCAGAGAGCCCTGCCAGTTGATGGTGTGGCTGCTGCCGATGTAAGCGGGGTTGAGGCCAGGAAGCGCCGGGTCGATGTCGCCGCCAATGTTGGCCCAGGCGAGATCAGCAGCAATACCTGCCACGACGCCGTCCGACACCGCGAAGTTCGCACCAACCACGACACCGACGAGCCCGCCGGCGAGGTCAATGTCGTTGCCGTCGACTGCCATGCCGAAACCGCCTTGGCTTGCATCGTCGTCAGCGAAGCCCCAGCCGTAGCCGCCAAACACGCCGATATACGGGCCGTCCCAGTTACCGCCGACGTCGACGACGCCGACTTCAGCCATAGGCTGTTCGATGATCAGATCCGCGGCGTAGGCCGAGGACATCAGACCAGCAGCGGCCACGGTGGCCAGCAGAATAGTTGTGATGTGCTTCATGGTTGCCCTCCAATAGGTCCACCGTACCCTCCCACGGAATGTGGCAGGAATCGAGCCCTTCAAGGGCAACAATTGAGACTCTTGAAGCAAGTGTTGCACCGTTGCATCGGCCGGGGAACAGCATCGTGCGAGAGGTTTTGCGAGGCGCATCATGGTGTTAGCAGCGCCGCCTACTGATTTACACGTAGCAGCTCACAGCGCCGTGACGGGCGCCGGAATTTTGTGGCAAAGCCGAGACAATTGCATTCGCGACACCCACGACTCTATCAGGCGAGTCGAATCTGTTCAGCCGGTGAGCGGAATCTGTTCATGCCACGACGATCAACAAATGATCGCCTGGCACCGACTGAGTCCTCGCCTTGAACGTCCACGTGAGGGAACCGGAAAACAAAACCCCCGGCAGCCGATCGGCGCCAGGGGCTTGTTGGATGGTGGGTGTGACAGGGATTGAACCTGTGACCCCCGCCGTGTGAAGGCGATGCTCTCCCGCTGAGCTACACACCCATCCGTTCGGGTCGCGACCTCAGGTCAGTTAGGACCCAAGTCTGTGGCGACCAAACTTCGGCGCCGATTTTATCGGCATATTCAAGGACTTCGGGCGTCCTTCAAGCGAGGGATGGTGGGTGTAACAGGGATTGAACCTGTGACCCCTACCATGTCAAGGTAGTGCTCTCCCGCTGAGCTATACACCCATCACTTCGCTTGTCACGCCGGGCAGCGCCCGTCGTTGCGAGCGCGGTAGACCATAAAACCCGCTTGCCGGTCAAGGGTGAATTCCGGGCTGGGGAAACGGGTCGGAAAGACGGGGTTCGAGTCGCCTCTCGCTTCCGCTCGAAGCGCGCATCGCCAGCGATGCGTCACCCCTCATCCGCCCTTCGGGCACCTTCTCCCTCAAGGGGAGAAGGCCATCACCGCGATGTTTGCAGTCGGGCCTCCCTTCTCCCCTTGAGGGAGAAGGTGGCGCGAAGCGCCGGATGAGGGGTCGCGATGCAGCGCATCGCCGACCGGAGCGAAGCGACGGGGGACGACGGCCATGGGCCGTCGCCGCGGGATCAGGCCGCCAGCAGCCGCTCGACCTCGTGCACCAGGTCCTTGAGATGGAAGGGCTTACTCAGCACCGACGCATCCTTGGGGGCTTCCGAGTCGGGGTTGAGCGCCACGGCGGCGAAGCCGGTGATGAACATCACCTTGAGGTCGGGGTCGAGTTCGGTGGCACGGCGCGCCAGCTCGATCCCATCCATCTCCGGCATCACGATGTCGCTGAGCAGGAGCGAGAACGGCTCCTCACGCAACCGCTCGTAGGCCGAGCGGCCATTGTCGAACGAAACCACCTCGTAGCCGGCGGTCTTCAACGCCCGGGTGAGGAACTGGCGCATGTCGTTATCGTCTTCGGCGAGCAGAATGCGCTTCATCATATCCTCTTGTCGCCCCTTCGACGGCGTTCTGCCGCGGAACTCTAATGGGTGATGTTTAATGCAAGTTTTCTCGATCGAGAACCCATACCCGGCAAGTGTGAACATGCCCCCCCCTTGGACTTATGGACATTCGGCGACACCCGCGGCAAAGTGCCCTCAATAAGACAGCGCTTCGGCGCTGAAGGGAGACCCGGTGCAGTCCGACTATTGGGACAGGCCAGCATTCGAAACCATCCGGCCGCGCCGGGTGATGGCACCTCTGGTGTTCAACTCCGCGCATTCCGGCCGGGACTATCCGGCGCGCTTCCTCGCCATGACGCGGCTCGATCACCTGTCGATCCGCCAGTCCGAGGATGCCTTTGTCGACGAGTTGTTCCAGCGCGCCCCGCACCTGGGTGCACCGCTGATCCGGGCACACTTCCCGCGCGCCTATCTCGATGTGAATCGCGAGCCGTGGGAACTCGACCCCACCATGTTCGTCGAGCCGCTGTCGGAGCGCTTCAATACCACCAGCCCGCGGGTTGCCGCCGGGCTCGGCACGCTGGCGCGCGTCGTCGCCGAGAACAAGCCGATCTATAAGGAGCGGCTGACGCTCGATGATGCGCGTATGCGTATCGAAGGCATCTACCAGCCTTACCACGCTACCATGCAGCGGCTGCTGACCGAGGCCTATGGCGCTTTCGGCGTCGCGGTGCTGATCGATTGCCATTCGATGCCGCGGCTGTCGCGCAGCGGCGACCGGCTCGGCCCCGACGTGGTGCTGGGCGATCGCTACGGCACCACCTGCGCCCCGATCCTTGCCGACCTCGCCGAAATGGTGTTCGCCGGCGCCGGGCTGCGCGTGGCGCGTAACCGGCCCTATGCCGGCGGTTTCTGCACCCGCACCTATGGCCGGCCACAACACGGCGTGCATGCCCTGCAGATCGAACTCAGCCGCCACCTCTACATGAACGAGGTGACGCTCGAAAAGAACGCCGGCTTCGGCGCCATGCGGCAACTGGTGGACCGGCTGGTCGCAACGCTGGTAGGGCTCGATTTCGCCATGCTCTCGCCGCCCGCCCAGGCAACCGAGAAATATGCAGCCGAGTAATGGGCGTTGCCCGCAATACGCACGGAGTCATTCCCGCGAAAGCGGGAACCTCCGTTTGCTGTGCCAGCCGCACCCGCGAAAACAGAGGTTCCCGCTTTCGCGGGAATGACATCGAGTTCTACTGAGAGTTCGAGACACCTGTCCCGAAGAACTGAATGCATGCCTCAGAAAAATCGGGCCGCCGGAGCGGCCCAGTCAAGGGAGGAAACGATGACGGCCGGAGTGCGTTGCCTAAGTCGAGGCAAGAGGCTCAAGAGCCGCCCATCCATCATGCAGTTACTGGCGTGAACTGATTTGCCTTACTTCACAAGGCGGCCGGAAGTCTTCAACAGATAAACTTGCCTCGTTGTTGCAAAAATGAATCACGATCGTCACAAACTACTCGTACACCTCGGCTGACGCCGGCTGCTAGAACACTGGAACAACTCACAAAATCGCGCCGGGAAGGCTGACATGAAAGATACATCTCTCGGCGGCCTCACTGCCGACCTGGTGCGCCGCACCCTGCTCGATGCGGCCGAGATCGCCGCGGCGGTGACCCTGCCCCGCTTCCGCTCGGCGCTCGCCGTCGACAACAAGGAAGCCCAGGGTTTCGACCCGGTCACCGAGGCCGACCGCCAGGCCGAACTGGCGATCCGCGAGCTGATCGGCAACCGATTCCCCGACCACGCGATCATCGGCGAGGAGTGGGACGACAAGCCTGGCACCAGCCGCTTCGCCTGGATCATCGACCCGATCGACGGCACCCGCGCCTTCATCACCGGCGTCCCGGTCTGGGGCACCCTGGTGGGGCTGACCATCGACGGCAAGGCCGCCGCCGGGCTGATGGCGCAGCCCTTCACCGGCGAGATCTATCTGGGCCTCCCCGGCGAAGCCTCCTACCACCGGGTCAGCGACAAGGCGGCTCTCCGCACGTCCGCGGTCACCGAGCTCAGCCAAGCCAAGATGACCACCACCTCGCCCGACCTGTTCGAGAAGAAAGGCGTGGCCGAGCCCTGGGCGCGGATTCGCAGCAAGGTGCTGACCACCCGCTATGGGCTCGATTGCTATGGCTACGCCCTGATGTCGGCCGGCCACATCGACCTGGTGGTCGAGGCCGGGCTGAAGAACGTCGATATTTGCCCGCTGATTCCGCTGATCGAGAATGCCGGCGGCGTCATCACCACCTGGGATGGCGGGCCGGCCGAGCAAGGCGGCAACTGCGTGGCGGCGGCAACGCCCGAACTGCATGCCGCGGCGATGGCGGTACTCAGAGGGTAGAGCTGCAACTGCCCCTCACCCGTCTCGGCTTCGCCGAGCCACCCTCTCCCTCAAGGGGAGAGGGACGTTGTGGCACGATGTCGCCCCCGCATCCCCTCTCCCCTTGAGGGAGAGGGTGCCCGCGCAGCGGGCGGGTGAGGGGCAGTTCAGCTAAGCCGACTGTTCTGTAATGAACGCATCGAACGCCGCAAACACCTGGGCGCGGATGGCGTCGGTCTCGACGAACATCTCGTGCCGGGCGCCCGGGATCACCAGGTGGCGGCCGGTGCGCATCCTCAAACCCAGCGTTTCGATCGCCGAGGTCGAAACGATTTCGTCGCGCGCCGCCGCCAGCATCAACACGGGAATGCGGACCGCGCCGGGGAACTGGTCGGTCGCGGCTCCGGCCATCGCATCGAAGGCGGAGGCCGCCCAGCGAAACGTCGGCGCACCGACCTCCAGTTCAGGCCGGGCCTTCAGCACCTCGACCGAACGGCTGAAGCGCGCGAGGTCGGAGGTCAGCGGGTTGCCGGCAAAGCTCTGTTCGGTCTGCGCCTTGTCGCCGCGTCGCCCGATCGGCAACCGCGCCAGCCCGAGGTTGGAAAGCGTAGCGCACAGCCTTGCCATGCCGGCCATGCTGAACGGCTGCCGGTCGAGCCCGACCATCGGCGCCGAAACGAAAATCCGTTCGAACATCATGCGGTCGCGGATGCCGGCATAGAGCGAGGCGAGCCCGCCCATCGAATGGCCGACGAGATAATAGGGCGCCGGGCAATCGGGGAGGAGGATCGAGCCGTGGAAGGCCTTGAGATCCTCCCAGTAGTCGTCGAAACGCCTGACATAGCCGAGCCGCTTGTTGCCGATCAGCCGCTGGCTGCCACCCTGCCCGCGCCAGTCGAAGGTGGCGACGGCAAAGCCGCGCGACTGGAAATCGGCGACGGTCTCGAAATATTTCTCGATGAACTCGGTGCGGCCCTGAACGAGGCAGATCGTCCCCTTGGCCGCTCCCGCGCCCTTGGGGAAGGTGGCGTAGCGCAATTGCACCTTGTCGGCCGTGGTGAAGTAGCCGACCCGCGCCCCCTCCGGCACCGGGTTGGACGGCACCACGGCAAGGGTTGGCCCATTGGGGTCGACGATGGCGTTCATGCGCTGCTCCGGACGATTGCCCTGCATACCGGATTCCCGGCGCGGCGGGAATGACGGGTGTGGCCGAGGTGCTTCGACTGGACTGCATTTGGGGATTGGCCACCGGCGTGACCCCGCGCAGGCGGATGGGCGCCAAGCTATGGTCGTGCCGCCAACCACCGGGTCATTCCCGCGAAAGCGGGAACCTCTGTTTTCGTGCCTACCGCACGATCGCAAACGGAGGTCCCCGCTTTCGCGGGGATGACATGGAGTTTGGGGGACTTGCAGAGCCTAAGGGCTCCATTAAACCGAAAAGCCAGCGCCTCGGTTGAGACACTGGCTTTCCTGTGATGGCCGCCTTGCGGGGGGCGGGTGAAGGCGGCTCATTCGGTGTGCCCTGCAGCAGACAGTAAGCACAGTCCCGCTTATAGGCAGGGCTGCCTGAACCGCCTTTGATCGCCATATTCATCTTCGGTTCATCGACCTGAACAGGGGTCTTGAACCCTGGCCGATGCTCCCTAAATCAATGCTGTCCGCCGGGAACCCCCGGGGACCGGGAACCCGGGAATGCGTGCTTGCCCGCTTGGGGAGCGCGCATGGGACACCCGAGACAAAGCCACGTTGCTCAAAGGAGAATGTGATCATGGCTAGCTACGATTTTTCCCCCTTCTATCGTTCGACCGTCGGTTTCGACCGCGTCTTCAATCGTCTTGATGCCCTGGTGGGCCAGGAGGCGAAATCCTACCCTCCCTACAATATCGAGAAGACCGGCGAGAACGCCTACCGGATCTCGATCGCCGTCGCCGGCTTTGCCGAGGGTGACATCGCCATCGAGAGCAAGGAGAACAACCTCGTCGTGAAGGGCGCCAAGGCCCAGGATAGCGAGGACAAGGCACGCGAGTTCCTGCACCGCGGCATTGCCGAGCGCGCTTTCGAACTGCGATTCCAGCTCGCTGACTATGTCGAAGTCGCCGGCGCCAACCTCGAGAACGGCCTGCTCCACATCGAGCTGAAGCGCGAGATTCCCGAGAGCAAGAAGGCGCGCCAGATTCCGATCAGCGCCTCGACCAAGACCATCGAGGACCAGACGGTCAACTAATCGGCTGTGAACAGCCTGGCGAGTCAGGCGGTCTGATCGCCAGGTGAACGGAAATGAGGGCGCAGTCCAGGCGGACTGCGCCCTTGTTGTTTGCGCCAGGACGATCGGGCCTCACGGGCGGAGATCGGCTGGCCCTCGCCCCACCCACAGGTGTCATTCCCGCGAAGGCGGGAACCCAGTGGGAGTTGCAGAGGTCGGCAACTTGGAGATCGCGTTGGCTCCCGCCTTCGCGGGCTTTGGCGGCCACCTTAGTCAGCAACTCGACCTTGCCCAGCGGCAGCAGACCTGCTGCTGTGCGCTCCTACTCGGAAGGAGCGTCACCATGCATCGGCTTGCTGCCATCGTTGCCGTATCTCTGCTTGCCGCCTCACCGGCACTCGCTGCCGAAACCCGCTGCGGCTGGTACATGAACCCCACGCCTGGCAACCTCTGGTTGATGGACAGGGACGCCACCTGGACCATCAGCTCGCAAGGTGACGCAGATGGCGAAGGCGCCAAGGGCGCCGAGAACGCGCCAGATTTCGACGAGACGCAGTTCGTCGAGACCAACAACCCTGGCAGCGGCTATGGCTATGGCTGCGCCTGCATGAGCGTCACCGTCGACAAGGCCGAGGAGCGGATCACCCAGATCTTCTCGGGTGAGATCAAGCCATTAAGCGTCTGCAAGGCCGACACGTCGCTGCCCGCCCCTGAGTGATCGTGCGCGCTTCGTTCAAGACGGAGCCGGTCGGGACGGGGAACCTCCGGCCTGCCCCGCCGTTCTCACGGCGTCCCATAACGCGTCATAGGTTCCTCAACATGAAATCCCCAGAGATCGGCCTCAAGTCCAACACCAAGGCCGCGATGATCGACTTGCTCAACGCGCGCCTCGCCGACGCCATCGACCTGGCGCTGATCACCAAGCAGGCGCACTGGAACCTCAAGGGCCCCACCTTCATCGCCGTGCACGAACTGCTCGACCAGTTGCGCGATGATGTCGACGAGCATGTCGACATCATCGCCGAGCGCGTCGCCCAGCTCGATGGCATCGCGCTCGGCACGCTGCAGACGGTGGGCAAGGCCAGCAAGCTCGCCCACTACCCCACCGATATCCGCAAAGTCGCCGACCACGTCGCCGCCCTGGTCGAACGCTACGCGGCGCTCAGCAAATCCACCCGCGAGGGCATCGATGCCGCCGACGAGGCCGGCGATGCCGACACCGCCGACATCTTCACCGCCTTCTCGCGCAGCCTCGACAAGAACCTGTGGTTCTTGAAGAGCCACCTGGAATAGGCAGCCGACACCTAGCCTCGCCGCTCAACGGAGGGGCGAGGTGAGATCGCGGTCGGCACCACATCGCCCCCTCTCCCTTTGGGGGAGAGGGTCGGGGTGAGGGGGCCTTGCCGCAAGCACCGGACCTCAGAAAGGCCCCCTCACCCGGGCCTTCGGCCCGACCTCTCCCCCGAGGGAGAGGTGGCGACGGCCTCGCGAATTTCGCTCATGCAGTCGTCAAGGCACTCCGTCGCAATCGCCTCGGGGAGACGACTGAGCCCGATCAGATCTTCAATTGCGCCCTGCCGGCAGAACGCGCACGGGTTCTGCTCGTAGACCCAGACCAGGCAGTCCGCTGCCTCCGAGTGGGGGTTGGGACGTCCGGTTGAGACGATGGCGAGCGCCAGGACATGTGCACGCCTGTCGTCGGCGCTGGGTGGCAACAGCTGGTGGACGCGATCGAAATCACCGGGGCGCCAGTTTTCCGCCAGCAGCTCTATGCCCTTGAGGCTTCCGGCAGCGAGCAGTTCCCCCGACAGCTCTGCGATACGGTCGTCGGCAAAGCGCCGCAGCACGCCGATCGCTGCTTCCCTGACGGCGGAGTCCACATGCCGGGCAAAACGCAACACCCCGTCGATACCGTGAGGGGGATCGATCCGGACAGCGAACACCCGCAGCATGCCGGCGATCAACTGCGGTTGCGTTTCGCGTTCGAGCCGTTCGAACAGCTCCAGATGCTCAGCCTGGCTGCCCTGTCGCGCGAAACGAGACGCGAGGATGCGAGCGTTTCGCTTGGCTACGGTCAGATCGGCCACAAAGGCATCCAGCGGGTAAGGCTCAACCGGAACGCGCTCCGCTTCGGGCCGCCGAAATTCTTCGTGGAACCGCCGGATCTCCTCGGCACCGACGGCCGCTTGCAGCAACGCCCGATCCACCGTTTCCGAGCCGAACTGCTCATCGACGACATACCGCAGATACCCGTCGAGTTCGAAATCGGCGTCGATGGCCAGGCGATGCCCGAGTACGCGCGCCACATGCAGCAGCCCCTCCAACCCATCAAGCGCGATGAGCTTGAGCCTCAGCATCCAGTACTCGTTGAACTCCTGCCGATCGAACTTGCTGTAAAGCGCGTCTCGGGCCCCCGCATGCCCGTGCTCGGCCAGCATCACCAGCATGCCGGCCATCTGCTCTGCATCATGCCCGTCGGTCGCTCCGGGAAAGGCCGCGAGGACCGCCGCGTAGTATCTCGATGCGTCCGGGAGCATCGCCAGCATTCCCATCAGCCAATCGCTGCGATAGCCCTCGCTTTGCGGATCATGGCTCTGGCAGTGCAGGCACGCCGCGAGCAGCAGATCATCGACACCCGCGTCGCCGTGCGCTCGAACATGCTGCACCGCCCGGCCCTTGCCCTTGCGCAAGGCGTCTCCGAACTCGTCCCGGCTCAGCAGCGCCTCGCTCACCCTTGCCGCGTCCCCGCCCGGGCCATCCCGTCATGCGGCCCAAGCTCTCGCTTCGGTGCATCGAGCCAGGCGCGGCCCACCTTGGCGAATTCCTCCATCCGCTCCGGGTTCAACGGATAGTTCAGCTGGTTGCCCTCGCGGGCGTGCTCGCCGATCACCAGCAGGTGCACCTCAGCGTCGCTGTTGTTGAGGAACGAGTGGGCGATGCCGGTGCCGGCGGGAAACACCGCTGCGTCGCCCTCGTTAAGCTGATGGAGGTGCCCGTCGATCCAAACGTCCGGGCGACCCTGAAGCACCAGCACGAACTCGTCTTCTTCACTCTCGGCATGCGGACGCGAAGTGCGGTTGCCCGGCGCAACGATGTCGTAGTTGATGCCGATCCGCGTCAGCCCCAACGCCGCGCCCATCCGGCTGCTCTGGCCGCCATGGTTGGTGTGCTTCGGGTTGGGAAACGGCGCGAGACCCTTACTGTAATGCGCAATGAACCCCGGACGACTCGGACGAGCCGCGCCGTCGTCGCGGCTGCCGGCCCGCGCCTTGCCGTCATGCGGGCCGAGCGGCCGTTTCGGTGCATCGAGCCAGGCGCCGTTCCAGCTGCTGAATTCGGCCATGCGCTCGGGGTTCAACGGATAGTAGAGCTGGTTGCCCGGCACCTGGTGCTCACCGAGGATGAGCAACTGCATATCCTCGTCGCTGTTGTTGAGGAAGCTATGGGCGATTCCCGTCCCCGCCGGGAACGCCACGGCGTCGCCGGCATCGAGCGGATGGAGCGCACCGTCGATCCACAGGTCGGGTTTGCCACCGACGACGAAGACGAACTCCTCCTCCTGGCTTTCGGCATGCGGGAACGACGTGCGGCTGCCCGGCGGCGCCACTTCGTAGTTGATGCCGAGATGGGTGAGGCCGTGCAGGCGGCCGACCGGATGGCCAAATCCCCCCATGTCGGCAAAGCCGCCATGGTCCAGCGGGCTAAGGCCATCCCGGATATTGACGATGAACGAGGGTCTCTGCGGCATCTGGGGCCTCGACGATTTCGCGAGGTGAAACATGTACATCGTAGCCGTCGGATGTCGATGCACAGCTTCGGCGGTGGCGTACCCTTGGGTTCTCAGCCACGGCAATTCCTATAGGCACAACACGCGCAAAACACCCGCAACACGCCTTTCTCAAGCGGCATATGGGGCTTAACTCCTACGGTTTTCCTATTCCCTCCCATCGATCTCCTACGCCGCGTCGACCACATCACGGCAAAAAAGTGTCCTCGGGCGCTTGCTCGCAGTTTGGAATTATGCAAATGTAGCCTCGATAGGACAGTACGTCTGTCCAATTTCGTGAGCGGCCGGTCTCCCCGGATGCGTTTCACACGCCGATCCGGCTGGCCCGCTTGTCGATAGCGGAAACGGAGGGGTGGGGCCTTATCTAGCCCGTACGAGCGGCCATTTGGATGCAGAGCCGCTCCCCACTAAAGGATTGCGCACTCGGATTCGAGCCGTACACTGAGAGTACGACTGGGGGCTGAAGGCGCGTCGAAAGGAACTTGAACACCGGGGCACTTGCCCTGGTCTCGAAGACGACTGCAAAAACAGAGGACTTTGCAAATGGCCGAACCACGGAACGGATCGATTTCACATCCCGTCACGGAAACCGCCATTCGCAAAAATGACGGCTATCGTACCGATCTGCCTCAAGGCGTGATGCGTCCGGCCGCCGAGGGCCTCTATGACCCGACGCGCGAGGTCGATGCCTGCGGCGTGGGCTTCATCGTCAACATGAAGAACCAGCCCAGCCAGAAGATCGTGCAGAACGGTCTCGCCATTCTCGAGAACCTCGAGCACCGCGGTGCCGTGGGCGCCGACCCGCTGATGGGCGACGGCGCCGGCATCATGGTGCAGATCCCGCACAAGTTCTTCGTCAAGCAGAGCGCGCAGCTTGGCTTCCACCTGCCCGAACAGGGCAAGTATGCCGTCGGCTTCATCTTCATGCCGCAGGATGCAGACCTGCGCGCCAAGATGGAACGCGTCGTCAACAAGGTGATCGAGGACGAAGGCCAGACGGTCATCGGCTGGCGCGACGTGCCGTCCGACAACTCGTCGCTGTCCAAGGACCCTGAGATCGTCGCCACCGAGCCCTGCCACCGGCAGGTGATCATCGGCCGCGGCGACGCCATCGCCGACGAAGAGGCGTTCGAGCGCAAGCTTTACGTCATCCGTAAGGTGATCTCGGCCAAGATCTTCTCGGCCTTCGAGGGTAAGCCGAACGACTTTTACATCGTGTCGATGAGCTGCCGCACCCTCGTCTACAAGGGCATGTTCCTTGCCGCCCAGCTCGGCGCCTATTACCGCGACCTGCACGATCCGGACTTCGAGTCGGCCCTCGCGCTGGTCCACCAGCGCTTTTCGACCAACACCTTCCCGTCCTGGCGGCTGGCGCACCCCTACCGGTTCGTCTGCCACAACGGCGAAATCAACACCGTGCGCGGCAACGTCAACTGGATGGCGGCGCGGCAGGCTTCGGTGTCGTCGCCGCTTTTCGGCGGCGACATCAACAAGCTCTGGCCGATTTCCTATCCCGGCCAGTCGGACACGGCGTGCTTCGACAACGCGCTCGAGTTCCTCTTGCGCGGCGGCTACTCGCTGCCGCATGCGGCCATGATGCTGATCCCGGAAGCCTGGGCCGGCAACCCGCTGATGGATGAAGATCGCCGCGCCTTCTACGAGTATCACGCTGCGCTGATGGAGCCGTGGGACGGCCCGGCCGCGATGTGCTTCTCGGACGGCGTCCATATCGGCGCAACGCTCGACCGCAATGGCCTGCGTCCGGCCCGCTACCTCGTCACCGAAGACGACGAAGTGGTGATGAGCTCGGAAGCCGGCGTGCTGCCGATTCCGGCCGAAAAGATCAAGAAGAAGTGGCGCCTGCAGCCGGGCAAGATGCTGTTGATCGACCTGAAGCAGGGCCGCATCGTTTCCGACGAGGAGATCAAGGCCGAGCTCGCCAACGCGCATCCCTACAAGCAGTGGCTGGGCCGCACCCAGATCGTGCTCGAAGAGCTGCCGCCGGTGCATTTCGAGCCCAAGACCTCGGACGTGCCGCTGCTCGATCGCCAGCAGGCCTTCGGCTATACGCAGGAAGATCTCAAGATGATCCTGCCGCCGATGGCCGCCACCGGCCAGGAAGCGGTGGGGTCGATGGGCACCGACACCCCGATCTCGGCGCTCTCCAACAAGTCGAAGCTGCTGTACTCCTACTTCAAGCAGAACTTCGCGCAGGTGACCAACCCGCCGATCGACTCGATCCGCGAAGAGCTGGTGATGAGCCTCGTCTCGTTCATCGGCCCGCGGCCGAACGTGCTCGATCTGACGGGCGGCAACAGCCGGCAGCGGCTCGAAGTGCGCCAGCCGATCCTCACCAACGAGGATCTCGAAAAGATCCGCGCCATCGGCGGCATGGAGGACAACCCGTTCCGCTCGAAGACGCTGGACATTACCTATCCGGTGTCGGAAGGCGCCGACGGCATGAAGCGGGCGCTCGACCAGCTGTTCTCGGATGCCGAGATGGCCGTCCACTCGGGCGACAACATCATCATCCTTTCCGACCGCGCCATGAGCCGCGACCGGGTCGCGATCCCGGCACTGCTGGCCACCGCCGGCATCCACCATCACCTGATCCGCAAGGGCCTCAGGACCTCGGTGGGCCTCGTGGTCGAAACCGGCGAAGCGCGCGAAATCCACCATTTCTGCGCTCTTGCCGGCTATGGCGCCGAAGCCATCAACCCCTACCTGGCGTTCGAGACGCTGGCCGCCATGCGCGGCGACCTGCCGGGCGAGCTCGACGCGGACGAGATCATCTACCGCTACATCAAGGCGATCGGTAAGGGCATCCTGAAGGTCACCGCCAAGATGGGCATCTCGACCTATCAGTCCTATTGCGGCGCCCAGATCTTCGACGCCGTGGGCCTCTCGACCGATTTCGTCTCGACCTACTTCACCGGCACCGCCACCACCATCGAAGGCGCCGGTCTCAAGGAAATCGCCGAGGAAACCGTGCTGCGGCACCAGGATGCCTTCGGCAACTCGCCAGTGCTCGAGGACGTGCTCGACGTCGGCGGCGACTATGCCTTCCGCCAGCGCGGCGAGGCGCATGTCTGGCGTTCGGAAACCGTCGCCAACCTGCAGCACGCCGCTCGTGGCAATGCCCGCGACAAGTACCGCGAGTTCGCCCGGCTGGTGAACGAGGTGGAGGACAAGTACGTCACCATCCGCTCGCTGTTCCGCATCAGGAAGGCGGACGAAGAAGGCCGTGCCCCGGTTGCGCTCGACCAGGTCGAGCCGGCTGTCGAGATCGTCAAGCGTTTCTCGACCGGCGCGATGAGCTATGGCTCGATCTCGCTCGAAGCGCACACGACCCTCGCCATCGCCATGAACCGGATCGGCGGCAAGTCGAACACCGGTGAAGGCGGCGAGGAAGTCGATCGCTTCAAGCCGCTGCCCAATGGCGATTCGAAGCGCTCCGCCATCAAGCAGGTGGCCTCGGGTCGCTTCGGCGTGACCACGGAGTATCTGGTCAACTCCGACATGATGCAGATCAAGATGGCTCAGGGCGCCAAGCCCGGCGAAGGCGGTCAGCTGCCCGGCGACAAGGTGAACGAGACCATCGCCAAGGTTCGTCACTCGACCCCTGGTGTCGGCCTCATTTCGCCGCCGCCGCACCATGACATCTATTCGATCGAGGATCTGGCGCAGCTGATCTTCGATCTGAAGAACGTCAACCCGGATGGCCAGGTCTCGGTGAAGCTCGTCTCCGAAGTCGGTGTCGGCACCGTTGCCGCCGGCGTCGCCAAGGCGCGCGCCGACCATGTCACCATCTCGGGCTACGAGGGCGGCACCGGTGCTTCGCCGTTGACCTCGCTGAAGCATGCCGGCTCACCGTGGGAAATCGGCCTCGCCGAAACCCAGCAGACGCTGGTCCGCAACCGGCTGCGCAGCCGCATTGCGGTGCAGGTCGATGGCGGCGTGCGGACTGGCCGTGACGTGGTGATCGGCGCCCTGCTCGGCGCCGACGAGTTCGGCCTCGCCACCGCGCCGCTGATCGCGGCCGGCTGCGTGATGATGCGCAAGTGCCACCTCAACACCTGCCCGGTTGGCGTCGCCACCCAGGATCCGGTGCTGCGCGCCCGTTTCACCGGCAAGCCCGAGCACGTCATCAACTACCTCTTCTTCGTCGCCGAGGAAGTGCGCGAGCTGATGGCCGAAATGGGCTACACCAGGTTCGACGAAATGGTCGGGCAGATGCAGATGCTCGACAAGACCGAGGCCATCGACCACTGGAAGGCCAAGGGGCTCGACTTCTCGAAGCTGTTCCACAAGCCGTTCGCCCCCGAAGGCGTTGGCATCACCCACACCGAAGGCCAGAACCACCCGATCGACAAGGTCCTCGACCGTCGCCTGATCGCCGCGGCCCAGCCCGCGCTCGACCACGGCACCCCGGTCAAGATCGTCGAGAAGATCACCAGCGTCGACCGCTCGGCGGGCGCCATGCTCGGCGGTGCGGTGGCCAAGCGCTACGGCCATGCCGGCCTCGCCGAAGACACCATCGCGGTGTCGCTGACCGGCACCGCCGGCCAGGCTTTCGGCGCCTGGGCAGCGCGCGGCATCTCCATCGACCTCGTCGGCGAGGCCAACGACTATGTCGGCAAGGGCCTCTCCGGGGCGCGCCTCGTGGTCCGGCCGCCGGAAGAGCGTGGCTATGTGCCCGAGGACTCGATCATCATCGGCAATACCGCGCTCTACGGCGCCATCACCGGTGAGTGCTACTTCCGCGGCGTGGCCGGCGAACGCTTCGCCGTCCGCAACTCCGGCGCCATCGCGGTGGTCGAAGGCACCGGCGACCATGGTTGCGAGTACATGACCGGTGGTGTGGTGGTGGTGCTCGGTCGCACCGGCCGCAACTTTGCGGCCGGCATGTCGGGCGGCGTGGCTTATGTCCTCGACGAGGACGAGAGCTTCGAGAGCCGCTGCAACATGTCGATGGTCGAACTCGAGCCGGTCGTCGAAGAGGAACGTCTCAATGGCCGCGACTTCGGTCATCACGGCGACCTCGAGACCATGGGCGTGGTCGAGATCCTGCACGATCTGCAGCGTCGCGACGCCGAGCGGCTCTACCAGCTGATCGCGCGGCACAAGAGCTTCACCGGCTCGTCGCGCGCCAACCACATCCTCTCGAACTGGGACGAGTACCTGCCCAAGTTCAGGAAGGTCATGCCGATCGAGTATCGCAAGGCCCTGCAGAAGATGGAAAAGGCCCGTGAGGCCGCTCAACAGGTCGCGGCGGAGTAAGAACAATGGGCAAGATCACTGGCTTCCTCGAAATCGATCGCGTCGACCGGGATTACCTCCCGGTTGCCGACCGGCTGAAGAACTACAACGAGTTCACCATTCCCCTGGGCGACAAGGGCACCCGCGACCAGGCAGCACGCTGCATGGATTGCGGGATCCCGTACTGCCACAACGGCTGTCCGGTGAATAACCAGATCCCGGATTGGAACGACCTCGTCTACAAGGGCGAGTGGCTGAAGGCGCTGAAGAACCTTCACTCCACCAACAACTTCCCCGAGTTCACCGGCCGCATCTGCCCCGCCCCGTGCGAGGCGAGCTGCACGCTGAACATTCCGGACACCCCGGTCAACATCAAGTCGATCGAGTGCGCCATCATCGACAAGGGTTTTGAGGAAGGCTGGGTCACGCCGCAGATCAATCCGAACAAGACCGGCAAGAAGGTCGCGGTGATCGGCTCGGGCCCGGCCGGCATGGCCGCCGCCCAGCAGCTGGCGCGCGCCGGCCACGATGTGCACCTCTATGAAAAGGCCCAGCAGATCGGCGGCCTGATGCGCTATGGCATCCCCAACTTCAAGCTCGACAAGACGCAGATCGATCGCCGCGTCGAGCAGATGGTGGCCGAGGGCGTGACGCTCCACACCGGCGTCAATGTCGGCAAGGACATCACCGCCGATGAACTCGCCGCCCAGTACGACGCCATCGCCATGTCGGGCGGCGCCGAGAAGCCGCGCGACCTGCCGATCCCGGGCCGCGAGCTCGACGGCATCCATTTCGCCATGGATTTCCTCGGCCAGCAGAACCGCCGCGTCACCGGTGAGCCGCTGAACAACGTCACCCCGATCCTCGCCGGCGGCAAGCACGTCGTCGTCATAGGCGGCGGCGATACCGGTTCGGACTGCATCGGCACCTCGAACCGCCAGGGCGCCCTGTCGGTGACCCAGATCGAAATCATGCCCATGCCTCCTGAAAAGGAGAACAAGGCGCTGGTCTGGCCGAACTATCCGGTGAAGTTCCGCATCTCCTCGTCGCAGGAAGAAGGCGTCACCCGCGATTTCGCCGTGGCGACCATCCGCTTCGATGGCGAGAACGGCAAGGTGACGGCCCTGCAATGCGCCCGCGCCGACGAGAAGTTCCAGCCGATCCCGGGCACCGAGTTCGTGCTCAAAGCCGATCTGGTGCTGCTCGCCATGGGCTTCCTCGGCCCGGTGCAGGAGGGCCTGGTGCAGGGGGCAGGCGTTGCCACCGACAAGCGTTCGAACGTCATGGCCGACACCGTGAAGTACCAGACCTCGCGCGAGAAGTTCTTCGCCTGCGGCGACATGCGTCGCGGCCAGTCGCTGGTCGTCTGGGCCATCCGCGAAGGCCGCCAGTGCGCCCGCTCGATCGACGAGTGGCTGATGGGCAAGACCGATCTGCCGCGGTAGCGCGATCCGCACTGGAATAGAAAAGGGGCGCTTTCGGGCGCCCCTTTGTTCTTTGGGCCGTCTTTGGCCGCACACACCGGATGTCATCCCAGCGAAAGCTGGGACCCATGCATCAGCCCGTGCCAGCGGTGAGTTGGGTCCCTGCTTTCGCAGGGATGACACCGAGTGGTGGGTTGGAGCTGCGTGTCTCCTTCACTCAAACCACGTTGATTTCAACCGGGATATTCCCCCGCGTCGCCTTCGAATAGGGGCAGGTCTGGTGCGCTGCGGCGACCAGCTGTTCGGCGAGCTCGCGCGCGATCCCCGGCAGGCTGACATTGAGCCGGGCCCTGAGGCTGTACTGCTCGCCTTCCATCACCAGGTCGACTTCCGCGTCCACCGTACGCTCCGCCGGCAGCGTCACCTTCAGCTTGCTGGCCACCGCACCGATGGCGCCGAGGAAGCAGGCCGACCAGCCAGCCGCAAACAGTTGTTCGGGGTTGGTGCCGTTGCCGAAGCCCGGCGGCGACAGCGCCACGTCGAGCGCCCCGTCGGAGCTGCGCGCCGTGCCGGCACGCCCCCCGCTGGTGTGGGTGCGGCCGGTGTAAAGGATCTTCTCAATCTGGTTCATTCGTCAGGTCTTCCGTTGGTTTACCGGGACTTGGCTGGCCACGCCGTCATCCCTATTTAGTTATCGCGATAATCATTACGGCGCCACTTGTGTCATGGCCAACGCAGCCGTACAAGCGAAAAGTTATCGCGATAATGATTTTTCAAACGGAGCCCTTCAATGGCCGACCAGCAGCGCGACGAAGCGGCGGGCCTCGCCGATTTCATGTGCTTTGCCGTCTACTCGGCCAACCTCGCCTACTCGCGGGTCTATAAGCCCGTGCTGGAGGAGCTGGGGCTCACCTACCCCCAATACATCGCCATCGTCGCCCTGTGGGAACAGGATGAGCAGACCGTCAAAAGCCTGAGCGAGCGGCTGTTTCTGGAGCCGAGCACGGTGACCCCGATGCTGAAGCGGCTCGAGGCAATGGGCTACGTGACCCGCACCCGCGGCACCGAAGACGAGCGGATGGTGTTCGTGCGGCTGACTGAAACCGGCCGGCAGTTGCGGGAGAAAGCGCGCGAGCTGTCGAAGATCACGTACCGGGCAGCCGGCCTCAACAAGGAAGAGTTCCGCATCCTGCAGCGCGGCATCACCAACCTGCGCGACAACCTGATATCGGCGGCAGGCGAGGCGTGAGCGTTGCTCCCCTCCCCCTTGAGGGGAGGGGTTGGGGGTGGTGAGGGACGCTCGGTGCTGACTGCAGCACCCCCTCCCTCAATCCCTCTCCTCAAGGGAGGAAGCGATGGTCCGGCGAGCAAACCGCAGGCCGCCCCAGCCACTAGGCCGGCGCGCTACTTCGCCCCCGCCGCCTCGAGCAGCTTCGCGATCTCGGCATAGCCTCGCGCCCGCGCATGGGCCAGCGGCGTTACCCCGTCGGCATCGGCGAGGTTGACGTCGGCGCCGCCCTTGATCAGGTCGGCGACGATCTCCTGGTAGGTCGGCCCGCCATCGGTGAGGATCACCGCCTCGAGCAGCGCCGTCCAGCCGAGCCCATTGACGTGATTGGGATCGACGCCAGCTTTGAGCAGCAGCCGCACAGTCTCCGGATGCCCCTTTTCCGCCGCCGGGATCAGCGCCGTGCCGCCAAAACGGTTGGTACCCTTGAGATCGGCCCCGGCAGCCAGCAGCAGCTTCAGTATCTCGGTGCGCCCCTCGGCCCCGGCATAGAGATAGGGCGTGTCCTTGATATCGTCCTTGGCGTTGACATCGGCGCCGGCCGCAATCAGCACCCGCGCCGCCTCCAGCGCGTTGGCATGGGTCGCCACCAGCAACGCTGTGCGGCCGCCACTGTCGCGCACGTCGACGGCCTGCCCCGTGCCCAGCATCTGCGACAGCGCCGCAGCGTCGTTGTCGCGAGCTGCGGCGAGGAAACTCGGGTCATCGGCCATGGCGGCGCGTGCTCCTGCAATGAGGGCAAGGCCGGCAAGCACGGCACGGCGCTTCATTTCGGGTTCGGGTTCTCGACCTTGCCGACGCCGAACGCATCGGCGCGGCCGACCGGCGCCTCGATCATCTGCGTCAGGTCGAAGCCGACCGTCGCCGCGTCGGCCATGTCGGCGGTCACCAGGTCAGCGGCGCGCCGCGGCGTATTGGTGAGCGAGATCACCGCGCCGGCTACTTCCAGCAGCTTCATCTGCCCCAGCCCCTGATAGGGCGGCCGCATCATCAGTTGGGCGTCGGTGCCGAGCAGCGGGTCGGCGACCTCGATGCCCACCGTGCCGCCGCCGCGATAGTAGTTCTTGAGGCTCTGGCTCAGGTAGAAGGCCAGCTTGTCGGCGCCGGCGGTGGAGAAATGGATGCCGTCATCCTTGCGCATGCGCACCTGGTTGCCGTTGAGATCGGGGCCGCGCGAGGTGTAGCCGCCCTCCTCGGTGGCGAACTTCTCGTAAATATCGAGAAACTCGGCGCCGCCGCTGAACGCCGCGAGGCGCTGGATCTCGTTGACCTGAATCATCGCCTTGCCGAATTTCGGCGCCTCCATCGGCGGCAGCCCGATCCAGATCGTCGGCTTGTTGGCGGCGCGCAGCGCCTTCACCACATTGGTGACGCGGGCCGAATACTCGGTGGTCCATTCCGGCGTCAGCGAGCCGTAGACCTCGCCATTGAGCCGCATCTTCTGGCGGTCGTTGATGCCGATGACGATGACGGCGATGTCAAAGCTGTTGGCGGCGATCTGCTCGCCAATGGTCTTGGGCCAGTCGAAGAAATCCGGCCTGACGAAGCTCGACGAACCGACGCCCTGGGTGAGGATCGAGATATTGGGGTCCTCGGCGTAGAAGCGTTCGAGGGCCTTGCCGACATCGGTGGCCATCGAGTCGCCGAACACCGCGAGCCGTGTCGCACCAAGGGCCTTTTCGATCTTGGGTTTTTCCGGTGGCGGCAACGCCGCTTTCTTCTGCTTTTTCACCACCGGCTTTTCGACCACCGGGGCTTCTTCGCGCTGTTGCTGATCGTCGCCGAACAGCAGGTCCATCAGGGTGCGGCGCTTCTTGCGCGGCGCCTGCTCCTGCTGCGCCACGACAATCCGTCCGTCATCCGCCGGCTGCACAATTGCCGGCATTGCGGACTCGGCCTCGCGCGCCTGCGCGAACATCGGCAGCATGTCGGTCAGCACCAGCGCCGCCACCACGGCGCCGACCACCCAGAGTACAAACCGGTTGGACTTCTTCTGCATGACAGCCATTTAGCTGACGAACCGCGGTGAATTGAAGACCGCTCGCGATAAATCTACCGGGGACTGCTCTGGCTCCTCACCGACGGCATCGCTTGCAGCGTGCTGAGAGAACCACCACCCCTCCACCCCCACCGGGTGTCATCCCAGCGAAAGCTGGGACCCAACTCACCACAGCGCAAGTGGATGCTTGGGTCCCAGCTTTCGCTGGGATGACATCGAGTTTGATGAGACTCCGGTGGTTCACCGAGAACGGGATCACTGCCCGGCAGCCGCCACCAGCTCTTCATAGCTCTGCAGCGTAATAAACCCGTCCGCCACCTCGCCCTTCGAGGCCTGGAACTTGGCGTAGGCAGCCTGGCTCACCGGCCCGATGCGGCCATCGACAAGCCCCTCGTAGAGCCCGAGCTTGATCAGTGCCTCCTGGATCGCCCGGCGCTGCTCGAGGTTAGGGAACTTGGTCTCCCGCGGCCAGGCCGTGACGTACTCTCCGCGACCCTGCAGCCTGTCTTCGAGATGCGAAATCGCCATCGCGTAACTGTCGGAGAAATTGTAGCCCTTGAGGATCAGGTAGTTGTTGGTCATCAGGAATTTCGGCCCCTTCGCACCCGTCGGGGCATAGAGGAACACCGGGATCGAGCTATCGCTGAAGGCACCCCCGCCGACCCGTTTCACCCCGAGTTCGGTGAAGAACGAGATCGGCCGCAACTGGTCGCGCGTCGCCAGCAGGTAGTCGAACCCCTCGGGCACGTCGACCTCGTAGCCCCAGTCGAGACCGGGCTTGTAACCAAGACCGATGATGTAGGTAGCAGAGGTCGCCAGAGCGTCGGCCAGGGAGTTGTGCAGATCGACGGCGCCGTCGCCGTCGCCATCCGTACCGTACTTGATCACGTTGCTGGGGTTGACCTGCAGGTGCCCGATGGCGCCGGCCCAACTGCCGACCAATTGGGTGGCGTCGAGCGGTCCGCGCTGCACCAGCAGCAGGGCGGCGATCAGGTCTGCCGTATCCCCTTCGAGCCGGACGCGACGCTGATGCACCAGCGTCGCGAGGGACGGGATGATCGGCCGGATATATTGCGGGTCGCCGAGCACGCGGCCGTAATTGGTCTCGATGCCCCAGATCGAGGCCAACAGATAGGGGTCGACGCCGTACTTCTTGCCGGTCGCCTCGAGCAGCGCCTTGTTCTCTGCGATCGCTTCCTTGCCCTTGTCGAGGCGCCACGCAGTGACGCGCTTTTCGATGTAGTCCCACAGCGGAGTGGTGAACTCGGGCTGCGCCGTCACCAGCGCCGGCACGTTCGGATCGGGCGTCAGCCCGTACATCGCCTTGGCATAGGTTTCGTGGGTGACGCCGGCCGCCACCGCCGTCGGTTCGAAATTCTTGATGAAGGACTCAAAGCTTTCGACCGGTTGAGCGAGGGCCGGCGAGATGAGACCAATGAACGTGACGACGAAGGCGAGGTGACGTTGCATGGCGAATCGCTACCTGTTTCGTGTGGCTAAATAGCGCTCCCAGTTCAGCGCCGCGTCAACGATCTCCGTGAGGTCCTCATGCGCCGGCTTCCAGCCCAGCACCTGGCGCACCTTATCGGCCTTGGCGACGATCGACGCCGGATCGCCGGCGCGGCGGGGCTCTTCGATCACCTTGAAGTCCACTCCCGACACTTGCTTGACCGTGCGCACCACGTCGCGCACCGAGAAACCGCGGCCATAGCCGCAGTTCATGGTGACCGAGGCACCGCCCTTGCGCAGATATTCCAGCAGCAAGGCATGCGCCTCGACCAAGTCGCTGACATGGATGTAGTCACGCACCCCGGTGCCATCCGGGGTCGGGAAATCGGTGCCGAAAATCCCCATGCTCGGCCGCTGCCCCAGCGCCGCCTGCGCGGCGACCTTGATCAGGTGCGTGGCGGTCGGCGACGATTGCCCGCTGCGCTTGCTGGGATCGGCGCCGGCAACGTTGAAATAGCGCAGCACGCCGTAAGTCAGCGGGTGTGCTGCCGCGACGTCCGCCAGCATCAGCTCGGTCATCAGCTTGGAGCGGCCATAAGGCGATTCCGGCATCAGCTGGCTGGTCTCGGCCACCGGCTCGAGCCCGGCATTGCCGTAGACCGCCGCGGTAGACGAGAAGATGAAGTGCTTCACCCCGCCCCTGACCGCCGCCTCGATCAGGTTGCGCGAGGTGGCGGTGTTGTTGGCGTAGTATTTCAGCGGATCGCTGACCGATTCCGGCACCACGATCGAGCCGGCGAAATGCACGATCTCGGTAATGCCGTGCTCGGCGATGAGTCTCGCCACCAGTTCCATGTCGCCGGCATGACCCTGAACGAAGCTCGCCCGGTGGTCGATGGCCCAGTCGAACCCGGTCGCGAGGTTGTCGAGCACCACCACCGCCTGCCCGGCATCGGCGAGCCTGAGCACCATGTGACTGCCGATATAGCCTGCGCCGCCTGTAACCAGCACCGTCATGGTTCAACCCCCAACACCAGAAATTAACGGCATGGACGCTATTTCGCGAGGTGCTAAGAAACGCCTTATAGCCCTCCTATAGCCACCTCTCCCGCCTGTTCAGGAGTCCCTTGATTGCCAAATCGCGTGCGCACCGCCGTATTCCCGGTTGCGGGTCTCGGCACCCGCTTCCTGCCTGCCACCAAGGCAATGCCCAAGGAAATGCTGACCGTGGTCGACCGGCCGGTGATCCAGTACGCCGTGGACGAGGCGCGCGAGGCCGGCATCGAGCATTTCGTCTTCGTCACCGGCCGCAACAAGGGCGTCATCGAAGATCATTTCGATCGCCAGTACGAACTCGAACACACCCTCGAAATTCGTGGCAAGACTGAAGCATTGCGTGAGTTGCAGAAGGATCTGCCCTCGGCCGGCCAGACCAGCTTCACCCGCCAGCAGGAACCGCTCGGCCTTGGCCACGCCGTCTGGTGCGCTCGCGAGCTGGTCGGCGACCAGCCCTTCGCCCTGCTGCTGCCCGATATGGTGTTCAAGGGCGTCCCCGGCGTACTGCGCCAGATGATGGATGCCTATGAGACGAGCGGCGGCAACGTCATCGCCGTAGAGGAAGTGCCGATGGAGGACGTTTCCTCCTATGGCGTCGTGGCGCGCGGCGCCGGGCCCGACGAAGGTTTTCGCATCACCGGCATGGTGGAAAAGCCCAAGCGCGAGGACGCGCCCTCCAACCTGATCATCTCGGGCCGCTACATCCTGCAGCCGCAGATTTTCTCGCTGATCGCCGACCAGGAGCGCGGCGTGGGCGGCGAGATCCAGATTACCGACGCCATGCAGACGCTGATGACGCAGCAGCATTTCAGTGGCGTGAAGTACAAGGGGCAATCCTTCGATTGCGGCTCGAAGCTCGGCTTCCTCACTGCCAACGTCGCCTTCGCGCTCGATCGGCCGGATCTCTCCGAAGCGTTCCGCAAGCAGATCCGGCATCTGGTGTGAGCGCTTGGGCCAATCTTCCCAATCGGCGCAGTCGGGCTTCCCTCCCCCTTGAGGGGAGGGATTGAGGGAGGGGTGGTCCTGTGATCACCGATGGACCCCCACCCCCAACCCCTCCCCTCAAGGGGGAGGGGAGCACCCCTACCGGTGGAACTTGACCCCCACGGTCACCTGGTGCTCGTCGGTGGCGGGGTCCGGGGTCTTTTCCGTCCTCAGGAAACTGTAGTCGGCCGTGAGGTCGGTGTGTTCGTTGAGCAAATAGTCCGCTCCGACGCCAAAGCCCCAGTTGTATTCGTCGTTGTCGATCCCCTGGTAATGCGCCTCGCTCCACTGCGCATCGGCGCGCAGTTTCAGCCAGGGGTTCACCAGGTACTCGACCTGCCCGGCTGCCGCGTAAGTGAGCTTGGCGGTGGCGCCAGAGGTGGTGCCGGGCTGTGAAATCGTCGTGGTGAAGGCGCCAGTCAGGGTCAGCGTCTCGTCGGGCCGGAACGTGGCCTTGGCGTCGTAAAGCACGGCGGAGAAATCGCTCAGCGAGCCGTCGGTGAGATCGGTGTAGCCGAAACCCAGTGAGCCCTCGAGCTCCAGCGTCTCGTTGAACTTGGCGCTGAGCCCGCCGCGGCCGGCATAGGTGACATTGTCGAGCTTTACGAGGAGGCTTGGCGAGGGCGCGTCATAGGTGAGGGTATCCGCTTCCACGTCGACAAAGGCGACGAGGCCGGGCGTCAGTTCATAGCCGAGCCGGGCGCCGGCGCCATAGGCCGTGGTGTTCTGGAAGCTGTTGTCGGCGGTTGAGTTGTCGTCATAAACGGTCTCGCCAAAGACCTCGCGGCCCGCGCTGCCGCGCACCGCCAGGTTGAACGCTCCGAGGTCACGCGCCGCGCTGACCTCGCCATCGCCGGACACCACGACCGGCGCGGAAGCGACGTTGTCGGCGTAGTCCGGCCCATCGGCCGCATCCTGCGATACAGTGAGGTTGCCCCGGCCGGTCAGCGTCGTCAGTGCGTCGAGCTTATACTCGCCGCCCGCCGTGCCGGTGATCGAACCAATGCGGGCGCTGCCATCGACGTCGTAGCTGAGCTCGCCGCTCAGCCCGACATCATAGCCGCCGCGGATGGTCTCATGCTTCAGCGTCACGCCGGGCAGCGCGATCAGCTCGTAAGTCGGGCCATCGCCGGTGCCCTCATCCTTGATGCCGCCGCGCAGCCCGAGGCTCCAGTCGAGGTCGAACGGTTCATTGCCCGATTCATGGGGCGGCGTTGCGACGCAGCTGGCGCAATCGATCGCCGGATTGCCCATGAGATCGGCATTGTTGGTGGCCGAGCCGTCGCCGAGCGGCGTGAACTCGCCCGCAGCAGCGGGAATCGCAAGCAGCGCCAGCGCCGCAGCGCTGACGGCAAAGCCGTCTTTCCTCGTTCGCATCTGCTGCACCGCCTCGGGCGATAATGGTCAACGAACCCTTGCAGCTTATGGTTAAGGAAACCTTGTCAGGCGGGCTCGACCTTCAGCAGCCCTCCATCCGCCGCGACGATCCGCACCCGCGAGCCGGCCGCCAGATCGGGGCCCTGCACGCGCCACACCGTATCGTCGAGCGACAGCCGGCCGATGCCGTCGCGGATCGGCTCGTCGAGCACCGCTTCATGCCCGATGAAGCGGTTGGCGCGCTGGTTCAGGAACGGCCGGTCGGACACCACTCCGGGGCCGCGGAACTTCAGCCACAGCCCGATGCTGCAGAGCGCCAGGGCGCCGAAGATGACGAACTGCAGCGGCCAGAAAATGTTGACGAACAGTGCCAGCCCTCCAGTGACCAATGCCGCACCGCCGAGCCAGACCAGCACGCCCCCCGGCACCACCAGTTCGAGCGCCAGGAGGATCAGCCCGGCCACCACCCAGGACCACGCACCATGGGTGGCGATGAAGTCGATGACCTGCATGTCTGCCTCCTCGGGTGACGCCGGTTACGTGCTGGACGGTGGACGGCCGCCGACCGGCCGGGTGGCCGGCTTCTCGGCGCCGAAGGTTTCCTTGGCGATCTCGGCGATGCCGCCGATGGCCCCGATGACGCTGGCCGCCTCGACCGGCAGCATCAGCACCTTCTGGTTCGGCGACTTGGCAAGGCTTTCGAGCGCCCGGATGTAGTTGTTGGCGACGAAGTAGTTGATCGCCTGCACACTGCCTGAGGCGATGGCGTTCGACACCACCTCGGTGGCCTTGGCCTCGGCTTCGGCCGACCGCTCGCGCGCTTCGGCATCGCGGAATGCCGCCTCGCGCCGGCCCTCGGCTTCCAGCACCTGGCTCTGCTTCTGGCCTTCGGCCTGCAGGATCGAGGCCTGCCGCTTGCCCTCGGCTTCGAGGATCAGTGCCCGCTTCTCGCGCTCGGCTTTCATCTGCCGGCCCATCGATTCGACCAGATCCTTTGGCGGATCGATGTCCTTGATCTCGATGCGGGTGATCTTGAGCCCCCATGGCTGCACCGCCGCGTCCACCACCTTGAGCAGGCGATGGTTGATCTCGTCGCGGTTCGAAAGCAGCTGATCGAGATCCATCGAGCCCATCACCGTACGGATGTTGGTCATGGTGAGGTTCTGCACCGCGAGCTCGAGCTGCGCCACTTCGTAGGCGGCGGCCGCGGCATCGAAGATCTGGTAGAAATTGACGCCGTTGACGGTGACCGTGGCGTTGTCGCGGGTGATCACCTCCTGGTGCGGCACGTCGACCACCTGCTCCATCATGTTCATCTTGCGCCCGATGCTGTCGACGAACGGGATGATCAGGTTCAGGCCCGGCTTCAGCGTCCGGATATAGCGGCCGAAGCGCTCCACGGTGAAGTTGTAGCCCTGCGGCACCACCTTGGCGCCGGCGAACAGCACCAGCACCGCCAGCACGCCCAGTGCGATCAGTGTCAGGCTCAACCCGTCGAGTTCCAGAAAGTCCATCGTCTCGTCCCCTTCCATGCCCGACCCGTTCCCAAACATGTATGTGCCCGCCGGAGTCGGCGCAATGTCGGGCCCCCGAATCCGGTGGGAACACTCGGCCAGCAAATCCCGTTGAACCACGAAAGCAATCGTTCGCGAGTTGATCCCATGCCCGCCACCCGCCCGATCTGGAAGGGCCAGCTGCGCCTTTCGCTGGTTTCAATCCCCGTAGAAATGTTCACCGCGACGAAATCCGGCGCCAAGCCGAGCTTTCGTCAGATCCACGAGCCGACCGGCAAGCCGATCCACTACGAGAAGGTGGTCGACGGCGTCGGCCCGGTGGAAAAGGACGAGATCCGCAAGGGCTTCGAGTACGAGAAGGGCGACTACGTGCTGCTTACCGACGACGAGATCGACGCGGTGAAGCTCGAAACGCGGAAAACGCTCGAACTGGTGCAGTTCGTCGACGAGGACGAGATCCCGCCGATGTACTTCGATACGCCCTACTACCTGACGCCGGCGGACGAGCTCGCCGAGGATGCGTTCCGGGTGGTACGCGATGCGCTGCGCAAGGCGAAGAAAGTGGGCATCGGTCAGCTGGCGCTACGCGGCAAGGAGTACCTCGTTTCGATCAAGCCCTGCGGCAAGGGCATCCTGCTCGAAACGCTGTATTACGAGGACGAGCTGAAAAAGTCCGACAGCTTCTTTTCCGATATCCCAGCCAAATCCACGGACGACGACCTGCTCGACGTGGCGACGGCACTGATCGAAAAGAAGACCGAGAAGTTCGACCCCAAGGCGTTCAAGGACCACTATCAGGCCGCCTTGCGCGAACTGATCCAGCGCAAGCTGAAATCGAAGGGCAGGAAAATCACTACCGAGGTCGAGGAGCCCTCACGCAGCCCGCGCGGCGACAACGTCGTCGACCTGATGGCGGCGCTGAAGAAGAGCCTCGAAGGCGGCAAGTCCAAGCCGGCTGCGAAACCGGCGCGCAAGGCTCCGGCCAAATCGGCGCCGCGCAAGAAGGCGAGCTGAGATGGCCACCCCGAACGAACAACTCAAGGACTATCGGGCGAAGCGCGACTTCGCCAAAACCGCCGAACCATCCGGGGCGAGGGCCAAGCGCACGAGAAAAGGCAAACCGCTGCGCTTTGTGGTGCAAAAGCATGACGCGACCCGGCTGCACTATGATTTCCGGCTCGAGCTCGACGGCGTGCTGAAAAGCTGGGCCATCACCAAGGGTCCTTCCACCAACCCGGCCGACAAGCGCCTGGCGGTGCGGGTCGAGGACCACCCGCTCGACTACGGCGACTTCGAAGGCACCATCCCCGAGGGCGAGTATGGCGGCGGCACCGTGATGCTGTGGGACGAAGGCACCTGGGAACCGGTTGGCGATCCGCATGACGGGCTCGACGGCGGCGACCTGAAATTCACCCTCAACGGCAAGCGGATGAAAGGCGAGTGGGTGCTGGTCCACATGAAGGGCCGCGACACGGAGACCAAACACGGCACGCGCGAAAACTGGCTGCTGATCAAGCACCGCGACGATTACTCGACCGATACCGACGGGCTGACCGAGAGATTCACCACCAGCGTCGAGACCGGCCGCGACCTCTCTGGCATCGCCAAAGGCAACAAGCCGCGGAAGCGCGCGGCGAAGGCCGAGGCGGAACCCAAGTCCAAGGTATGGACCGGCGGCAAGGCCGTCGCCCTCCCGGATTTCCGCGAGCCGCAGTTGGCGACTTTGGTCGAGGAAGTCCCGGTCGGCGACGACTGGCTGTTCGAGATGAAGTATGACGGCTATCGCTGCGTCGCGGCGGTCGCCGGCCCGGAAGTACGGCTCTTCACCCGCAATGGCAACGACTGGACCAAACAGTTCCATCGCCTCGTCGAACCGCTGTCGAAGCTGACCAAAGGCTCGGCGCTGCTCGACGGCGAGATCTGCTCGTTCAAGGATGGTCGCACTGATTTCTCTACGCTCAAGGAGGCGCTGTCGAGCGGCGGGCCGCTGGTCTACTTCGCCTTCGACCTGCTCGAACAGGATGGCGAAAGCCTCGAGAAACTGCCGCTGCTGGAGCGCAAGCAGCGGCTGCAAAAGCTGCTCGGCAAAACCAGGGATAACGCCGAGGTCCAGTACTCCGACCATGTGCGCGGCCACGGCGACAAGGTGCTCAAGGCGATGTGCGAGGCGCACCAGGAGGGGGTGATCGCCAAGCTTGCCGACGCGCCCTACCGGCACGATCGCAGCCGCAGCTGGCTGAAGATCAAGTGCACCAATCGGCAGGAATTCGTCATCGGCGGGTGGCGCCCATCCGACAAGCACAAGGGATTTGCCTCGCTGCTGCTCGGCACCTGGGAAGGCGGCAAGCTCGTCTATCGCGGTCGCGTCGGCACCGGCTTTACCCAGCAGAGTTCGGCCGAACTGCAGGCGGCGCTCGACAAGCGGGCCCGCAAGACCCCGCCCTTCGAGACCGTACCGCGCGACATCGTCCGGCACGCCAGATGGGTCGAGCCCGAACTGGTGGGCGAAGTCGATTTCACCGAGTTCACCCCCGATGGGGTATTGCGCCACCCTTCATTCGTCGGCCTGAGGCAGGACAAGCCGGCGCGGGAGGTGAAACTGGAAACCAAGCCACCCAAGCCCGTGGCGACAAAGCGGAAATCAGCGGCTAAGCTCAAACCCATGAGGCTCACCGACGACATGGGTATTGCCGTTGCCGAGCGGCTCGGCGTCCGGCTCACCAGCCCGGATCGCGAGGCGCTGCCGGATGGCGGCGTCACCAAGGGCCAGCTCGTCGCCTATTACGAGGCGGTGGCTGAGCGCATGCTGCCCCATATCGAAAAGCGTGCCCTGAGCCTCGTCCGCGTGCCGCGCGGCAGCAAGCCGTTCTTCCAGAAGCACGACACCGGTGGCTTCCCCGACACCATGAAGCGCGTCGCCATCGAGCTCAAGGAAAGCGACAAGGAGGACCATTTCTACGTGGTCGACCTCGCCGGCATCCTCGCCGGCGTGCAGATGTCGACCCTCGAGTTCCACATCTGGGGCAGCCATATCGATACGCTCGAAACGCCCGACCGCATCATCTTCGATATCGACCCCGACGAAGGGCTCGACTTCAAGGTCACCCGCCAGGCAGCATTGCATATCCGCGACGTGCTGGGCGAATGGGGGCTCAAGAGCTTCCCCATGGTCACCGGCGGCAAAGGCATCCATGTCATCGCGCCGCTCAAACCGGTAACCGAGTGGCCGCTGGTCAAGCTGTTCTGCCGCACCTTCGCGCAAAAGCTCGAGGACAACGAACCGGATAGCTTCACCGCCAACATCCGCAAGGTCGAGCGCAAGGGCCGGATGTTCGTCGATTACCTGCGCAACGAACGCGGCGCCACCGCCATCGCCCCCTTCTCGACCCGGGCCCGCACCGGCGCCCCCTGCGCCGTGCCGGTCGGCTGGGACGAGCTCGAGACGCTCAAAGCCGCCAACCTGTTCACCATCGAAGCCGCCGCCGCCAAGGCCCAGGAGCCGGATCCGTGGATAGGCTATTTCGACCTGACCCAGTCGATCACCAAGGGCATGGTGGAGTCGGTCGCGGGGCCGCTGAAAGATTTGAAGCTCTGACTTCGGGGAAGTGAGTGCTCCCCAACCACCGGTCGTCATCCGCGCGGAAACTCATGGCGCTGTCGGCGTTCACTGCTCTGATGCACGCCATCTATGCACCCAAACGGCGCCCAAAACTCGGTGTCATCCCAGCGAAAGCTGGGACCCAACTCGCAGCTGGCCGCCCCCTAAACCCACCCCGCCAGCTCCTTGCGGATCACGCTCTCCAGCATCTCCATCCCCAACTCGCTGTCATTGAGGCACGGGATATAGGCATAGCGCTCGCCGCCGGCATGTTCGAACTGCTCGCGGCCGGTAATGGCGATCTCTTCGAGCGTCTCGATGCAGTCGGCCGAAAAGGCTGGCGCCACTACGGCAACGCGCTTCACGCCTTGCCCCGGCAGCGCCATCAGCGTTGCATCGGTATAGGGCTCGAGCCACTTGGTCGGCCCGAACCGGCTCTGGAACGTGACCTTGAGCTTGTCCTCGGACCAGCCCAGGTGCTCGCGCACCAACCGAGTCGTCTTGAGGCACTGGCAGTGGTAGGGGTCGCCGGCTTCGAGATACTGCACCGGCATGCCGTGATACGAGGTGAGGATCACGTCGGGGGTGAAATCCAGCGCCGCGACGCCATCGGCAATGCTCTGCGCCAGCGCCTCGATATAGGCCGGCTCGTCGAAATAGGCCGGGAGCGTCCGCACTGCCGGCTGCCAGCGCAGCATCTTCAGGGCATCGAACGCCTTGTCGTTGGCAGTCGCCGTGGTGGTTGCCGAATATTGCGGATAAAGCGGCGCCAACAGGATCTTGTGGCAGCCCGCGGCCTGCAGCGCGTCGATGCCCGACTTGGTCGACGGGTTGCCATAGCGCATGGCGAAATCGACGATGATGTTCTTGCCCAGCCGCTCCTGCAGCTTCGTCGCCTGCTTGCGGGTAATGACACGCAGCGGACTCTCGTTGGCTTGCTTGTCCCAGATGCGCGCGTAATTCTCGCCGCTCTTCTGCGGCCGCGTCGAGAGCACAATGCCCTGCAGGATCGGCTGCCACAGCCATTGCGGGGATTCGATCACGCGCGGGTCGGATAGGAACTCGCTGAGGTAGCGCCGCACCGACCAATAGTCGGTGCCATCGGGCGTGCCCAGGTTGAGCAGCAGCACCCCCACCTTCGGCGTCGCAATCGGGGGGTGTCCGGCGGGAAGTCCGGTTGCCATGGGCTGGCCTGTAGTTGGTAGCGTTCTCTGTGGCGCGCAACATAGTCACGAGCGCCCCGAACACAAGTGCAAGGGTGTCGCGGCGGCGTTCTCTTTACTTTTCCTGATCTGGCTCTAACGAGTTTCACCATTGGACTCGCCTTCCCACGGGCGTCATCCCCGCGAAGGCGGGGGACCCAGCGGGATCTCACAGCTTCAGTGGGTTACGCAGCATCCCACTGGGTTCTCGCCTACGCGGGAATGCCGCTGGTGAGAGTGAGACGCTATGCTTCACCAGCAACCTTGCGGCGGGGTCAGAAACTGGCGAGCAGCAGCACCGCGCCAAAGGCGAACACCACGAGCGCACCGCAAAGCTCGGCCCACCACACCAGCCGACTGCCGAGCTTGCCTTCAGCGCTGAGGTAGCGGGCGGCAAAGCCCTTCGCGCCGACCGCCAGCACGGCGAGCGTCGAGACGGTAATGGCCGTACCGAGCCCCATCAGGAACACTGCGGCGATGCCGGCCGGCAGAATCCCCTGGCTCAGCGCGAACACCAGCACAACCAGCGCGCCGGAGCAGGGCCGGAGCCCCACCCCAAACACCACGCCGAGCTGCTCGCGCCAGTCGCCGCCGGTCTGATCGGCGGTCACCACGTGGTGATGGCCGTGGTCATGATCATGGTCGTGGTCATCGCCATGGTCGTGCCCGTAATGCACGTCGCCCGGCAGCCGGCCATAGGCATCGAGCGCCGGCCCACCCGCCGGCTGCAGGCTGGAGCGGAAGTTGAAGCTCGGCCCGCGCTCCAAATCTTGTTTGCGCTCATTCAGCAGGGCATGCCTCGGCGCCTCGCCCTCGTGCAGATGCTGGTGCGCCTTCGTCGTCAGGTCGGGCCCGTGGTCGTGCGAATGGCCACCCCAGCCGAACAGTTTGCGCGCGATCAGCCACAGCCCGAGCAGCGCCACGAGACCGTAGGACGCCTTCTCGATCCAGCCCACCGCCGTGCCCATCGCAACGCTCGATAACCCGAGGATCGCCGCGGCCACGCCGACGAACACCACCGCCACCAGCGACTGCATCATCGCTGCCGCAAAGCTCAGCCCGATGCCGCGTCGCACCTGCCGCTCGTTGGCCAGCATGTAGGAACCGATCACCACCTTGCCGTGTCCCGGGCCGGCAGCGTGGAACACCCCATAGAGGAAACTCAGCCCGCCCAGCACCCAGAACGCCGTCCAGTCGTGCTTCAGTGCCGAGAGCGCTCCCTCGAGTCCACGGTAGAAATCCTCCTGCATCTTCTGCACCCAGCCCAGGAACCCGGTGCGCGGCAGTTTGAACCCGGGCTCCGGCGGCGGGCCGCCGAACGGCATCGCTGGCTTGGCTTCTGCCACCTGCGTCACCGCTTCGAGGGCGGTGCTGGCGGCGGCAGGCGTCACCGCAGCGGAGCAATCGACGACGATGGCGCCCTGCGTGCCACGGACAGCGGCCTCGAGGTCGGGCGGCAGCTTGGTGATGTCGGAGGGCAGGTCGTAGAGCCGCGCCTGCAGGTCGGGCGACAGCTCGCGCGGCGGCTCGAGATGCACGCCGCACCCGGCAGGCGCGTTCTGAAGCGTGATGTCGGAAACGTCGCGGAAGGTGATCGCCACGTAGTACTCGGGGTCGGCGATGGCGATCTCGAGCTTGTCCTTGATCCGGTACGGCCCCTGCGGTTCGATACCAAAACTCAGGGTCGAGCGGTTGTCGGCAAAGACGAACTTGCCGTCGTCCATTGAGGCGAAGGGCAGCGAGGCAGTGCTTTCCCCGGCCGAGGTGTAGAAGTTGTACTCGGCCAGGCTCTTGACGTTCTCGTCGGCGAGCTCCTGCATCTCCTCGGACGAGGTGATGCCGTCATTATTGGTATCAAGGCCCTGGATCTGCCAGACCGAGAACGCCTCGTCGAAGGTCCAGGCGTTCCTGATCTCGGTGAGTTCGCCCCGGTCGTTGAAGACGATGGTCGCCTTGGCATCGATGAAGATGTGGGGGTGGGCCTGCGCCGCGCCGACAAAACCAAGGACAGCGATCGCAGCAACCGCCAGCTTGCGCAACAAACCCGTCATCCCTGCCCCGTCCTATTTGACCGGATTGTCGGCGAACCATGCGACCAGATGGTCGATCAGCGCGCGGACCTTGCCGGCAAGGTGCCGCCGATGCGGATAGACGGCCATGAGGCTCGGGCCCTCGGGCATCCTGTCCTCGAGCACACGAACCAGCCGTCCTTCGGCGATCAGCGGGTCAGCGAGGTAGGTCGGCAATACGGCGAACCCAAGGCCGGCGAGCGCCGCCTGCAGCGCCGCCACCGGAGAATTTACCCGAGCCGGGCCGGAGACATGCACTGAGACCGGCGCGCCGTTCTCGATGAAGCGCCAGGAACTGTGCGACGGCATGTTGGTATCGAGCACGCAGGGCATGTTGCGCAGCGCTTCGCCCGAGGTCGGCGTGCCGACCCGTGCGATCAGGCTCGGCGCGGCGCCGATCACATGCCGCATGTCGGAAATCTTGCGGGCGATCAGCGAGGAGTCCGCCAGCGTCGAGATGCGCAGCGCCACGTCGACGCTTTCCTCGACCAGGTCGACATAGCGATCCTCGAGCCTGAGATCGACCGACATCAGCGGGTTCTTGGCGATGAAGGCGAAGATCGCCGGCGCCAGCGTGGTTTCACCGAGGTTGCGCGGCGCCGATACCCGCACCAGGCCGCGCGGCTCGGCCGTCTGGTCCGAGATCGTCGCATCGAGGTCGTCGAGCTGCTGGAGCAACTGGCTCGCCTCGCGATAGTAGGCTTCGCCGGCTTCCGTGAGGCTGAGCTTGCGGGTGGTCCGGTTCATCAGCCGCACCCCGAGATAATCCTCGAGGTCGGTGACATATTTCGACAGCAGCGCCTTGGAGCGCCCGTGCTGCCGCGCCGCGGAGGAAAAGCCGCCGGCATCGAACACCTGCACGAAGGCCCGGATACGGGCGAGGTCCTGGCTCATGCGTTCCTGACCTGAAGCGTGTAGATTGGCCATGCTCGTCGCGAACACTGCCTCAGCGAGGCATAAGTCATCTGCAAAGCGTGAACAATGCCGCCACTTGGTCTCTCTGAGATTAACGATAGGATGGGTCCCATGTCGCTCGAACCCACCTTGAAGTCTATCTATCCACCCATGACCAAACCCGAAGCCCGTTCAACGCTTTACCGGCTGATCGAAGCCGGACAGCTGGCCCACAAGGCGCTGCTGGTGCCGTTGCTCGATCGCGGCCTCGAAGCTGGCGACGACGCGGTGATCTTCGTGCTGCACGCCGAACTCGGAGCGAGCGAGGCGGCGCTGGCCGAGCATCTTGGGTTGGAGCCGGAAGCGCTGCAGCCGCGGCTGGCCCGGCTTATCGAGCGGGACATCGTCGCCCGCCAGGCCATCGGCCCCGACCTCACCGAGGGCCTCGCCCTCACCGAACGCGGCGCCCGCATCCGCGAAGTGCTGGCGGCGAACTGGGAACAGCTCGAAGAAGCGCTGTTCGCCGATCTCGAGCAGAAGAAGCGCAAGGGGCTGAGCAAGGCGCTGAAACGCTTCGTGGAGCTGTTGCGGCTGGCTTGAGGCGCCGACCGATAGAGACGGCCCCCTCCCGGCCTCCCCCATGAAGGGGGACGTGAAGAGTCGAGGCCCTGTCTGCTATCATGCCAGGTGAACCGGCGCGGCACCTCCCCCCTTGTGGGGCAGGGCTATCGCATATGAACAGCCACCGGGCTCTCAGTGGTCCTCCACCGCGCAGCGGGGGAGGGGGACCAGCGAAGCTGGTGGAGGGGGCGGCCCCAAAAACCGGCGTATCCTGCCGCCCCCTCCACCGCCTTCGGC
>NZ_DASZAW010000052.1:0-4881 GCF_035944845.1 Devosia sp. | reverse complement strand
GAAATCAATAACGAGATATTAACCGGCTCCCTGTACAAAGCACTCAAGGCTGCGAAAAAGCTGATCCAGTACGAACAGGAACTCCTCGGCAATGCAGAATAGTGCGGCGCTCGCCTACCAGCAGGTAGGCAGGCAGACGGTAAACCCTCGTCTCCTCGAGGCGAACCTCCTCTCTCGAGCTGCCGGCCAGATGCAGCGTGTGCGTGACGATTGGGAGAACGAGCGTCACGAGCTCACGGCCGCCCTGATGTTCAACCGAAAGCTGTGGACGGTGTTCCTCGGCTCAGTGACCGGCGACGAAAGCCAGCTGCCCAAGGCGCTGCGTGAGAACATCGCCAATCTCGGCCTGTTCGTGATGAAGCAGACGATGACCATCCAGGCCGAGCCCTCGGCCAACAAGCTCACCGTGCTGATCAACATCAACCGCGAGATCGCTGCCGGGCTGCGTGCCGGCCAGAGCTGAGGTCGAGCGACAGATCCAGCCCAAGGAAAAGCCCGCGGAAACCGCGGGCTTTTGCGTTTCGGGGTAATGATGGCTCTGGCACAATAGACAACATACCCCCGGTGTCATCCCGGTGGGAGGGCCACGATCGAGAACAGCCTCTGTATCGCTACTTCCGCGGCGCCGACTTTGGCTTGGCCTGGGCCCGCGAGGTCGAGGTCGATCTGGACTTCGGCTTTGCCGGGGCAATGGCCTCGGCGGCGGCGTTCGCCGGAACGTGCGCGGCCGCTGCTGCCTTGTGCGGCAGCCCGGCCCCGGCGGCGCGCCGGTTACGGCGCTCCTTGGCAATGATGTTGATCGCCTCGACCAGCACCGAGAAGCCCATCGCGGCGTAGATGTAGCCCTTGGGGATATGGAAGCCGAGGCCATCGGCGACCAGCGAGGTGCCGATCAGCAACAGGAACGCCAGTGCCAGCATCTTGGTGGTCGGATGGTCGGAGACGAACTTGGCCACCGGGCCGGACGCCACGAACATCACGCCGACGGCGACCACGACCGCGGCGATCATCACCGGGACATCGTCCGCCATGCCGACCGCGGTGACGATCGAGTCGATCGAGAACACCAGGTCGATGACGATGATCTGGCCGATGATCGCGGCAAACGCCTTGGTCGCCTGCTGCTTCAGATCGGCCTCATGCGGCTCCTCGATCTCGGCGTGCATCTCGTGCGTCGCCTTGTAGACGAGGAAGGCGCCACCGGCGATCAGGATCAGATCCTTCCAGGAAGGGGCAAAGCCCATGATCTCGAAGGCCGGCTGGGTGAGGCTGATGATCCAGCCGATCACCAGCAGCAACAGGATGCGGAAGACCAGTGCCAGCGCCAGGCCCAGCTTGCGGGCTCGGTCCGCCTGCTCCTTGGGCAGCCGCGACACCAGCACCGAAATAAAGACGATGTTGTCGATGCCGAGCACGATCTCCATCGCCGTGAGGGTCAGGAAGGCGGCCCACACGTTGGGATCGTAAAGCAGTTCCAGCATCGACAGCTCCAGTTCGGACTTAAGGGTGGTGACATGTTTAGGGCCGACGCGCGATTGTTGGAAGAGTGCGCGCGCGGCTCCATACAGGGTGCGGTTTTTCACCGCGCCCCCTGCCCGTGGCACGATCGCATCGCGCCGAAGCTGGCCCATGCCGGCCGGCGCTGCTAATCTCGGGCTTCGGCTCCACTCGAAAGTTCCCCTATGGACGCGTTCTCTCCCATCCCCGCCCTGATTGGCGGTGTGCTCATCGGGCTCGCCTCGGCGCTGCTCTGGCTCGGCAATGGACGCATCGCCGGCATCTCGGGACTCTTCGGGCAGTTGCTGCCGCCGGCGCGGACAGTTGTGTGGCGCCTGGTGTTCCTGGCGGCCCTGGTGCTCGGGGCCCTCGCCGCATCATGGCTGATCCCCGGACTCGGTGTCGGTGGCCCGGGCGGCGCTCCCGCGCAACTGGCCTCGCCGCCTGCCGGCTGGAACATCCCTGCCCCGCTGTGGATCGCCGTCTCGGGCCTGCTGATCGGCCTCGGCACCAAGATCGGCAACGGCTGCACGTCAGGCCACGGCGTCAGCGGCATCGCCCGGCTATCGAAGCGCTCGTTCGTCGCGGTTGGCGTGTTCTTCTCTGTCGCCATCCTCACCGTCGCCATTACCGGGATCGTCTGAGATGTCCGCCAACCTCCGCCTCCCATACCTCGCCACTGCCGCCCTCAGCGGCCTGTTGTTCGGCGCCGGGCTCTACATCTCGCAGATGGTCGATCCGCTGAAGGTGCTGCGTTTCCTCGATTTCACCGCCATCCCCACCGGCGGCTGGGACCCGAGCCTCGCCTTCGTCATTGTCGCGGCGATCGGCGTGATGTTCATCGCCGTCCGCATCGGCAATGCCCGCCGAGCGCCGTTGTTCGACGCGCAGTTCCATCAGCCGGAGTTCCACCACATCGACGCGCCGCTGGTCGGCGGCGCCGTGCTGTTCGGTATCGGTTGGGGCATGTCGGGGATCTGCCCGGGCCCGGCGATCTCGCTGATCGCCTTCTGGCCCGACAACCTGCTGATCTTCATCCTCGCCATGTTCGCCGGCTCCTACGCCGGCGCGCTGGTCATTCCGAGCGGCCGCGACAAGCGGCTGGCACTGGCCCGATGAGCGGCGCGCCCGAAGCCGTCGTCGTAGGTGGCGGGCTTGCCGGCGTTGCGGCAGCGGTCGCGGTCGCCCGCGCCGGCCTCCGCACCCTGCACCTTGCGCCCAAGGGGCCGCCCGATCGCCGCACTTCGGCACTGATGGGTCCGAGCGTCGACTACCTGCGCTCGGCACGGTTGATCGACGATCCCGCGGCGCTCGGCCATCCCCTCACCCAGATCCGCATCATCGATGCCACCGATCGGTTGATCCGCGCCCCGGAGACACTGTTCGACAGTAAGGATGCCGGGCTTGAGGCGTTCGGCTGGAACTTTCCCAACATCAAGCTGCTCGAAGCCTTCGAGGCGGCACGCACGTCGCTCGATAATCTCGAGACCCGTGAGCTCGCGCTCGCCTCGATCGAGCGTGGCGCCACCGGCTGGGTACTGACCCTTGCCGATGGCAGCGTCATCGAAGCGCCGCTGGTCGTCGGCTCCGACGGCAAGAAGTCGCTGGTGCGCGTCGCCACCGATTTCCGTGCCCGCGAACACGGCTTCACCCAGTCGGCGCTGGTGTGCGATCTCGAGCTCGGCCGCCCGCTCGGTGGCGCTTCGGTGGAGTTCCACTACGAAGAGGGCCCGTTCACCCTGGTTCCCGCCGGCGGCGCGCGCGCCAACCTTGTCTGGATCGACGACCGCGAGGTGCTGAAGGCGGCCCAGGCCAGCGGCCAGGATGGCCTCCGCACCATCTTCCTCGCGAAGTCGCAGCGCCTGTTCGGCGACATCCAGCTGTTGACCCCGGCGCATATGTTCCTGCTCTCGACCCTCACCGTCGAGCGCGCCGGCATGGATGGTATCGTGCTCGCCGGCGAGGCTGCGCACGCCTTCCCGCCGATCGGCGCGCAGGGCCTCAACCTGGGGCTTCGCGATGTCGCCGATCTTGCCGCCGCACTGGCTGCCGCAGACCGCACGGCCCCCGGCTGGGCCAGTGCCGTCAGCACCGACTACGCCGGGCGCCGCACCGATGATCTCGAGCGCACCGGCGGCATGGTCGACGCGCTGTTCCGCTCGCTGCTCAGCGACTTCCTGCCGGCCCAGGCGCTACGGGCGGGAGGGCTGTGGGCGCTCCGCCTGCTGCCGCCGTTGCGCAAGCGGGCGTTCGGGCTGGGGATGGGCCGGGGATAAAGGCGGATCCTTGTCCGCGCGGAAGCCAGCAGTCGGGCGCCCTCTCCCGCTTGCGGGGAGGGGGGACCAGCCGACAGGCTGGTGGGAGGGGGGTGCCACAAACACCGGCCCTGCCCCAGCCGCCCACCGTCGGCGCGCGGTGCATTGCCGACTGCCAGAGCGGGGGCGTCAGCCTACCATCCGTGCGCGGGGCTCCCCCCTCCCACCACGCTTTCGCGTGGTACCCCCTCCCCCGCAAGCGGGAGAGGGCGCGCCGACTGCAAGCATCTGGTGGCACCCACATGCACCAAAAACAAAAGGGCGCCCGGAGGCGCCCTTTCGATTCCAGCTCTCTTGATCCGCTTATTGCGGAGCTGCCGGCGTCTCCGGGGCAGCGCCTTCGGTGCCCAGCTGCTTGCGCAGTTCTTCGGCGCGATCCTGCAGCTGCTTTTCCAGTGCCGTCGGAGCGGTCGACTGCTTGTTGAATTCGTCGAAGGTCATCGCGGCGGCGCCATCGTAGACCGAGGTGAAGCCGGCGAGCGTGATGTCGATCACCAGATCCTTATTCTGGCGGTTCTTGGCGGTCAGCTTCAGCACGCCGCCCTTCTTGAGGCTGTTCACGTAAGCCTCGTTGATCACCAGCTGGGTAGCGCAGCTCTGCGGATCGCACAGCATGAACGGCACGCGGATCGGCTTGCCGCCATCGATCTGCCAGGTAAGGCCGAACGGCAGCAGCACCCCGAGCGGCACCGCGGCGACCGCAAGGAGGCGGCTTTCCTGGCCCGGATCGTCACGCAACAGGAACGAGCCGAGGAACTGGCCGTTGGCGACGACAACCTGACGCATGATGCAGGCCTGCTTGCCGCCATCAATGGGGTCGCAAACCTTGAGCCAGTTCTGAGCGGGATTGGCAGCTGCTGCCGGCGCAGCGGCAGCGTCGGCAGCAGGCGCGGCCCCACCCTCGGCGGGGGCTGCCGGCGTAGTGGCTTCCTGCGCGAGCGCCCCGAACGAGGGCATCATCAGCGCGGCAACCGCGAAACCAGCAACGACGAGCTTTTTGAGGGTCATTGAATTTCCTTGTGGTGTCCTACCATCGGTGACTCTCCCGGCCACCCTTCTTCGTGCGCTC
>NZ_DASZAW010000051.1:0-93214 GCF_035944845.1 Devosia sp. | reverse complement strand
CCTGACCTTCGTCTTCATCGGCGCGGGCCTGCTGTGGTTCGGCTGGTTCGGCTTCAATGCCGGCTCGAACCTCGAAGCCAACGGCCTCACCGCCCAGGCCTTCCTCAACACCATCACTGCCCCGGCCGCCGCGGCCCTGGCCTGGGGCCTGGCTGAGAAGTTCACCCGCGGTCATGCCTCGCTGCTCGGCTTCGCCTCGGGCGCCGTTGCCGGCCTCGTCGCCATCACCCCGGCCGCCGGCTTTGCCGGCACCATCGGGGCGATCATCCTCGGCGCCATCGCTGGTGTGGTCTGCCTGTGGGCCGTCGTGACCCTGAAGCCGATGTTCAAGTACGACGACTCGCTCGACGTGTTCGGCATCCACGGCGTCGGCGGCATCGTCGGCGCTCTGGGCACCGCCTTCGTCGCCAGCCCGACCTTCGGCGGCTACCCGCTGGCCGGCTACGAGATGTGGAGCCAGTTCATCAAGCAGCTGACCGGCGTCGGTATCGCCATCGTCTGGTCGGCCGTGGTGGCGCTGATCGCCATGTTCATCGTCAAGGCAGTGTTCGGCGGCGCCCGCGTCACCGAGTCCGCCGAGAGCGATGGCCTGGACCTGTCGAGCCACGGCGAGCGCGCCTACAACTAAGCGGGCGCGACGACCCGATACGACTGGTGCACAGCGGATCTCCTCCCCCGCTGTGCGCCAGAACCCCGGAGAGCCGGGCCATCACTCGGCTCTCCGACCCCTCAGCAACCGGGCTGCAGCCCGGTTTGCCGACCGTCCGCTGATCGCGGCGTGCAGCTCACGTACCTCTTGGCCCGCCACAGAGGCTTCCCACTCGCAAACTGCGTGGGCTGCACACCCCGGTCAACGGGACCCGGGTCCTGAAACGGCATCGGCACCGCCCCGCCAGGCGATTCCATTTTGCTTAGTTGCTGGGCAGATAGGGTCCGTTGACCGCCCAAAGTTTAAGCACCTTGCCGCGAGCGAGGCGGTGTGTTGTTGCTCTGTGCCCTAACCATCTGAATCGACACCACTCTTTTCGTTCGCCCAACTGGCACGCGGCTTGATTGCTCTGCCCCCGAATTCACCCGGATGCGAGCCGGGTTTGCTTGGGAGGCTTCAATGGCTGAGTCCGCAGGGCTCGACGTATTCTTTGTGCTGGTCGGCGCTATCCTGGTGTTCGCCATGCATGGCGGCTTCGCCTTTCTCGAACTGGGCACAGTGCGCGGCAAGAACCAGGTCAACGCCCTGGTCAAGATCCTGGTCGATTTCGCCTTCTCGACCCTGGCCTATTTCGTCATCGGCTACACCATCGCCTACGGCGTGACCTTCTTTCACAACGCAGCGACGCTCTCGGGCGGCGGCGCCGGCTTCGCCCCGCAGGGCTTCAGCCTGGTGAAGTTCTTCTTTCTTGCCACCTTCGCTGCGGCGGTGCCCGCCATCATTTCGGGCGGCATTGCCGAGCGGGCGAAGTTCTGGCCGCAGGTAATCGCCGCCGCCGTCATTGTCGGGCTGATCTACCCGTTCTCCGAGGGCATCGTCTGGAACGCCAATTACGGCATCCAGGCCTGGCTCGAGGCGACATTCGGTGCCCGCTTCCACGATTTCGCCGGCTCCATCCAGGTGCATGCGCTGGGCGGCTGGCTGGCGCTCGCGGCGGTGCTGCGCATGGGTGCCCGGGTCGGCCGTTACGGCCCGAGTGGCCGGCCGTTTGCTCCGTCTTCGATCCCCTGGCTGGCGCTCGGCACCTGGCTGCTCTGCATTGGCTGGTTCGGCTTCAACGTCATGTCGGCGCAGTCGGTCGCCGGGGTCTCGGGGCTCGTCGCCATCAACTCGCTGCTGGCCATGGTCGGTGGCATCATCGCCGCCGTGGTGGTGGGCAAGAACGACCCGGGCTTTACCCATAACGGTGCGCTGGCCGGACTCGTCGCCGTCTGCGCCGGCTCCGACCTCTACCACCCGCTGGCGGCGCTGGCCGTCGGCGCGGTCGCCGGCGTTATCTTCGTCAAAGGCTTCATCCTCACCCAGGAGAAGCTGAAGATCGACGACGTCCTCGGCGTCTGGCCGCTGCATGGGCTCTGTGGCCTCTGGGGCGGCATTGCCGCCGGCATCTTCGGGCTCGAGGCACTGGGCGGGATGGGCGGGGTGTCGTTCGTCACCCAGCTGGTCGGCTCGCTCGCCGTCTCGGCTTACGCTTTCGCCGCCGGCTATGTGCTGTACTGGCTGTCCAACCGCTTCGCGCCAGTGCGTCTCAGCGACGAGCAACAGCGCCGCGGCGCTGACCTCGCGATCCACTCGATCGGTGCCGAACCCGAGTTCTGAGGCCTGGAACAGCTCCTTCCATCGGGCGTTATCCCGCTGGAAGGAGAATTCCCATGTCTATCAAGGACAAGGTCAAGTTCATCGATTTTCCGGCAATTGCTTTGGTCCTTGCGATCATCTTCGTACCGGTCGCGGTAGCGCTGACGATTTAGCGTTACTCGGGCTTGCTGCGAGGCTCAGTTCATCGCACCCATCCGGCCGTCATCCCGGCGAAAGCCGATAGGCTAAGTTACGGTCGTGCCCCACCCACCGGCTGTCATCCCAGCGAAAGCTGGGACCCAGCCATCCCCCTGCGCGGGCTGTGAGTTGGGTCCCAGCTTTCGCTGGGATGACACCGAGTTATGGGAGCTACCGGATGGCAAGGTCGCCGATGGGAGGTGAGGGTTTGGAGCCCACCCTTCAAATCCCACACTGCCCCCGAATCCCGTCCCGCTTGCCGCGATCGAAAAACCTCTCTATGAGTGACCTCCTTCGGCCAGCCAAAGGGAGGCGCGATATGACAGCATTCCGACCTCGCCTCGCAGGGCTCACCTCCGGTCTTCACCGTTAGGTCGCCCGCGGTCCTCCCTGGAGGACCCACCGCCTGCTAGCCGCCGGACGTTCCGGCTCTTTTCCAGTTTTGCTCTTTTCCGGGACCGGATGGCTGCCCTCTGCGGCGTCCGGACGAACGACATGGCTTCTTCCAAGAAAAATCCGCGTGGCCAGGCCTATGGCAAAGTGCTCGGCTTCGCTGCCGCCCACTGGCGCCGGCAGCCGAAGCGCGTTGCCCTGATCATGGGTCTCTTCTTCCTCGAGACCGTTGCCGACATCCTGACCCCGTTCTTCGCCGGCCGGCTGGTCGAGGCGGTGGCGAGCGGCGCCGCCACCAACGAGATCGCCTGGAATGGCGCAATGACCGCCTTCCTCATCATCGTGGCGCTCGGCGCCGCCTCGGTGCTGGTCCGTCAGCTCGCCTTCCAGACCATCATCGCGCTCACCTTGCGCATGATGAGCGACATCGCCCAGAACGCCTTCCACCGGGTACAGCGCTTCTCGTCCGATTGGCACGCCAACTCCTTTGCCGGCTCGACGGTGCGCAAGATCACCCGCGGCATGTGGGCACTCGACAGCCTCAACGACGTGATCATGATGGCGCTGCTGCCGTCGCTGGTCATGCTGGTCGGCACCACCATCATGCTGAGCCTGTTCTGGCCGGTGATGGGCCTCGTCATCGGTGTCGGCTCGCTGATCTACATCACCGTCACCGTCAGCCTTTCGACCCTCTGGGTGGCGCCGGCGGCAAGCCTTGCCAACGCCTGGGATACCCGCATGGGCGGCGCGCTCGCCGATGCGGTGAGCTGCAACATCGTGGTCAAGGGCTTTGGCGCCGAGGATCGCGAGGAAGCGCGTCTCGGCCACGTGGTCGACAAATGGCGCCGGCGCACCTCGCGCACCTGGAACCGCGGCACGCTCAACGGCACCATCCAGAACACCATGCTCTGGGTACTGCGTTGCGCCATCATCGGCTCGGGCCTGCTGCTCTGGCAGAGCGGCGCGGCCACGGCCGGCGACGTCACCTTCGTCATCACCACCTTCCTGGTCCTGCAGGGGTACCTGCGCGATATCGGCCAGCACGTCCGCAACCTGCAGCGTGCCGTCAACGACATGGAAGAGCTGGTGGCGCTCGATGACCAGAAGCTCGGCATCGAGGACAAGCCCGGCGCGAGGCCGATGGCGGTGAAGGCCGGCGCCATCGACTTCGAGCATGTCGACTTCCACTACGGCGTGCACCTGAAGCCGCTCTACAGACAACTCGACGTGCATATCGCGCCGGGCGAGAAGGTCGGCCTCGTCGGCCATTCCGGCTCGGGCAAGACCACCTTCGTCAAGCTGATCCAGCGCCTGCACGACGTCTCGGGCGGCCGCATCGTCATCGACGGCATCGACATCCGCGACGTGCAGCAGGCCTCGCTGCGCCAGCAGATCGCCATCGTGCAGCAGGAGCCGGTGCTGTTCCACCGCTCGCTGGCCGAGAACATCGCCTATGGACGCCCCGGCGCCACCCGGGCCCAGATCGAGGAGGCGGCCAAACTCGCCAACGCCCATGATTTCATCGCCAGACTGCCCAAGGGTTATGAGACGCTGGTGGGCGAGCGCGGCATCAAACTCAGTGGCGGCGAGCGCCAGCGTGTCGCCATTGCCCGTGCCTTCCTGTCGGATGCCCGCGTGCTGATCCTCGACGAGGCGACCTCCAGCCTCGACAGCGAGAGCGAGCTGTTGATCCAGCAGGCGATGGAGCGGCTGATGGTCGGCCGCACCACCATCGTCATCGCCCACCGGCTCTCGACCGTACGGGCGCTCGATCGCCTGCTGGTGTTCGACGGCGGCAAGGTGGTCGAAGAAGGCACGCACGAGCAGTTGGTGAAACGCGACGGCGGCATCTACCGCCGGCTGTTCGAGCGCCAGGCGCTCGAACTGATCAAGGGGCTCGAAGCGGCGGAATAGCCGGTAACAGTCCACCCTCGAAACATGACCCGGCCCGTTGCATCGGGCCGGGCCACTGCTCTGCGTCCGGGGACCGGCGTGCCGTTACTTCGGCAGCAGGACCTTGTTGACGACGTGAATAACGCCGTTCGACTGGTTCACGTCGGTGATGGTGACGCGGGCGATGCCACCACTCTCGTCGACGATGTAGACGCGGCCGCCTTTGGCGACAGCCGTCAGGGTATCGCCGCTCAGTGTCTTGAACGCCCAGCTGCCGCCGGCCTCGGTGGCCTTGGCGAGAAGATCCTCATAGGACCACGACCCGGCCGCGACGTGCGCGGTCAGGATCTTGACCAGGGTCTTCTTGTTCTCGGGCTTCAGCAGCGTATCGACAGTGCCGGCCGGCAGCGCCGCGAAAGCGGCGTTGACCGGAGCGAACACGGTGAACGGGCCTGCGCCGGACAGCGCCTCGACCAGGCCGGCTGCCTTCACCGCCGCGACCAGCGTCGTATGGTCCCTCGAATTGACCGCGTTCTCGATGATGTTCCTGGTGTCGTACATCGCGGCGCCCCCAACCATCTTGGGGGCGGCGAGCGTCGGCAACGTGGTGGCGCCGAGCGCCAGGATGGACACCGCGAGCAGCGTCCGGAAGGTCTTGTGCATGATCATCTCCCAAGGGCGGCCCTCTGCCACCCGCGGTACGGAGTTACGGGCGATGTGAAGAATAAGTTTTGGTGGCGCGCGTTTTTTGTGGTCGGATGGCTTCATCGTAAGATACCGATGGATATTTCGGCGCAGCGGTTGAAACCGCGCCCCATCCTCCCGACCTGAGCCCGATGACCATACTCCCCCTCTCCATTCTCGATCTCGCTCCCGTCTCCGAAGGCACCTCGACCCCGGATGCGCTGCGTAACATCATCGCCCTCGCCAAGCTCGGCGACGAGCTGGGCTTCACCCGGCTCTGGTATGCCGAGCATCACGGCATGCCGTCGATCGCCTCGTCCTCGCCGGAAGTGCTGATAGCCACCGCTGCGGCCAATACCTCGCGCATCCGCGTCGGCTCGGGCGGCGTCATGCTGCCCAACCACGTGCCGCTGCGCGTGGTCGAAACCTATCGCACCCTCAATGGCCTCAACCCCGGCCGCATCGATCTCGGCATCGGCCGCGCCGGCGGCAGCGATGGCCGCACACTTCAGGCGCTGCGCTCCGTCGGCGGCGAGTATTTCGCCCAGGAACTGGCCGAAATGCTGGCCTTCGAGGAAGCCAACTTCGCCCCCGACCACCCGTTCCATCAGGTGATGGTCGTGCCCGAGCGGGTGGAACTGCCGCCGGTCTACCTGCTCGGCTCGAGCGGGGCGAGCGCCCAGGCAGCCGGACAGCTCGGCGTCGGCTATTCCTTCGCCGCCCATTTCAGCGCCACCCCGGCCGGCCCGGCCTTCGCCGCCTATCGGGCCGCGTTCACCCCGACCGATGCCTTTCCCAAGCCGCACGCCATCATCGCGGTCTCGGCGCTGGTCGCGCCGACCGACGAGGAAGCGCGGTTCCTCGCCCGCTCGCAGGAGCTGATGTGGGCGCTGTTCCATTCCGGCCAGGTGCGAAAGCTGGTCTCTCCCGACCAAGCCGCGGCGCACCAGTACACTCCGCACGAAACCCGCATCATCGAGGGCCAGCGTCCGCTCTGGATCGTCGGTTCGCCCTCGACGGTGAAGGCGGCGATTGAGAAGAAGGTCGAAGAGTCCGGCGCAGACGAGGTGATGGTCACCACCACGATGTACGACTACGAGCTCAGGCTGCGTTCGTTCCGGCTGCTGGCGGAGGCTTTCGGGCTCTAGTCCTCCCCACCCCATCGCTCCCCGTCAGGGGGAGGGTGTCCGCCGGTTATCGTGGTCAGAACACGCCCCAAGCTCGATGCTCACCTCCCCCTCGACGGGGGAGGCAAGCGAAGCTTGGGAGCGAGAGCGACCTAGCGTAGCTCGGAGGGGGTGCGATACGGCCACCATGCTTGCAACAGGCCTCCTAGGAGCAACTCAAGCTGCCAGTGCCTCGCGCGGCATGGCATGGACAGCCGCTGGCTGGAACAGCATCTTCACGTAGTTACGCGCCATCAGCATCTGCTCGGGCAGCACTGAGGGGTCGCCGAGCGACTTGCTCATGATGATGCCGCCATCGATGGCGCAGGTGATGTTGCGTGCGATGCGGCCGGGATCGATCGGGTCGCGCAACGGATAGGCCGCCACGATCGCCTCGACCATCCGCCGGAAGAAGGCGTTCCACTCCTCGACGATCGCGTTGACGAGGCCGCGGATCTCGCGATTGAACAGCTGGTCCTGGTAGCTCATCGTCGCGACGAGACATCCTGGGTGCCCGCCGGGCAGCCCAGCCATGTGCTCGGCGAACAGGGTCAGCCCGATCAACAGCTTTTGCAGGGGATCGTCGCTGAGCTGAGCCGCGCGACCAAAGACCTCGTCCACCAGTTGCTCGAGCCGGCCGCGGTAGCGCGACAACAGCCCCCGCGCCAACTCGTTCTTGTCGCGGAAGTGGTAGAAGAACCCGGATTTGGTGATCCCCGCCTCGGCGATGATCTCGTCGATCGACGTGGCGCCAAAGCCCTTGGCGAGCACCCCCGCTTCGGCGATGTCGAGGATGCGCTCGCGCGTCTCATTGCCTTTACGCATGCTGGTTCCTCCAGAAAACCGTACCACCGGTGCGGTTATCGGGCCGATCGACCCATCCTGGCACCTCACCCCGCCGGCCCTGCGCCGGACTACGAAGTTGTTGTGGCTTGCTAATTCCGCTCGAGCCCAAACCGCACCACGCGCTCGCTATCCTCTCGCCCGAAGTCATCATATGTTTTGTGGAAAGCGGGGCGCGCTGAGGAAAATGACGATGACGACTATCGACCTGGACGAGAGCCCGCTGGCCATCCGCCAAAAAACCGATGCCGGTTTCATCCGGCGCCTGCTGCGCCGCTGGGTGGAGCGGCACAGGGAGCGCACCACGCTGATCTTTCTCAGCCGCATAGAGCCGCATCTGCTGCGCGACATGGGGATCGAGCCCGGCGATATCTTCGACGCGCTCGACGGCAAGCGCAGTTCCGTGCTGTTCCACCCGATGCGGAAGCCCGACCATCACTAGCCCCTGACTGCGCGCCACGTGGCGATGATGGCATCGGCCGAGAGGTCGATGTCCGCCTCGCTGGTGGCGCCCGAGGTGACGGAGATCCGCATCACCCAATCGCCATGCCAGGCGGCGCCGCCGGCAAAGCAAACGCCACCGGCCTGCACGCCTGATATCACCGCCTCGGTCAGCGCCTTGCGCGTCGCCGCGTCGCCGGCGCCGAAATCGATGATCAGCTGGTTGATGGTCACCTCGTTCCTGAGGTTGATACCCGGCTCGGCGCTCAGCCGCTCGGCCATCCGCCTGGTGAGCGCTACGTGCCGCTCGACCAGCTCCGCCACGCCCTGCCGCCCCAGCGTCTTCAACATTGCCCACACCGGGGTGCCGCGGGCCCGCCGCGACAGCTCCGGCACGAAAGCCGAGGGCACCCGGTCGGTGGGGCTGATGGTCGGCAGGTAGCTCGCCCATTGCGTCATGGCGCGCTGATGCGCCTCGCGGTCGCGGACGATGGCGAAACCGGAATCGTACGGCACCTGCAACCATTTATGCCCGTCGGTAACCCAGGAATCCGCCGCTTCGATCCCCGCGGTCAGGTGCTTGAGCGATGGGGTGGCGCGAGCCCAGAGCCCGAACGCGCCATCGACATGCACCCAGGCGCCGGCGGCATGGGCGATCGGGATGATGTCATCGAACCGGTCATAGGACCCGGTATTGATCTGCCCGGCCTGCGCGATGACGATCTTGGGGCCGCTCAGCCCCCTGAGCGCCGCATCGAGCGCGGCAACGCTCATCCGGCCCTGCCCGTCCGTGGCGACGCGGATCAGCCGGCGATAGCCGAAGCCGATCAATTGCAGCGCCGAGAACATCGAGGAATGCGCATCGTCGCCGATCAGCACATGCACCGGCGGCGCGCCGAACAGCCCATCGGCATCGGGATCCCAGCCGGCATCGAGCAGCACCCGGGTACGCGCCGCGGCAAGCCCCACGGCGCCGGCGACGGTGGCGCCGGTGGTGAAACCGATCGAACTCTCCCGCGGCAGATCGAGAATATCGAGCAGCCAGTGTTCGGCCACTTCCTCGATCGCCGCGGCTGCCGGGGTCGGGGTGTGATAGCCGGCATTCTGGCCCCACGCGCTGACCAGCCAGTCGGCCGCGACGCCCGCCGGATGCGAGGCGCCCATCACCCAGCCGAAGAAGCGCGGGCCGGTGATCGGCATCAACCCACCGGCACTGCGCCGGACCAGTTCCTCGAGCACATCAGGAGGCGCCATGCCCGTTTCGGGCAGCGGCTCGAGCAGCCGGTCGCGCATTTCGGCATAGCTATGGTCCGGGCGGCCGGCATGTTCGTTGAGCGAGGCGCGATAGTCGACGGCATGGTCGACGGCGCGGTTAAGCAGCTTGCGCAGATCGTAAGTCATAATACGACATCCCCGATTGAGCCGGAAAAACCATAGCGCACCTGAAGCGAAGATGAACGAAGGCTCTCCCCTCTCCCCTAACGGGAGAGGGGAGGTGCAGCCAGGACCGAAGGTCCGTAGCGAAACTTGGGTGAGGGGTTCAGCGTCTCAGCGAGCGCTCGTTGCGGCCGCTTCACCCCTCAACCGGCCTCCGGCCACCAGGCGAGGGCTGCGCCCTCGTCCTGCGACCCCTTAGGGGAGAAGGGACGGGTGGACCTTACGCCGCCAGCTTCTTGAGGATCGCGGCGCCCATTTCTTCGGTGCCGACGGTCTTGCGATTGTCCTGCGCGATATCGCCGGTGCGCAGCCCATCCGCCAGCACGCTCGAGATCGCCGCTTCGAGCCGGTCGGCCAGCGCCACGAGGTTGAACGAATAGCGCAGCGCCATGGCGAAGCTGGCCAGCATGGCGATCGGGTTGGCGACGCCCTTGCCGGCGATGTCCGGCGCCGAACCATGCACCGGCTCGTACAGCGCCTTGCGCTTGCCGGTCACCGCATCGGGGGCGCCGAGCGAGGCCGAGGGCAGCATGCCGAGCGAGCCGGTGAGCATCGCCGCCGCGTCCGACAGGATGTCGCCGAACAGGTTGTCCGTCACCATCACATCGAACTGCTTAGGGTTGCGCACCAGCTGCATCGCCGCGTTGTCGGCAAGGATGTGGTGGAACTCGACATCCGGATAATCCTTGGCCACTGCCTGCGCGACCTCGTCCCACAGGACGCCCGACTTCATGACGTTCTTCTTGTCGGCCGAGTGCACCTTGTTCTTGCGGGTTCGGGCGAGATCCATGGCGACGCGCACGATCCGGTCGATTTCATAGGTCTCGTAGACCTGGGTATCGATGGCGCGCTTCTGGCCGTTGCCGAGATCGGTAATGGTCTTGGGCTCACCGAAATAGACGCCGCCGGTCAACTCGCGGACGATCAGGATGTCGAGGCCCTCGACCAGCTCGCGCTTCAGCGACGAGGCATCGGCCAGCGCCGGGTAGCAGATCGCCGGACGGAGGTTGGCGAACAGTTTGAGGTCCTTGCGCAGGCGGAGCAGGCCCGCCTCCGGGCGCTTCTCATAGGGCACCTTGTCCCATTTCGGCCCGCCGACCGCGCCGAAGATCACGGCATCGGCGGCAAGCGCCTTCTGCATGTCCTCTTCCGAAATCGCCTCGCCATGCGCGTCATAGGCGCAACCGCCGACCAGGCCCGTATCGAAGGTGAAGTCCGTCTCACCCTGGCTGTTGAGCCAGGCGATCACCTTCTCGACCTCCTTCATGATCTCGGTGCCGATGCCGTCGCCGGGGAGAAGGAAGAGTTTCTGAGCCATGGGTGATCCTCAATTATAGGATGATGCTGGCGCGGGACTTATCGCTACTTGCCCCGCCCCTGCAAGGCCGACGAACGCCTAAAGCGCCCAGGCATTCGCCCCCTCGGCCCGCTGGTGACGATCAGTTGCGTGCCCGGCGCCGTCAGGCGGCGTCGAACCGCTTCTGCATGAAATAGCGGGCGCCGCCGACCGGATGATCGTGCAGCGTGCCGAACACTGAAAAGCCGAGCTTTTCGTAGAACGGCCGAGCCTGGAAGCTGAAGGTATCGAGCCAGACGCCGAGCAGGCCACGTTGACGAGCGAAGGCCTCTGCCTCTGCCATCAATGCTCGCCCATGCCCCTTGCCGCGCAACTCGGCCGGCACGTGCAACCACTCGACGAACAGCCAATCCAGCACCGCGGTCGCGGTTAGCCCGCCAACTGGCTTGTCGTTTGCATCGTAAAGCAGCAGCGCGACATTCTGCGGGGTGATGCCGCCCGTCTGTTGTTTGTTGTAGGCGCGCAACCCATTGCGCACCACCGCCACGTCACGACCCAAGGGGTTGAGCTTGAGCCTGATCTGCACCTGCGTCAGCGTCCGTGTGCGCCGAAGCGGGCGGTCACTTCGATCTCGAGCTTCATCTCGGGGCGGGTCAGCCCGCACACCACCATGGTGGCGGCGGGTCGGATGTCGGCGAACACCTCGCCGGCCACCGCCACCAGCGCATCGTAATGCGCCATGTCGGTGATGTAATAGCGGACCCGCACCGTATCCTTGATGGTGCCGCCGGCTTCTTCGAGCGCCTGCTGGATGGTGGCGAAGGCGTTGCGCGCCTGCTGGCCGGCATCCTCGGGCATCACCATGGTCTTGTAGTCATAGCCGGTGGTGCCCGAGACATAGGCCATGTTGCCGTCGATCACGGCACGCGAGTAGCCGATCTTTTTCTCGAACGGCGAACCCGAGGAGATGTGGAGGACCATTCCCGGCGCCTCAGAGCCAGGGCCGGTCCTGGCCCATCTTTTTCTCGAACCCTGAGATCGCCGGGTCGGCCTTCAGCGTCGTCGCGATATCGTCGAGCCCCTCGAGCAGCGTCTGCTTGCGCGACGGATCGATATCGAAATGGATCGAACCGCCATCCGGGCCCCTGATCGTCTGGCTCTCGAGATCGACGCTGATCGTGGCGTTCGAGCCGCGCTCCGCGTCGTCCATCAGCAGCGCCAGCTGCTCGGGCGTTACCACGATCGGCAGGATGCCGTTCTTGAAGCAGTTATTGTAGAAGATGTCGGCGAAGCTGGTGGAAATCACGCAGCGCACGCCGAAGTCGAGCAACGCCCACGGCGCGTGCTCGCGCGACGAGCCGCAGCCGAAATTGTCGCCGGCGATGATGATCTTGGCCTGCCGATAGGCTGGCTTGTTGAGCACGAAGCTCTCATTCTCGGTGCCATCTTCATTATAGCGCATCTCGGAAAACAGGGCCGTGCCCAGCCCGGTGCGCTTGATGGTCTTGAGGTATTGCTTGGGAATGATCATGTCCGTGTCGATGTTGATGATCGGCAGCGGCGCGGCGACGCCCGTCAGGCTCGTGAACTTTTCCATGGCAATACCCCTTTCGGTGCCGGCTGTAATGAAGCAATGGCCGGAGGGAATCAAGTCGTTCGCGAGCAGAGCATTTCACGGCCTGGTTGACTCTGAGAAGCTGTTGGCGAGCTTGGCACCAGGTAGCGACCTAAACTCGGTGTCATCCCCGCGAAAGCGGGGAACTCCGTTTGCGATCGTGCGGCAGACACCGAAACAGAGGTTCCCTGCTTTCGCGGGAATGACCCGGCGGGTGGTGCTCGCCCCGTGGTGGAATGCGTCCAGCTCTTGCGGGGATGACACCGCAAGTCGTGCAGCTTGCCGCTGACCGCGCCTAGCCCAGTCGCGGCAGGTTGCGGCCCATATCGCCCTGCTCGATCTCCCGCGCCTCATCGAGGCTGAGCATCGGCACGCCTTCGCGGATCGGGAATGCCAGATGCGCCGCGACCGAAATCAGCTCGGTGCCGTCGGCGGAAAGCGTCAGGCGGGTCTTGGTCAGGGGACAGACCAGCATCTCGAGCGTCTTCACATCCACCACGTGGCGGAGATTGGCCGCTGCCTCTGCCGGGGTTGCCGCGCTCAATTGAGCGGCGACGCCCGGTCGTCGCCCTTGGCCATCTCGAACTCGGCCATGGCGATCAGCGTCTCGGCCCGGGTTTCGAGCGTATCGGCCTCGAGCAATGCCTGCTTCTCGGCCGCCCCATAGGGCGAGACCATGGCGCAGAAATTGACCAGGTCGGCGGTGCCGGTCTTTTCGATCTCGTCCCAGTTGAGGTCGAAATTGCCGAACTCGGCATAGTCGCGCATCATCTTGAGGAAGCGCGGTCGGTCCACGGCCTCCTCGCCGAACTCGCGGTCGAAATCCGAAGCAAAGGCATCCGTCGCGATCATGCCGCGCCGGAACGGCGTCATGGTCGGCATTTCCTTGATGAGCTCGAACCGGCACAGCCCCTCGAGGATGACGAAGTAGCGGGCCTCCTCCACCTCTTCGAAATGGCTGATCCGGCCCACCGTGCCGATGCGCTGCAGCGGCGCCCGGCCCTTCGGGCTTTCCTCGGAGGTGTCACGCGGCTGGATCAAGCCGATCAGCCGGTCACCCCTGAGCGCATGGTCGATCATTTCGACATAGCGCGGCTCGAAGATATTGAGCGGCCGCCGGGCATAGGGCAGCAGCAAGGCGCCGGTCAGCGGGAACAGCGGCACGCTGGCGGGCAGGTCGGCGGGAGAATTCGGTCGCTTCAACACGGGCGCCTCCGGGAGCGTGGTCAGGAGAAGTTTAAGACTTCTCCGCTTCGACCGCGCGACAATCAAAAACCTGGAGCCGGTCCGGCTCCTCGCGAGTTACGAAACTGGAGCCATCATGGCTCCAGCACAACCAATGGCTCAGCTGAACAGCAGCGCCGACAGCAGCCGGCGGCCCTTCAACGTGGCGGGGTCCTTGGGGCCCCAGGCTTCGAACAGTTCGAGCAGCTTCTTGCGCGCCCCGTCCTCGTTCCAGGTGCGGTCGCGACGCATCAGCGCCACCAGCGCTTCGGCAGCTTCGAGGCGCTTGCCCTCGGCATTGTACTTTACCGCGAGGTCGAACCGCGCCTGGTGATCGTCGGGATTTTTCTCGAGTTGCGCCGCCAGCTCGTCGGTTTCGCTGAGCTCGGCAGCCTCGCCGAGCAGCTTCAGCGCCGCCAGCGTCGAGGTATAGTCGTCGCCCTTGCGCCCCTCTTCCGGCATGGTGTCGAGCACTGCCTGGGCCTGGTCCGGCTCGCCGGCAGCAAGGAACACCTTGGCCATGCCGACGATCGCTGCGGCATTCTCCGGCTGGTGCTGCAGCACCATGCCATAGATCTGCGCCGCCTGGTTGAGGTCGCCCACCTTCAGCGCTTCGCCGGCGGCGGTCAGCGCATTGGCGATTTCCTCCTCGATGGAGCCGGCCTGCGGCTGGCCCGCCGGAGCGGCCGAGATCACCTTGTCGGCAAAGCGCCGCACCTCGCTTTCGGGGATCGCCCCGAGAAAGGCGTCGACCGGCCGGCCGCCGGCAAAGGCGAACACCGCCGGAATCGACTGAATGCCCAGTTGGCCCGCGACGCCCGGGTTCTCGTCGATATTGATCTTCACCAGCCGGATCTTGCCGGCCTTCTCGTTGATCACCTTCTCGAGGTTGGGCGTCAGTTGCCGGCACGGGCCGCACCACGGCGCCCAGAAATCCACCAGCACCGGGGCCTCGAGCGAGGCGTCGATCACGTCGGCCTTGAAAGCACGATCGGTCGAATCCTTGATCAGCGCGCCGGCGGGCGGCGAAGAATTTTGAGAGGCCGGGTTGAGGTCGTTGAGGGACATGCTGTGCTTTTCCTGCCGCGACGGGCCACCGAGAGGCCTGTCTTTCCTTGGTTTTCTTGCGCTCCGATGGGGGCCGGAGGCAAGCTTTTTCCCGCGCGTGATGAGACCAGAATTATGGGTTGCAAACCCGCTTTCGATTGGGCATATAGGCGCGCGGTTCGGCGCTGCCAAGTTTCCCACGGGAACTAAGCATCGTAAAGAGCCGATGGAGTGCGGGTGTAGCTCAGGGGTAGAGCATAACCTTGCCAAGGTTAGGGTCGAGGGTTCGAATCCCTTCGCCCGCTCCAATATCCTCCCTGTACCTCAGGGATGTGACGATAAGGCCGGGCCAACAGCCCGGCCTTCGTTTTTTCCGCAGCGCCCGCAGTGCCTGCCGACTTAACAGAAATTCGACGCACCCCGGTAACGGTGCCGCATTGCCAACAAAGTTATAGGTCGCACTTTGTCGGTATGGGGCGGCAGTGTGGCAAGCAATGAGCAAGTTACTGGAACGGTCGGCCCCACTTGATGTCTTGCGAGCGGTAAGAGAACGCACTGCGGCCGGGCATGGCGGCACTGTGTTGATCGAGGGCGAGGCGGGAATCGGCAAGACGACGCTGCTGCAGGAGTTTGCAGAACAGCATGCCGGAGAGTTCAAGGTGGCGTGGGGATGGTGCGAAGCGCTGTTCACGCCGCGGCCGCTGGGGCCGCTGCACGACATGGGCCGCTCGATGGGCGCCGGTATCGCTGCCCTGCTGGAGCAATCGGCTCCGCCCGATCGCTTGTTCCCGGCCCTGCTCAACAAACTGCAGGATGACGGCGACCCGCTCATCCTGATCTTCGAGGACGTGCACTGGGCCGATAACGCCACCCTGGATCTCGTGAAGTATCTGGGCCGGCGGATTGGCCTGCTGCGGGCGATGGTGGTGCTCACGGCGCGTAGTGACGAGATCGGCCCCACCCATCCGCTGTCCTACGTGCTCGGCGACCTGCCTGCCGCGGCGGTAACCCGGATCAAGCTCGGTCCACTGTCGCCTGCAGCGGTGCATGAACTGGCTGTCGAAGCCGGGCAGTCGGGCGATGAACTCTACCGCGTCACGGCGGGCAATCCGTTCTTCGTCACCGAACTGCTGGCAACCGGGGGTAGCGAGGCAGGCAGCGTCCCCGATTCCATCCGCGATGCGGTGTGGTCGCGGCTGGCGCGCCTCACTCCCGGCGAACGCGACGTGCTCGAGATGATGAGCATCGTGCCCGGGAACATGGAACTAGGCCTGATCAAGGCGCTGCTCGGCGCCGATGCCGAAGACCTGGTGGACATGGCAGTGGGGCGTGGCCTGCTTCGGCGCGACCCCCAGGGCGATATCTCGTTTCGACACGAACTGGCGCGGCGAGCGACACTGGATCGCCTGTCGTCGAGCCTGCAGCGTTCACTGCATTCCAAGGTGGAAGCCGCTCTGGCGGCCCTCCCCGGGCAGGACAGCATGCTGCATCTGGCGCGCCGTGTGCACCATGCGGCTGGCGCCGAGGACGGGGCCGGGGTGCTGGCCCTGGCGCCGCGTGCCGCCGCGCAGGCGTCGCGGCTGGGCGCCCACCAGCAGGCGGCCTCGTTCCTCCAGACGGCTCTCGAGTATGCCGACATCGCAGAGCCGGCGGTCGCCGCACAGCTGCACGAAAGCTGGGCTTACGAGGCAAGCCTCGGACTGTTCGACTACAATGCGATCATTGCGAGCCACCACCGCGCCATCGCCATCTGGCGCGAACTCGGCAACGCGCCAAGATCAGTCTCAACTACCGCCTCCTGTCGCGCCTGCACTGGCGACGCGGTGAAGGGGCGGAGGCGCGCAACTTCGCCGACCTCGCGGTGGAAGAAGTCGAGGGCACCGGACCCGGGCCGGAACTGGCGATGGCCTACAGCACGCGCTCGCAGCTCAATATGCTGCACTATCGGTTTGCAGAAGCGATCGACTGGGGGCGCCGGGCCATTCGCCTCGCCGACGAACTCGGCGTTGTCGAGACGCGGGTGCACGCGCTCAACAATGTCGGCACTGCCATGCTGTTCGATTCCCGGCCCGGCGGGCGCGAGGTGATGGAGGAAGGTCTGGCGCTGGCGTTGCAGCATGGCTTTCATGATCACGCGGCGCGCGCCTACACCAACTTCGCCGAGCACGCGGTGGTGTCGAAGGATTTCGAACTGGCCGAGCGCCTGCTTGCCGAGGGCATTGCCTTCGCCGCCCGGCACGACCTCGATTCATCGACGCAGTATCTGCTTGGCCGGCAGGCGCAGTTGCGTATGGAACAGGGCCGGTTGCGCGAGGCCGAGACCATCGCGCAGGGTGTCATCGCCATGGAGCGGCTGCCGGTCGTCATGCACCTGCCGGCGCTCACGGTGCTGGGCCGGGTGCGTATGCGGATGAACCTGCCCGATGGCGAGCGGGCCTTGCTGCGGGCCCTCGACGAGGGGCTGCCCACGGGCGAGCCGCAACGCATCTTTCCAGTACGCATCGCGCTGGCCGAAGCCGCATGGCTCAAGGAAGACCTGGATGCGGCGCGCCAGCAACTGACTGCGCTCACCACCATCGACCTCACTGGGCTGAGGGCATGGGACCTGGGCGAACTGGCAGCCTGGTGGCGCCGCTCATTGATGCCGAGCGACGTTCCGGCACGCTTGGGCGAGCTGCCGGCGCCATGGGCGCTGGAACTTGCCGGACAACCCGCTCGGGCTGCCGCGGAGTGGACCAGGCTCGGGCTGCCCTACGAAGCCGGTATCGCCTCGATGCAGGTTGCGGGAGCGGACGCGGGTGCGGCGCTGGGCCAGGCAATTGCCACGTTCGAGACCATCGAGGCGCGTCAGGCGGCAGCCCTGGCGCGCCGCCTGGCGCAGCGGCTGGGTCTGGCCGAGGAGATGCCCAAATCGCGTCGCGGGCCCTATGCCACTTCGCGGCAGCATCCGCTGGGCCTCACCCAGAGCGAGCACCAGGTGCTGCAGCTGATTGCCGACGGCAAGTCCAACAAGGATATCGCCCGGCACCTGTCGCGCTCGCCACGCACCATCGAGCACCAGGTCTCGGCAGTGCTGGGCAAGTTCAGCGCCGCCAACCGCATCGAAGTGATGCTGCGGCTGCGCACCGAACCCTGGTTGCTGACGCCGGTCGAGGCCGAAGCCCTGTAGGTAGCGCTCCGGCGGTTAGGGGAAACCACCTATGCCGTACGCCCGCAAAAACAGGGCGGCGCCGAGGGCAATACTGGGTACTCGACAATCGTCTCCCTAGGCGGCGTCACCGATTTTGATGCCGGCGCGCCGGCTTAGCCTTTCCCTCGCTCGATCAACGAGCAGGGAGAAGATCGTGACCGTTACCCAAGACATCTCCACGCCCCGCCGCGTGTCGCGGCAAGCGGGCCTGGTCGACGCCCTTGCCGCGCGTTTGGAGGGCCCGGGCGGCTACTACAATGTCGGCAACGTACTCGGCCTCGCCACCGCGCTGGGCCTGCAATTCGCCAGCGCCGCCGGATCGTCGAAGACCGGCACGGACCTGTTGTTCAGCTACTTCGCCGGCAGCCCGCAGGCCCTCGCCTTCACCATCGCGACGCTGATCTTCCTCGTCGGCGGCGAGGTCTATTACCGGGCGTGGCAGCATGGGGCGGCGCCGAACCAGCGGCTGACCCGGCTCGGCGATCTGTTGTCGGCTGCCGGCGGAGCGGCGCTCTCGATCAGCCTGCTGCTGCTCGGCCAGCCGCTTTTGGCGCTCGCCACTGGGGCTTTCGTCGTCCTCGGCAAGCTCGGCAGCGCCATCTTCGGCGATGACGCTGTCGGCCCGCCGCTCTGGCCTCAAAGCTGGCCCGACCCGTTCCGCCTCGCCGTGCTGGTCGGCCGTGCCCCGGCCGTCAGCGCCGCCGGGCTCGGCATGATTTACCAGATCGGCAGCGGTGCACAGCTCATCGCCCTGATTCAGCCGGCGGTGCTGATCGTCTGCCACGTGCTGTGGGTCAGGGCCGACCTGCTGCTGCTCGGCGGCGGCAAGCGTGCCGCGACGGCGAAATGAGGGGGCGACGATGCGTGGCTTCACCGAGTTCGCCGGCCGCCTGACGCGGCTCGTTTATTCCCGGGAGCGCGGCAGCTTCGTCTCCGAAGTTGTGCCGCACCCCTTCGAGGCAAGCGAAGCCTCGCCAAAGCCAATCTCGGAACACCATACGGCAGCGTCCTGTCCACAGCACGCCGCCAAGCTTTGCCCAGACAGAGGAGGATACAATGATCGTTGAAGCCATGACCCCGGGCGCCCTCGTGCTGCCTCGCCCAACCGCGGATCACCTGACGCTGGCGCGCATCGAGAACCGGCTGAAGACAGCCCATGCCAACCATCTCGGCTACCCTTACAACCTCGCTGGCGACGTGCCCGCGGCATCCCGCTTCGCCGGCTACCTGGTCAACAATCTCGGCGATCCCTACGCGGGGTCGCACTACGGCTCGGAGGTCTGCGACCTCGAACGCGAGGTGGTCGACTGGCTGATGGAGCTGTGGCAGTGCGACAATCGCGACGACTACTGGGGCTCGGTCGGCGCCAGCGGCACGGAAGGCAACTTCTGGGCCCTCTACCTGGCGCGCGAAGCCTTCCCGGATGCCATCCTGGTCTACCCGCGGGAAGCCCACTACTCGATACCCAAGTCTGCCCGCATCCTCAGGATGACCACCCAGACGGTCGATTGCGAACCATCCGGCGAAGTTTCGTTGTCGGATCTGCGGCGGGTGCTCTCACGATTGCGCAGCGCCTTCGTCATCGTGGCGCTGACCTGCGGCACGACGGTCAAGGGCGCACATGACGATATCGCTGGCGCGATGGCGGTGCTTGAGGATTGCGGCTTTCCGGCGCAACGGCGTTTCGTGCATGTCGATGGGGCGCTCAACGCCATGGTGCTGCCGTTCCTCGAAGGCGTGCCGGACCGCCTGCAGCCGAGCTTCCGGCACGGGATCGACTCGCTGTCGACGTCGGGCCACAAGATGATCGGCACCACTATGCCGTGCGGCGTTCTGGTGACGCTGCGACGCCATGTCGAGCGCGTGGCGTCCGCCGTGGCCTATCTGCGGTCGAACGACACGACCCTTATGGGCTCGCGCAACGGGCACGCGGTGCTGGCGCTGTGGGCTCGGCTGTTCGGCCACGGTCGCCTTGGCTTCCGACGCGATGCCGAGCGCTGCGTGGCGCGGGCAACCAGGCTTGCCGAGGAGCTTCGCGACGCCGGCGTCCCGGTGCTGCTCAACCCGCACGCGCTGACGGTGCTCTTTCCGCAACCGAGCGAGGACATCATCAAGCGCTACCAGCTGGCCTGCACCGGCGACGACGCCCATGCGATCATCATGCCCAATGTCACCGAGCAACTGGCCGCACGGTTCACCTCGGACTACCTGGCGTGGTGGGATGGCAGGTAGCGCGCCGCAGCCCCGATGGACCTCCGGGTGTGACGACAAGGCTGGGCCAAGCTCGGCCTTGGTGCGCTGCGGCGAGCTGCCGCCGGATGGTTCAAGTCGGCGTTCTACCGACAGACTATCGCAGCGCCGATGTCTACGACGCCGTGTTCGTCGGCATTCCCTCATCCGGGATTGCGAGTGGCATTTCGGCTTCTACTCGTCCGGGCCCATCGCCGACGCGAGCATCGAGCCGCTCGTCATGCGCTGCGGGACATCAAATGGTTCCACCGTCAGCTCATGCTGAGCCATGGCCTGCTGCTCGCCTCCGCGCCGCTCACTCCGACCGAACACAAAGTGCTGCAGCGGCTGAGAAGCGTGCCGCCCATCAGCTCGGCCTTGCCGAATCCACCACGCACCAGCACGTCGTCGCCATCTTCCGCAAGTTCGGCGTGCATAGCCACGCTGGCTTGATGAGCCTGTGGTTCAACCGGCCTGCGGCGAGAACGGCCCACTTCTGCGGCCGCAGAACTGCGCCATCAGAGGGCATTCGGGGCGACGCACGGAAAAGAACTCAAGCAACCTTCGCTGATGTGCCGAAACGGCCTGTGCCAACGTCGGCTTGTTGCCCAGTGTGGATACTCATCAAGGATGAGCAGTCGGCTTTGGTAGGACTGATGCGAAGCGGCGCATGAGTATCGCAGGGCCAAATAGTGTACTTGTCTCTTTGTGGCTGATGAAGCCGCACGCTTGATAGAAGCCCTCAGCATCGGGGCTGACGATGACCTGCATTTCCGGGCCCCATGCATCGCTGAAGCGGGCTAATGCCTCCTCCATCAAGGCTCGACCAATCCCTCGCCTCCACCACGCGGTTTTCACGAACAGGCCTTCCACTTCAATACCACCTGGGCGTTCTGAAACGTCGATCATGCCTACTATCTCACGATCAACTTCGGCTAACAAAACACAGGCTGCCTCGACCCGCCCTGACGCAACGAGTAGGAACTCTGGATTTGCCAGGAGTGATTGCCGGTAGGCATCGGCGGCGAGGGACGCTTCTCGCTTCACAAGGTTGAGCGCACTCATGTCGCTTCGAACTGCGGTTCTAATACTCAGGTCCCACATTAGATCGTCTCCATTTGATTGTTGCGAACTACGCGCTACCATTCAGCAGTGGAAGGCGGTTACGTTGAGCGCTTGCCGCGAAATGAGGTCGCTGCGTAGATCACGGCGATCTTTGTATCGAACATTGTGACAACTCGATTGAATGGGGCCATTCAAGTCGATTGGTCAGCGGTTTCGATACCGGCCTTGAACGTTACGCTACCCTGCAAATCACCGCGTTCAGGCGACCGTCTCCCCTGCGATCGTTTCCGATCGCTTCTGCGGATGCCCACCACGAGGAGAATTTCTGCGATCAGCATCAGCGGCCAAGGCGTAAGGAGCAGAACTGCAGCGTCGATGATGGTCCACCCGATCAGGCACCACGGCAGGAAAGCTGGTGGTGCGATGTCCTTGCGGTACATCCACACAACGATGAGACCGATCAGGATCAATGGAATGCCAAAGCTCTCCAAACTGAACCAGAAGGCACTCCCCGCCGGAGACATGGCGGAAAAGCTCTCGTTCCAAAGCGCACCGCTGAACCATGCACCTGCATGTGACGCGGCGCCTTCCACAGTCAGTGCGCCTGTGGTGTGTGCGCAACCATAGAGAGCGATTATCCAACCGGCCCAATGAACCATTCGGTCTGTGCGATGCGTCATGACTTGGCAGCCCATATCGTGACCAGCGACATTGGAGCAAACACGGCCCAATGTATTAGGCTCCAGGCCTCGCCGAACCAACTGAAGCTGAAGACGAGGCATATTGCCGACAACGCCAGGTAATGACCGCCGACGAACCAGGCGAGCGGCACTCGCCACCTCGGGTTGTAGGCGGCCGCTATCATCCCGAGGCCGCCAAGTGCGATCAGCAGGGCCATATCGTACCAGAGTACATCCAGAATACCCTTCGCCTCAGTCGGCAAAGCCGCGGCGTAGACGGGATCCATCACCTCGCCCGTGCTCAAGACATGGTACCCGAGCACCGCAGCACAAAGTGCTGCTGCAGCAAGAAGGGCATAACGGCGCGTCCGGTCGGACGCGCGTGTCGTCGTTGTGAGCATCCTCACCTCCATCTGTACGGAAGCGTATGGATATGCGCTATCTCGACAAATGACCATACGCATACGTATGGAAGTGGTGAGGCAAGTTATCGCACGTGCCCCTGCGGAGAATGTCGGTGCCGACTTATCCGCAACCTGGCCCAGCAGGCCCAGAAAAATAGCGGCATAGCCAGTTCTATCACCGTCAGGATGATGATGAACGGGTGAGGGGGGCCAATGCTGAAGATCGAGATGACACGACCCACTCCACCAAAGAAAAAGACCGTGGCGAGCCAGGGGATCCAGTGAAGTCGGCGTTCCAGATTCTTCGCCACCAAAAGCAACAAGACGCCATAGCTACCCCAGATTGCGGCGTAGAACCGTAATTCGCTGTCCATGTCAGCTGACCAGATCGGTCCTGGTATGCTCGCTGTACCCGAAAGTGCGTGATAAGCCTGCTTCCCGGTCGACAGGGTGGCTTCGGGGCCTTGCAACAGCATTGACATGGCGATGGCCAAGGCAATCGCGCCAAGTGCTGCGCAGAGAATGCGAAGTGTGGCGGCCATTTGCTACTTGCCTTGTGGGACCAGCACATAAGTGCCGTGATGCTCGCCAGGGCGGGACGAGATGGTGCCTGTTGCAGTGAATGATGCGAAGCGACCGGTTCCCATGCCGTCGATAACCACGACCTTGCCGCTAACCCCGTCCTCCGAACTGAACGTTCCCTCGTGCCACAGCACAAAGCTTCCGTCGCCTCCTGACTTTGCCTCTACCCTCTCCAGGCCAGAGAATGTCACTGGCCTACCGGCGCGATAGACCAGGAGATATTCAAGAGCGCCATCGGCATCGACGCCACCCTCATAGCGATTGAGGATCGACGCTCGGGCCAGCTTGCCGCCTCCTGCCACTTCACCGAACTCGACCTCGTCCCATTTTACACCCGTAAAAGTGCCTTCCATTTTCTTGCTCCGTTGGTCTGCGACGTGACTGTGCCGCTATTGCGAGGCTCACCCGGCGTCCTGTGTGACAACGGGGAGGTGAAACATACGTATCCGTATGTTTGCATACGGATACGTATGTTGTGTGCTCGTGCGGCGTCAATCCCGGTGCGCTTGTTTTGGCATTGGGCGGAGGAAGCGATTGTCGTAAGTATCTGCCCAAGTTCGATGCGCTGTTCGCGTATCAAATTGCCACTGGCTAGGAATCCATGCCCAGAAAGAACACCTTGCAACCGGAAGACTGGACCTGGGCGGCCATGCGCGCCTTAGCGGACGGTGGCATCGACGCCGTGTCGGTCGAGGGGATTGCAAAGACACTTGGAGCGTCCAAAGGGTCGTTCTACTGGCATTTCGCCGACCGGCCGGCGTTGCTCGTCGCCATGTTCGACCTGTGGGAGCGTGACGGTACAGCGGATCTGATAGATCGCGCCAAGTTGGCCGGTGACCCTGTCGAGGGCCTTCGCGGCCTGGCGAGGGATGCCTTGCATGCAGAGACGCACGGCATTGATGTCGCGCGAACAGAATCGGCCATTCGCGCCTGGGCTTCGCACGACCCCTATATTGGCGAACGCTTTTCTCGCGTCGAAGAGGCGCGCACGGCGTTTCTCGCCAGTCAGATCGGTTCGCTTGGCTATGATGGTGCCACCGCTATGCTGCTGAGCAAGGTCATGCACCTCGCGCTCATAGGACTGTTTGCAGCGCGAGCATCCAGTTCGAGCCTAGCCGAGGACGAAACCTACAACTTTCTCGTTGAGGACCTGATCGCAAGGGCTCCGCGGCCAAAGAGTCGAAAGAAGCCAACGACCTAGCGGGGCTGCCCGGGTGTGTGCGGCTTTTCATGGTCGAACCAGGCCCAGCTTGGCGCTGATGCAGTCCAAATGGTAGTTGCTGGAGCCCCGATTTCGCGGTTGTCCAGCGCGCCAAGCCGCACGATCAGATAGTCGGGCTCTGCAGGTGCGTCGGCGAACAGCGGCGTTCCACAAATCGGGCAGAAGCGTCTTCGGATCAGATTACCTGCATCCGATATCGCCGAGAACTCCGCCACCGCTCCAGTGACACGTAGTGCAGATTGGCGGAAGAACACGCTCAGCGAAGCATTGCCCGAGCAAATGTATTGGCAATCGCGACACCAGCAAGCGCGCGTACCCACCGGATCGTCGGAAAGGCTGAATGTGACGGCGCCGCATAGGCAACGTCCGCTGTGCTTGCCCATGGCAACCCCTGTGTCCCGACACAACGGTGACTCGCTTGACATTGCGACCACGCGTCACACCATACGATCGCGTATGGATTTTGTCGACCTCGTTTGTTAGATACGCATGCGTATGGAACAGACAAAGGGGCTTGCCATGGCATTTGCCAACGCCTTGATCGCGGATAACTACATCGAGCTTTCAGACGCCCTCGCCGACAAGGGCTATCTTGTCACCACCACTCAAGCCTTGATCACCTGGGCACGAACCGGCTCGATGATGTGGCTGCAGTTCGGCCTTGCCTGTTGTGCCATCGAGGGCGCCATGCAGGTGTCGGGGCCACGCTTTGATATGGAACGCTTCGGCGCCGCGCCCCGGGCCTCGCCGCGACAAGCAGATGTCATGATCGTGTCGGGCACGCTGACCAACAAGATGGCCCCTGCCCTGCGCAAGGTCTACGACCAGATGCCAGAGCCGCGCTACGTCATCTCCATGGGTTCATGTGCCAATGGCGGCGGCTACTACCACTATTCCTATTCAGTCGTGCGTGGTTGCGACCGGATCCTGCCCGTCGATATCTACGTGCCTGGCTGCCCCCCGACTGCCGAGGCACTGCTCTACGCCGTGCTTCTGCTGCAAAAGAAGATCCGGCGCACCGGCACAATCGAGAGGTGAAGCTCATGGCAACTCAGGTTTATCCCTTTGCTGTCGCAGGTGAGGTTGCTGCGTCGATGCTTCCCAATTGGGACTTCGCCGATGGCTACACGACAACAATCCCCGAAACAAATCTCGCACCACGAGATGCGGCCAGGCGTATCCTGGAGCGCCCGCCGGCGTGGATTGAGGCACTTCTCGGGCTACGCAACCTGCTCGTTGCGCCCTTTGGTCTCAAAGGAAGGTCCCGCCACGACGAGAACGTGATCGGTGGCTTTCCGGTGATCGGGAGATCACCAGGCGGCATTGTTCTCGGTCTTGATGACAAGCACCTGAACTTTCGAATTTCCATCACGGTACGACCAACCGGGGACGGTTCCAGCGTCGTCGCCATGCTCTCGGTCGTCGGCACGAACAACCTGCTGGGCCGCGCCTACCTAGCGTTCGTGACTCCATTTCATCGCGTGATCGTCCCCGCCATGCTGGCGCGGGTAAGCCTTGCGAGCATGGTCAATTAGCGAGACGGTCAAACCGCCTCATCTTTGAGGCAATGATGCTGTCAGCACTTCGACAAAGGCCTGGCCGGGGTGGGGATGCATTCCAGCGAGAGATCGCAGGGACACAAAGTCAAACGTCCGCTTCTAGCGCAACGCAGTCATTGCCTCCCGGAGGAGCGGCGCTTCTCAAACGAAAAAGGGGCGCCGAAGCGCCCCCCTTCCAACACATCTAGAACGTTCGATCAGAACGGGCTTTCGGCGTCGAGGAACTCGGCGGCGTTGTCCTTGGTGATCAGCGTCGAGTCGAGGATGTAGCGACCGGCAACCTGGATGCCGCCGGTGAAGTGCGACGTGGTGAGCTCGATTGCCGTGGCAATCATCGCCGGGCTGTAGCTGACATCGACCGGCACCAACTTGTCGCCTGCCGCGACGCGCTGCAGCATCTGCTGCATGCCGGCGCCGCCGACGATGAACATGTCGTTCTCGCGGCCGGCCTGCTTGATCGCCTCGATGGCGCCGAGCGCAATGTCGTCATCCTGCGCCCACACCGCCTTGATGTCGGGGAAGCGGGTCAGGAAGTCCTGCATCACCTTGAAGCCGTCATCGCGGTTCCAGTTGGCGAACTCGTCGTCCAGCACCTTGATGTTGGTGCCTTCGATACCGGCCACGAACGCATCGAACCGCTGCTGGTCGATCGGGATCGGCAGGCCACGGAGGATCACGATGTTGCCGCCCTCGGGCAGCGCTTCTTTGAAGTAAGCGGCCGAGTTGGCGCCGAGCCCCGGATTGTCGCCGGCAACATAGAGGTTCTCGACGCCGTTGATCGACAGCTGGCGATCGACGACGGTGACGAACTTGCCGGCGTCTTTCACCTGCTTGATCGCCGAGGTCATCGCATCCGGATCGCCCGGCAGGATGACCAGCGCGTCGATATTGCGGGTCGAGACCATATCCTCAATGTCGGCGATCTGCTTGGGCGCGTCGGGTGCCGAAGCGAAGACGAAATCGACATTCGAGTAGGTGGTCTTCAGCCGTTCGATCGCCTGCTGGGCGAAGTAGTTGACCCCGCCGGTCCAGCCATGGTCGGCCGCCGGCACCGAGACGCCGATGGTGACCTTGTCCTGGGCCAAAGCGCTGCCGCCGAGAGCGCCGGCGATCACCGCCGCTCCCATGAGGGATTTCAGCAATTTCATGTAGTCCTCCCGTTGGTGCCCGCTCCTTGCGGGCGTTTGTGAAGCCGATGTCTTGTTTCTTGCCGCGCTTTCGAACCGGAAAAGTCTGCAACTTTTCCTGAAAGCGCTTCAGCTGGTGCGACGACCTCGCTGCAACAGCACGGCCAGAATGATGATGACGCCCTGGAACGCCCCATTGAGATATGGGCTGATGAAGCTCTGGAGGTTCAGGATGTTGCCGATGAGCCCAAGGATCACCACGCCCACCACGGTGCCCCAGATCCGGCCATAGCCGCCCTTGAGCGTCGTGCCGCCGATGATCACCGCGGCGATGGCTTCGAGTTCCCACAGCACACCGGTGGTGCTCGAGGCCGAGCCGAGCCGCGGCACGTAGAGCAGCACCGCAACACCCACGAGGACGCCCTGCAGGATGTAGGTCAGGAGCCGCACGTTATCGACATTGATCGATGAGTAGCGCGCCACCTGCTCGTTCGAGCCGATCGCCGCGCAATAGCGCCCGAACGCGGTGCGTCGCATGACGATCTCGCCGCCGATCGCCACCAGGGCGAAGACGATGATCGGCCACGGCACGCCGAACAGCCCATCGTAATAGACCGGCCGATAGAGGTCGGCGACCTGGAAGTTCAGCGACAGTGTGCCGCCATCGGCGAGGAAGGTAACCAGCGAGCGGAAGATGCCCATGGTGCCGAGCGTCACGATGAACGCCTCGATGCGGCCGCGGGTGATCATCAGGCCGTTGCCGATGCCGGCCCCACCGCCGATGACGAGGCCTGCCGCCATGCCGATCAGGATGACGCCCCAGGTGATGCCCATCGACGGGATCAGCGAGTTCATCACGATGATCATGATGCCGGCGATCACCGCCGCCATCGAGCCGACCGACAGGTCGAGCCCGCCCGAGGTGATGACGAAAGTCGCGCCGATGGCGATGATGCCGATGAACGACGAGCGCGCCAGGACGTTGGTGAGGTTGGAGTAGCTGAGGAAATTCTCGTTGAGCGAGATGCCGAGCAGCACCAGCAGCGCCAGCGCCAGCAGCGGGCCGACGGTCTTCAGGTCGAGGCGAAAGCCGCTTGCCGGCTTTACGGTTGCGTCAGGCGCTGATGCGCTCATCATTCCCACTCTGCTTGATGCCTGCGGCGTACCGCATGATTTCCGCCTCGGTGATCTCTGCCCCTTCGAGCAGCCCGGCCATGCGGCCTTCGCGCATCACCACCACGCGGTGGCTGAGCCCGATCACTTCCTGCATTTCCGACGAGATCACGATGATCGATTTGCCCTCGGCCGCGAGGGCCGCGATGATGTGATAGATCTGCTGCTTGGTGCCCACATCGATGCCGCGCGTCGGCTCATCCATGATGATGATCTCGGGCTCCGTCTCCATCGTCTTGCCCAACATCAGCTTCTGCTGGTTGCCGCCCGACAGGCGGCCGACGGCAACCGAGGGGTCGCGGGCTCGGATATCGAAGCGGCGCACCGCGCGCTCCAATGCCTTCTGCTCGCTGGAAAAATCGAGGAAGCCCGCCTTGAGGTGCTTGCCCAGCGTCAGGAGCGTCAGGTTCGGCCTGAGTCCCATGTTGAGCAGCAGGCCTTTGCCCTTTCGATCCTTGGTCATGTAGGCGAGGCCGGCGCTCACCGAGTGCGCGACACGGCTGAAATTGGCCGGCTTGCCGTTGACCTGCACCTCGCCGGCGCTCCGATGCGCGAGCCCGACGATCGCTTCGGCCACCGCGGTACGACCTGAACCGATCAGCCCGGCAAAGCCCAGGATTTCGCCGCGCCTCAGCGCAAACGAAATCTCGCGCACCCCTCGCGCCTGGAGACCGCGCACCGACAGCACCACTGGTGCATCGACATCCGGTTCGTGCTTGGGCGGATAGAGGTTGGTGAGCTCGCGCCCGACCATCATCTGCGCCGCCGAATCCGGCGTCATCACCTCGGTGCCGACCGTGGCGATCAACTGCCCGTCGCGCAGCACGGTGACGCGCCTCGCCAGCGCCATGACCTCGTCGAGCTTGTGCGAGATGAAGATGATGGCAACGCCGCGCGCCGTCAGCCGGCGGATCTGCTCGAACAGCGTCTCTGTCTCGCCCACCGACAGCACCGCCGTCGGCTCATCCATGATCAAGACTCGGGCATCGCGGCTGATCGCCTTGGCGATCTCGACCATCTGCTTGTCGGCCACCGACAGCGCGCTGATCCGCGTATCAGGATCGACATGCACATGCAGCGTTTCGAGGATGGAACGGGCCTTCGACCGCATCTGTGCCACATCAAGGAATCCGAAGCGGCGGATTTCGCGCCCGAGAAAGATCGACTCGGCGACCGTCAGGTGTTCGGCGAGGTTCAGTTCCTGGTGGATCAGCACGATGCCCAGCGCCTCGGCCTGGCCGTTGGGCGGCAGCACCACCGGCTTGCCGTCGAGCATCACCGTGCCGGAGCTCGGCTGCTCGATGCCGGAAAGAATCTTGATGAGGGTCGATTTGCCCGCGCCGTTCTCGCCGATCAGCGCATGCACTTCGCCGCGCTTGACGTCGAAATCGACGCTGAACAGCACCGGCACGTCGTTGAACGACTTCGAGATCCGGTTGGCCGCGAGTACTGGCGGCGCTGACGCGTCAGCGGCATTCGACAATCGATGAGCCTCCCCGGGAAGCGGCCGGTTCCCCCTGGCTCTGCTTCCATGGCGGATGATGTAAAGGTTTTCATGATCGATGTAAAGGTTTACATGAGGCATCATTCGTGTAGCCTCGCGACGTGACGACTGGCGGAACCCGCGCCTTCTGCTAAGGGATTCGTGAGACCACGCCGCCCGCGGCGGCGGACGGAGCGGCGCGTGCAGCAACAGAAACTGGCTACGATCGAAGACGTTGCGGCAATTGCCGGCGTTTCCATCGCTACGGTCAGCCGCGCTATCAACGAGCCCACCAAGGTGGCCGACGAGACTCGCCGCCGCGTCAACGACGCCATCGCCCGCACCGGCTACACCACCAACGCCATGGCGCGCTCGCTGCGCATGCGGCGCTCCAACATGATCCTGATTCTGGCGCCAGATGTCGGTGACCCGAACTTCTCCAACATCCTCGTCGGGCTCGAGACCGAAGCCAGCAAGCGGGGCTATGGCGTCCTGATCGGCAATACCCAGAACGATCCCGAGCGCGAATCCGACTATCTGCGCTTCATCAGTTCCAACCAGGCCGACGGGATGATCCTGCTCACCGGCCACCTGCCCTTCGGCCACGCCCAGCCCGGCCAGGAGACGCGCCTGCCGCCCATGGTGGCGGTGAACGAGCCGGTGCCCAACAGCGACATCCCCTTCGTCGGCGTCGACAATTTCGAAGGCTCGCGCCTCGCTGCCGAGCACTTGATTTCGCAGGGCCACCGCCGCATCGCCTTTATCGGCCACTCCAGCAGCCGGGCAGTGAACCAGCTGCGCGAGCGCGGCTACCGCGCCGCGCTCGAAGGCGCCGGCATCGCCATCGAACCGCTCTTGATCCTGGATGGCGACGGCACCACCGAAAGTGGCCGCCAGGCCACCGAGCACATGTTCGTGCGCGACGTACTGCCCACTGCCTTCCTCTGCGTCAACGACGCCACGGCGCTCGGAGTGATCATCTCCTTGACTGCCCGCCGCTACGACCTGCCGCGGCAATTCTCGGTGATGGGCTTCGACGACATCTCGTTCGCGAGCTTCGTCACCCCCTCGCTCACGACCATGAAGCAGCCCCGCCTCCGCATCGGCGAAGCCGCCATGGACATGCTGCTCGGCCTGCTCGAAGGCAACCGCCCGGACCGCAACAGCGTGCTGCTGCGCAGCGAGCTGATCGTCAGGAATTCGGTGGCGCCGCCGCGCGGGTTGTTGCCCTAGGTCGATCTGCTGGAGGGCGCTATTTTGCCTCCCCACCGGATGTCATCCCAGCGAAAGCTGGGAAATATCCACTTGCGCCGCGGCGAGCTGGGTCCCTGCTTTCGCAGGGATGACACCGAGTTGGTGGAGCAATTTGAGCCCAACCTCGGCCTAGCCATCCACCGCCTGCGGTTCCCAGCTCGTGAGCAGTCCCTCCCAACCCGGGAACCACTCGAGCAGCAGGATCTGCAAAGTCCGATCCCAGCCGAGCCAGATGGCGAGCGCCGTGAGCAGCAGCACCAGTCCGAACACCCGCTGGATGGTGGCGGCATGGCGCTGAAACCAGTCGAGCCGGCGCACCAGTTGGCGGCCGCCGAACAGCACCGCCGCCATCGGCAGCGCCGTACCGAGTGAGAAAGCCAGCGTGACAGCGATGGCCCCCGGCCCGACCGACTGGTTGAGCGCCAGCGTGATCACCGAGGCCATGATCGGACCGACGCACGGGCTCCAGGCAAGTCCGAGCCCAACGCCCACCACCACGCCGCCGCCGAACCCGGTACCGTCGCTGGATGGTGCGCGGCCGGCGAGCCCGCCCGCCAGCCGCTCGAACTGCAGCTGCAGCCCGGGAATGATCAGCACCAGGCCAAGCAGAGCGAGGATCACAGCGCTCAGTGTGCGGTTGATATCGGGCGGCACCCCGAGCAGCCGCACCAGGGCGCTGAGCGCCAGTGTCGCGGCAGTGAAGGCCAGAACGAACCCGACGATCACCCCTGTTGGACGCGCCTTGCCCTGCTGCGTTGCTGTCGCGAGGATCATCGGCAACAGCGGCAGCACGCAGGGCGAAAGGATGGTGATGACGCCCGCGATGAAGGCGAGCGCGATGGTCGGCAGCATCAGCAGTCAGAGCGCGCTGGTATGGGCGTTGAGGCCGTTGACGCCACCGCTGTTCCAAACCTCGACGCCCTTGCCGTCCTTGTCCAGCAAGACGAACGTATCCTGGTAGGTGACGCCGAACCGGGCTTTCAGCGCCTGCTCCTTGTCGTAGTCGGCGATCACCAGCGTCAGGCCGGGGTTCACCTCATCCCAGCGGGCATTGAGCTCGGTCACCGTGGCGCGACAGTTGGGGCACCAGGCGGCATAGAAGAACACCACCGTCGTCCCCTTGGCGGCGAGCTCGGCGAGTTGCGCATCGCCCTCGTAGGAGAGCACCTGTGACGCGGGGGCCGCCGTGACCGCCTCCTCGGCGAACGCCGGGGCGATCGCAATCGGCAACAACAGCAGCAGGCAGGTGAGCAGCAGGCGGAGCAAAGGGCGCATGAAATGGTTTCCGGCACGACGAGCCGTTGATTTGCGCGGCATTATCGCGGCTGCCCACCGATATGCCTACGGCTTCACAAGAAAATTGATTGCCGCGAGACCGATACCCGGCGACGGAAATTCCTGTCGCGCCCTCGAATTTGGAAACGCGTCGGCAGCATCGGAGGGGGCGATCCGACTATGATACGGCCAAGTTCATGCTCGAGAGTGAGAATACTTCAATGCGTTTCAACGTCCTCGCCACGGCGCTTGTCATTGGCTTTGCCGCCGCCGGTAGCGCCCAGGCCGAGCGGCTGACCGACCAGCCCCTCGTCGACGCCGCCTGGCTCAACAGCCAGCTCGGCAAGCCCGACCTGGTGATCATCGACATCCGCGACACCCCCAAGGACGCCACCGCGCCTTATGCCGCCGGCCACGTGCCGGGCGCCGTGGAAGCGCAGTACGCCACCTATGGCTGGCGCGCCAAGATCGACGGCGCCCCGGGCCTGCTGCCCAAGCTCGAAGACATCTCGGCCAGGATCGCGGCGCTCGGCGTCAGCGACGACACCCAGGTGGTGATCGTGCCGGCCGGCAGCGACGTCGCCGAATTCGGCGGCGCCACCCGCGTCTACTGGACTTTCAAGGTGCTCGGCCACGACAACGTCACCGTGCTCGATGGCGGCTACAAAGCCTGGGCCGCCTCCGGCCAGCCGGTTTCGACCGACGTCGTGACCCCGGTGGCCGGCAGCTTCACCGCCAAGCCCCGCCCCGAGCTGCGCGCCGAAGTGGCTGAAGTCGAACAGGCGATCGCCAGCGACACCAACCTGATCGATGCGCGCGCCGTGGCCCAGTTCATCGGCAAGGAAAAGACCAACACCGTGCAGTCGCTCGGCACCATCCCGACCGCGGTGAACCTCAACTTCGACAAGTTCTGGGACAAGGACGCCGGCAAGTTCGCGTCCAAGGCCGCCATCGATGCGCTGGTGCAGCAGGCCGGTGTCACCGACACCGATGGCCTCATCACCTTCTGCAACACCGGACACCTCGCGTCGATCGCCTGGTTCGGCCTCTCCGAAGTCGCCGGCCTCAAGGGCGTGCGCCTCTATGATGGTTCGATGTCGCAGTGGACGCTGGACCCCGCCCGCCCGGTGGTGGTGCAGAACTGAGGGTGCCAGAACCACCTGCGGTGTCACCCGGCCTGTTGCGTGTTGTGCTGAGTCGTGCCCACCCACCGGCTGTCATCCCAGCGAAAGCTGGGACCCATCTATCGGCTGGTGCGGGCGGTGAGTTGGGTCCCAGCTTTCGCTGGGATGACACCGGGTTTGGGGCTCTGCCAGAGGCTAGGTTCATCGGCGTAAGGCCATAGTTTTATATGGTCTGCATCGAGATGACACCGGTGGGTGGTCTGAAGGTACCAGACCTGACCGCCCACTTCGACCAATCGCTTAGGGCGCCCGAGATTGCGGTCTCGGGCGCGGCCATTTACGAACAGACGTTCGGCATAGGATCAGACGACCGTGACAGACATCAGCGCGCCTCAGCCCGCTCCCACCTTCAGCTGGCCCAAGCTCGATCGCGGCCCGGTCATCGTGGCGCTCTTGATGTTCGTCATCGGCAGCGTGGTGATCGGCCAGATGGTCGACCTGCGCCAGACCGTGCTGTTCCTGATCGGCGGGCTGCTCGGCGCCACCCTCTATCACGCCTCGTTCGGCTTCACCGGCGGCTGGCGCCGGCTGGTGGTCGAAAAGCGCGGCGCTGCGGTGCGTGCCCAGATGCTGATGGTCGCCATCGCCGCCATCGTCTTCATCCCGTTGCTCGCCGGAGGCACTGCTTTCGGCCGGCCGCTGGCCGGGGCCGTCGCGCCGGTCGGCGTCTCGGTGCTGGTCGGCGCCGCCATCTTCGGGCTCGGCATGCAGCTGGGCGGCGGCTGCGGCTCGGGCACCCTGTTCACGGTGGGCGGCGGCAGTGCCCGCATGCTGGTGACGCTCGCTGCCTTCATCTTCGGCGCTTTGATCGGTACCGCCCACCTCCCCTGGTGGCTGGCGCAGCCCTCGCTGCCGACCATCAGCCTCGGCACCAGCCTGGGCGCGCCGCTCGCCGTTATCGTGACGCTGCTCGGCCTCGCCGCCGTCGCCGGCATCACAGTGCTGATCGAACGCCGCGCCCATGGCGGGCTCGAGCAGACATCGAAGGCGAAGACGCGCGGCCTGTCGCGCCTGCTGCAGGGGCCGTGGCCGCTGGTCGGCGCCGCGGTGCTGCTGGCGCTGCTCAATATCGCCACGCTGCTGATCGCCGGCCACCCCTGGTCGATCACCTATGGCTTTGGCCTGTGGGGCGCCAAGATCGCCCAGTCGGTCGGCGTGCCGGTCGAAACCTGGGCGTTCTGGACCGCGCCGGGCCAGGCGCTGGCGCTCAGCCGCAGCGTGCTGTTCGACATCACCTCGGTGATGGATTTCGGCATCCTGCTCGGCGCGGCCCTCGCCGCCGGGCTCGCCGGCAAGTTCGCCCCCAAGGCCAACCTGCCGCTCAAATCGGCGCTCGCCGCGGTGATCGGCGGCCTGCTGATGGGCTATGGCGCCCGGCTGTCCTTCGGCTGCAATATCGGGGCGCTGTTCAGCGGCATCGCCTCGGGCAGCCTGCACGGCTGGGTCTGGTTCGCTGCCGCCTTCGCCGGCAGCTTCGTCGGCATCGCACTGCGTCCGGCGTTTGGTCTCGATGGGTTCAAGAAATGAGCGGGTCGCGTAACACCCTGCTGTTCGGCGCCGCGCTGCTCGCCGCCACCGCCGCCGTCGCCGCCGACCACGTCACCCGCGGCAATGGGGCAGCCGCCCCGGCCGCGGTGACCGCCGCGTCCGATGCCGGGTCCAACCCCTGTGCCGCCGCCTCGCCCTGCGCGGCGGACTCACCCTGCGCTGCCGCTTCACCCTGCGCGGCGGCCGCTCCCTGTTCGGCTGATGCGCCCTGTGCAGCCGCTGCTCCTTGCGCTGCGGCCGCGCCCTGTGCAGCAGCAGCTCCCTGCGCCGCAGCTGCTCCATGTGCGGCAGCTGCTCCATGTGCCGCCGCAGCCCCCTGCGCGGCGGCAGCGCCCTGCGCGGCCGGCAGCCTCTGATGGTCGACGCCGCCGACCGGCTCCGCGCGGCTGAAGAGGCGCTGTTCTGCGAAGCGGTGCTGCGCAAGGGCGGCGACAACGTGCTGCGCGCCACCCTGCGCGATGCACCGGTGGTGGCCTGGAGCCACTATCCGCCCGGCGACGTCTACGACCCCGCTTCGGGCGGCCAGTGGTACTATCACTGCCACATCCCGGCGGCTGAAGCCGAGCATGGCCACTTCCACTGCTTCGTCCGCCCCAACGGCAAGGATGGCCCGGTGCATCACCTGATTGCCGTCGGCGTCGACGCCTATGGCCGGCTGCAGCGGCTATTCACCGTCAACCAGTGGGTGGTCGGCGACAGCTGGCTCGACGCCGAAGCGAGCATCGCGCTGCTCGAGCGCTTCGATATTGAGATGCCGCAGCCCGACTACCTTACCAACCGCTGGCTCACCGCCATCCACCGCCTCTATGCCGACGAGATCGCCGACCTGATCCGTCAGCGCGACGCCACCCTCACGGCCCGCCAGGCGCCAGGCGGCGCCCCCATCCGCGAAGACCGGACGCTGGAGGTGACATCGGAGCTCCGCGTCGACCTGCCGTCGACGCTCCAGGCGCTGCGACAATGACCTACCTGTCGATCAGCGTCACCGAGACGCCGCTCGCCGAAGACCTCGCCATTGTCGGCGGGCAGCTGACGGCCTTCAACGAGGCCGATGTCGGCCCGGCCGATCGCCGGCCGCTGGCGGTCTTGGTCCGCGATGCAGCCGGCACCGTCGTCGCCGGCATCTCCGGCTACACCGCCTGGGGCTGGCTCTATGTGCAGTGGCTGTGGGTCGCCGAGACGCAGCGCGGCGCCGGTCTCGCCGGTCGCATGCTGGCCGCGGCGGAAACCGACGCCAAAGCCCGCGGCTGCCACGGCGCCTACATCGACACCTTCAGCCCGGTGGCGCTGAAGACCTACCAGCGGGCGGGGTATGTGCCGTTCGGCGCGTTAGAGGATTTTCCGCCGGGGCGAACGCGGACGTTTCTGCAGAAGCGGCTTTAGCTAGCGCCGGCGCGGGCTGACCCCCCCACCCTTGATCCCTCCCCGCAAGGGGGAGGGAGACGATAGATCCGAGATGTCAGTATGAGGGTCTCCCTCCCCCTTGCGGGGAGGGGACAGGGGTGGGGTCAGCCCGCGCCGGCGGTAGTGGCTAGCCCCTCAAGCCGCCAGCCGTCCCCCCAGCAGCGGATGCGGCGCCCCGGTCGTTGTCGGAAAGCTGATCGGCAATCCGCGCAGCACCCGCAGGGCAAGGAAGGCGAAGCATTCCGCCTCGATCGCATCGCCGCGCCAGCCGACGGTTTCCGCCGGGGCGGCGTCGACGCCGGCACGGGCCTTCAGCATCTCCATCATCAGCGGGTTGTGCCGTCCGCCACCCGAGACGATCAGCTTCGTCGGTCGCGTCGGCAACAGGTCGAGCCCCTTGCCGACCGCGGCGGCGGTGAAGGCGGTAAGCGTCGCGGCGCCGGTCGCCGGGTCGAGCCCGTCGGCCATCGCCGAAGTGAAGTCGAAGCGATCGAGCGATTTTGGCGGCGCGGCGCTGAGATAGGGATGCTGCAGCAGTTTGGCGAGCCGCGCCTCATCGACCGTGCCGCTCCGCGCCAGCGCCCCGTCGCGATCCATCTCGCCCAGCCCATGCGCCTTCATGAAGTCGTTGAGCGGCGCATTGGCCGGGCCGGTATCGAAGGCGACCAGCCGATCGGCGCCATCCCAATAGGTGACATTGGCGACGCCGCCGAGGTTGAGCACCGCCGTCTCGCCATGCGTGCCAAGCCCGCGCAGCAGCGCCTGGTGATAGATCGCCGCCAGCGGCGCGCCCTGCCCCCCTGCCCGCACGTCGGCAGAACGGAAATCGTAGGCGACCTTCACCCCGAGCAGCTGATGCATCAGCTCGCCGTCGCCAAGCTGGCGGGTGGCGCCGATGCGCCCCGGCTGCGGTGCGCGATGCAGCACCGATTGGCCGTGAAAACCGACGACGCCGACCTCGTCCATCGTGAGCCCGGCGCTTTCGACCAGCTGCTTGACCGCCGCCGATTGGGCCCGGGTCAGCATCTCCTCCGCTTCAGCGAAGATCGCGGGATCGGGCCCGTCGAAATTCCATCTGCGCGCTTCAGCCAGCGTCTTCTCGAGCGTATCGCGTATCTCCTGGGGGTAAGGCGCCAGCGTATAGGCGCCGAAGCGTTCGATGCTCTCGCCATCGGTCCTCAGCAGCGCCACGTCGATATTGCCGTCGAGCACGGTGCCGGTCATCAGGCCGACGGCCCAGATCGGTTCAGCCATGGTGGTCTCCCCAAAAGCGTTTTCAGGACAAGTTGCAGACTTTTCCGGTTCGAAAGCGCGACAAATCAAAGACTAGTTCTGATTGACCAGATCGCCGGTCGCACGGCGCAGCGCGATGATGCCGCTGTCGAAATGCCGGGTCGGGTGCACGCGGTTGGTGAGCAGCGTCCAGGCCCGTCCCGTGGCAAAATCGATCCAGAGGCCCGTGCCGGTGAAACCGGTATGGCCGATGGTCTCGGCCGAGCAGCGATCGCCGCCCGACCAGCCCTCATAGGGCCGCTCCCAGCCATGGGTGCGGCGCGGCGACAGCGCAGTGCGCATCAGCGCGATGCTCTCGGCCGCCGCGCCGGTACCGTTGAGGAGGCCCTCAGCATAGTCGAGCACCGAGGCGGCAGTGCCGAACAACCCGGCATGGCCGGAGCCCTGCAGCGCATAACAGTTCTCGTCATGCACTTCGCCCACCACGACGCGGCCACGCCAGGCATCGCGCTCTGTGGCGGCGCTCAGTTGCGGATCGGCCGACCAGCCGAAGCCAGGCCCCGGGTCCTGCTGCCGGATCAGCTTGCCGCTCAGCCGCTCGAGCGCAATGCCGAGGAGGATGAAGTTGATGTCGGAATAGACCGGCGGCCCTGCCGTCCACTCGTGCTGCAGCACCCAGGCGCGCAACAGGTTCGGGTCGCTCCCATAGGTGTAGATCGGCACCACGCCCGGGAACGGCGTCTGGTGACCGAGGCACTGGCGGAAGGTGAGCTTCCGCTCCCAGCTGCCATCCGGGTTGTATTGCCGGAAATCCGGGATCACCGAGGTGAGCGGCGCATCGAGATCGATGATCCCAGCCGCAGCCAGATCGAGAATGCGCGGCGTGGTGAAGATCACCTTGGTGAGCGAAGCGAGGTCGAACCACGTGTCGTCGCGCATCTGCCGCACCGCCGGCACCAGTTGCGCCGAGCCGATCGAGCGGACGGCGCGGTTGCCGTCGCGGTCGACCACCCCGAGCACTCCGCCCGGGATGCGCCTGGCTTCGACTGCCGCCTCAAGCGGTGCAAAAGCGCGATCGAGGGTGACGTCCGGACTCATGCCGTTTCCTCCACGCGGACGCGATGATCGTCGCCCGCTTCGCGCCACTTCGCCGGCGGCGGCTCATAACCCGATGGCCGCACCAGCGAGGGTACCTGCGTCACGTCGACGGTGAAATGCTGCCGTCGCCGCTCGATCGCCGGCACCGCCGCAATCAGCCGCTTGGTGTAGCTATGCTGCGGCGCGCCGAGCACTGCCGCTGCCTTGCCGATCTCGACGATCTGGCCGGCATACATCACCGCCACCCGGTGGGCGATGCGCTCCACCACCGCCATGTCATGCGAGATGAACAGGTAGGCGAGGCCGAATTCACGCTGCAGGTCGATCAACAGGTCGAGCACCCGCGCCTGCACGCTCACATCGAGCGCCGATACCGCCTCGTCCAGCACCACCACATCCGGGTTCAGCATCAAGGCGCGCGCGATGCAGAGCCGCTGCCGCTGTCCGCCGGAGAACTGATGCGGGTAACGGTGGAGCGCATCTTTGCTCAGCCCCACGCGCTCCAGCAGGCTGACCATACGCTCGCGCAGCTTGGCATCGAGCCGCTGGCCAGCGGCGATCGCCGGCTCGGCCAGCAGGGCCTCGACATTGAGCCGCGGATTGAGCGAGGCATAGGGGTCCTGGAACACCATCTGTACCGGCCGGCCGCTGCGGCCGGCCTTGGCTTCGATCCGCCCGCGCGTCGCCTTCACCAGCCCGAGGATGGCGCGCGCCGTGGTGGATTTACCCGAGCCGCTTTCGCCGACGATGGCCAGCGTCTCGCCCGGCATCAGGTCGAAATCGACGCCGTCGACGGCATGCACCGCGCCGGCCCGTCGCCGGAACAGTCCCTTCAGCACCGGAAAGCGCACTGCGAGATTGTCGACCGTGACGATCGGCGCCGCGGCGCGCGAGCTGCCGTCGCTCCGCACCGCGGTCCCCGAGGTGAAATGCGGCACTGCCTTGAGCAAATGCTGGGTGTAGGGGTGCTGCGGCTTGTCGAGCACCGTATCGAGCGACCCCTGCTCCACCGCCACGCCATGCTGCATCACCATGATGTCGTCGGCGATACCGGCAACCAGCCCGATATCGTGGGTGATAAAGATCATCGCCATATCAAGCTCCTCACGGAGTTCGGCGAGCAGCGCCATGATCTGCGCCTGCACGGTGACGTCGAGCGCCGTGGTCGGCTCGTCCGCGATCAGCAGCCGCGGGTTGCCCGCCAGCACCATGGCGATCATCACCCGCTGTCGCATGCCGCCCGACAGCTGGTGCGGATAATAGGTCAGTCGCTGCGCCGCATCGGGAATGCGCACCCGCTCCAGCGCCTCGCGGGCGGCGCGCGTTGCGTCGGCCCCGACGAGGCCGCGGCTGAGCCGGAACGCTTCCTCGATCTGTGCCCCGACCGTGTGCACCGGGTTGAGCGACGTCATCGGCTCCTGGAAGATCATGCCGATCTCCTTACCGCGAATGCGCTGCAGCGTCGGCTCGTCGGCCGAGGTGATATCGAGCGCCGTACCGTCGGCGCGCTGCAGGGTGATCGAGCCGCCGGTGATGCGCCCGCCGCCGAAATCCACCAGCCGGTTGACCGACAGCGCCGTCACCGACTTGCCCGAGCCGCTCTCGCCGACAATGGCGAGCGTCTTGCCGGCAGCGAGCTCGAAGCTCACCCCCTTCACCACCTCGTTGGCGCCGGGGTCGCGACCGAACCCGACGCGGAGATCGCGTACGTTGAGCAGCGTACTCATGCGGTCCTCGCTTGCGTGCGCGGGTCGAGGATGTCGCGCAGCGCATCACCGAGGAGGTTGAAGCCGAGGATGGCGAGCATGATGGTGAGCCCGGGGAACAACATCAGCCACGGCGAACGGGTCATCATCGATTTGCTCTCGGCCAGCATCACCCCGAGCGATGGGGCGGGCGGCTGCGAGCCGAGGCCGAGGAAGCTGAGGCCGGACTCGGTCAAGAGCGACCAGGCCAGCGCCAGGGTGATCGTCACGGTCAGCGGCGCGAGCAGATTGAGCAGCAGGTGGCGCGTCAGGATATAACGCTGCGTGCTGCCGAAGGTGCGCGCCGCCTCGACGAATTCGCGGGCCTTCAGCGTCAGGGCCGGCGCCCGCACCACGCGCGCAAAGATCGGCGTGTAGACGATGCCGATCGCCGTGATGCTGGTCATCACCCCCGGCCCCTGGATGGCGACGATCAGCAGCGCGAGCAGGATCGCCGGGAAGGCCAGCAGCACATCCATGATCCGCATCAGGATGCCGTCCCACAGATGCCCCCACCACGCCGCGAACAGGCCAACCAGCGTGCCGGCGGTTGCCGCGATCGCCACCGAGGCGAAGGCAATGAGGAAGGATTCGCCGATCCCCAGCATCAGGCGGCTGAACGTGTCACGGCCGAGCAGGTCCGTTCCGAACCAATAGGTGGCGCTCGGGCCCTTCAGCCGGTCGACCACGAACTGCTTCAAAGGGTCGTGCGGGGTGAGCCCCACCGCGCCCAGCAGGGCGAGGATGAGGAAGATGAGAATGATCGCCGCGCCGATGCGGCCACTGGGATGCCGCATCACGGCTTTGAGCAACGTCATCACTTGCCCCCCAGCCGGATGCGTGGATCGAGCGCCGCATAGGCGAGATCGACAATGAGGTTCACCACGAGGAAGTTGAAGGCGATGAACAGCACGGCGCCCTGCACCAGCGGATAGTCACGCTGCGAGATCGCATCGAGCGTCAGCCGGCCAAGACCGGGGAGCGCGAAGATCTGCTCGACGATCACCGCACCACCGAGCAGGTAACCGAACTCGACACCGGACAGCGTCACCACCGGGATCAGCGCATTGGGCAGCGCATGCTTCCACACCACGTCGCGCTGCGACGCGCCCTTGCTTCGTGCCGTGCGCACATAGTCGTCGCTCAAGACGTCGAGCATCGCCGAACGCGAGATGCGGGTCACTGCCGCGGCAAAACTGAGGCCGAGCGTGATCGCCGGCAGGATCATCTGGCTGAGGTTGCCGATCGGATCGACGAAGAGCGGGGTGAACGAGCCCATCGCCGGCAGCGCCCGGAACACCACCGACAGGGTGTAAATCAGCAAGAGGCCGACGACGAAGCTCGGCGTCGATTGCCCGAGCATCGCGAACACCCGCACCGCGAGATCGGACGGGCGATCGGCCCGCGTCGCCGCGAACACCCCGGCCGGGATGCCGACCGCCAGCGCGATCAGCATCGACAGCAGCGCCAGCTCGAGGGTGAGCGGAAAACGCGCGATGATGACGTCCAGCACCGGCTTGCCGTAGATCACCGAGATGCCCAGATTGCCCTCGAACAGCCCGGCCAGCCAGCGGCCATATTGCACGATGATTGGCTGGTCGAGCCCGAAATAGGCAGCCAGCGACTCGCGCTGTGCGTCGGTCAGCAGGCCCGCCTCGGTGCCCAGCATGGCGATGATCGCGTCGCCCGGCACCAGCCGGATGGCAAAGAACACCAGCAGCGAGACGCCCATCAGGACCAGCGGAAACGTCAGCAGCCGCTGCGTGATGTAGTTCATGTCGGGCGCACGTGAGTTGGCAGGGTCACTGAGGTGAGGATGGCTCGGTGCGGGAAACGCACCCCCCACCCTGTCCCTCCCCCGCAAGGGGGGAGGAAACCAGAACACTGGCGCTGGAGGTGGCGTCTCCCTCCCCCTTGCGGGGAGGGGACAGGGGTGGGGGTGCGTTTCCCGCACCGGCCTATCAGCTGCGTTGCCGCCATGTGCGATTGCTCTGTCTAGGTAGGGTGAGGCGGGCCACCAGGGCCCGCCTCAAGCCATCATTGACCCACGGTCACCTTGGCCAGCGAGAACAGCAGCCCGCTCGGGTTGCTTTCATAGCCCTTCACCGCGTCGGTGTTGGCCGTGTAGACCACGGTGCTCGAAATCCAGATCCACGGCGCCGCCTCGGCGAGCTTGGCCTCGAACTGCTGGAAGATCGGCTTGCGCTTGGCAACGTCGGTTTCGACCCGCCCTTCCTGCAGCAGCTTGTCGAGTTCCGGGTCGACGAAGTTCGACACCTTCACCAGGTTCCCGTCCTTGGTGAAATAGCGGTTGTACATCGGGTACGGGTCCGGACGGCCGCCATTCTGCGCCACCGCCATGTCGAAATCACCCTTCAGCCAGGTGTCGACATAGACCTTGAGGTCCATGGTCTTGATGTTGAGCTTGACGCCGATGGCGGCGAGCTGGCTCTGCAGCACCTGCGCTTCGTTGGCGGCATAGGGCGGCTCGCCGGTCGCGGCGATCACCTCGACCTCGAAGCCGGCTTCCTGCCCGGCTTCCTTCATCAGCGCCTTGGCCTTCTCGACATCCTGCGTGTAGCAGAACAGCGTCGAGGGGTCGGACGCATAGGCTTCCATGGTCAGCGGACCGGTGACCTTGCCCTCGCCGACCAGCGCCGTGTCGACGATTTCCTGCCGGTTCACGGCGCAGGAAATGGCCTGGCGCACCTTGAGGTTGTCCATCGGCGGCCGCGACGGGTTGAGCTGCAGCACGTTGTAGGAGAGGCCCGGGATGCGGTTGAGCGTCAGGCCCTGCTCGCCCGGGATCAGCGTCGCGATCGTCGGGTCGTTGAACAGGGCGAAGTCGGTCTGGTTGGCACGCATCGAATCGATGATGGCGCTTTCACTCGGCAGCACCGAAATGGTGATGCCGTCGACGCCGACCTTGCCGCCCGCCCAGTGCGGATTGGGGCTCAGCACTTCCTTGACGTTGGGATCCCACTGGTCGAGCACGAACGGGCCCGAGCCGATCGCCTTGGTGCCGATGCTGCCATCGGCCACCGCGCTCGCCGGAACCACCGAGGCGTTGGTGCCCGACATGGCGACGAGGATCGGCGCATCGGGCTGGCTCATATTGAACACCACGGTCTGCGGATCGGGCGTATCGATGGTGGCGATCGACAGGAAGTTGGCGCGCGCCGCGGCGGCGGTCTCCTCATTGAGCAGGCGCTCGAACGACGCCTTCACGTCGGCCGAGGTCACCGCATCGCCGGTCGAGAACTTGGCATTGGGATCGAGCTTGAAGGTCAGCGTCTTGCCGTCGGCCGAGAACTCCCAACTGGTGGCGATCGCCGGAATGACATTGTACTGCGCGTCGAGCCGGACCAGCGGCTCGTAGATCAGCTCGAGCAGGCGCAGCGACGGGAACGCCGTCTGCTTGTGCGGGTCGAGCCCGGTGGCGTCCTGCGCCCACGCCATGCGAAGGCTCGCAGCCTGTACCGGCAGGGCGATGGCGGTGCTCAGCGTTGCTGCGACGGCGAGGCCGGCGAGCAGTCGTTTGGTCAAATGCATGGTTCGTCCCTCCTGTTTCATCTTCCCATGAACGGCAGCGCCGCTCCGGGTCGTCATTAGTCTTCAGATAGTCGCGTCACGCCTCGAGGGCGCGACGCAGGAACCCGCCGGCACCGGCCATGGCGGCACGGGCCGCCTCGACGTCCTGGCCGGTGAGGATGGTCAGGATTGCCAGCTTCACGTCGTTGCCGGTGCGTTGCAGCGCCTGCTCGGCGACCTGTTCAGGGCAGTCGGTCGCCTGCATGACGATGCGCACCGCGCGCGCCAGCAACTTGGCATTGCTGGTCCGCACGTCGACCATCAGGTTCTGATAGGTCTTGCCGATGCGGATCATGCTCGCCGTGGAGAGCATGTTGAGCACCAGCTTCTGCGCCGTGCCGGATTTGAGCCGGGTCGAGCCGGTCAGCACTTCCGCCCCGACCAGCGGCGCGATCGAGATATCGGCGAGGCCGGCAATAGCGGAGTCCGGATTGCAGGTGAGCCCCACCGTCACCGCGCCGAGCGATTTGGCGTAGTTCAGTGCGCCGATCACGTATGGGGTGCGCCCGCTCACCGCGATGCCCACCACGACGTCGCGATTGTTGAGGTCGATAGCCCTGAGGTCGGCCGCCCCGCCCTCGGCGCTGTCTTCCGCGCCTTCGACGGCGCTGACCAGCGCCCCGAGGCCGCCGGCAATCACCCCCACCACCATGCTCGGCGGCACGCCGAAGGTCGGTGGACATTCCGAGGCATCGAGCACGCCCAGCCGGCCGCTGGTGCCGGCGCCGATATAGATCAGCCGGCCGCCCCTGCCGAACGCCTCGACGATCTGCTCGACCGCCAGCGCCACCTGCGGCAGGGTCTTGCCCACCGCCTCGGGCACCAGCCGGTCTTCGGCGTTGATGGTGGCTACGATCTCGGCGGGCGCCATCAGGTCGATGCCCATGGTGCGCGGATTGCGCTCCTCGGAGACCAGCTGCTCGAGCTCGCTCAGCAGCACCCGGCGATCGCTGCTTGGCGCGGTCATGGGCGGGCGTCTCCAAGCGATTCGGTGCGTGACATCTGGGCTCCTGAGTGTGGGCAGAGGGTAGAAACTCCGCGCTTCCGCTGTCAATTGTTTTCAGTGCAGCCGAACGCATTGCACTTTTGTTTCGCGTGGGTATGAATGTCGGCATGGGGATTCAGTCGAACATCGAGGCCTCCGCCGCGAGTTTCACGCCGACCATGCGGCGGCTGGCCAAGGCCATTCGCGACAACCCGGCCATCGTCCTCGAAAAGACCATCTCGCAGATTGCCGAGGCCTGCGGCACCTCGGTCGCCTCGGTGGTGCGTTTCTGCCGGGCTGTCGGCGTCAGCGGCTATGCCGAGCTCCGCATGTCGCTCGCCACCGAGCTCGGCAAGGAAGCGGCGCAGTTCGGCTCCGGCCTGACGTTAGGCGCGGAAATCGCCCGCACCGATACGCTCGAGGAGATGGCCGCCAAGGTCGCCTCGCTCGAAATGCTGGCCATCGAGGAGACGGTGTCGAGCCTCGACTTCAAGACGCTGGAGCGCGTGGTCACGGCGCTCGACCAGGCGGAGCGCATCCTGCTGTTCGGGATCGGCGCCAGCCACTTCGTCGCCCAGGACCTGCACCACAAGCTGTTCCGCGTCGGCCGTAACGTCTTCCTGATGGCCGATGCGCACGAGGCCTGGACGGCGGCCCTGATGTCGCCGGCGCACACCGTCGCCATCGGCTTCTCGCATTCCGGCGCCACTGCCGACACCGTGCAGTTCCTGAAGCTGGCGCGCGACAACGGTGCACTCACCGTCGCCATCACCGGCGCCCGGGATTCGGCCCTGGCCCGCGCCGCCGAGGAACGGCTCGTCACCCATGCCCGTGAAAGCACATTGCGCGCCGGCGCCATGGTCAGCCGCATCGCGCAACTGGCGCTGGTCGACTGCCTGTTCATGGGGGTGGCGCGGCTACGCTACGAACAGACCATCGACGCGCTGAAGCGCACCCGCGACGTCACCCATCCCGAGCATTCCGCATGACGAACTCCACCCCTCTTGCCCTGTTCGTCGGAGTTTCCGGCTACGAGCTCACTGCCGACGAGATCGCCTACCTGCGCGAAGCGAACCCCTACGGCTTGTTCCTGTTCCGCCGTAACCTCGACCACAGCGACCAGGCGCGGCGGTTGTGCGCCGAGTTCCGCGACGTGGTCGGCCGGCCCGATGCACCTGTTTTCGTCGATCAGGAAGGCGGGCGGGTGCAGCGGCTCGACAACGGCAACTGGCCGAGCTTTCGCAGCATGGGTTCGTTCGGCGCATTGGCGAAACGGGATTTGGCCCTGGCAAAACGCGCCCTGCGCCTCTCGACCCAGGCGATGGGCGCACTGATGACCGAGCTCACCATCGACAGCGGCACCACCCCGGTGGTCGATCTCGCCCGCAGCGGCACCCATGACGTGATCGGCCAACGCGCCTTCGGCGACGACCCGGAGCGGGTGGTAACGCTGGCCCGCGAAGTGATCGACGGCATGCTCGAGGTCGGCGCCCTGCCGATCATGAAGCACATTCCCGGCTATGGCCGGGTGACGGTCGATCCGCACTTCGACTGTCCGGTGGTCGATGCCGGGCTCGATGATCTCCGTGCCACCGATTTCCAGCCATTCGTCGCGCTCAAGGATTGCCCCTGGGCGATGGTCGCGCACCTGGTCTTCACGCAGATCGACCCGGATCGCGCCGCCTCGGTTTCGCCTGCCGTCTACGAACTGATCCGCAAGGACATCGGTTACGACGGCGTGCTGATCACCGATTGCCTCAGCATGGAGGCGCTGCAGGGCACACCGGCCGAGCGGGTCGCTGCCGCGCTTGCTGCCGGTTGCGATATCGCGCTGCTGACCCAGGGCGGCCTCGAGGCCAGCATTTCGGCCGCCGACGGCGCGCGCCCGCTGACTGGGCAAACGCTAGAACGAATCACGCGCGCTTCGCGCAAACGCGGTAACCTTCGGGTGGATGTCACTGCACTCCATGCCGAAGTCGAAGGGATTTTCAGAGAGAGCGGCCTCGCTTAGGGCGCGCGCCGAAACAAAGAGGAGATTGGAAGTGTTAAAGAGCAAGCTGTTTGCGGCCACCGCACTGGCGCTCGCGATGACCGCACCGGTGAGTGCGCAGGTCGTGGTGACCATCAGCTCCGAACAGACCACTACCTATGTGCGCAACTTCAACCCGTTCAACCAGACCTCTGCGCGCGCCACCACCAAGGATTTCATCTACGAGCCGCTGGCGATCTTCAATCGCCTCGCCGGCGCCAAGTGGGAATACCGCCTGGCCGAAAGCTTCGAGCTGGCCGACGACCTCAAGTCGATCACCTTCGTGCTGCGCGACGGCCTGAAATGGTCGGACGGCCAGCCGCTCACCGCCGATGACGTGATTTTCACCTACGACTACCTGAAGCAGTTCCCGGCACTCGACTTCAACTCGGTTTCCAAGCTGATGGAGTCGGTGGAAAAGGTCGATGCGCGCACAGTGCGCTTCAACCTCGCCCAGCCCAACTCGCTGGTCGCCACCACCATCGTCGCCATGCCGATCGTGCCCCAGCATATCTGGAAGGATGTTGCCGACCCGGTGACCTTCACCAACGAGACCCCGGTCGGCTCCGGCCCGCTTACCGAAATCACCCGCTTCACCCCGCAGGTCTACGAGCAGTGCCGCAACCCCAACTACTGGGATGCCGCGAGCCTGAAGGTCGATTGCATCCGCATGCCACAGTTGGCCGACAACCCGCAGGTGCTGGCGGCTCTGGCCGACGGCACGCTCGACTGGGCGACCAGCTTCGTGCCCGATATCGACAATACCTTCGTCGCCAAGGACCCCGAGCACAACCACTACTGGTTCCTGCCCTCGAGCCTCGTGGCCTTCACCCTCAACCTCGAAACGCCTGACGCCAACAACAAGAAGGCGTTCAACGACGTCAACTTCCGCCGCGCCGTGTCGATGCTGATCGACCGCCAGTCGATCATCGACATCGCCGGCTACGGCTATCCGGTGATCAACGAAGATCCGGCGATGCTCGGCTCGTTCTACAAGGCCTTCGGCAACCCCGAGGTCGCCACCAAGTTCGGCCAGTACGGCAAGTTCGACCTCGAGGCCGGCAAGGCTTTGCTCGAGCAATCGGGCTACCTCGACAAGGACGGCGACGGCTTCCGCGATAATCCGGACGGCACGCCCATAGCTATCGACATCGAGATCCCGAACGGCTGGACCGACTGGATCGATGCGGTGCAGATCGCCATCGAAACGCTGAAGGCGGCCGGGCTCAACGTGAAGATGTCGACCCCTGAGGAATCGGTGTGGGCTTCCGACCTGATCGACGCCAAGTACTCGATGTCGCTCAACGCCATCGCCTCGGCGGCCAACCCCTACTTCCCCTATATCCGCTCGTTCAACCCGGCCGATTTCGGCAAGAGCCGCACCTCGGCACAGCGCTGGACCGACCCGGAAGTGGTCGAGATGCTCAACAAGTACACCCAGGTGAAGGACCCGGCCGAGCAGAAGGCGATCATGGACGCCATCCAGCTCAAGGTGGCCGAAGCCATGCCGGTGATCCCGGTCTACAACAGCCCATCCTTCTACCAGTACAGCACCAAGCGCTTTACCGGCTGGGCCAATGCGGACAACCCGATCACCTCGCCGGTGGTCTCCAACGCCAATCCGGGCCGCCTGATCCAGCTCCTGGCACTGCGTCCGGTCGCGCAGTGAAGCAGGCAATGATGTGTCGGCCGCCCCCTCTCCCCTCAGGGGAGAGGGCAAGCGGCGCTCGTGAGCGTCAGCGAACTAGCAAAGCTAGGGTGAGGGGTGCAGCCCCTCCGCATGCTGGTACTCGCCGCAGGCCGCCACATCGCACCCCTCATCCGGCGCTCCGCGCCACCTTCTCCCCTGAGGGGAGAAGGGAACGGTGCCCACCTCCGACGATGACCAAGCGGAACACGTAACTCATGGCCTTTCTGCTCCGCCGAGTGGTGTTCTACCTTGCGGCCTTCATCGCCGCGGCCACCATCAACTTCTTCCTGCCGCGCCTGATGCCGGGCGACCCGATCCAGAAGATGTTCGCCGGCGCCGGCTCCGACCTGTCGCTGGAAAATCTCAACGCGCTGAAGCTCACCTTCGGCTTCATCGATGCGCCGATCGGCGAGCAGTATCTCGCCTACCTCAAGAGCGTCTTTACCGGCGATCTCGGCCGCTCCGTCCGCTTCTTCCCGCTGCCGGTCACCGAACTGCTCGGCCGCGCCCTGATCTGGACTGTCGGCCTTGTCGGCACCGCCACCCTCATCGGCTTCACCATCGGCACGCTGCTCGGCGTCATGGCCGCCTGGCGCCGCGGCACCCGCTTCGACACCGTCATCTCGCTGCTCTCGATCTTTTCGAGTTCGGTGCCGGCCGTGGTGGTTTCGCTGATTACCCTGTTTGCCTTCGGCTACACGCTGGGCTGGTTCCCCAACGGCTATGCCGCCGATCCGATGCTCGATCCCGCCTGGGGCTGGGATTACATTTCGAGCGTGCTCTACCACGGCACCCTGCCGATGCTGACCATGGTGATCGTCTTGACCGGTGGCTTCGCCGTGACCATGCGCAACAACATGATCAACCTGCTCGGCGAGGACTACATCGTCATGGGCCGCGCCAAGGGGCTCTCCGACCGCGGCGTCATGCTGTGGTACGCGGCGCGCAATGCGCTGCTCCCCACCGTCTCGGCCCTCGCCATCTCCTTGGGCGCCGTGCTCGGCGGCTCGCTGGTGACCGAGGTGGTGTTCAACTACCCCGGCATGGGCAACACGCTCTACCAGGCCATCCTCGCCCGCGACTATCCGGTAATCCAGGGCGCGCTGCTGATCATGACCGCGGCCATGCTGACCGCCAATTTCGTCGTCGATCTGAGCTACGTGCTGCTCGACCCACGCCTGAAGCGGGCCTGACCGATGACCCTTCTCACCCAACTGCTGCGCAACAAGAAGGCCATGGTCGGGGTCACCATCCTCGCCATCGTCATTCTCGTCGCGATTTTCGCCCCGCTGCTCACCGAATACAGCCCGACCCAGCGTGTCGGCCGGCCGCACCAGGCGCCGTCGGCCGACCACCTGCTCGGTACCACGCGTCTGGGCCATGACGTCTTCACCCGGCTGCTCTATGGCGCCCGCATCTCACTCGCCGTCGGCTTCGGCGCCGGGCTGCTGATCACGCTGATCGGCACCGTGCTCGGCATCATTGCCGGCTACAAGGGCGGCGTGGTCGACGAGGTCATCACCTTCTTGACCAACATGGTGCTGGTCATCCCCAACCTGCCGCTGCTCCTGGTGCTGGCCGCCTTTATCGGCCAGGCGAGCCCCCTGGTCATCGCCGTCATCCTCGGCTTCACCTCCTGGGCCTGGGGGGTGCGCGTTACCCGCTCCGAAACCCTGTCGATCCGCCAGCGCGATTTCGTCAAATCCGCCGAGATGCTGGGCGAGCCCGGCTGGCGCATCATGAGCTTCGAGATCTTCCCCAACCTGATCTCCATCGTCGGCATCAACTTCATCGGCAGCGTGCTGTTCGCCGTCATCACCGAGGCGACGCTCGAGTTCCTCGGGCTGGGCGACCCCAACACCGTCTCCTGGGGCATCATGCTCTACAACGCGCAGAATGCCTCGGCTCTGTCGGTCGGCGCCTGGTGGGATATCCTCACCCCCTGCTTCGCCCTGGCGGTGCTCGGCCTCGGTCTCGCGCTGATCAACTTCGCCATCGACGAGATCGCCAACCCGCGGCTCAGGACCGGCGGCATGCTGGCGCGCTGGACCGGGCTGATCCGCCGTGGGGAGGGCACGCTGTGAGCGATCCTGTCCTCTCCATCCGCAACCTCTCGATCGATTACATCGGCGCCACCAGCGATTTCCATGCGGTCAAGAATGTCAGCTTCGACATCGGCAAGGGTGAGTTCTTCGGCCTTGCCGGCGAGAGCGGCTGCGGCAAGAGCACCATCGCCTTCGCCATCAGTCGCCTGCATCGCCCGCCGGCGCTGATCCGTTCCGGCAGCCGGATCCTGCTCGACGGGCGCGACGTGCTCACCCTCGACGATCAGGCCCTCAAGCAGATGCGCTGGCGCGAAGTGGCCATGGTGTTCCAGAGCGCCATGAACTCGCTGAACCCGGTGCTATCTATCGAACGCCAGTTCTACGACGTGCTGAAGACCCATACCGGCATGTCGCGCACGGAGGCCCGCGCCCGCGCCGCGGAGCTGCTGAAGCTCGTCGACATTCCCGCCGACCGGCTCACCGCCTATCCGCACCAGCTTTCGGGCGGCATGCGGCAGCGCGTCGTGATCGCCATCTGCCTCGCGCTCAACCCGAAACTCCTGATCATGGACGAGCCGACCACGGCGCTCGACGTGGTGGTGCAGCGCGAAATCCTCGAGCGCATCCACAAGCTGCGCCAGGAACTCGGCTTCTCGGTGCTGTTCATCACCCACGACCTGGCGCTGATGGTGCAGGTGTCGGACCGCATCGGCATCATGCTGGAAGGCGAGCTGGTCGAGGTCAACGACGCGCAGGCGATCTACCGCACCCCGCAACACGACTACACGCGAAAGCTCTGGGCCTCGATCCCGCGCCTCACCGGCAAGCCGATCGCCGAGGGCGCCACCCAATGACCGATACCGCCCCCATCCTCGCCCTCGACAATGTGTCGAAGGTGTTCCACCGCGGCGGCAGCACCGTCCACGCGGCGCGCGCCGTCTCCTTCGCGCTCCACCCCGGCCGCACCCTGGCGCTGGTCGGCGAATCCGGCTCGGGCAAGACCACTGCCGCCCGGCTGATCATGCGCGAGTACCGCCCCGACCAGGGCCGGCTGCTGTTCCGCGGCGTGGCCGTAGAAGGCAGCGCGGTGCGCGACATGCGCGCCTATCGCAGCGCCGTGCAGATGGTGTTCCAGGACCCGTTCTCGTCGCTCAACCCGGTGCACACGATCCGCTATCACCTGGAGCGGCCGATGCGGCTGCACCAGCCCGATCTCAAGGGCGCGGCGCGCGAGGCGGCAATCGCCGAGGTGCTGAGCCGGGTGAAGCTCGACCCGGCGCTGATCCTGCCGAAATACCCGCACGAGCTATCGGGCGGCCAGCGCCAGCGCATCAGCATCGCCCGGGCGCTCGCGGTGAACCCCGAAGTGATCATCGCGGACGAGCCCACCTCGATGCTCGACGTCTCGGTCCGGCTGGGCATCCTGAACCTCCTCAACGACATGAAGCGGCAGCTGAAGCTCGCGGTGCTCTACATCACCCACGACATCGCCACCGCCCGCTATGTCGCCGAGGACATCATGGTGATGTATGCCGGCCAGATCGTCGAATGGGGCGACACCGAAAGCGTGCTCGGCAACCCGCAGCACCCCTATACGCGGCTCTTGCTCTCCGCCGTCCCCGACCCCGACCGCCGCTTCACCGAAACCCGCTTCGACGACGAACTCGGTCGCATCGACGTGATCCGCCGCCAGTCGGCGCTGGAGCAATCGGAAGTACGCGAGATCGGGCCGAATCACTTCATTCGGCCGATGCCGGCGTAGGGCTGCTGGATCTGCTGATCGCGAGTCTGCCCACTGTTTGACCCACCCACCGGATGTCATCCCTGCGAAAGCAGGGACCCATCTATCCGCTGGTGCAGGCTGTGAATTGGGTCCCTGCTTTCGCAGGGATGACATCGAGTAGGTGGCGGAATCGGCGGATCGCTCCAGGGAAGCCAGCTCAAATCCGCCGATACCCAGTCGGCTCGCCGCCGCCAAGGCGGCTGGTCCGCTCCACGACCTCGGCCAGCGGCTCGATCGCCACCGCCATGTGGAAGGAGTTGGCGTGGATGATCTCGGTCGGGCTGGTCAGCATCGCCACATGACCGCGCCAGAACATCAGGTCACCGCGTCGCAAAGCGCTGGCCTCGACCGGCTCACCCATCGCCGCCTGCTGGTCGCTGTCGCGTGGGCAGGCGATGCCGGCCGCGTAGAGCGCCTGCTGCACCAGCCCCGAGCAGTCGAGCCCCAGGCTCTCCCGTCCGCCCCACTGGTAGGGCGTGCCGACGAACTGCGCGGCAATCGCCACATAGTCTGGCGCATCCTCACCGACCGGCGCCAGGTGTTGTTCGACGATCCATCCACCTGCTGTCTTGATGAACCTTCCCTCGCGACCCTCTTCGGCCACCGGCGCATTCATCGAATAGAGCCCAACCGGCGCCGCCTTGATGCTCGGCGCGCTGAAGCCATAGGTCCGGAGCGCGCGCACGGTATGTGTCGGTTTGGCGCCCGGCACCCCCAGCGCCGCCGCCGCGACATAGCCGACATAGCCATCCCTATGCGCCTGCCCGAAGGCCCAGCCATCGGCCTCGTCCAGCACCTCGAACAGCTCCCCGAACAGCAATTGATCGAGCTGCTCGGCATCGGCGGACGGAGCACGGCGCAAGGCCGCCGCCGGAACCTGCGCCTGACGCAATGTAGTGTCGAGATAGCGATCCGCAGGGATGGTCCCCTCTAGCGAGCGCGCAGCGATCCCGTCACGGGCCAAGGTAAGGCGTGGATCGAGCAAATCAGTATCCTCGGATCGGATGGAGACCGAAGGCTAGCCCGGCCATCGCCGCCTGTCACCGTCCTGCTCCCCTCCCTCAATCCCTCCCCTTTTGAAGGGAGGAGAGCGACGGCTGAAAGGTCGCTGCAAGTACTCTATCGCCCCAGCGCCGCCTGCTCCGAGGTGATGCGATCCATCAGCGGATCGAGCTCCATGTTCACCGGGGCATTGGATGCCAGCCGCTGCTTCAGGAAGCCGATCGACTCCTCCAGCACCTCGTCGAGATCTTCCGAGCATTGGAAATCGCCGGCGACCCGCTTCACCTTGGAGTTGTCGAACAGCGCCGACCAGGTCTTGTCGCCGATCAGCGGCCCTTCCCAGGCCTTGTTGTAGGCGACCAGCGTGTCCGACGGCACATGCACGATGGTCGGGGTCAGCCCGACGCCGCGACCGATCGCTTTGTAGATATCGTCCCAACTGTAGCCGCGGTCGGATGTGATGTGAAAGATCTCGCTCAGCGCCGCGTCCTTGCCGAACAGGTTGACGAACGGCACCGCGAAATCCTTCGACCGGGTCAGCGTCCATGGCGAGGTGCCGTCGCCGGCGACGATCACGGGCTTCCCCTGCTGCATGCGGCGGATGACGATATCGCCCTCGCCCATCATCGTCGGCAGCCCGGTACGCACCGTGTGGCTTGGCCGGACGATGGTCCACGGCAGGTTCCTGGCCCCGGCCAACAGCTGCTCACACGCGATCTTGGCCTGGCTGTAGCCCCAGTAGGGGTTCACCGCCGGCGTCTTCTCGGTGATGATGTAGTGCCGCGCCGGCTTCTCGTAGACCGAGGCCGACGAGATGAAGATGTACTGTTTGGTGTTGCCCGCAAAGGTCGCGATGTCCTCGGCCATCTGCTCGGGCGTGAAGACCATAAACTGCGCCACCACGTCGAAATGCATGCTGCCCAGCTTCCGGTAGGAGGCCGGATCCTTCATGTCGCCGACGATCGAGGTGACCCCCGCCGGCAGCGCCGCGTCACGCTGGCCGCGGTTGAACACGCTGACCTTGTGGCCTTGCTTGACCGCATACTCGACGCAAGGCAGCGAAATCTGCCCGGTGCCTCCAACGAACAGGACGTTGAGAGCCATGGTAATCCTCCCTGGAGCGCTGCCGGTGAAAGTTGCTGAGTTTTTCCGGTTCGACAGCGCGACAAAACACTAAGTGCTGATGAGCGTACCTCATCACCTGGGCAGGGATATTTCAACCGTCAGCGCCCACCCTTTTCGTAGGGCTGTCCCAAAGCCGCCGGCGCGCCGCTGCGCGTAGCCGAGGCCGCCAGCACCACGATGGTCAGCACATAAGGCAGCATGATCAGGAACTGCAGCGGCAGGCCGATCGGCAAGAGCTGCGCCCGGAGCTGCAGCGCCTCCGCTGCGCCGAACAGCAGTGCCGCAACCATCACCCCGAATGGATGCCGACGCCCGAGGATCAGGATGGCGAGCGCGATATAGCCGCGCCCTGCCGTCATGTTGTCGAGGAACACGCCCGTCGCGCTGATCGACAGGAACGCCCCGCCGAGGCCGGCCAGCGCCCCGCTGATCGCCACCGCGGCATAGCGGATCGCTACGGGATCGAGCCCCAGCGTCTCGGCCGCTTCCGGATGCTCGCCGACCGCCTTGATCGAAAGCCCGATGGTCGAGCGTTGCATCACCAGCCAGCCGCCGACGACGAGCGCCAATGACAGGTAGGTCAGCGGGTCGTGCTGGAACAGGAGCGGCCCGAGGATCGGGATCTCGCCCAACGGCCCGAGATCGATCGGCCCGAACGGCGTGATCCGCGGCGAGGCGGTGCCGGAGCCGAAGGCGAGTCGGAAGAAATATGCCGAGACCCCGAGCATCAGCAGGTTGAAGGCGATCCCCACCACCACCTGGTTGGATTTGAGCGTCACGGCATAGAAGGCGAGCCCCAGCCCGGCAACGGCGCCGATCAGCACCGCGACACCGGCGCCTAACCAAAGGTTGCCGCTCCAGTGCACGGTGATGAAGCCGGTGAAACAACCGATCAGCATCATGCCCTCGAGGCCGATATTCAGCACCCCGGACTTTTCGGCGAACATACCGCCCAGCGCCGCGAGAAGGATCGGGATCGACAGCCGGACACTTGCAGCGATGAACCCGGAGAGCACAGGATCGCTCAGAAACTCCATGGCTCAGCTCCCGCTCGCCGCGCGCCGGCGGAAGAACCGCGGTAGTGCGTTCTGGCCGATCAGCAACAGCACCACCAGCGCCTGGATCACCGTGGTCAGGGCGCTCGGCACCCCCGCCGCCGATTCCATGGTGGTCGAGCCGATCTGCAGGGCGGCGAAAAGCACTGCAGCCGCCAGGACGCCCAATGGATTGGTCTGGCCGAGCAACGCCACGATGATTGCGGTGTAGCCGAACCCCGGCGACAGGTTCTCGATCATCCGCCGCTGCACCCCGGCCACCTCCGAAAAACCGGCGAGGCCAGCCAGCGCACCGCAGACCAGGAAGCCCGTCCACAGCGCCGCCTTGACGTTCATGCCGGTGTTTTCCGCGGCCCGCGCATTGTGCCCCACGGCCCGTAAGCGGAACCCCGCTACCGAACGCCACAGGAACACCTGCGCGACGATCGCCACGATGACCACCAGCAGCAGCCCGGCATGGAGCCGCGTGCCCTCGAGCAGCATCGGCAACCGCGCCTCGGTGGCCAGCCGCGCGGTGCGCGCCAGGGGCGAGCCCGGGTCCTGCAGCGGCCCATGCAGCAGATAGCCGACGAAATAGATGGCAATGTAGTTGAGCATGATGGTGGTGATCAGCTCATCGGCCCGGAACTTCAGCTTCAGCACACCCGCGATGGCCGACCAGGCGGCGCCGGCAAGAGCGGCCGCAACACCCATGGCCGGCAGCACCAGCCATTGCGGCTGGCCGCCGAGCTGCAACCCGACCCAGGCGGCGGCGACGCCGCCGATGAACAGCTGCCCCTCGGCCCCGACATTGAACACCCCGGCGCGAAAGGCCAGTGCGATGCCGATGCCGCAGAACGCCAGCGGCACAGTGCGGATCGCCGTCTCTGCCAAGCCATTGGTACTGCCGAGCGACGCCTCGAACAGGCTGAGATAAGCGAGCACCGGATCGCGCCCGATCGCCGCGATCAGCAGCGCCCCCATCGCGAAGGCCGCGAGCACACAGAAGACGCCCGACAGCACCGAGCGCGGCAGCAGCCAGCGCCGCGCGAGGCCTACCGCGGCCTCCGATGCGCTCTCGCTCATGCCCCCCTCCCGGCCATCAGCAGCCCCAGCTTCTCGACACTGAAATCAGCCCGCGCCACCACCCCGCTCACCTGGCCCTTGAACAGCACGACGATGCGGTCGGCCAGCGCCAGCACCTCGTCGAGCTCGGTGGAGATCAGCAGCACCGCGGCTCCTGCCGCCCGCCGCCTCAGCAACTGGTTCTGCAGGAACGCCGTCGCCCCGATATCGAGGCCGCGCGTCGGCTGCACCGCCACCACCAGCCGCGGGTCGCGGCTCAGGGCGCGACCCAGCACCACCTTCTGCTGGTTGCCACCCGAGAGCGAGCCGATCGGCTGCTCGGTGCTCCCGAGTCGCACATCGTAATCCGCCACCAGCTGTGCCGCGAAGGCGCGGGTTTCGCTCAACCGTCTGAGCCCCCAGCGCGCAAAGCGCGGCCGCCCCGCTTCCTCGGCCACCGCATTGTCGGTGACCGACAGCTTTTCGAAGATCGCCGTGCGATGCCGGTCCTCGGGGATATGCGCCAGCCCCGCCGCGATCCGCTCCGCCACCGGACGGTGCGTCATCTCGACCCCGTCGATCAGCACCCGCCCGCTATCGGGCCGCTGCAACCCGACGATCGCCTCGGCCAGCTGCTGCTGGCCATTGCCATCGACCCCCGCCACCGCGACGATCTCGCCGGCGCCGACCGAGAGGCTCACCCCCTCGAGCCGCCGCACCCCGCGCCCATCGGTCAACCCCAGCCGGTCGACCTCCAGCAGCGGCCGTCCGGGCGTTGGCATGCCCTCGAGCTGCGGCAGCGTCACCTCGCCGCCCACCATCATGCGGGCGATCGCGCGCGGCTCGGTTGCGGCCGTGCGCAGCGTTCCCGCCACCTTGCCGCGCCTCAGCACAGTGATCCGGTCGGTCAACGCCATCACTTCGTTGAGCTTGTGCGAGATGAAGACGATTGCCGTCCCGGCCGCCGCCAGTGCCCGCAGCACCGGGAACAAGGCCGCCGCTTCCTGCGGTGTCAGCACGGCGGTCGGCTCGTCCAGCACCAGGATTCTGGCGCCCCGATAGAGCGCCTTGACGATCTCTACCCGTTGCTGGCTCGCCACCGACAATTCGCCGGCCAGTGCCCGCCCATTCACTGCCAGCCCGTAGCGCGCGCCCAGCGCATCGATCTCGTCGGCCAGTTGCTCGAGCCGCGGAAACCAGGTCCGCACTTCCTTCAAACCGAGCGCGATGTTCTCGGCAACGCTGAGGGTCGGCACCAGCATGAAATGCTGGTGCACCATGCCGATGCCCAGCCGGCGCGCTTCCAGCGGGCCGTCGATGGTCACTGGCCGTCCGCCGATCTCGATCGAGCCTGCCTGCGGCTGGATCAGCCCGGCCAGCGCCCGCATCAGCGTGGTCTTGCCGGCGCCGTTCTCGCCGAGCAGCGCATGGATTTCTCCCGGCTGCACGGCGAAACTCACATCGTCATTGGCCACCACCGCGCCGAAGGCGACGCGGATGTTCCGCATCGCCACCGCGGCAGCGGCTTCGTCCGGTTGCGGCACGTCCGCTTACTGCACTTCGCTGGTATCGAGCGGCACTTCGAACGTACCGGCCTTGATCGCCGCGATCTTGTCGTTCACCGCCTTGAGTACCGCCGGGTCGACATTCTTGTCGAGGCCGTGGAAGTCGGCGAGCCCGACCGAGTTGGCGGCAACGCCATACGACCAGTTCTCGCTCTTCCAGGTGCCGTCGATCACTGCCTGGCCGACGGCCGTCACCAGCGGGCCGAGATCCCAGGTGACACTGGTCAGCACCGCCTCGGGCCCGAGATGGTTCTGGTCGGTCATGGCGCCCAGCGCGAACACCTTCTTGGCGATGGCGGCATCGATCACCCCGACGCCCTGCGCGCTCAAGACGTCGGCACCCTGCTCCACCTGCGCGATGGCGGCTTCCTTGGCCTTGGGCGGATCGAACCACGAGCCGATGAAGGTGTGCAGCACCTTGATCTCGGGCTTCACTTCCTTGGCGCCAGCCTCATAGGCGTGGAGGTTCGCCAGCATATTGGGCGCCGGCATGCCGCCGACCCAGCCGACCGACCCGGTCTTCGACGTCCCGGCTGCCAGCATGCCGGCGAGATAGGCGCCCTGGTAGTCTGGGTTGGAATAGGTCCCGAGGTTCGGCGCCAGTTCTGCCGCCGTGCCGGCCATGAAGGTGGTGTCGGGGAAATCCTCGGCAGCGTTGAGCGCCGCATCGCCGAACGAGAAGCTATGCGCAAAGATCAGCCCGTAGCCGCGCTCGGCGAAATCGCGCAGCAGCCGCTCCGCGTCGGCGTCGGTGACGTTCTCGACATAGGCGACTTCGGCGCCGAGCGCCTTGCCGGCGGCCTCGAGCCCGTTATAGCCCACCGAGTTCCAGTCGTTGTCGGTGATCGGGCCGGGCAGGATCATCGCGATCTTCAGATCGGCGGCCAGCACCGGCGTACTCAGCGCCGTGGTCGCAACGAGCAGCAGCGCCGCCTGCGCGAAGCGCCGGCGTGAGAGTGTCATCAAGGATGTCATTTGTTCTTCTCCTGTGTCACGCACTGCGCGGGAACCATGGAGCCCGCCAGCCCGCCGTCCCCGCATTCGGGGTCGCAGCGCGAGAAGCGGATGGTAATGCTGCTAACGTTGTCGTCAATCGTCACAAAGGCGTGTCTGCGGCAGGCGGGCTGTGCGTTGAGCGCATGGCGTTCGGCGGGATGAGCAGTTCAACCCTCACGCGCCGGGTCATCCCCGCGAAAGCGGGGAACTCTGTTTGCGATGGTACGGGTGGCACCAAAACGGAGGTTCCCGCTTTCGCGGGAATGACTCCGTGGGCAACCAGACCAACATTGCTAGTCCCGCTTCACCTTGCGGATCGCCCCGGCCTGCGGGTCGTAGCCGCGCGCCGCCAGCAGAAACGCCACCGCGGCACATCCGGCCACTACGCCGAGCGAGGTGAGATTGGGCTGCCCGTACATGGCGAAGCGGATCAGTTCCACCGCATGGGTGAACGGGTTCACCACGCTCAGCCAGTAGACGATTTCCGCTCCGGATTCGCGCAACTTCCACAGCGGGTAGAGCGCGGAGGAGAGGAAGAACATCGGGAACACCACGAAGTTCATCATGCCGGCAAAGTTCTCGATCTGCGGCGTGTAGACCGAGACGAGCAGCCCGATCGAGCCCAGCATCAGCCCGGCCAGGATGATCGCCGGAATGGCGGTGAGGTAACCGAAATCCGGCACCCCATAGCCAACCAGCCTGGCGACGATCAGAAACGCGTAGGCCTGCAGCAGCGCCAGGATCGTCGCGCCGGTGATCTTGGCGAACAGGAGGAAGCCGCGCGGCAGCGGCGTTACCAGCATCACCCGCATCACCCCGGCCTCGCGATCATACACCATCGACAGCGCCGACTGCATGCACTGGAACAGGATGACGATGCCCACCAGCCCGGGCAGGATGTATTCCTGGTAGGGCGTATAGGTCTGGTACGGCGGGACGATCGAAACGCCGAGCAGGTCATGCAGCCCCGTCGCGAAGACGATGAGCCACAGCGCCGGGCGCACCAGCGCCGAGAGCAGCCGTTCGGTCTGGCGCAGGAACTTGGCGATCTCCCGCCAGGTGATGGCGTAGACCCCGAGCCACAGGTGCTGCACGCTTACTGACACTTGTGCTCCGGCTCGTCGGTGCCGAGAGTATCGAGCACGTTGGTCTGGTGCAGGAAGCCTTCGAGCGGCGCCTCGGCGATGACCGCGTTGTGCGTTGCGAGCACGATCGGGAACCGCATCTGGCCGTCCCACGGGCGAAAGTTGAGCTGCACGCCCTTGGCCCCGTCGATCTTCAGCCGGTTGCCGCGGATATAGTCGGCGGTCTTCTGGTAGTCGCCGCTGCGCGCCTTGGCATAGGCGGTGACGACGGCCTTGGCGGCGATCCAGCTCGACCAGTCCTGCCCGGTCATTCGGCGCCCATCGGTCAGCTTCTCGAACCGCGAGGTGACCTGGGTCGAGCCGTCCCGATCCCAGCTCCACTGCCACTCCGACGCCACCAGGCCGGTCGAGCCCACCACCAACCGCGGCAGCTGCGTGTCGTACGGCAGGTAACGCGAGAACTCGCCCTGGTGGTCGGCGACGAACACCACGTCGTAGTCGGCATTGCCGGTGATCAGCAGCGAGTTGTTCTTCTCGCGGTTCGCAGGATCAGTGGCGAGGGTGAACTCGCGCTCGTCGACGATATTGAAGCGCTGCCGCTCGGCCGAGGCGCGGAACGCCGCCGCCATCGCCTTGTCGCGCGGCTCCGACCCCACCAGCATCAGCACCTTGGTCCAGTTGCGGGTGCGCAGGAGCTGCACCATCGCATCGGACAGCATGCGATCCGATGCGGCAGTGTGGAGCAGGTTCGGGTAGCAGCGCTGGCGCAGGTAATCTTCCGGCGCCGTGGCATTGAGCAGCGTCACCGGCCACTCGCGCGTTTGCCCGGCCACCTGGTCGACCAGTTCGGCCGGCAGGTCGAGGATGACGAACTGCTCGCCCGCCTTCACCATCTGGTCGAGCTTCGCCACCAATGATGCCGCATCGGTTGCCTCCTGGTGATCCAGCCCCACCTGCTGGTCCACCGCATCCGACACCACCTTCATCTCTTCGACGCCCATCGTCGCCCCATCGACGGGGTTGCCGCCGGGCGCGATCTCGATGCGGGTATAGACGAGGTCTGGGTGGTAGCGCGGATCGTCCTTGAGCCCCAGATAGCCGATCTTGATCTCGGCAGAAAATGCGGCGCCGCTGAGGAGCAGCGACGCCGCCAGGGGGAGGAGACTGGAAAGCAGTCTGGGTGTGAACCGGCGGCGCCCCCGCGTCCCCTCTCCCTGGGGGGAGAGGGTCAGGGTGAGGGGGCCTTGCCCCAAGCGTGGTGCGGAGGAAGGCCCCCTCACCCGGCGCTGCGCGCCGACCTCTCCCCCAAAGGGAGAGGTGACGCTCGTGGCGACGTCCTGCGCACTAGTCATCGATCACCACCGAATGCGGTACGCGTCCCACCGGCACCGACTGGATCGGCTTCATCGAGGCCATGTCGATCACCGTGATGTCGTCCGACAAGCCGTTCGCCACATAGGCCCGCGTCTCGTCGCTCGAGAGATCCACCGACCAGGCGCGTTTGCCCACCAGCACATATTGCAGCACGTCGTGCGTCGTGCCGTCGATGATGACGATGTGGTTAGCGCGCCCGAGGCTGAGCAGGATCTTCGACCCATCCCGCGTCACCGCCATCCCCACCGGGGTCACGTCTTCCTCGCGGAAGCCGGGCGGCACGAAGATCAGGCTATCGCCTTTGATCTCGTTGGTCGCCGTATCGATGACGTAGATTTCCGAGGAGAGCTCGCAGCTCACCCACAGCTCGGTTCCATCGGGCGTCAGGATGAAGCGGCGCGGCCGGGTACCGACGAGGATGTTCTTGGTCACCGCGCCGGTGGTGGTATCGACCACATGCACCATGTCGGCGACTTCCGAGGTGACATAGGCGGTCTTGCCGTCCGGCATCACCAGCACGCCTTCCGGCTCGGCGCCAGTCGGGATGTCCTGGATCGACACCCGGGTTTCCATGTCGATGGCCTCGAGCCGGGAATCCTCCTCGTTCGAGACGTAGATCACCTTCTCGTCCGGCGAGAAGGCGAACACCTCCGGCGAAGGCCCGGTCGGGATCGAGTCCACCACTTCGAGGCTCGCCACGTCGATCACGTCGATCGCATCATCGTCGCCGCAGGCGACGTAGAGCAAATCCTTGGCCGCATTGAAGTGCATGTCGCGCGGCCGCCGCGAGGTGGCGATGCGCTTGACCACCGCCAGCGACCGGTCGAGCACCACCACCTCATTGCCCTTTTCGGTCGAGACGAAGATCATCCCCGTGCCCTTGGCAACGGCGCGCGGTACCGCGCTCGCCGCCACCAGCGCCGCCGCCGTCGCGACGAATGTGCGTCGGGTGAACCTCATTTGACGATGAACTTCCCCTTGAGCCCGCGGTTCTCGTAGCCCGGCACGTAGATTTCATACTCGCCGGGACGGATCGGCACGAAGGAAATGTTGAACGTGCCGGCATCGTCGAACTCAACCGAGTAGAGCCCGTAGCTCTTCACCTCGAGATCGTTGACGACGATCTGGTTGATCCACGAGTTGCGGAACAGCTCCGGCGCCACCACGGCGATTTCCTCGTTACCGTCGGACGTGATGTCGAGCTGGTAATACTTGCCGGTTTCGAGCTCCCACACCTCCTGGCTGAACTTGAGGTCGACCGTGTTGATCTCGAGCGTCAGGTCGATGCCATTGGCGGCGAGGTTGCCTTCGGCGTGCGCCGCGCCGGCGAGCATCAGGGCGGCAGTTGCAGCGGCGAAAATCGTCTTCATTCTGGTGGCCCCCATAGGCAGTTTCGATTGGCATTATCGCAATTTACAATCTGCTGTCCTGCCGCACGCCAGCAACCCGCCAGCCGCAATACATGATATAGCCAAGCCCAATGATCCCGGGTGCTAGCGCTGCACCCACCACTTGAATTCACGCGTTCCGCGGGAGGAACCATGCGCAACATTCTTCAGGCCGTTCTGCTGGGATTGACCCTGGCGTTCGGCGTCGTCTCCGGTGCCTTCGCCCAGCATGGCGAGCCGGAAAAACTGTCGCTGGGCGTGCAGGCCACCGGCACGGTGAAATGGGAGCTGGCCGCCATGCAGGCGCTCGAGCTCGACAAGAAGCATCACCTCAAGCTCGACATCCGCGACGTCGCCGATTCGAAGGCCGGGCAGATCGCGCTGCAGGCCAAGCAAGTCGACGTCATCCTGTCCGATTTCGTCTGGGTTTCGATCCAGCGTCACCAGGGCAACATGGTCACCATGGTGCCGCACTCGCTGACCGTCGGCGGACTGGTGGTCGATCCGGCCGCTGGCATCGCCACCGTCGCGGATCTGAAAGGCAAGACCCTCGCCGTCTCCGGCAGCCCGGTCGACAAGAGCTACGTCGTGCTCGCCGCTTATTACAACAAGCTGACCGGCGGCAACCTCACCGAGGATGCCGAGGCCAAGTTCGGCGCCCCGCCGCTGGTCAACGAACTGATTACCGGCGGCCAGGCCCAGGCGGCGCTCAATCTGTGGAACTGGAACTCGCGCGCCAAGCTGGCAGGCAAGACCGAACTGATCTCGGTCGCTGCCATGCTCGCCGATCTCGGCGTCTCGGAAACCCCGCCGCTGCTCGGCTGGGCCTTTTTCGACCAGACCGGCCGTGAGAAGAAAGCCGCCATCAAGGGCTTCCTCGATGCCAGCTTCGAGACCAAGAACGCCCTGCTCACCGACGATGCGCTGTGGGACAAGATCCGCGGCGTGATGAATGTCGGCGACGACGACGCACTGTTCGCCCAGCTGCGCGACGATTATCGTGCCGGCATCGTCACCAAGTACGCCGCCTCCAACATGCAGCCGGCCGAGCAATCCTTCGCCGTAATGGCCAAGTTCGGCGGACCCGACGTGGTGGGTGACTCGACCGAACTGGCCGACGGCACGTTCTGGAAAGGCTACCGCAAATAGCCGTTGAACTGCGCGACGGCCGGGCCTCGGCCGTAACCACTCAAGCACAGCCGCAGCGCGCGACGAGGCGAGGCATTCCCCTTGAGCTCGTCGGCGTTCTGCTGCTGCTCGCCGCCTGGCAGATCCTTGCCATGCTGTTCCCGTCACGGCTGTTCCCTACCCCCACCGAGGTCGGCGCCCATGTCTGGACGCTCGCCACCACGGGCAAGCTCCTCCCCGATCTGGGCAAGACCCTGACCCGCGCCGTCATCGCCTTCATCGTCGCCATGGCGCTCGGTACCGCCATCGGCATCGGGCTCGGTCGTTCGCGCCTTGCCGACCGGCTGTTCTCTGCCTGGGTAGTGGTCGGCCTCAATGTGCCGGCCATCGTCATCGCCATCGTGCTCTACATCTGGCTGGGGCTCACCGAGTTCGCGCTGGTCCTCGCCGTGGTGCTGAACAAGCTGCCGCTGGTCATCGCCACCATCCGCGAAGGCGTGCGCAGTTTCGATCCGGCCTATGACGATCTCGGCCGCGCCTTCCGCATGCCGTACCTGCGCCAGTTGCGGCTGATCTCCGTGCCGCAGCTGATGCCGTTCGTCCTCGCTGCCGCCCGTACCGGGCTGAGCCTGATCTGGAAGATCGTCCTCGTCTTCGAGGTGCTCGGCTCCGATGGCGGCGTCGGCTTCCGCATCTCGGTGTTCTTCCAGTTCTTCGATATCAAGGGCATCTTCGCCTACACCACTGCCTTCATCCTCGTGGTCTTCGTCTTCGAGTACCTGATCCTTCGCCCGCTCGAACACCGGGTGCTGAAATGGCGGCAGCCGCGATGAGTGGTCCCCGTCTCGATATCGCCGTCGACGGCAAGCGTTTCGACTTCCTGCCCGAGCCCTTGCTCGAGCGCTTCGAGCTCGTGGTCGAGCCCTCCTCGGTGGTGGCGCTGGTCGGCCCGTCCGGCGTCGGCAAATCCACCTTGCTGCGCATGGTCGGCGGCATCGATACGCTGTTCGCGGGTACCGTACATGTCGACGGCATGCCGGCGGCTGCCGCCCCGCCGGCCGGCTTCGTGTTCCAGGATGCACGACTCCTTCCCTGGCTGACCGCGCTCGACAATATCCGCGCCGTGCGAGCTGAAACCACTGCGGCCGAAGCCGCCGAGATGCTGCACCGCGTCGGGCTCAGCGGTTTCGAGCACTACTTCCCGCACGAGCTGTCGGGCGGCATGCAGCGCCGTGTCGCGCTGGCCCGCGCCTTCTCGGTCAATCCGCGCCTGCTGCTGCTCGACGAGCCCTTCGTCTCCCTCGACCGCACCCTGGTACGCGAGATGGAGGAGGTGCTGTTCGTGCTGATCGCGTCGAACCGCCCTACCGTGCTGCTGGTCACTCACCTGCCCGAGGATGCCGCGATGCTGGCCGACCGCGCTATCGTGCTCGCCGGCCGCCCCGCCCGCATTGCCGCCGACTACCGCTTCGACATCCCGCGCGGTCAACGCAGCCGCGAGCAACGCGAGGCCATCGCCAACGAGATCGCCGCCTCGGTCAGCACCAGGGAGCCCGCCGCGTGACCGACCCCGTCCTCGCCCTGACCGATGTCAGAAAGTCCTATGGCAACAACGAGGCGCTGAAGGGCGTCTCGCTCGACATTGCGGCCGGCGAGATCGTCGGCCTGCTCGGTCCCAACGGCGCCGGCAAATCCACCCTGTTCCAGATCTGCTCGGGCCTGTTCTCCCCGGATGGCGGCACGGTCAGGCTGTTCGGCTTGGGTTACAAGGATAAGGCGTCTGAAATCCTCAAGCGCTTGGGCGTGGTGTTTCAGTCGCGCTCGCTCGATCTCGACATGAGCGTGCGCGCCAACCTCAGATTCCACGGCAACCTGTTCGGCCTTTCCGGCAAGCTGCTCAACCAGCGGATCGACACCGCCGCAGCGTTCTTCGACGTCACCGAGCTGATCGACAAGCCGGTCCGCACCCTGTCGGGCGGCAACCAGCGCCGCATCGAGATCGTCCGCGCCACGCTCAACATGCCATCGCTGCTGCTGATGGACGAACCCTCGGTCGGCCTCGATCCCACCACCCGTAAACTGCTCGGCCAGCACATAGGCGGCCTCCGCGACACCCACCAGACCTCGATCCTCTGGGCCACCCACCTCGTCGAAGAAGTCGAGCACGCCGACCGCATCGCCCTGATCGTCGGCGGCAGGATCATTCGCATGGGCACCCCGGCGGAGATCATCGCCGCCGCGGGGACCGAGACACTGGGTGAGGCCTATATCGCGCTGACGGGGGTGAAGCCGGTGGCGGCGACTTCAGTGGACTAGCACCGCCCTCACCACCCACTCGGTGTCATCCCAGCGAAAGCTGGGACCCATCTATCCGCCTGCGCAAGAGGTGAATTGGGTCCCAGCTTTCGCTGGGATGACATCGAGTTTGGGATGGCAGCCGGTGGCCAGGCACAGGGCAGTGCGCGTCTGCCCACCCGCCTCAAGCCCCTACCGATAGTTCCGCGGGTCCGTCTTCCGGAACTCCCACGGTGCATCGATCTTGGCCCCCGGCTGGAACACCCCGAGCCCAGCCGCCTTGGCTTCCTCTTCCTGAGCCACGTAGTCCTCGCCCTGCTCGCCGAATGCCCGCGCCATGCCGAGCCGCACCAGTTCGGCGCCGATATCCTTGCCCGCCGAGATGCAGACGCCATAGCGCCGATTGAACTTGTCCGGTTCGCCCGGCTGCAGTGTGCAGCTCGCCTCGCCCGAGCCGATCAGCTCGCCCAGCGCCTGCCGCGCCGCGCCATAGCAATCCCAGAGGAGGTCGCCGACAAAGCACTTCTGCGGCCGCTCCGGTGCATCCACGGCCCACAGGATCACCCGCTGCTTGTCCACCATGATGATATCGGCATCGACCACCTTGGCCGCCCCGCTCACCACTTCCTGCGCCGCAGTGCCGGACACCGCCCAGATCAGCACCAGTGCAGCGAGGCTCAGTTTCATTCGCATCATTTGGCTCCCTGCACCCGCCCGTCGGGCAGGATGTTGCGTGTATAGGTCGCTTCGCCAAACTGCTCGAGCTTCAGCCGGGCCCGGGTGAAGCGGTTGTCGCTCAGGACCGCGCCGCTGAAATCGACATTGTCGAGCGCCGCACCGTAGAAGTCGGTCAGCGACACCTTGGCATCCTTGAAGCTTGCTCCGGGGGCGGTGGCCTGCAGGAAACCCGCGCTGGTGATGGTGGTGCCGTCGAACCTGGTGCGGCCCAGGCTCGCCTTTTCGAGATTGGTGCGTTCCAGCGACGCGCCGGTGAGGTCGGCATTGTTGAGCCGGACCTCCTTCATCACTGCCCAGTCGAGATCGGCCCCGCTCAGGTCGGCGCCGGTCAGTCGCGCATGCTGCATTCGCGTCGCCGTCAAATCGGCCTTGCCGAACTTGGCGCCCGACAGCTGCGCCTCATAGAACATCGCATCCTTGAAGTGCCCGCCGCTCAGGTCGGCGCGGCTCAGATCGGCGAGGTTGAAGTTGGCCCCCTCCGCCATGACCCCACTGAGCTTGGCGCCCTTGAGGGTGGCGCGGTGAAAGCTGGCATTGGTGAGGTTGGCGCCTGAAAGGTCGACGCCGGAGAGATCGAGCTTCTTGAAGCTCTCATTGGAGAGGTCACAACCGCGGCACTCCGTGCGGGAGCCGCTCCGCAGCTCGTCGGCCGGGCTGGCCAGGGCTGCGCCCGGCACCAGCACCAGCAACGCCAACAACCCCATGCGCATCGGGTCTCTCCTCATCGCACTGGCCTGGTGTCCGGCTCGTACGGCTTCTGCACCACTTCGAGCCGGGTCGCCGATTGGAAATAGTTCTTGTTGATCTGCTGCGTCTCGAGGTTGATCGAAGTCTGCCCCTTCTTGCGGAAATAGGTGGCTTCGAGCCGCATCCGTGCGTCGCCCTCCGGGCTGTCGGCGGTACAAATCTCGTGCACGAAAATCTTGCCCACCGGCAATTGCCCGTCGGTCGGCGGCAGGTTCTCGCAAGTCTGCGCCCAGCGCCCGTAGCGCGACTTGAGGTTGCGCGACAGCGTCATCGCCACCCGCCGCTCGCGATCCGCCGCCCGCTCGTCGGTGACGACGCGGATGCCGCGCGCGATGCCGCCAGCATCGATCAGCACCGAGAACACCACCGGGTGGGCATAGATCGAGTTGCCGCCCTGCATGACGCGGTACTCGGTCTCCAGCGCCCTGGCGATATAGTCGGCCTCGTCGTCATTGGTGAAATACACCTCGTGCAGGCCCGTCGCCTCGGCCGGGCACGTCTCGAATTCGGAGAAGTCCTTGAGCGGCGTCGAGGGCGGCCCGCCATTGGTGCCGCAGGCGATCTCGGCGATTTCGGCCGGCGGGATCTGGCTGATCGGTTCACCGAACCTGATGTCCCAGATGGTGTATTTGGGCACGAGATTGGCGTCGAACTGCGCCAGCGCCGGCGGAGTCACCGCCAGCGCACCGAAGATCCCGATTGCAAGCGATAGCAGGCCGAGCCGCATCGCTTACTTCTTCAGGAAGGCGCAGGCCTTCTCGGCCGAAGCGCCGAAATAGAAGGCGCAATCCTCATAGGTCGCCTTGGGCTTGCCCTGGATGTGGGTCTGGATATAGGCGACGAGGCTGAGGATATCTTCGCTTTTGAGCGACTTGCCCTTGTGCGGCATCTGGCCCTCTTCGAAGTCGGCCTTGGTCATGCCGTAGCAGCGGTCGTCCTTGTAGGCCTGGGCATCGTGATACGGCATCGGCGTGCCCGGGATGCCGCAGCTGATGATCTCGATGAAACCCTGCGCATCGAGGCCGGAGTCGCGCAGCAATGCGGCGGCGCCTTCCGAGCGCGGGTTCTTGCCCAGCCCATTGCCATCCCAGCCGTGGCAGGAAACGCAGTTGCCGCCCCTGCTGCCATAGACCACGACGCCGCGATTGACATCGGCGCCGGCGAGCAGCGGGTCGAGTTCGATGGCGGTAGCATCGGCCGCTGGAGCCTCGGCAGGGGCGGCAGTCTCGGCTGCCGGAGCATTGGCCGGCGGCTGCGCCGCATTGAGCGCCAGCGGGGTGACCGCCACGAGGCCGGCTGCGACGAGCAGCGCCAGGGATTTGCGGTTGAGGAGCGACATCGGGAAACTCTTCTTTCTTCAATGAGTCGTGCCGGGCGGTTGGAAACCGCCCGGCTTGGTCAGTTGGTTGTGGTCGCGAACCGCGCTCAGAGCGAGAACACGTAGAGGACGTTCGCGGCGGGACGGTTGGCCAGCTCCGGGTACCCGAAGGTGGTGACGGCGCTGCCGCCCGACGCGATCGCGATGTACTCCTTGTCGCCGACCTTGAAGGCGATCGGCGGGGCGCTGAACGTGCCGCCCATGTTGATCGACCACTTCTGCTCCAGCGTCTTCGCATCATAGGCGCCGAACGTGCCGTCCATCTCGCCGGTCCAAACCAGGCCGGGCGTAGTCATCACGCCGGCATAGTTCGGATACGGGCGCTCGATGCTGGCGACCTGCTTGCCGGTAGTGACGTCGAACGCGAAGATCGAACCGGTCTGCGCACCCGAGGCCGCTGCCGCGCCACCCGCGAAGGTAGTTGCACCCGGCGCCACGTCTTCCGGAGCCTTCTGTTCAACCGTCAGGTCCGAACAGCCCTCGATGCCGGCGCCGTAAGCAATATTGGTGCTGGAATCGACGGCCGGCGGCCAGAAGTTCATGCCGCCCTGGATGTTCGGGCAGGTGTTCACCGTCTCGCCGCCACGACGCATGGTGCCGTTGGCATAGACCTGCAGCGGCTTGGACGCATCGTATTCCACCGGCTTGCCGGTCTTGGGGTCGATGCCCTTGGTCCAGTTCAGCTTCGACACATAGGGGTTCGCCGCGATGAACGAGCCATTGGTGCGATCGAGCGTGTAGAAGATGCCATTGCGGCCGAAATGCGCGAGGACCTTGCGGTCTTCGCCGTCGACCTTGGCATCGACGAGCAGCTGGGCGCCGACTTCGTCATAGTCCATGTAGTCGCCCGGCGTGTACTGGAAGTGCCACTTCAGCTCGCCGGTATCGGCGTCGAGCGCCACGGTCGAGTTGGAGTAGAGGTTGTCGCCCGGACGATATTCCGGATCATACATCGGCACCGGGTTGCCCGTGCCCCAATAGGTGGTGTTGCTGGCTTCGTCGTAGGAACCGGTCACCCAGGCTGCGGCGCCGCCGGTCTTCCAGCAATCAGGGTTGCCCGACTGGTCGCAGAGCCAGGTTTCGGAGCCGGGCTGGCCGGGCTCGGGAACCGTGTAGAAGCGCCATACCTCTTCGCCGGTCTTGGCGTCGAGCGCCGCCACCCAGCCGCGCGTCGCCCAGTCGCCGTATGACTGCCCGACGAGGATCTTGTCCTTGATCACCAGCGGGGCGTTGGTGAAGCCTTCACCCGGCTCCTTGCCGACCTGCTGGTCCCACACCACGTCGCCGGTCTCGTCGTCGAAGGCCATGACGCGGCCGTCGTTGAGGACGGTGACCACCAGGTTGTCGATCAACGCCAGTCCGCGCGAAGCCAAGAGGATGCCGCGGCTCGGGTCTTTGTCGATGCCGGTATCGCCGACCCACACGGTCTTGCCCTGCTTGCCGTCCGACACGTCGATCTTGTAGGGCGTGCCCCAGGGGTCGGAGATGTAGAGGAAGCCGTCCTTGGCGAGCGGCGTCGCTTCCATCGAGCCTGCGCCGAACCCTGCCGGCTCCGAACCGCCGAGCGGCACCGCGAAGGCGAGCTTCAGGCCCGAGACGTTGTCGGCGGTGATTTCGCTCAGCGGCGAATAGCGGTGCGCATCATAGGTGCGGTGCACCATCAGCCAGTTGCCGGCTTCCGCTTCGCTGCCCGCGGCGGAAAGCCGCGCGGCGGTGACGTCCGCGGCCAGGGCGACCCCCGGCAGGACCAGCATGCTGCCCGCCAGCATGGCGGACATCAGGTGTTTCAGGTGCATTTGTCTCCCCCTTCAGGATCGTTTTTGTTTGGCACACTGGCGCCACATAAAACCGATGCGCGGGGGAGTTTGCCTATGTCATCTATTGGAAATTCTGCTGCAAGCCCGCGGGCGTCCGCCCGCCAGCCAGTTCCTTCTCCGGCCGGGCCCGCTCTGGCGTCGGCAGCTCGAGCACGCTGTCGGCAGGGACGTTCTGGCTATACTCGTGGCGGCAGAAGTCGGTCAGCCGCTTGAAGATATTGGCATAGCCCGGCAGTGTCATCAGGTGCTTGGGCATGGCGAGGACGATCGAGCGATCCATGCCGCCGAGCGTATAGACCCTGAGCCGCGCCCGTACCGAGTTGGGCAGGCTGGGCAGCAGCGACAGCGGTACATGCGTGGTCGCGAGGCCTTCCGCCACGATATCGGTCGCCGCCACGTAGGTCATCGCCGAGAAGGCCGGCGTCGCGTAGGGCAGGTTCGAGCGGTACCAGGCATCCGACACCGGACGCATCGGCACATTGGCGCTGATCTCGACATAGCGGGTCAACGAATGATCGAGCTGCGACGCCTTGACGCCCTTGGTCAGGGCCTTTTCCAGCATGCCGCCCGGCAGCTCCGCCGGCACCAGCAGCACCATCGGATCCCGGAACAGCAGAGCCGCGGCAAAGCTCGAGCGGTCCTCGGCCAGCGCGTCGTCGTTGACGATGACGCAGTTGAGCTGGTGCAGCCTGAGCTGCTCCACCAGCTCGCTGCTGGTAGTCGAATAACTCACCTCGAACTTGGCAAAACCCTGCTCGTCGCTGGCAATCCGCGCCGCCGCCGACAGGAACCTGCCGCGCAGCGTCGGGCTGAGCCCGATTCTCAGGAACACCCGGCTATCGACATACCGCTTCTCGTGCTCGTCGATCGCCTGGTCGAACTTCCTGAGCACTTCGTCGGAGAACTTGAACCAGTATTCGCCGGACGGCGTCAGGCTTACGGTTCCGGTGCGGTTGCGATTGATCAGCTGGGTGCCCAGCCGCTCCTCGAGCTTGGCCAGTTGCTGGCTGATGGAAGGCTGGCTCAGCCCGACGCGCCGCGACGCTTTGGTGATCGATCCTGCGATCACCACGGCGCGGAAGATCTGCATTTGCTTGAGGGTGATATCCATTGTGGCCCTGAACTCTAGCCCTCTATGTCAGCACAATACGTCACATTCGATAAGCTAATAGAAGGTCGCATACCCCCCATTTGTGGGGTGAGAAAAGCAAAGCCCTCCCGGCGAGCGCCGGGAGGGCTTGGCCTGATCGAAATCGGTGAAACTTACTGCGCCGGCGCCGCTGCGGGATCGGCCGGGGCAGCGCCTGCTGCCGGGGCAGTCGAGAAGGTCTGCAGGTAGGCGACGATATTGTCGAGGTCAGCCTGCTCCTTGAGCCCCGGGAAGCTCATCTTGGTGCCCTTCACGAAATCCCTGGGCTTGGTGAGAAACTGGTGCAGCGTCTCCGACGACCACACGAGACCACCGGCGCCGGCATCGGTCATCGCCTGCGAGTACTTGAAGTCCGGTGCCGTACCGGCAACGCGGCCGAACAGCTCGTTGAGCTCCGGGCCGACCTTGTTCTTGGCGCCTTCGCCCACTGCGTGGCAGGACGCGCACTTCTTGAACACATTGGCGCCGGCCGCCGCATCGCCTTCGGCAAAGGCCGAACCCGCGAGCAGGGCCGACATCACCAAACCAAGAGCCAGAACTTTCATTCAACTTCCTCCAAACAGCCGCCGGACGCGCGACGGACTTGGTCACATGAGGCAATCTCTGGCGGGCGCATAGGTTGCAAGTCAAGCGACCGCACGTCGCAGGGGGGCGCTGCTGCATTGTCGGCATGTGCCGCCAAAGCCGGTGGCACAAGGCTTGCTTGGCGTTGGGCGTCGACGCCACCCACCGGCGGTGATTGTTTGTCGCGCCAGGCTCACGGATGCCCCTTCCTCAGCCGCCGGATGCCCAGAAACACCAGCAGCACCACCACCGGCGCCGACATCGCCAGCATCTCGCCCTTGGTGAGCGGCAGTACCTCGTGCAGACCCTCGAAAATGTAACCGAGGATTCCGAGCGCGTAGTACGAGATGGCGATGATCGACAGCCCCTCGACCGTCAGTTGCAGCCGGTATTGGCTGCGGCCGGTCTGGCTGATGGCATCGAGCACCGAACGGTTCTGCGTCTGTATCGAGAGCGTAATTCGCGCATCGAGCAGTTCGATCGAGCGCCGCACCTTCTCGGTGAGCGCGCTCAGCCGCTTCTCCATCGCCTTGCAGGTGGCGAGCGCCGGGTGCACCCGGTTGTTGAGGAAGCGCTCGATGGTGGTGAACTCGCCGATGGCGTGTTCGCGTAAGCGCGTCAGCCGCTCCGCCAGCACCTCGCCATAGGCCTGCGTCGCGGCAAAGCGAAAGCTCGTCTGTTCCACCGTCCGGCTGATATCGACGCTGAGCTTGTGCAGTGCTTCGAGCGACAGCTGGTGCTCTTCGGCCGTGTCGCCGCCCTGCCCGACCTGCTGCATGATGGCCGCCAGCTGTGCCTCGTAGGCGCCGACCCGTCCGCCCATTTCGCGCGCCAGCGGCAACCCGATCAGCGCCATCGTCCGATAGGTCTCGATCTCCAGCAACCGCCGGACGATCACCCCGATCCTGAGCGCGCCGCTGCGCCCTGCCGCCACCTCGAAGCGGGTGAAGCCGTCGGCGTCGAGATGAAAATCCGTCGCCGCCTGTGCCCCGTCGTCGAAGATCGACGAGTAGCAGAGGCTCAGCGGATTGAAGCCGGCCAGCGCCCCCGCCTCGATGGTGGCGGTCGGCATCACGTCGATGCGGGTGGCGAACACCAGCAGCAGCTTCTCGTGCAGCTCCAGCCCGATCCCCTCGGGCCTGGCGTTCCAGTCGTCGGCCGGCCCGCTCCAGGTCATGGTGGCGAACTCGTTGTGCAACTCCCAGGTCACCTGCCGTCCATCGCGCGCGAACGCCAGTTGCCGCGCCCAGGCCGGCCCTTCCGGCGCCACCCCGGCGACCACCGCCATCTGCTCATGCAGCGCCCTCAGGTCGTTGCCGCCGTCGGCGCTCATGAAGGCCAGCCGCCGGATGCGGATCGGCGGGGTCATCCCCAGCACCGGCCGCGCATGCGTCTCCGCATCGATCAGCCGCCGATAGCTGTGCTCACGCCATTCCGCCACTGCCCGTCACCTCTCGACCACCATGGGGCGATTGCCGCGCCCGCCGTTAGCGTGAACGCAGCCGCGCCGCGCAGCAATCGTCACTTTGTCGCGCCTCGCCGGGGATGTTGGCATTTCCAATGCGATGCATAGGCAGAGACGATTGGCCGGCCATGCTAGCGGTGGCAGCAACCTGAAAAGATGTGCTCACCGTCCCGGACGAGACGAGCCGCCGGGTCTGGAGGAACGGATCTTGGACGACGTAAAGGCGGCGGTCATCGGACCAGCAAGCGAAAGGCGCGACTACACCCCGGTCCTGCGCTGGCTGATCGTCAACATGCTGGTGGCGATCGGCTTGCTGACGCTGTGGCAGATGGGCTTTCTGAGTTCCGTCCTGCAAGCGGACCACACCCGCATCTCGCTGCTGATCTTCGCCATCTTCGTCATCACCAGCCTCCACTGTCTGATGCAGGCCATCGACATCAGCCGCGAACTGATCGCCGCCCGGCGCGCCCGCCAGGCCATCGAGGCCGAGAGCGAGTCGGGCTTCCGCCTTGCCGGCACCAACGTGCTCACCGGCGCCGGCACGCTGCTGCAACCGGGCGTCCTCACCACCCATGTCGGCAACCTGGTGAAGAAGGCAGAGATCCGCGGCAAGGGCCAGCTCGACCAGACCCTCCTGCTGCGCTCGGTGGCCGACAAGCTCAGGGCCCGCGAAAAGATCGGCCTCTTCGTTTCCGAAGGGCTGCTCCGCCTGGCCCTGCTCGGCACGGCCATCGGCTTCATCCTGATGCTGATCCCGATCGCCGGCCTCAACTCGTTCGAGGCCGATACGCTGCGCAACGCGCTGAGCGGGATGACCGGCGGGATGGCCGTGGCGCTCAATGTCACCGTCGCCGGCATCGCCACCGCGCTGATCCTGAAGTTCCAGTATTTCCAGCTCGATGCCGCCATCGGCGAGCTGTTCTCCAGCATCGCCGAAGTCTCGGAGATTTACGTCGTGCCGGCGATCGAGCGGAGCCACGATGGACGGGCCTAGCCTCTTCACCGGTTCCGAGAGCGACGACGGCACCTTCGTGCCGTTCACCGACATCCTCTTCAACGTGCTGCTCGGCTTCACCATGATGGTGTTCGTCGCCTTCGCACTGATCCGGCCGGATGCGAAATCGGGCATCATCGATACCAATGCCGAGTTCATCATCACCACCACCTGGCCCGATGATAACGACGACGACATCGACACCTATGTGCAGGATCCGACCGGCAACGTCGTCTGGTACCACTCGATGCAGAAGGGCTTCGTCACCCTCGATCGCGACGATCGCGGCAACTATCTCGACGAAGTCACCGTCAACGGCGTGACCCATCACATCGCGCTGAACCAGGAGACGGTGACCATTCGCGGCATTCTGCCGGGCGACTACGCCATCAACGTCTACCACTTCACCAACCCCAGCGCCGCCGCGGTGCCGGTGACGGTGAAGGTCGAAAAGATCAATCCCAAGCTGTCGGTGGTCTACTACGACACGCTGGTGCTCGATCACAAAGGTGACGAGAAAACCGTGGTGCGCTTCAGCCTCGATAAGGATGGCGCCGTCAGCGGCATCAACACCGTGCCGGTGTCGCTGATCCAGGCGGTTCGCAAATGAGCCCGCTGGTCATCGCCGGCGCCGTGGCGCTGTTCCTGGTCCTCGCGCTGCTGCTGCTCAGCCTCAACCTCACCTCGCTGTGGAAGTGGTGGATCAAGGCGGCCGCCATCGTCGTGACGCTCGGCGGGGTGATCGTCCTCTACTTCACCATGACCGGACTCGTCGGCTGGGCCAGTTCGGGCAACATGCCCAAACGTTTCGGCCTCCTCGCCACCCGCATCGTCGAGCCCGACAAGCTGAGCAACCTGCCCGGCGCCATCTATCTGTGGGTCGAAGAAGTCGACGACCGCCAGATCGTCATCGGCCCACCCCGCGCCTTTCAGGTGCCCTACAAGGTGGAGATCGCTACTGAAGTCGCCTCGGCGCAGCAACAGATCGAAGGCGGCGGCAAGGTGCTGGGCCAGTTTGCCGCCACCGGCAGCGAACAGGCCAACGCCGCCCAGACCGCCCAGCAGCAGGGCCAGGGCGCCATCAATACCGACGGCAACGCCAACCTCTCGGCCAGTGGCGGCGGCGACGGCGCCGAAACCATCGGCGACCCCGGCGCGCTCAGCTTCTCCGAAATGCCCCCGGTCGAGCTCCCCGACAAGGCCGCCGTGATGCAGGTGACGCAATGAGACTACCCACCTAAACCGCGTGGCAGGAGGCGACTGACCGCCGACAGACGGCCCCCTCCCATCCTCCCCCATGACGGGGGAGGTGCCCCCCGGATCACTGGGCACGATCGAAGACAGAACCTCAACTCTTCACCTCCCCCGTCATGGGGGAGGCCGGGAGGGGTTCGTCTCTCTCAGTCAGGGCCTTGGCGCCGACCCGGAGCTGCTGGCTGCAGTGGAGCCGAAGCGGAACCTACTTGCTCAGTGCATCGGCGGCATAGCTGAGCGCGTGTTCGACCGCCCGGATCTCCACCACCAAAGGCGCCACCTTGGGGTCCGACTCCCAGGCCGAGAACCCACGCTGCTTGGCGAGCTCCGTGAGATCGGCTGCCCGCTTTCCGACGATTCCCGCCGCCGTCCGCGCTTCGCCCAGCGCATCGGCCCGCACCGAGTCCGGCGTCTGCGGGTTGTTGGCGAGACTCTGCAACCGCCGGGCATTGATCTTCCACTGCCGCGCAAACTCCTCCGCCCGCTTCAGGCGGAACGAGATCACCGTATCGCTGAGTGCTGCCTCTCCCATGCCCCCACCATTGATTCGGGCCGTTGAAGAGTCAATTTGGCGCGCCGATTTTGATCGCCAGATGGCAGCCGGCCGCCAGTCGCGGCCTAATTCAGCGGCTGCAGGTCCGCCAGCAATGTCGGCACCAGCTCGCTCACGGTCGGGTGCACATGCATGGTGCGGATGATGGTGTCGACATCGACCCCCGCTGCCATCGCCTCGAGCAGTGACTGCATCACCTCGTCGCCCTCGATCCCCAGCAGCGCCACCCCGAGGATCTGCCGCGTTTCCGCGTCGGCGAACACCTTCATGAACCCCAGGTTCTCGGCCCGCTCGTTTGCCCGACTCACCCGGGTCATCGGTCGCACTGCTACCAGCGCCTTCCTGCCCGAGGCCCGCACCTCGGCCTCGCTCATCCCCGCCCGGCCCAGCGGCGGATCGATATAGAGCGCATAGGCAGGCACCCGCTCGCTGACCTTGCGGTCGGCGCCGTCGAGCAGGTTTTGCGAGACGATCTCGAAATCGTTGTACGAGGTATGGGTGAAGGCTCCTCGCCCGTTCACATCGCCCAGCGCATAGATATGCGGCTGGCTGGTCCGGAGCGTGTCGTCGACGGCGATGTAGCCTTTGTCATCAAGCCGCACCCCGGCAAGCTCCAGCCGCAAGTCCTCGACATTGGGCACGCGCCCCACCGCCAGCAGCAAGTGGCTTCCTTCGACCACCTCGCTGCCTGCCCGGTAGTGCACCGCCACCCCGTCGTCGCGCTGCTCCGCCGCCATGCAGCGCGCATCGGTGATCACCTGGATCCCCTCGCCTTCGAGGATGCCGCGGATCGCCTCCGTGACATCATCATCCTCCTTGGCCGCCAGCCGGGTGCTGCGCGCCAGCACCGTCACTTCGGAACCGAATCGCCGGTACATCTGGGCGAACTCCAGCCCGATATAGGAGCCGCCGACGATCAGCAGGTGCCTGGGCAGGGTGTCGAGCTCGAGGATCGAGGTGTTGGTGAGGTACGGCACGCCCGCCGCCCACTCCGGCACCACCGGCCGTGCTCCGGTATTGAGGAAGAATTGCTTGCCCTCCAGTACCTCGCCATTCACCTCGACGGCGTGGGGCGAGAGGAACGCCGCCGAGCCGCGGAGCACCGTGAGATTGGGGGTCGAGTTCATCCAGTCATCGAGCCCCTGGCGCGAGGCGAGCACCACCTTTTCCTTCCGCGCCTTCACCGCCGCCATGTCGACGCTCACCGGTCCGGTGACCACGCCGAAATCCTGAGCCCGCCGCGCCAGCCAGGCGACCCGCGCGCTCGCCACCAGGGTCTTGGTCGGCTGGCATCCATCATTGACGCAGGTCCCGCCCATATGGCGCCGCTCGATCAGCGCCACCTGCTGGCCGGCTCCGGCCAGCCGCGCCGCGAGAAACGGCCCGGCCTGCCCACCTCCAATGACGATGGCGTCGAATGATCGGCTCATGACTGAAACTCCGCGGCTGGGGCCCCGGGACCTTAGCCGCCCGCGGCTGATCGGGGAACTGCGCTGCCCGGAGCTTCGTTCATAGCTCGCTTGCGCCGACGGGCCTTCGCGTCGGGCGCGCACGCTGCTAGGTTTGCCTGTCTGCATTCAGGGTTGGCGCGCCATCCCGGTCGCGCCCCATGGCTCGGGGAATGACAATGCCCGCCAAATCGAAACCAGCCGACGCCGCCACGATGGTCAGCGAAGATGCCATCCGCCAGCGCGCCTACTATCTGTGGGAAGCCGATGGCCGCCCGGACGGCCAGCACGACCACTACTGGTCGCGCGCCCATAAGGAGGCCACCCAGGCCTATGCCGAAGCGACCGCCAACGGCGTCGCTAAAGCCGGCAAGGGCAAGAGCCCCGGCGCGATACCGGCCGCCGTCAAATCTAAACCGCCCAAGGACGCCAAGCCGCTCAAGGCCAAGGCGGAAGCCAAGCCCGCAAAGAAAGCCGTAACGAAACCACGGGCGGCGGCGGTGACGGCAAAGAAGGCCAAGTAGCTCGTCACCGGCCTGTCTGCGATCCTCCCCCGCGGGGGCAGGGGAGGGGCTTCGAGTCGTTCCGGCCGAGCCGGTGGAGGGCGGCCATGACCTTGGCCGCCGCCAACCTCAGTCCTTGGCCGCGATGGCGATGATCTCGACCTTCAGCGACGGATGCGCGAGGCGCGCTTCGATGCAGGCGCGGGCCGGCGGGTTGGCCGGATCGATCCACGCGTCATAGACGGTGTTCATTGCGGCGAAATCGGCGATGTTGTTGAGGATCACCTGGCAGAACAGCACCTTCGACTTGCTGGTGCCGGCCTCGGCCAGCAGCTTGTCGATCGCCTCCAGCACCTCGCTGGTCTGCTTCTCGATGGTGCCGTTGTAGTCGGTCGCGACCTGCCCGGCGAGATAGACGGTATTGCCGTGGACCACGGACATGCTCATGCGCTTGCCGGGCTGGTGACGGGTGATGCTCATCGAATGCTCCTCAAATGAATGGCGGAGCCTCTGTAGCGGCTCAGCCCAACCGGAGAAAGCAGAACTTCCGCCCTATTCCGCCGGCACCGACTGGGCGCAGTCGCCGACGAATGCCGTGAGCAGCGCATTGAACTCACGCGGATGGCTGGCTTGCGGCATATGGCCAGCCCCGGCGATCCGGAACGGCTGGCCACGCCATAGCCGGCGGTACGGCGCCGCCTCGATGAAACCAAGGTCGACGGCCTCGTCGGCCCCGCCATTCACCACCGCGATCGGCAGCTCCAGCCCTGCGACCAGTGTCCGTTGGTCTGCCGCATCCGCGGCCAGCAGCGCTCCGACCACCGTGGCCCGACTGCGCCCGTCGGCGCGCCGTATGGCTTGGCGCAGTTCCATGACCATCTGCGGTTCGCTGACGGCATGCGCCGCAACGAAGGTCTCGACATCGGCCTCACTGAGCTCCGGCTTGCCCGACAACTGGATCGCCGGCCCGGGCAGCCAGGCCCCGCCCATGCTTTCGGCACTCTTGGCGAAGGGTGGCGCTCCCACCAGCATCAGGCCGCGCGCATGGGGCAGCCGCGCCGCCAGTTCCAGCGCAATGTGACCGCCTAGCGAGGTGCCGACCACCACGACCGGCCCGATCCCCAAGGCTGCGACCAGCTCGGTCAGGTATTGGGCGTGCCCGCCAAGCGTATAGTCGTGGTCCGGGTCGGCGGCGTTTTCCGATCCGCCGTGCCCGAGCAGGTCAGGCGCCACGACACGATAGCGCGGCGACAATTCCTCGATCTGCCGGACGAACACGTCCTTATGCCCAGAGTTCCCGTGCAGCAACAGCACCGCCGGTTCACCCGAACCAGCATCGACAGTCTCCAGGGTGCCGGCCCGTGTCTTGACACGTGCAACATTCATGCATCAACTCCATAGAATCTGCTAGATCGCAGCAGCTCGAGTTGAATACTGCACTTGACCGGCCAGTCAAATAGCCGACTGTCAACAAAGACAGTCACGCCGAACTGACAGGGCATCCCGTTGCTCGACATCGCCGAAGAAAATTACGGAGCGCTGATCCACCGGGTCTATTCCGCCGGCCTCGATCGCGATAGGTGGTCGGAGGTTCTCAGCGATCTTTCGACCCTGATCGGCCGGTCCTGGATCGCGTTGCATGGGCACGACATGGCCCGCAACGTCAATCTCGGGTTCCTGACCCACAATTACAGTCCTGATCATCATGCTTCGTACCTGCAGCATTTCGCCGCGCGTAACCCCTGGAACACCCGGGCGGCGCGCGTCCCGGTCGGATCGGTGATCCATTCGCAGATCCTCCTGGAGCCGGGCGTGCTGAAGCGGACCGAATTCTACAATGACTGGATCCGGCCGCAGGAGGATATCGGCACCGGCGCCGGCGTCACCCTGTTCCGCGATCGAGAGCGCTTCCTGCGCCTGTCCTGCAATATCCGCTTCCGCGATCTCGAGCACATGGAAGCCCGGCTGCTCGGCCTGCTCAAGGCCGTCGGCCCGCACGTCCAGGCCTCGTTCCAGCTGTCGCGCCGCCTCGCCGGCGCCCGTATCGGCCAGCATTATCAGGATGCCCTGCAACTGGTACCCGAGGCGGTGCTGTTGCTCGATTCCACCGGTCGCATAACCTTCGCCAACGCCGCGGCGGAGCAGCTTTTGGAGAACACCACAGCGGTCGCAACCGCTGACGGTCGCCTCGCGCTGCCCGATCAGTCGGCGCAGCAGGCAATCGAGGCCGCGCTGGCTGCGATCACTCGGAGAACCGTCGGGCCGGGCGCCCCGATCACCATCCGCACCGGGACCACGCCGCTTGTTGCCGAACTCTTCCCGTTCGTTTCCGACGAGACGCCGGTCGAGCCGCCCTTGCTCCTCCTGCTCGACGGCCTGCCGACCGCCATCATGCTGCTGCGGCGATCCACGTCACCGCTGGGGGACGCGCTGGCAGGCGCTGCCGAGCGCTTTGGCTGGTCGCCTGCAGAGACGGCGCTTTGCCAGCACCTGCTCGAGGGCGGCTCGGTCCGCAGCTTCTCCGAGCGGCGCAGTGTCAGCTTTCACACCGCCCGCAACCAGATGCGCAGTGTGCTCGAAAAGGCCGGGGTGCAGCGACAGTCAGCTCTCGTTGCGCTGGTAGCGAGCCTCGGATCACACTGAGAATCCGGCGCTCATTGACCCATCTGTGTCATGCGGGCGGGCACGGCCCTTTGCTAACTTGGCGTCGTCCATTTGGGCACGACGAAACCATGCAACCCCTGCCGGCCCTCGTTCTCTCCTGTCTCGCGGCACTGTCGATCCTCACGGGAGGGGCGTCTCCCGCCCAGCTCTCGATCATCGACCTCGACAGTCCGGAGGGCCGGCAGTCCTACCTCGATCTCGCCGGCGATATCGAAGTGGGCGACTGGTTCAAGTTCGTCAAACTGCTGAGGCAACATCCCCGGACATCGGGCGTTCTGCTGAACTCAGCTGGTGGCTCGGCCGATGATGGCCTCGCCATCGCCAGGCACGTCTATGAGCACCGTCTCGACACCATGGTCACCGATGCCTGCCACTCGGTCTGCACCATCATCTTTCTTGCGGGCGCACGACGGTTCCTTGCGGTCGACGCCGACCTGTCGGTGCACAGCGCCTATAAGCAGCTTGCCGACTGGGTGGTCGAGGATCACCTCGCCAACGGCACCGTCGCCTGGTTCATCGGTCACATGGGCTACCCGCTGCCGATCGCCAGGCTATGGGTCTCGACCGCCAGCGACGAGACGGCCCCGATCACCCTCGAATGAACGACAAACTGAAGCTCGGCTTCACTGTCATCGAGTAGCGTCCGGGGCCGTACGCTTACTCGGCCGGCACCGCCACCGCACCAGCTTCCGCCCGCCGCGCACCCGGGATCAGCAGCGACACCACCATGGCGAGCGCCGCGACGCCGGCAAACAGCAGGAAGCCGGTAACGAACCCCTGTTCCGCCGGCACGCCGTCGGCCGTGTGTCTTGCCGTCACCACCGCCGTCATCACTGCAGTGCCGATCGCCCCGCCTATGGTGCGGATATTGGCGTTCATACCGATCGCCGTGCCGGTCTGGCTGGCCGGCACGCTCTGGACGATCACGCTGGTCAGCGCCGCATAGGCGAGCCCCAGCCCGATGCCGTACACACCGCTCACCAGCGCCACTTCCCAGATGCTTTGATGCAGCAGCGCCAGCGACACGCAGGAGAGCGCGATCACCGCCGAAGCGCCCGCGAGCTGCAGCTTGAACGGCACCAGCCGCGCCAACCGGCCGCTGAACACCCCGGCCACCGCCATCGATACCAGCATCGGCAGCATCACCCAGCCGGCCTCACTTACCGTAGCGCCGAAGCCGTAGCCGGCCGAGCTCGGCACCTGGATCAGCTGCGGCAGGAACACCCACACCGCAAACATCGCCGCGCCGAACAGCAGCGCCACGAGGTTGCTGGTCCATACCGCCGGCAGCCGCATCATTTTCATGTCGATCACCGGGTTGGCCGAGCGCACTTCCACCGTTACCCAGGCCGCGGCCAGCACTACCGCCGCGACGAACAGCCCGATCACCTCCGGCGAACCCCAGCCCCAGCGCGTCCCGAGGCTCAACGGCAGCAACAGCGCGATCAGCCACGCGGCGAGCAGCGCCGCCGCCAGCCAGTTGATCGTCCCACCCGACTTCACCGGTGATTCCGGCACGAAGAAGAACGCCAGCGTCGCCGTCACCGTCACCACGGCCAGCGGCACCCAGAACAACCCGTGCCAGCCGAACAGGTCGACGATCGGGCCGGCGAGGATGGTGCCCACCCCGCTCCCCACCGCGATCACTGCAGAGAGAATTCCCACCGCGGAGGGCACCCGCGCTGGCGGAAACTCGTCACGGATGATGCCGAACGACAGCGGCACGATCGCACCGCCAAGACCCTGCACGATGCGTCCGGCAATCACCAGCTCGATGCTCGGCGCCAACGCCGCGATCAGGCTGCCGAGCCCGATCGCCGCCAGCGCCAGCACCAGCGTGCGCGCCTTGCCGATCATGTCGCCGACCTTGCCGAGGATCGGCGTCGCCACAGCCGCCGACAGCAGCCAGGCGATCAGCACCCAGGAGACGGCGCTCTGGCTGGTATCGAGTTCGTTCTGCAGCGTCGGCAGCACCGGCGCCAGCAAGGATTGCAGCATCGAGAACGATGCGGCGCCGACCGCCAGCACCATGAAGGTGAGGCTGGGCGACGACGATTTGGACGTGTTTGGCACGTTTGACATGATGATCCTGTCTCGCAGACGGCACTTCCTGCTTGGATTGTCCGGTGCGACTGGCTATGTACTGGAGGACACCTCCATATAAGTGGAGGGTTCCTCCGTTTATCGGAATCGATCTGTGCTGGCAATGCCTGTCGGAAAGAAAAAGGTATGACCGAGACGACCACCTTGGCGGAATTGGCGCTGCGCCGGCCCGGCCGCGCCGATGCGCGGCGCAACTACGACGGCCTGATCGCTGCAGCGCGTCTCAGCTTTGCCGAACTGGGCACCGAGGCGCCGCTCGAGGAGATCGCCCGGCGCGCCGATGTCGGCATCGCCACGCTCTACCGCAACTTCCCCACCCGCGAGGCGCTGATCGAAAGCGTCTATCTCGAGGAGGTTATCGCCGTCTGCAACGCCGCAGGCGAAGTCGCCCATCTCGCGCCGTGGGAGGCGCTGCTGGCCTGGCTCCGCCGGGTCGTCACCTATGTCGGCGCCAAACGCGTGCTGGTCGAGGGCCTCAACCGCGACAGCAACACCTTCAAGGCCTGCCGCCTTGGGTTGTACGAGGCGGGCGCACCGCTGCTCGAGCGCGCCCAGGCGGCCAAGCTCGTCCGTCCGGACGTTGCCATCGACGACGTCATTCGCCTCGTCGCCGGCATTGCCGGCATTGGCTCGACCACCGAGGAGCAGCGTGACCGCATCCTCGCCATCGCCCTCGATGGCCTGAAGCGCGCCGCCTGACCCGATAGGCTCAGTTCAACAGCAAGATCTCAAGGTCGGCCAGGCGGTCGGCATCGGCCAGTACTTCGATCCCGGTAACTCGGCCGGCGCTGACGGTGAAACGCAGCACCCGGAAAGCTACGTCCTCGCGCAGCACGACGATCGCCGCTACGCCGTCGACCAGCGCCAGTTGAGCTTCTGGCATGAAGCCGGACAACGCCCGCCTTGCCACAACCTCGGCGCCCTGCGCCACCAGCGCGATCCCGGTCGGCACCGCGCTTTGGTCGGCGCGCAGCACCACCTCGGGATCCAGCACTGCGAGTAGCGCCGCAAGGTCGCCGCTCCGCGATGCCTTAAGATAGGCCTCGACCACGGCGCGGTGCCGTTCGCGGCTCGGCTCGATGGTTTCGCTGCCGCCCTTCACCCGCCGCCGCGCCCGGCTCGCCAGCTGGCGCGCCGCATCGGTCGTGCGGCCGACGATCGGCGCAATCTCATCGAATGGCAGGTCGAACATATCGTGCAGCACGAACGCCACCCGCTCGGGCGGCGGCAAGGTCTCCAGCACCACCAGCAGCGCCACCCCCAGCGAATCGGCCATGACGAGGTCCTGCTCCGGGTCGTCGCCATCGGCCAGCGTCTCGGCTGCCGGTTGCTCCAGCGGCTCTTCCCGCCGTGACTTGCGCGAGCGCAGCATGTCGAGGCAAATCCGCGCCACCACCGTGGTCAGCCAGCCCGCAAGGTTGCCGACCGTGCTGGCATCCGAGCGGCTGAGCCGGAGCCACGCCTCCTGTACCGCATCCTCGGCCTCGCTGGCCGAGCCGAGCATCCGATACGCCACCCGCTTCAGATGCCCGCGCTCCGCCTCGAACCGGCTGGCCAGAATTTTCTTGTCGTCCATCGTCACATTCCCCGAGCGCGCTCCGTCATCGCAGTGACGAACGACAGCGGCCCGCTGTGACAGCCCGGCCGAGAATTCGCCGTCACCATGAAAACCGGAGCCCAAAAATGCAATCGCGTATGACCAACCCCGCCTTCGCCGTCCCCGGCGCCATGTCGGCCCTGCAGGCGATCAGCCAGGCCGCCCAGGCCAACCCGGCCGTCTCGCATCAGCTGCACGCCCTCGTGCACCTGCGCGCCAGCCAGATCAACGGCTGTTCCGTCTGCGTCGACCTGCACGCCGCCGATCTGAAGAAGCTCGGCGATACCGACCGCCGCATCATCGCCGTCGCCGCCTGGCGCGAGACCTCGTGGTTCACCGGCCCCGAGCGCGCCGCCCTGGCACTCACCGAGGCCGTCACCCGGCTCAGCGACCGCGCCGACCCGGTCCCCGACGCCATCTGGGATGAAGCCCGCGCCCATTTCGACGAGCCGGCCCTCGCCTCGCTCGTCCTCTCGATCGGCATGATCAACATCTGGAACCGCCTCAACGCCGCCACCCGCCAGATCGCCGGCGCCTGGAAAGCCGCCGCCTGAAGGCGAAGCCCTCCTTCTTGATCCTCCCCCGCGTGCGGGGTCACGGATGAGCGCCTTGGGCGCTCACCGTTGGGGGACAAGCAAAGCTTGGTGGAGGGGGCGGCCAGACTCTCCGTTTCAATCCGACAAGGAAGCCCAAAGATGCCCCGTATCGCCCACCCCGCCTTCGCCGTCCCCGGCGCCATGGACAGCCTCATCTCCCTCAGCAAAGCCAGCAAGGCCGTCCCCGGCGTGCCGCTCGGCTTGCTCGAGCTGATGCATCTGCGCGCCAGCCAGATCAACGGCGACGGTAACAACGTCAACCTCCACCCGCGCCTCGCCCGCGCTGCCGGCGAAACCTCGGAGGACCGCATCATCTCGGTTGCCTCGTGGCGCAACACACCGTGGTTCACCGAGCCCGAACGTGCCGCCCTGGCGCTGACCGAGGCCGTTACCCGGCTCGACGACCGTGCCGATCCGGTGCCCGACGAAATCTGGAATGAAGCCCGCCGTCACTATGACGAACCGGTGCTCGCCGCCATGCTGCTGTCGCTCGGCCTGGTGAACCTGTGGAACCGGCTGCACGTCGCCACCGGGCAGGTGGCCGAGCCCGCAAAGCCGGCCGCCTGAACCCGCCGCGGGGCCGCGGCCGGCCGGTCATCCGGCTGACCAACCCATCATGCCCCCTTCAGGCGACCTGCGGCCGTGCGACACGCGCCCGCACGTCGGGCGTCGCGAGACATGTCGCCACCGCCTCATAGCCGGTCGCCCCTGGGTAGGGCGCCACCAGCGTCGGCGGGCTGTGGTTTGCCGGACAGAGGATGATCGCCTCGTCCGGCCCCACCGCCGCAAGATCGAGGACGGCGTTTGACCGCGTCATCGCGAACACCGGCCGCGCCCCCGCCCCGCGATGCCGCAAATATGCCACCACCGCCTCCTGCGACGCCTGCTCGAGCCCCTCCTCGAGCATGTCGATCACCACGGCCGTCGGCCAATCCGTCTCGAGCCCGGCGCAAAGCGCCGTCAGTGCATCGGACGCCACCGCCCCATCTTCGACCAGCCACGCCAGCGTTCGCTCGACGCGCTCGCGCAGCGCGGCGTCGGTCTCGAGGCGCGCCGACGCACCCAGCCCGTCAACCAGCCGGTCCATCCCGAGAAACAGCGCTCCCGGCAGCACCTCGGCGATCTTCTGCGCCAGCCTGGTCTTGCCACTGCCCAGCGGCCCGATGATGTAGGTCAATGCCCTCGCAGGGCCGAGTTCGAACCGCTCGCCACCCCATGGCCACGGCAGCTCGAACCCGACGCCAGCTGTTGCTGGCGTCACGAGGCCCACGAGCTCGCCCCTTGCCGGCGCTTCGCCCCGCCGCAGCCTGTCGCGCAGCTGCCGCAGCCGCTCCATCATGCCGGAGAGTTCCAGCATGCGGCCTTCGAGAACCGACTGATGCGTCGCCAGCGCCGCATCGAGCCCGCGCGGATCGCCCCCCAGCACGCGTTTGGCCTGCGCCAGGCTCAATCCCAGCGCCCGCATCGCCACGATCTCGCCGGCCCGAGCCATCTGCTCGGGCCCATATGTTCGCCACCCCGCCGCGGTGCGCACCGGCACGAGCAGCCCGCGCTGCTCGTAAAGCCGCAGCGCCTTGGCGGAAACGCCGAGCCGGCTCGCGGCATCGGATGCGTTCAGAAACTCAGTCGAGGAACCCATGAATCACCCCGTCATTGCTTGACCGCTCCTCTATCGGGGCGGTCCCAGGGGCCGAGTCAACAGGGCCTGTCCCTCTTGCTGGTGCCCGCAAACTTGCGCCCAACCGTCCAAGCAACCACTTGCAACGGGCGGCGGTTTCCGTTTGGCGCCGATATGCGTTACGCATTCATCCCAACCCCGGTTTCCCCGATGAGTCCCTTCCACCAGATCCTCGGCAACAACCTCGTTGCCAACGTCACCAACTTCACCGTGTGGTTCGCGCTGACCTTCTGGGTCTATCTCGAGACCCATTCGGTGTTCGCCACCGGCATGATCGCCGGCGTCTACCTGGTGTTCACCGCCGCCTTCGGCATCTGGTTCGGCTCGATCGTCGATCACAACTCGAAAAAGCTGGCGATGCTGGGCTCGAGCGTCGTCTCGGCCATCTTCTATGTCCTGGCGCTGGCTGTGCTGCTGCTGGCCCCGGCCGAGAGCTTCACCAACCCCTACGACGGCTTCCTCTGGATCTTCGTCTTCCTGGTCATGCTCGGCGTCATCGCCGGCAATATCCGCTCGATTGCGCTTCCCACCCTCGTCACCGTGCTGATTCCCGAGGATCGTCGCGACAAGGCCAACGGCCTTGTCGGCATGGTCGGCGGCATCGGCTTTCTCACCACCTCGGTGATCTCGGGCTTCCTCGTCGCCTTTGGCGGCATGCTGGCCGTGATGGTGCTGGCGCTGGTGTTCACCGCCCTCGCCTTCGCCCACCTGAGCTTCGTTACGATCGACGAAGGCCGCGCCGTGCCGGATCCTGAGACCCCGGCCGAGCCGAAGCGGGTTGATCTCAAGGGCACCATCAAGGTCATCGCCGCCGTTCCCGGCCTGTTCGCCCTGATTCTGTTCGCCACGTTCAACAACTTCCTCGGCGGCATCTTCATGGCGCTGCTCGATGCCTATGGCCTGTCGCTGGTCTCGGTCGAAATCTGGGGCCTGTTGTTCGGCGTGCTCTCTACCGCCTTCATCATTTCCGGGCTGATCATCGCCAAGACCGGGCTGGGCAAGAAGCCGCTCCGCACCCTGCTGCTGGTCAACCTGGTCTCCTGGTCGGTGTGCTGCGTCTTCACCATCCAGTCCTCGATCTGGCTACTGGGCGCCGGCATGTTCGTCTGGATGCTGCTCGGTCCTTATGCCGAAGCGGCCGAGCACACCACGCTGCAGAAGGTGGTGCCACCCGAGCGGCAGGGTCGCGTCTTCGGCTTCGCCCAGTCGGTCGAGCAATCCGCGTCGCCGCTCACCGCCTTCCTCATCGGCCCCCTCGCCGAGTTCGTCTTCATTCCGTTCATGACCGCCGGGCTTGGCGCCGAGCTGATCGGCGGCTGGTTCGGCACCGGCCAGGCCCGCGGCATTGCCCTGGTTTTCACCCTTGCCGGCATCGTCGGCGTGGTGATCACCATCATCGCCTTCCGCTCGAAGTACTACCGCCAGCTTTCCGCCGTCTATGCCCGCCCCAGCATGGGCGCACCTGAAGCCGCGCCGGCCCAGTAGCCGGTGTTCTCCAACGAGGATCCGACAGCACCATGTCAACGCCCGCATCCACGCGCGTCATCGACCGCCTGAAGACCAGCCTTAGCTTCCAGATCTCGGTCGATACCGACAACCTGCCGCTCGGGCTCACTGTCGCCGAAGCCGCCCTGGCGGCCGGAGTCGACCTCGTCGAAATGGGCACCCCGCTGCTCAAGACCGAAGGCGTCAGGCACGTCGTCCCCGCCTTCCGGGCCCGCTTCCCCGACGCCTTGTTGCTGGCCGACATGAAGACCATGGATGGCGGCGGCTTCGAAGCCCGCTCGGTGTTCGAAGGTGGCGGCAACATCATCGATTTCCTCGCCATCGCCGGCGAGGCCAGCGCCCGCAACATTTGCGCTGTCCGCGATGAGTACCGCCGCGCCAATCCCGAACAGCCGCACCTGGTGTTTGCCGATATCCTGTTGCCGCATCAGGGTCCGGCCAACACCGCCGTCGAAGTTGCTCAGCGCATGCTCGATGCCGGCGTCGACGGCATCGGCGCCCACCTGCAGCTCGATGCCCGCCGCGCCGACCCCAGCCTGTTCCATTCGAGCTACCTCGCCGATACTGTCGCCGCCGTGCACGACAAGGTCGGCGCCGTTTGCTCTGTGCAGGTGGTCGGCGGGCTCTATCTCGAGCAGGCCATCGCCCTCGCCAAGGCCGGGCTCCGCGCCTTCGTCATCAGCGGCAATCTCGGCCTCCCCGACGCCCAGGCCCGCTACAGCAACCCGCCTGCCGAGATCCGGCAGCACATCGCCGCCTTCATTGCCGGCGTGCAGGCCGCGGCTACTGTTTAGCCGAACTCAACGGACGTTTCGTTGCCCGCCGTCGCACCGGCCGGGAACGGCAGCGCTCAGTAGAACACGTCCCGGAACGGCGTGCCGCCGCCACCGCCACCGCCACCGTCGCCAGTGCCGTAGAGCAGTGACTGGGGCTGAACGAACGGCCTCTTTTTCTTCGGCACTTCGCCGACATCAGGGCCCGCGCCCGGCCCCGGGCTCGTCCTGAGCGCTGCCAGTTCGGCCGCCGAGCATGCCATTGGCCGCACCTTCAGCGCGTCGACCCGCACATACACCCGGCCCCCGGTGACATCGTTGGCGCGGTACCAGTCCATCTCTTCGACCACGAGGCAACAGCGCCGGTCCGGCATGCCCGAGGCGACCGAAAACCTGTCCCCCAGCGCTGGACGACAGGTTTGATCAGCAGCAGAGGATTGAGCGGCTGCGGGCAATGCGACATTGGTGACGGCGCCAAGAACGACGGCAGCCGCGATCCACTGGCCAACGCTTGCAACGATGGAAACACGCGACATGGGCAAGACCTCCTGATTACCCAAGACCATGAGGAGATCCGGCTTCGCGCACATCATTCATACCGATGAGATTTAGTTCACTTCACAAAGCAAAGCGTGAGTTGTCATAACGACTTTTGCGTGCTCTTCTATGGCCTTTAGCCTCCAACCACTGGTGAGGCATGAAGCAATTTGGTTCGGACGACATTGCCGGTCTGGCAGACCGCATCTACGAGACGATCTATGACGACAGCCAATGGGCCGGGATCATGGAGGACCTCAAGCTCCACCTGAACGGGTCTCATGGCGCCTATGGTTTTTACGATACGACGACCGGCGCGCAGAACATGCTGGCGGCCGAGTGTACGCCGGAGTATGCGGCTGCGATCTTCGATCCCGAACTGGAAAATCCGCTGGCCGGGCACCTGCTTGCCGCTCCGCCCGGGAGCATTTTCTTCGATCAGTCGGTGCTCTCGCGGGCCGAGTTCAAGCGCAGCATCTTTTTCAATGAGTGGTTTCGCCCGCAGGGGCAGCACACTTCACTCTCCGTCATCCTCTTCCGGCAAGGCGCCATCAGCGCCCAGCTGACCCTGCTCCGGGGTGGGAGCCGGCCGGCGTTCGAGGCCAGTGACGAGGCCTTTTTTCACGCACTCATGCCCGCCTTGCGGCATGCTGCTACGCTGAGAACGCGGGTCGGCGCCTTGCGACTGGCCGACAAGTCGAACGCCTACGAAGCACTGCAGATCGGCTTTCTGATGGTGGACGGCCACGGCCGGTTGCTTTCGGCGAATCCGGCGGCCGAGCGCTATCTCGTCGAACCGAAATACGGGCTCGATGCGCGACGCGGGCAACTTCGCGCCCACGCTGCCGCCGAGCGCGAGGCGCTGCGCCGGCTTGTCGCCGGAGTGTGCCGCGACGCCGACGGCCTGCCCGGCGGCGATATGCTGGTCTCGGATCCGGAAACCGGCATGCCGTCCGCCGCGCTCAGCGTCGCCCCGGCGCGCGATGCCAGCCTTTTCGGGCTCCCCGTCGCCCGCGCCGCGGCGATCTTCATCCAGGACCTGGCTGATCGCCTGCCGTTGCGCTTCGAACAGCAGGCCCGCGCCCTGTTCGGCCTGACCGTCAAGGAGGCGGCCCTGGCAGCTGCTCTGGCCGCGGGCAGGACCCTGCAGCAGGCGGCCGACGAGCGCTGCATCTCCATGCCGACGGCACGTACCCACCTGGCGCAGATCTTCCGCAAAACCCACACCAGTCAGCAAAGCCAGCTGGTCTCACTGCTACTCGGCGTCCTCCCCGTGGGCCCCTAGTGGCTGTGGCGCCAGCGCCACAGCCGTCCGGCCGCTCCCAGCCGCACCGTGAAATTCATTCATATGAACGATGGGGCGGGCGCAGGGCCTCCCGCATGTTCCGCCAGATGATTTTCCGTGCTCATGAGGCCCGACATGCAACTCCGATTCGCGAAACCAACTATTCTGGCGCTCCTGGTAGGCACCTGCCTGACAGAGCCGACCTTGGCTCAGGATTCCGCTATCGCCGATTGGAGTGGCTTCTATGCCGGCATCTATGGCGGGTACGGGATCGACAAGCTGCCGGCGACATCCAACTCGACGACGCTTCCGTACAGCGACGGAGGCAATGACGAACAGCTGTTCGCCGCGCTCGAACAATCCTTTGGTGGCGTCGACAGCTTCCTCGGCGGCGTTCGCGGTGGCTGGAACTATCAGCACGGCGCGTTGATCCTGGGCGTCGAAAGCGCCCTGACGCTCGGATCCTTCACGCGAGACACGTCGATGGAGCTGCATTTCACCGACGACGAGGTTCCCCCGAGCACACTTGACCAGACCTTCTCATCGGCCTTCAAGACCAATGCGATCGCCACCTTCGAAGCCCGTATCGGCGTGGCGTTCGACAGTTGGCTGCTCTACGGCAAAGGCGGCGTCGCCGTAGCCCACGGCACCTCAGAGGCATCCTCGCTGTTCTCGTTTGTCGATGCCGATGATCCCGAGGACAGCATCGAACTCCCCGCCTCGGCCAGCACCTCCGGCCTGCTCTTTGGCGGCACCATCGGCGTCGGCGCTGAACTGCTGGTGACCGACACCCTCTCGGTCGGCGCCGAATACAACTTCCTGAGCCTGCCGGCCCAGGAGCTGACGCTCAGTGGCGTCGCGATCGGCGAGGCTGAAGCCTCACAAGGCCCGATCGGCATCCACACGCTGAAGGCCGGCATCAACTACCACTTCTAGGCACTCGCTGGATTTCGCCGCCCGCAGATGCAAAACGGGACCGGCGCTCACCCGAGCGCCGGAGTCCTGCCGTGACCAAACGCCTTTCCAAGACCCTCGCCGCCGAGATCGCCACCCGCACCCTCGAAGTGATCAACCCCGCCAACCGCGGCGTGGCGCTGGCCGCCGCCCTGCGCCGCCACGGCTTCGATCCGAACGCCGCCGAGCTGCCGGCCAACCCGACCGATCGCGCCGAACTGGTGGCCTGGCTGCTCGCGACATACGCTCCGCGAGAATAGGCAAATCTCCGCGGTCATCGCAGTTCGTCAGCCGCTGATCCGTCAATCAATCCCCTAATCATCCTCCCCACCGGGGAGGCCAGATTTCGTTTCCTAAAGCAAAAGTCCGCCTCGAGCCGAAGCGAACTTTTGGGTTTGTCGACCGGTCCCAACTCCTGTCGCCGGGACCGGCGTTTCTGGCCTTCATGCTGCGAGCCGCAGCGCGGGGCGCCTGTCGGTGGCGTGTTCCACGGCCCAGTTGAGCGCCAGGTCCGCCACCGCTTCCCAGCCCTTGTCCATCAAGGTCCAGTGCGAACGATCATCGAAGATCTTGAGTTCGGTGATGCTCTTCGCCCGCTTCTGCTGGCGATAGATCGCGTCGGTCATCGAGGCGTCGGCGATCAGGTCCTTGCCGCCACCGATCAACAGCAGCGGCGCCCGGTTCTGCCCGGCCCAGTCGATCAGCATCGGGTTGATCACCCCATCCCAGTACACCTTGCCGGCGGTCGGG
>NZ_DASZAW010000050.1:0-9440 GCF_035944845.1 Devosia sp. | reverse complement strand
GATAGGGAAGGATCAGCTTGTCCTTGATCGCCTGCCAGATGATGCGGGTCATCTCATCGCCGTCGAGATCGACGACAGGGTTGGCAACTTTGATCTTGGCCATGCGTAAGCTCCTCAGCGGCGCGGAAAATCTGATGCCGGGGCTAATAGCATGAAATCGGGCACGGGGAAGCGCCCCGACGGGCATTCTCCTTGCACCCCGAGGCGAACTGGTGGTGGCCACGATGGCGCCAACCAACCGGTCGTCATCCCGACGAAAGTCGGGAACCAGGGCGCGGGCTTCGCCACCATCACTCGTCCGGCCGACCTTGCTATCAAGGACCGGTGCGGCTCTCGCCTGACCAACGCTCTGAGCGGTGGGACCCCGCCTGCGCCGGATGACGGCCGATGGGAGGGGAGGCCGAGCCGATACCTGGCACTTGCGCGCAGCACCGTTGACACCGTGCATATACACACTATCTATCGGCGCATGGATGATTTCAGCCGGTGCATGGTTTCGAATACGCGGATGGCGGCGCGGGCAATTACGCGGCGCTACGATGCCTATACGCGGCCGTTCGGCATCACCTCGACGCAGTACTCGGTGCTCGGGCTGATCGTCGCTTCCGGCGAGCGCAACGTCAGCGAGTTGGCGGAGCGGCGCGGCTTCGAGCGGACGACGCTGACCCGGAATCTCGATCGGTTGGAGAAGATGGAGCTTATCGCTTCGCGTCCGGCCGAGCACGGCAATGGCCGGATCTGCTCGCTGACGCCGAAGGGCAGGGCGCTGGTCGACGAGTTGCTGCCGCTGTGGCGCAAGGCGCAGGCCGAGATCCGCGCGGAACTCGGCGCGGATGGCTTTGAGGATACCCTGATGAAACTGCAGCGGCTTGCCACCATCTAGACAGGCGCCGCGGCCACTGGTTTCGAGCAGTCCCGTGTAACTACACATAAGGAAGATAGTCCATGGTAACTCAGTCCGATCCGATCGTCGTTACCGGCATGGGCGTCGTCAGCCCGCTGGGCACCGGCGTCGAGACCGTGTGGTCGCGGCTCATCGCCGGCAAGAGCGGCATCGTCAGGAACACGCGGTTCGACGTGACCGACTATGCCGCCAAGGTGGCGGGGCTGGTGCCGACCACCGATACCGACCCGCAGGGTTTCGATCCGCTGACGGCAATCGACCCCAAGGACATCAAGAAGATGGACCTGTTCATCCAGTATGGGCTGGTCGCCGCGCAGGAGGCGATCAAGCAGTCCGGTTGGGCGCCTGAGACCGAGGACGAAAAGTCGCGCACCGCCACGGTGATCGGCACCGGCGTCGGTGGTTCGCCAGTCATGGCGCATGCGGTGGAAACGATCATCGAGAAGGGGCCGCGGCGCTTGTCGCCATTCACGGTGCCAAGCTTTCTTGCCAACCTCGCCGCGGGATGGATCTCCATTCGCTACGGCTTCAAGGGGCCGATCGGCGCACCGGTGACGGCGTGCGCGGCGTCCGGTCAGGCCATCGGCGACGGCATGCGGCTGATCCTGACCGGTGAAGCAGATGTGGCGGTGGTCGGCGGCGCCGAGGGTTCGGTCGATCCAATCTCGGTTGGCGGGTTCGGAGCGGCGCGAGCGCTGGCGACGGCGTTCAACGACGACCCCGAAGGCGCGTCGCGGCCGTTCGACCGCAAGCGCGACGGGTTCGTTCTGGCTGAAGGCGCTGCGGTGCTGGTGATCGAGCGGCTGAGTCACGCCAGGGCGCGTGGCGCGACGCCGCTCGCGATACTTTCCGGTTACGGGACATCGGCCGATGCCTACCACCTGACGGCCGGTGAGCCCGGCGGCGCCGGTGCCCAGGCGGCGATGCGCGGGGCCTTGCGGATGGCCGGACTGTCGCCGGGCGAAATCGACTACATCAATGCGCACTCGACATCGACGCAGGTGGGGGACGCGGCCGAACTGGCGGGCATCGGCGCCGTGTTCGCCAATCGTGGCAAGGACCTGGCGATCTCCTCCACCAAGTCGGCCACCGGCCACCTGATGGGGGCGGCGGGAGCCATCGAGGCGCTGTTCTCGATCCTCGCGATCCGCAATGGCATCGTCCCGCCGACGCGTAACCTCGAGGATCCGGATGTGGGCGCTGAGTTCAACCTCGTGCCGAAAGTGGCGCAGGAAAAGCAGGTTCGCCATGCGCTGTCGAACGCGTTCGGCTTTGGCGGGGTGAACGCGACGCTGGTGTTCTCCGCCGTCTAGGAACGGTCTTTGGGTGCTTTCGGCGATCTGGTCTTCTTGGGCTTTTCTGCCTTGAGGGGGCGCTGGGCGACTGCTGCTTCGGCGAAGCGGAGCCAGTCTTCCAGCGCCTCATCGTCCTCTATGGCGTCGCCGTCAACCCAGAAGAAGCCCGACATCACCCGGCCGTTGTGCACCATCTCGGTGGTGCCCGACCGGGCTTTTGCCGCCTCGTGATTGTCCTTGCCGACCGAAACCAGGATGCCGCCATCCTTCTTGCAGCCGACGAGAATGTGGCCGTTGAGGAGAAACGTCAGGCCGCCGAACATGTACTTTTCGGTGATGCGTGGATCGTCGCCGACCAGCATGCGGACGCGCTCGGCCAGGTGCGTCATCGTTTCGGAGTTCTTCATTTCGGGGGCAGGGTCTCCGCATAGGTGAGGGCATAAGCGATCCAGCGGGCGAGCGCCCCGTCGTCGGCCGTGCCGCCAGCGGCGACGGCAATGAAGCCGGTCATTGGCCGGGCTCCCATGTGCATCTGGTAGGCACCGGTCCTTGCGAGCGCCTCGGCCCGTTTCGCCGGATCGATGCGGACCAGCAGTTCGCCCTTGGCGGTGGTGCCGATGGCCATGTTGCCGCCGACCATGAAGCCGATGCCGCCGAACATCTTCTTTTCGACGAGACCGGGGGGCAGCAGCGGGCGCAGGCGATCGCCCATGGCGTCGGATGCAGCGCTCATCGAGGGGACTCCGGATCGCGATAGGTGGGGTGCTGCGGGAGGCCTTCGGGCAGGCTGTCCCATTCATGATGGCTGCGGGCAAAGATCAACTGGTTGGGGGCGAACCAGCCGGCGTCGGCGCCAAACAGGCCGACGGGCAGCATGCACAAGTCGGGGGCGCGGCTCGACTGAGCGTAAAGCGGGGTGCCGCAGGCGGGACAGAACCAGCGCGTGAGCGTCGCGCCTGAATGGGCCGGGCGGGCGAAACTGGCGGTAGGGCCGGCGATGGTGACATCCGCCCGGCGGGCCAGCGCGACGGTCGAATGCCCGGTGCCCGTCGCGCGCTGGCAATCCTCGCACGAGCATATGAACATCGAGCGGATGCGGCCCCGCACCGTAAGGGAAACAGCGCCGCAGGCGCAGCCGGCGCTGAGTTCGATCTCGGGTTTGGGGTTTGCGGTCATGCGCGTATGCTGACACCGAGGGTTTGCCATTCGCAAGTCGTCTGCTTGATCGTTCGCAGTGCCGGCTTTAGACGAACGGCATGGTCTACGCGCCTCACTATCCGATTGAAACCGAGCGCCTGTGGCTGCGGCCGTTCACGCGCGGCGATGTCGACGCGGTGTTCGCGTATCGGCAGCGCGAGGATGTGGCGCAGTACCTGTTCGATGGCCCGATGAGCCACGAGAGCGTCACCGAAGTGGTGCAGATGCGCGTCGGGCAGTACGAACTGGCCGGCGAGGGGGACAAGGTGTTCCTTGCGGCCGAACTCAAGGATCCGCAGCGGCTGATCGGCGAGGTGTCGCTGATCCTCAGGGACGGGCCGGCACGGCAGGCGGAAATCGGCTACATCTTTCATCCGGAGTTCCACGGACAAGGCTATGCCACCGAGGCGGCGCGCATGCTGCTGGAGATGGGGTTCGACGGCGCCGGGATGCACCGCATCTTCGCGCGCTGCGACGCGCGCAACGCCGGATCGTGGAAAGTGATGGAGCGGCTCGGCATGCGCCGGGAGGCGCATTTTCGTGAGCATGCACTGTTCAAGGGCGCCTGGGACGAGGAGTTCGTCTACGCCCTGCTGGAGGGCGAGTGGCGCGATCGCGCCGGGCGCTAAGTGCCGCCAACGACTTGGCTATTCCGCCCAGGTCAATGGATTTGGCAAGATATTTCAACGACTAAGGCGGAACCGCCATCAACCCGTCGCGTTGCTGGAGTAAGCAGCACCACGAGGGGAGGAGCGGAGATGGCGATGCCTGATTTTCCCATTGAGACCGAGAGGCTTACTCTCAGAAACTTCCAGAAATCCGACCTGGACGCCGTCATGGCGTACCATGCCTTGCCCGAGGTGCAGCGTTACCTCGACTGGAAGGCCCGAGACCGGGTGGAAGTGAAGGCCGCACTCGACGCCATGTGCGCGCAGCACCGGCTGACCCGGCCGGGCGACGCCTTGACCCTGGCTGTGGTACGCAAGGCCGACGACATGCTGATCGGGCAGATCTCCTTGCGCTGGACCGACGCAACGGCCAGGCAGGCCGAGCTGCGCTTTATCCTCAGCCCGGCGCAACGTGGGCAGGGCTATGCACGCGAGTCGGTACGCGCCATGCTGGATCTCGGCTTCAACGAGCTTGGGCTGCACCGTATTTTTGCTCGCTGCTCCGGACGAAACCAGCCTTCAGCCAAGCTGCTCAAGGATATCGGCATGCGACTCGAGGCGCATTTCCGCGAGCATGCGCTGTTCCAGGGGGAGTGGGACGAGGAGCTGCATTTTGCCATTCTCGATCGCGAGTGGCTGCGCGGCAGCAAGGTCAAGGAGCTGAACCACCACATGGTGGCCTGACGTCACGCGCGCGTAACGTTAAAGTCAACGGCATGCTCCGTCGACGTACGAAAACCGCATGGCTGGCATGCAATCGGCCTGACGCGAGTGAGGCTGCGTGTTCTACTTGTTTCTGCTGAGGCATCGCGTTTCGGCAGAATGCTGATTGAGGGGTCAGGCGTTCGGCGCGATGTCGCGATTGGACGCATCTGTAGAGGACCCCATGGACTTGACGCCAGCGGCCGGGGGCAGCCGCACCCCTCGGTTCTTATCGTTTCATGCACGCGACGTGCTGATCGTCGCCATTCTCGTCTTCGTCGCCGCCATCGCAGGCAGCCTGTCGCGGCCAGCCGGGTTCCTTGCCGCATTCTGGCCTGCCAACGCGGTGCTTGCCGGGGTGTTGGTGCGCTCGCTCCAATTGCGGACGCTGCCGGTGATCCTCGGGGCCGCAATCGGATACCTCGCGGCCGCCATGGTGGTCGGCGACAGTCTGCGGCTGGCGCTGGTGCTGACCGGCGGCAACCTCGTGGGCGTGCTTGCTTTCACCCTGCTGTTCGGGGCGCTCGATCCGGAGGATCAGGCGCTGAGCCGACCACAGGGGGTGATCTCCCTGCTGCTGATGACCTGCGCCGCGTCTGCCGCAGCCGGGATCGTCGGCGGCGTGGCATTGAGCGAGATCTCCGGCCGCAGTTATTTCGAGGCCTGGGCCGGCTGGTTTGCGGCCGAGCTGGTGAACTATCTCGCCCTCCTGCCGGTGATGTTGACAGTGCCGCCGCCATCGAAGTGGCTGCCGTTGCCCAGGCTCAGGCCCGGCCGGGTCTGGCAGGCACTACTGCCGGTGATGGGACTGGCGGCAGCAATCGGCTTGTCGCTGCTGGTGACACGTCCGATTGGCATCGTGTTTCCTGTTCCGGCGCTGATCTGGTGTGCGCTGACCCTGCCGCTGGCTGCCACGGCGGTGCTGGTAATGATCTATTCGGGCCTTGCGATGATCGGCATCAAGCTGGGGTTGTTCGATCTCGGGCTTGGCGCGGATGTCACCGGCGATGCGATCACTGCGGTGCATCTGGGGGTGGCGCTGGTGGCGCTGGGGCCGATGGTGATTGCCAGCGTCAACGCCGAGCGCCGCCGCCGCATCGAGCAACTGGAGCGGCTGGCGCGGCACGACTCGCTGACCGACGCCTTGACCCGCAGCACCTTCATGGAGGCGGGGACGGGGCTATTGGCCGAACTCCTCGAGGACGAGGCGGCGGTCGCGGTGCTGGTGCTCGATGCCGACAACTTCAAGCAGATCAACGACGTACACGGCCATCCCTCGGGGGATCGGGTACTGGTGGCGGTGGCGGCGGCAATCCGTACCGCCATCCGCCAGGGCGACCTGTTCGGTCGTATCGGGGGCGAGGAGTTTGCCCTGGTGCTGCCGAGGGTGAGCCGGCGTGAGGCGCAGGCGGTGGCCGAGCGGATGCGCAAGGCGGTCGCCAACCTGGCGGTGGTGCTGGAAAGCGGCAGCCTGCAGCGGATCACCGTGAGCATCGGCGTCGCATTTGATGCATCGAGCCGGACCGGGCTCTCCGAAATGGTTTCGCTCGCCGACCGCGCGATGTATGAGGCCAAGCGGGCAGGGCGCGACCAGGTGGTGATCTGCGACCTCGAGAATTCGGAACGCCCGCCGATGCAGTGAAACAAGGATGTAGGGCGCCGATGGCCGGAACCGACAAGTCGCAGGAATTCGTCTTCCGGCCGAGCCCGGCGATTATCCTGTGCGAGCCGCAACTGGGCGAGAATATCGGAACGGCGGCGCGGGCCATGGCCAATTTCGGCCTCTGGGACCTCAGGCTCGTCAACCCGCGCGACCCCTGGCCGAACGAGCGGGCTGTCGCCGCGGCGTCGCGGGCCGACCATGTCATCGACAAGGTGCGGGTGTTCGCAACGGTCGAGGAGGCGATTGCCGACCTGCAACTGGTGTTCGCCACCACGGCCCGCCGCCGCGACATGCAGAAGCCGGTCTATGGCCCGGAAGAGGGCGCGCAACGGATGATCGCGCAGATCAACGGCGGGGAGAAAGCCGGGCTGCTGTTCGGGCGGGAGAAATGGGGCCTCTATAACGAGGAAGTGGCGCTCGCCGACGCCATCGTCACTTTCCCGGTCGAGGCGGCGTTCGCCTCGCTCAATATCGCGCAGGCCGTGCTGCTGATGGCCTATGAGTGGCGGCAGCAGGCAGACAAGGGCGAGGTGCTGCCGTTCACTGGCGGGCTCGATCCGACGGCGCCGCGCGAGGAACTGATCGGGCTGTTCCTGCATCTCGAGCAGACGCTGGATCGTACTGGCTTCTTCAAGACCGAGGACAAGCGGCCGACCATGGTGGACAACCTGCGCGCTGCGTTCACCCGGGCACAGCTCTCGACCCAGGAAATCCGGACCCTGCGCGGGGTGATCTCGTCGATCGATCGGGCGCACCTGCGGCAGGGACGGAAAGCGCGGGAAGCTGAAGCAGCAAAGGCGACGAAGGGCGAAAGCTGACTTCGGCCGTATCGGACAGCACCCAAAGTATGCTTTGACGCCCCCGGCGCGGGCGTGGCATCAGGCTGCATCATGTCTTCTCCCACCTCCGCCGAGCCGTCCAAGCTCGCCTTCAGCTACCGGAACTTCCGCTTCTTCTGGCTGACCACGCTGCTGGTCAGCTTTGCGGTGCAGATCATGTCGGTGTCGATCGCCTGGCAGATATACGATGTCACCGGCGAGGCATTCCTGCTCGGGCTGGTGGGTCTGTCGCTGTTCCTGCCGGCGCTGGTGCTGATCCTCGTTACCGGGCTCACCGCCGACCGTTTCAACCGGCGGATGATCATGGCGATCTGCCTCGGGGTCGAGCTGCTGTGTGCGCTGGGTTTCCTCGCTTTCGTCAACGCCCAGGCGCACGAGGTGTGGCCGATCTTCGGCATTCTCGTCGTGCTCGGTACGGCGCGGGCGTTCTGGAGCCCGGCGGCGCAATCGCTGGCGCCGAACCTGGTGCCGCCGGAAGCGCTCGCCAACGCCATCACCACGAATATGTCGGCCTGGCAGTTCGCCTCGATCGCCGGGCCGGCGGTGGGTGGGCTGCTCTATGGCATCTCGCCCTCGGTGGCGTTCGGCACCGGCGCGGTTCTGCTGGTGATCGCCATGGGTTCGGTGTTGATGATTTCGAAGCCGCAGCACCGCGAGTCACACCAGGCGACCAGCCTCGAGACCATGCTGGCAGGGTTCCGCTACATCTTTTCCAACAAGGTGGTGCTGGGCGCGATCTCCCTGGACATGTTTGCCGTGCTGATGGGCGGCGCCGTGGCGCTGCTGCCGATCTATGCCAAGGATATCCTGCATGCCGGGCCGCAGGAGCTCGGCTTCCTGCGCGCCGCGCCGGGGATCGGGGCGATCGCCATGGCTCTGTTCCTGACGCGCTTCCCGATCCGCGACCATGCGGGAAGGCTGCTGTTCCTGTTCGTCGGGCTGTTCGGCGCCTTCACCGTGCTGTTCGGCTTTTCGACCACGGTGTGGATCTCGGTGCCGGCGCTGGCGCTGGTGGGGGCCTCGGACATGGTGAGTGTCACCATCCGCGAGACCATCATGCAGCTCTGGACGCCCGAGGAGGTGCGAGGCCGGGTGAACGCGGTGAACTCTGTGTTCATCGGCGCCTCGAACGAGCTGGGTGAGTTCCGCGCCGGCACGGTGGCGCACCTGATCGGTCCGGTACCGGCGGTGGTGATCGGCGGCTTCGGCTCGATCGCTATTGCGGTGCTGTGGAGCCGGCTGTTTCCGGGACTGCGCAATCAACGCACCCTCAACCGGAAAATGGTCTAGCCCGCTACGGGTTCGCACGAAATAATCTGAGTCCAGAACTTAAAGCGCCAAACAAGCGCCTTTGGGCTATTCCTTCCCGGTCTGCCGACATGGTCGGCTCAGACCGAGGGAGGAAAGGATGCCCCAGAACACCGACAACTATGTACTTAAGTGCCCTGAGAAGCTGACCAATCAGCCCAATGAGAACCGACCGAATGCACTGGCGACCGATGTGCACATCAACCAGACAGATGCGAGCGTCGAAGTCCTTGGCATCGGGGGGATCGACCCCAACAACCCGACCAGTCCACATGGCGTCGAAATCGACGGCAATGGCGTGATCGACATTACCGGGATCAATGTCAAACCCGGTGAGACGCTGACGGTAAGGCTGAAGCACAAGAAGAACAGCAAGCGCCTGCCACTGGTCTATCACTGGACCTATCCGACGGCCGTCGGGAATGGTGGCAACCAGACGCTGGCAATGCTCGATGACGAGAGCCCCGACACAGGAGTGGTCGCAAGCGCTGAACTGCAGGCCCTGCTCGAAGCCTTGCTCGAGGCGATCGGACCGATCGAGGGTCGCGTTCGCCGCAAGGAGCGCTAAGCGGCCAGGCGCCGCCGGCTCTCCCGACTAGCCCGCGGCGCTTGACTCCTGTGGCTTCCACCTCTATCACGCGCCCACTTGTCGAGCCTTCGGGCTCCTCGAGCGCACCCGGGATTCCCTGAAACCAGAGAATCTGTCGGTCCGTTCCGCAAGGACGGGCAGAGGAGGGCGCAATCACTTTCGACGATCTATGAAAGGATTCCGATGTCGAAGCGCGATTCAGTTAAGCACAAGATCGACCGCCGTCTTGGCGAAAACCTGTGGGGCCGTCCGAAGTCCCCGCTCAATAACCGTGC
>NZ_DASZAW010000049.1:0-15129 GCF_035944845.1 Devosia sp. | reverse complement strand
AACAGATCCTGCCCGATTTCTCCGCCCGGGGTCACCAGCGTGGCGTTACGCCATCTTTGCTTCACTTGCAGAATCCATGCTCGTAGTATATTGTCATGATAACCACCTAACATGCGAATTCAAGGGGAAACATGGCGCCTTCAAGCGCCTCTCTGATCGGCAGGGCAGGCGCGGTGCTATATGTCGCCGAAGGAATCTTCGGCAATCCACCTGTCACGGGAAGTCCTGGCTTGAGTATCGATCTGTCGCCACGCCATTTGCAGCTCAGGGATATGCTGTTCCGGCGCTGGAAAACCAACGGGCTGAAAGCCGGTGACAAGATCGAGTCGCAGAACGAGATCGTAAAGTTCTGCGAATTCTCGCTGATCACTGTGATCAAGACGCTGAAGGATCTCGAAGCCGAGGGCATCATCCGGCGCCAGGTGGGCAAGGGCTCCTTCCTCGTCGAAACCCCGTGGACCGAAGCGCATCACCGCATCGGCTTCTTCTATAACCGCGACATCGTCGGCGGCGGCATCTTCAACAACGAGTTCTACACCAAGCTGGTGGTGGCGCTGGAAAAGGCCGTGGTCTCCGATGGCCACGAGTTCATCCTCGGCAGCTTCACCCACAAGTCGATGCCGACCCATGTCTGGGATGCGCTCGATGTGGTGGTGCTGGCCGGCATTACGCCCGAGACCGAGACCGACAGGCTGCCCGAGACTTCGGCGCAGGTGGCGATCATCGACCTCGTCATCGAGGAGCTGCCCTACCACGCCTACCGCATCGATTTCGAACCGGCCTTCATGGAGATGTTCCGGCTCAACGACGGCAAGAAGTTGAAGTACCTCTACCTCAACACCACCATCAATTCGAGCGAGCAGGCCTCGCGCCTCGCCAGCATCCGACGCGCCCATGCCTCGACCAGGACCGAGCAGGACCTGCGTGTCATCTCGGTGAACCAGGAAACCGGCCAGAGCGACACCGCCGAGCTCGAAGCGGTGCTGAAGAGCTACCAGCCCGACATCGTCTGCGGCTACATGCACCACAGTTGGGTGCCGGTGATAGCCGCCAAGGCGACCAAGCCCACCAAGGCCTACCGCTACTCGCTCGACAATGACGGCCCGAGCTTCAACGTCGATTCCGCCGCCTGGATGCAGCAGGTGCTGGCCGATATCTACGCCAACCTCGAAGACAGGAAGCCCGGCAAACAGGTGCTGAGCATGCCGGCGACGTTTCATCCTTAGGGGTGTTCCTGAAGGGCCGGTGGCTGTGGACCCCCACCCCGGCGATTCAGTAGCCCCGCCAGCCTACCCCAACGCCTTATCAAACGCCGCCATCGACTCGTCGGCATAGTTCGCCAGCGCGATCACGTCGGCGCCGACCGACAAGAGGTTATACCCCATGTCGACATACTCGCCGATCAGGTCGCGGTTGGTCACCGTCGCGGCGATCTTGCCGTATTTCCGCGCCACCTCGGCGACGCGCTTGCGCACCGCCTTGATCTCGTCGTGCTGGATCTCACCCGGGATACCGCTCGCCACCGAATAGTCGCCGGGGCCGAAGAACAGGCAATCCACCCCGTCCATCTCGGCGATCGCCTCGAGATGCTCCATCGCTTCGGGATCCTCGATCTGATAGCAGGCGAAACGCTCTTCGTTGGCGGTCTTCAGGTAATCGAGGAAGCCGACGCGGGTGAACTGCGCGTCGCTATTGCCGCCATCGACGGCGCGCTTGCCGAGCGGCGCGAACTTGGTGATGTCGCGCACCTTGCGCGCGTCCTCGGCGTTCATGATGTGCGGCACGATCAGGCCGGTCGCATCCATCTCGTAACCGCGGATGTAATCGCTGTAGCTGCCGCGCGACACCCGCAGCAGGGTGTCGACGTCATAGAGCTTGGCGGCGCGGATCTGGTGCTCCACCTGCTCCCAGGTGGCCGAAGTGTGCTCCATGCACAGCCACAGTGCGTCCGGCTGCGCCGCGGCAAAGATCTCGGCGATCTTGGCATCGGCAATATTGAGCTTCAGCACCCGGGCCACCTTGCCCTCGCGGATGGTGCGCAGCACACGGCTCGGCCGCATGCGGAAGCGCGTCGGGGGCGTCGCGGCGTAAGGCTGCGTCTGGGACAAGGTGATCTCCTCCGGAGGGGTTATTTGGCGGTGTAGCCGCCATCGATGGGGATATTGGTGCCGGTGACATAGGCCGAGGCGTCCGAGGCGAGAAAGACGATGACGCCCTTGAGGTCGGTATCGTTCGCCATGCGACCCAATTGGGTGCGGGCGCTGTAGGCTTTGACGAACGGCGCCGGCTGGTTGTTGAAGAAGCCGCCCGGCGACAGGCAGTTCACCCGCACATTGTCGGCACCGAGAATGCTCGCGGCCCAGCGGGTGAAGTTGAGCATGCCGCCCTTTTCGTAGTGATAGATCGGCGACGGGTTGGGCGTCATGTCGGTGCCCTCGTAGTTCGCCATCTCGACCCCGACCATGCCCATCATCGAGCCGATATTGATGATCGAACCGGATTTCTGCGCCCGCATGTTGCGGCCGAACAGCTCGGTGATCTTGAACAGCGCCGATGCGTTGACGCGGAGGCTTTTGTCGAAGGCGTCGAGATCGTGCGCCCAGCCATCGAGCGCCGAGCGGGTCACCGCGTTGTTGACCAGCACGTCGCAGCGGCCGGCCCGGGCGATCACCTCGCGATGCAGCGCCTCGATGGACTCGTCGGAGGAAAGGTCGAGCGACAGCGCCGTCATGTCGAAGCCGCGCGCCCGCTCTTCGGCTGCGACCGCTTCGAGCTTGCTGACATCGCGTGCCGCGATGAAGGTTCTGGCGCCCGCCTCGGCCAGCGCCGCGACGATCTGCCGGCCATAAAGCCCGGCGCCGCCGGTGACCACGGCGACCTTGCCCTTGAGCGAGAAGCTTTCGAGTACCTGCATGTTCAGTCCATCTCGCTGAGGAAAACGCGGCGGCCGCCCTGTTCGCGGCTTTCGATGCCGGCGATCACCAGTTGCATCAGTTCGCGCGTTTCTTCCCACGGCACCGGCGGCTTGCCGGTGCGCAGGTAATCGACGAAGCCGACGAGCTGGGTGCGGAACGCGTGATAGGTGTCGGTGAACTTGAGCTGCAGCCCGGCGGCGGTGCCGGCCAGCGTCACCATGCCGAAGCCGCCGCCCATGTCCTTGGTCACCTGCAGCAGCACGTCGATGCCGTCGCGGTGGCGCAGGTGGACGATATTGGAATTGGCATCGCCGATATTCTGCACCGAGACGTAACCCGGCCCGGTGATCGGATAGACCGTCTCCAGCGCGTGGATGCCGTAGGCCTCCCACGACTTGGCCATGGTGGCGCTGACATGGCGCAACTGCCCGAGCGCGTGCGTGGCGCGGTGATAGGGCGCATACTCCTTGGCAAAGCGCATCGCCGACGAACTGATCAGCGGCTTGCCCTCGGCCACCCATTTCGAGAAGGTCGCGAGATCGAGCCGGTTGTCGCAGAGCGGTTTGTCGATGAACACCGGAATGCCGGCCTCGATGAACGGCCGGGCGCGCTCGACATGCTCGAACCCCTTGTCGGTGGCGACCAGCACCGCGTCGACCTCGCCGATCACGTCCTCGGCCCGCGCTGCGATGTTGGGAATGTGCGCCACCGCGGCGACCTGCAATGCGTCGGCGGGGTCGTCGGTCCACACGTGGGTGACCTTGGCCCCGGAAATACCGAGCGAGCCCACCGGTTGCTTGGCAATGTAGTCCTTGATCACCGGGTATGGGCAGGCCGCGAGCGCCTTGGCGTCGTAGCTGCCGTTGATGATGATGCTCCAGGAATAGGGGTGCCCGTTTCCTTCCACCATGCCCAGCATGGCGAGACGGATTTCATCCCGGGTGATCGGCAGAACGTTCATCGATAATCTTTCCTACCAGGCGGTCCAGCCGCCATCGACATTGAGGCAGTGGCCGGTGATGTAGCTCGCCGCGTCACTCAAGAGGAACGCCGTCGGCCCCGCCATCTCGTCCTGCCGGCCGATCCGGCCCAGCATGGTCTGGCGCGTGAGGTTCTGCATGAACTCGGCGTTGTCCTGCGTCGCCTGGTGCGGGTAGGGGCCGGGCGCCACCGCGTTGACGCGGATGCCGGCGGGGCCGAAATGCCCGGCCATGTAGCGCACCATCTGGATCATCCCGGCTTTGCCGGCGCCGTACTCAATCGGGTTGGGCGCCATGTCGCCCGGGTAGTTCGCCGGGTTGGGCGCCACCACGCCATACATCGAGGCATAAAGCACCATCGCGCCACCGGGCCCCATGTGCCTGGCTGCCTCGCGGGCAAGGAGGAAACTGCCGGTGAGGTTCAGCCGGTTGGTGCGGTCGAAATCCGCCGCGGTGAGTTCCTCGAAGCGCTTGCCGGTCGAGCCGAAGGTGGCGTTCACCACGCCATCGAGCTTGCCGAATGCCTTGGCAGCGCCGCGCACCGCCGCAAGGATCGAGTCTTCGTCGCCGATATCGAGCGGTAGCGCCAGCACCCCGCCGCCGAGCGCCTTGAGTTCGGCTTCAGCCGCGGCGAGCCGCTCCGGATTGATGTCGGCCAGCACCACATTGGCGCCCTGCTGGGCCAGGAGCTTACTCACCGGCAGCGCCAGGTAGCCCGCGCCACCCGCCATCAGCACGGTCTTGCCGTTGAAATTGAACATCAGAGACTCACGATCCGCTTTTCGAGCCAGGATTGCTTGGCGGCGAGCGCCACCCTCAGGTTGTCGCGCGCGTCGTCGAGAGTGGCGAGCCAGCAGGGCTTGCCCTCGATCGCATCGAGCATGGCGTCGGCCTGCATGCGGAAGCGCGCCTGGTGTGCTTCGGTCGGCACCAGCCCGGCCATGAAGTCGCGCTCGTCCTGCCACTTGCCGCTGTCATCATCGGCGAATTTCAGCGTCGAGTGTTCCAGCATCAGGTTGCCCTTGGTGCCGATGAACTCGAAGCGCGCGATGTTGGGCTTCTGGAACTGGTTGATGGTGACATTGGCCATCGCCCCGCTTTCGAAGCGGATGGAAACGAGGCAGGTGTCTTCGGTGTCGGTGCCCTCGAGCACCAGCCGGTCGAACAGGCAACTGACATCGGTGGGCTTGCCCATCAGCCAGATCAGCATGTCGAACAAGTGGCTCGCCGCATCGAGAATGGCGCCGCCGCCCATCTCGGGGCGCGCATAATAGGTGCGCTGGAAATCCGGTCGGTATTTCGGGAATTCCTGTGACGAGTTGAGGTAGGCGAGCCGCAGCCTGCCGATCTTGCCCTCGAGAATCTGCTGGCGCAGCGTCACCACTTCATCGGCCACGCGCCGGACATAGCCGACCCGGGCCACGAGGTTCTTGGCCCTGACCAGCGCCAGCGCGTCATCGACCTCGTCCATGGTGACCGACAGCGGCTTTTCGACGAGGAAGTTGAGCCCCGCCTCGGCGCAGCGCTTGATCAGCGCCACGTGATAGTTCGCCGGCGCACAGATCACTGCGAGGTCGAAGCTTCTGAGGTCGGCTTCGCCGATATCGGTATAGGTCTCGCTGATGCCGAACAGCTGCTTGGCTTCGTCGCGGCGCCCGGCATCGGGTTCAACGATGGCGAGCTGGGCCCGGCCGGTCAGGCTGTAGCCCTTGAGATGACGCCGGCCGATGCCGCCGCTCCCCACGATAAGCACTCGCTTCACCGACAACACCCCTCAACCAAGTATGTTGTTATGCTAACGGCATATTTGTTGCTGTCAATCGGACCCGCGCGTCTCCTGCTGGGCAAAAAGTCGAAAGCCGTTGACGCTGCACCATGATCCGGCATGCCGCTGTTCCGCCAGGCGAACCGCAGTCGATTCACCGTTCTACTCGTTTGACTCCAGTAAGGCATGTTATCATGCTAATGGCATATCTGTCCGATCAATGCAGGGGATGCATTCGAATGGCTACCAAACCAAAGGTTCTCGTCACCGGCGCCAGCGGCCTGATCGGCGGGTTGGCGATCCGCGACCTCTCCGACAAATATGAGTTCAGCGGCCTCAGTCGCCGCGTCGTGCCTGGTATCGTCCATACCCAGGCGGAGATCGCCGACCTCTCGGCCATCCGCAAGGCTTCGGAGGGCATGGACATGGTGCTGCACCTCGCCGCCGAAACCCAGGAGTATGACGACTGGGACAAGGTGATGTGGAACACCATCGGCGGCACCCTCAACATGTTCCGCGCCGCAGAGGAGGCGGGGGTGAAGCGGGTGGTGTTCATGAGCACCGGCAGCACCATGTGCGGCTATGAATGGTACGAAGGCTCGCCCTACGGCAAGCTTGCCGCCAATCAGCTGCAGGCCCTGCCGCCGGGCGAGAAGCTGCTCGACTACCGCGATCCGCCGCGCCCCGACAGCTTCTACGGCGTCGGCAAGCTGTTCGGCGAAAATACCGGCCGGCTGTTCTCCGATCGCTACGGCATGTCGGTGATCTGCATCCGGCTCGGCGCCGTGCTGCCATCCGACCAGCCCGAACTGATCCGCCACTACCCCGGCTACCTCTCGCAGGCCGACGCCGTGCAGATGGTCGACAAGTGCCTCGACGCGCCCGACAGCGTCCGCTTCGACATCTTTGACGCCATCTCCGAGAACCAGCGCCGCTGGCGCGACACCTCGCACGCCAAACAGCTCATCGGCTGGCGCCCGACCGGCTCGGCAGACAAGTACGACATCGGCAAGCTGAGCGCTTAGCTGAGCACCCGGCCTCTCCGCGATCCTCCCCCGCCTGGCGGGGGAGGGGGGGCCAGCGAAGCTGGTGGAGGGGGCGGCCGGAGGTCCAAACCCGCTCTGAAGCCTGGGTAGGCACGAGCCGTGCCGACCCATCACAGCAGGGTCGGCTCGATCACAGTCTGGGCAGCCGACGGTGCACTGGGTCCCGACTTTTGTCGGGATGACGGCCGGTGCGTTGGATCTCATCCAGCCCGAATGCAACCGAGCCCGCCCCACCGATCTCCCACAAATCTGCCTCTTGTTTCGCCTGACGGACCTATTTGCCTAACCCGTGCCCGTCGCTTGACCACCCCAAACTGATATGTTGTTATGTTAATGACATATGCAGGCCACCAGGGGGAATTTGGTGACTCAGCGGGACGAGATCGTCGATCATCTGCGCGCCGGCCGCGCTCCGCTTGCTGCGCCTTCAGCCATTTCTTCGCGCCCGTTGCGGCCCTTCTCCACGCGGCGCTATTCGCAGTTTGGTCGACCAAAACAGAATTATTTGACACCATATGACAATTTATGGTTGCCTGTGGGGAGGGAAGAGGGAACCGCATGCATGGCAACGGAAGCTGCCGACATCGCCAAGGCGCTGGCTGAGGAAATCCATTCGGGCGTGATCCGGGCTGGCGAAATGATCGCCTCGGAACGCGACCTGTGCGAGCGTTTCAAAGTCGGCCGCACCGTGGTGCGCGAGGCCATCACCATGCTCGAGGGCATGAAGCTGATCGAGCAGCGCAAGGGCTTCCGGCCCCGGGTCGTCACGCCGACATTGGCCCAGGCCATGGCCGGCGCAGCCGAAGCGGCGCGTTTCTTCTTTCGCGGCAGCGAGGGCAACGCCCATCTCGAGCAGGCCCGCTTCTTTCTCGAAATGAGCCTCGTCCGCTATGCCGCGCAATACGCGACGCAGGCGCAATTGGGCAAGATGCTGGCCGCCATCGATGATTGCGAGCGCGCCATCAGCAGCTATCCTCAGTTCCGCGAGGCGGACCTGCGCTTCCACCGCGCCATCGCCGAAGTTCCGGGCAACCCGATTTTCGTCGCCTTGCACGACGCCTTCGTCGATCGGCTGATGCGCCGCCGCGAAGCGCCTCGGGACGTCGTCACCCACAACCAGCGCAGCAACAGCGAGCATCGCGCCATCGTCACCGCCCTCGTCGCCCGCGACGAAGCCGAGGCAGTGCGGGTGCTGACCGTTCACCTGTCGCGCAACTACGCCACCTACATGCGCCAGGCCCTGGGCACTGAGCAGCTTGTCGCTACCGAACCACGTGCGGCCGTTTCCCCCTCGGAGGGATGAGGGGAAGGCCGGCGCCGTCGGGGTCCACGAGCCGTGGATCACTATCCGTGAATCAAACAGGGAACCCATTCACATGAAGAAATTGCTGGCCCTTGGCATGGCGCTGCTCATGTCGACCACCGCGATCGGCACCGCAACCGCCCAAGCCATCAACGAGAACCCGCTTTCGGACCCGCGCGTCCGCCAGGCGATCGCCTATGCGATCGACATGGACACCATCATCGAGACGATCTTCGAGGGCAAGGCGGTGCGCGCCGTCGGCCTGTTGCCGGATGGCCCGAACAAGCCCGACGATCTCAACCGCTACGATTTCGACCCCGACAAGGCCCGCGCCCTGCTCGCCGAGGCCGGCTGGAACGCCGACCAGGAACTCGATGTCGTCTATTACTATGCCGACCAGCAGACTGCCGACCTGATGGCTGCGATGCAGGCCTACCTGGCCGATGTCGGCATGAAGATGAATTACCGCATCCTCGAGGGGGATGTCGGTGCCCAGATCTCGGTGCCGCCGGCCGATCCGGTGAACGGCCCGTCCACCTTCAAGTGGGACATCCTCTATGGCGCCCGCGCCGCGCTGGCCCTGCAGGAATACTTCAACCGCTTCGGCTACGGCCTGATGCCGACCATTCCCAACGTTCCGGAGATGAACGAGCTGGTCAAGAAGGTCAACGGCAGCACCGACCCGGCCGTCCAGCGCGAGGGGTATTTCGCGATGGAGCACATCATCAACGACAAGGCCTACATCATTCCGCTCTACTACCAGCAGCTGTTCTCCTACGACAGCGATCGGCTCGATCGGCATGGCGCGCCCTATGGCAACGAGCAGTACAACTACAATTGGGGCGTCGAGAACTGGACGGTCACGCCTGATGCCGACGGCAAGTCGGTGCTCTACACCAATGCCGGCCCGGCGCAGTTCTTCGAAGTGCCGTGGCAGAACCTCGGCATCTGGGTGCACAACAAGTTCGCCTTCGACACCATTCTCGAAGCGGACGGGGCCCTGACGCCGATCGGCGGCGAGATGGCCGAAACCTACTCGGTGAGCGAGGACGGCTTGACCTTCACCTTCACCCTCAAGGATGGCCTGACCTGGCACGATGGCGAGCCGATCACGGCTGCCGATGTGGTGTTCTCGATCGGTGCAGCGCTCAAGTTCCCCATCACCAATCCGGTGCTGGCCGCGACGCTGAAGAAGATCGAAGGCGCCGAAGACTTCGTCGCCGGGACTGCCGACGCTGTCAGCGGCATTACCACCGAGGGCAACACGGTGACGCTGAAATTCGCCAGCATCGATCCCAACGTGCTGTTGAGCTTCAGCCAGTTCGCGCCGCTGCCGGCCAAGTATTTCGAAGGCGTAGATCCCTTGAACCTGCAGCAGGCGCCGTTCTGGCAGAAGCCGATCGGCTCCGGTCCGTTCAAGATCGAAGAGGTGGTGATGAACGACTACACCACGCTGGTGCCGTTCGAGGGCTACCACAAGGGTACCGCCAAGATCGAACAGATCATCGCCCGTCCGTCCGGCGACAATGACGGCAACCTCCTCGTCAACGCCACCGCGGGCAAGGCCGACTTCGGCTACACCAAGGTGGCCAGCGACGTCCCGGCCCTCGAAGCGCTCGACTTCATGAATGTCCACGCGGTCGACATTCCCTACACGCGCATGATCTGGATCAACCAGTTCCCCAAGCCGGCGAACTGACGCCATCAGGGGGCCCGGCGTCCCGGGCCCCCTCCCGTTTCCTTAGCCAAGGCCGGCGACACGCATGCTGACCTACATCATCAGACGCATCCTGATCCTGATCCCGATGGCCTTCGCCATCTGCTTCCTCGTCTATCTCGGGCTCGAGCTGACGCCGGGGGATGCCGTCTCCTACATGATCAATCCGGACGCGCTGGGCAGCATGAATCCCGAGCAGCTCGAGGCGCTGCGCCAGTCGCTGGGCCTTGGCCAGCCGTTCCATGTCCGCTTCTGGGTCTGGTTCACCAACCTGCTGCAGGGCAATTTCGGCTACTCGACCACCGGTGGCGTGCCGATCTCGTCGATCATCGCCACCCGCCTCCCCGCAACGCTGGAACTTGCCGGCGTCGCCCTCGTCATCTCGACGGTGCTCGGCAGCCTGCTCGGGGTGTTCAGCGCCCTCAAGCGGGGCACCGTCACCGACAGCGCCCTGACCGTCATCGGCATGCTCGGGGTGTCGATCCCCGAGTTCTTCTTCGGCCTCGTCGCCATCCTGGTGTTCGGGCTGAACCTCGGCTGGCTGCCGGTCGGTGGTCGCTCGATGCCCGGCGACATAACTTTCCTCGATCGCCTGCCGCACCTGGTGATGCCGTCGCTGGTGCTGTCGATCATGCTGACGGCCGGCGTCATGCGCTATGCGCGCTCCTCGATGCTCGACGCCCTGAGCCGCGACTTCATCAAGACTGCCCGCTCCAAGGGCCTGCCGGAATGGCGTGTCAATGCCCTGCACGGCTTCCGCGTGGCGCTCACCCCGGTGGTTGTGCTGATCGGCTTCCGCCTGCCGGTGCTGATCGGCGGCTCGGTGATCATCGAGCAGGTCTTCCAATGGCCGGGTATCGGCAACGAGTTCATCTCGGCGGTGCGCTCGCAGGATTATCCGGTCGTCATGAGCATCGCGCTCCTGACCGTCATGGCCGTCCTGCTCGCCAGCCTCATCGTCGATGTGCTGACCGCGCTGATCGATCCGCGCGTCCGCCTGGGGGCATGACCATGACCGAGACCACCCACGAGGCGCGGCCGCGCACCCGCAGGGACGCGCAGTTCGACCGCATCCGCGCGCAGGAGGAAGCCGGCCGGCTGAACCACCCCTCCGGCAGCCGGCTGCTGCGCAAGTTCCTCAACAACCGGCTGGCGCTGATCGGGCTGATCCTGTTCACCGTCATCGTCGTCACCGCGGTTTTCGCGCCGTTCCTGACCCCGTGGGATCCCAACAAGATCAACCTGCGCGCCATGCTGCAGCCGCCTTCGTGGGAGCACTGGTTCGGCACCGACCGGACCGGACGCGATCTGTTTGCCCGCGTCCTCTATGGCGGGCGCATCTCCATCCTCGTGGGCCTCGGCAGCGCCGTGCTCGCCGCCATCGTCGGCGTGCTGATCGGTGTCTACACCGGCTATGTCGGCGGCTGGCTCGACGCGATCGCCATGCGCGTCTCCGAGATCTTCATGTCGTTTCCGCAGATCATCCTGGTGCTGCTGCTGGTATCGATCCTCGGCCAGTCGCTGGTGAACCTCATGCTGATCTTCGTGCTGACCGGCTGGGGCGGCATCTACCGCATGGCCCGCGCCCGGATGCTCAGCCTGCGCGAGGAAGAATACGTGCTGGCGCTGCGCAGTTTCGGCCTTGGCCGGGCGCTCATCGCCTACAAGCACATGCTGCCCAACGCGCTCGGCCCGATCATGGTCAACGTCACGCTCTCCACTGCCGCGTTCATCCTGCAGGAGGCCGGGCTGAGCTTCCTCGGCCTCGGCGTGCCGCTCTCCATCCCCACCTGGGGCAACATCCTGAACGTCGCCCAGGACCTGCGCGTGCTGCAGAACAACTGGTGGATCTGGCTGCCGGTGGGCGCCACCATCTCGCTGTTCGTCCTGAGCGTGAACTTCATTGGCGACGGCCTGCGCGACGCCACCGACCCGACGCAGCAGGGATAGGCCCCATGACCATGACACAACCTATCGGCAGCCCGGTATCGAGCGGCGACGTCGCGCTCAGCGTGCGCAACCTCAAGACCTTCTTTTACACCAACAAGCGCTGCAACAAGGCCGTGAACGGCGTCTCGTTCGAGATCAAAAAGGGCAAGACCCTCTGCATCGTCGGCGAAAGTGGTTGCGGTAAGTCGGTTACGGCCTCGGCGATCATGCAGCTGTTGCCGACGCTGTCGCGCATCGAGGACGGCGAGATCGTCTATTACTCGGAGCGCGGCGACATCAGGCTCGATACGCTCGAGCGCAACGGCAAGGCCATGCGTTCGATCCGCGGCTCGGAGATCGCCATGATCTTCCAGGATCCGATGACGGCGCTGAATCCAGTGTTCACCATCGGCTTCCAGATCGTCGAGAACCTCCGCTACCACACCGCGCTGCGCGGCCGGCAGCTCAGGGACAAGGCCATCGACCTGCTGCGCTCGATGGGCATTCCGGCGCCGGAGCGGCGGGTCGAACAGTTCCCGCACCAGTTCTCGGGCGGCATGCGCCAGCGCGCCATGATCGCCATGGCCATGGCCTGCAACCCGAAAATCCTGATCGCCGACGAGCCGACCACAGCGCTCGATGTCACCATCCAGGCGCAGATTTTCGAGCTGATGGCGACGCTGCAGCGCGAGCACGGCACCGCCATCATGCTCATCACCCACGACATGGGCGTGGTGGCCGAACTCGCAGACGATGTCGCCGTCATGTACATGGGCAATATCGTCGAAGCCGGCACGGTCGACGAGGTGCTGCGCCGCCCCAGCCACCCCTATACCCGGGCATTGCTCGATTCCGTGCCGGTGCTGGGCCGCGGCAAGAACCAGGATATCCGCGCCATTCCCGGCTCGACCCCGGATCCGTTCGACCGGCCCGGCGGCTGCCAGTTCGCCGATCGCTGCGCCTACCGGCTCGAGGCCTGCGACGCCGCGCTGCCCGCCGAAACCCACCTGTCCCCCACGCATCGCGTGCGGTGCGTGCGCCATGAGGAGTTCGCCAATGGCGTCCGTAGCTGACCCCGCACCGGGCGCCGGCCCGGTTACCGCCCTTGAGCCGGATGCCGGTGAGGTGATCCTGAAACTCCGGGGCGTCAAGGCGCATTTTCCGGTCAAGGCCGGGGTGCTGCGCCGTACCGTGGCGCAGGTGAAGGCGGTCGACGGCGTCGATCTCGACGTCTATCGCGGCGAAGTGCTCGGCCTCGTCGGTGAGAGCGGCTGCGGCAAGACCACGCTAGGCAAGACCATCCTGCAGCTGGTGCGCGCCACCGAGGGCGAGATCACCTATTCGGGCGCCGAGGCGACGGCCGATCTCACCCGGCTCAGCGACAGCCAGCTCCACCCCTATCGCAAGCGCCTGCAGATCGTCTTCCAGGATCCGCATTCCTCGCTCAATCCGGCCTTCACCATTTTCGGCTCGCTCGAGGATCCGCTGATCAAATACGGGGTGAAGACCCGCGAGGAGCGCCGCAAGATCATCGGCGACCTGCTCGAGGCGGTGAACATGCGGCGCGAGTACATGGATCGCTACCCGCACGAATTCTCCGGCGGCCAGCGCCAGCGCATCGGCATTGCCCGGGCGCTCAGCATCAGCCCGGAGCTGATCGTCTGCGACGAGGCGGTGAGCGCTCTCGATGTCTCGATCCGCGCCCAGGTGCTGGAGCTGCTGATGCGGCTGAAGCGCGAGCGCAACCTCACCTATATCTTCATCACCCACGACCTCAGCGTCACCGAGTTCATCTGCGATCGCGTCGCGGTCATGTACCTGGGCAAGATCGTCGAGCTCTGCCGCTCCGAGGATCTGTTTGCGCGCAAGCTCCACCCCTACACCCAGGCCTTGCTCTCGGCCATCCCGGTTGCCGACCTCGATCGCAAGAGCAATCGCGTGGTGCTCGAGGGCGACGTGCCGAGCCCGGTCAACCCACCGTCCGGCTGCCCGTTCCACCCGCGCTGCCGCTTCCGCCAGGATGTCTGCAAGACCACGGTCCCGCCGCTGAAGCGCTACGCCATCGACGGCCGTGACGATCACTACGCCGCCTGCCACCTCATCGACGCTCAAGAAGCCGCGGCCTGATCGCCCGGCGCCAGCCCCCAACGGAGCCCCAAATGCCCGCCTTCGACATCAAATCCATCACCGGCGTCCTTCCGGCGATGGTGACCCCGTTCGACGAGCAGGAGAAGCTCGACGAGAAGCGCCTGCGCGCCGTCGTCAACTTCCTCATCGAGCGCCAGGTCGAGGGGCTCTACATCACCGGCTCGACTGGCGAGTCCTTCCTGATGTCCCCGGAGGAACGCAAGCGCGTCGTCGAAGTGACGATGGAGGAGAACCGCGGTCGCGTCCCGGTGATCGCCCATATCGGCGCCATCAGCACCTTCCACTCGATCGATCTGGCGCAGCACGCCGAACGGGCCGGCGTCGACGCCATTTCGTCGGTGCCGCCGATCTACTGGGGCTTTTCCGCCGACCAGATCCACGGCTACTACGCCGACATCACCCGCTCCACCAGACTGCCGATGATCGCCTACAACGTGCCGATGGCGGCGCTCGGCTTCGACATGATCAAGCGGCTTTCCACCATCGATGGCGTTGCCGGGGTCAAGTACACCGCCACCACGCATCACGACATCATCCGCATCAAGGAGGAGATCGGGCAGGATTTCATCGTCTATTCGGGCGCCGACGAGATGGCGATGTCGGGCCTGAGCTTCGGCGCCGACGGCATTATCGGCTCGTTCTACAATTCGATGCCCGAGATCTGGATGGCGCTGCGCGACGCGGTGGCGGCGGGCAACCTTGCCGAGGCCAAACGCTTGCAGGAGATCGGCAACGCGGTGATCTTCTTCTCGCTCGGCCACGGCGGCATCCCCACCATCAAGCGCGCCATGGCCTGGATGGGGTGCGACGCCGGCTATGGCCGGAAGCCGCTCGGCGGCTATATCGACCAGGCGGCAGAGGAAAAGCTGAAGGCCGGGTTCCGTGCGCTGCGCGACGAGCGTCAGCTCAAGGGCGTCGCCTTCCTCGACGCGCTCTGAGAAAAAGGCCGGTCTGCGCACCAGCCTCTCCGTAATCCTCCCCCGCGTGGCGGGGGAGGGGGACCAGCGAAGCTGGTGGAGGGGGCGGCCAAACTCGCCGTGTTCGCTTCTCCCCTCAGGGGAGAAGGTGGCGCGTAGCGCCGGATGAGGGGTGAAGCCTCTCCATGCGCTCTCTTTGCGCCGCTGAACCCCTCACCCGAGTTTCGCTACGGACCTTGCGGTCCTAGCTCCACTACCCTCTCCCCTCAGGGCTACGACATGCACACATCGTTGTTGAAGAGAGGGTTTCGGTCTGATTCCCTGGCCTTTGCATAGGAGGGCGGGATGGAGTTGGGACTGGGCCATTTCGGGGATTCGCGCCTCGAAAAAGGGGGATCTTTCTTCTGGG
>NZ_DASZAW010000048.1:0-8348 GCF_035944845.1 Devosia sp. | reverse complement strand
GCCGCCCCCAATCGAAACGCGGTGCTTGGTTGACCGGTGTTTGTGCATATGCGCAGATGACCGCAAAACCGGCACAAGCCGCGAAGAAGAACGATTTCATCAGGACGGGGGCGGGGTGTCCTTCGACGCAGTCATCGACGTCAAGAACGTCAGCAAGCGCTTTGGCGGCTTGCGCGCAGTCAACGATTGTTCGCTCCGGGTCGAGCGCGGCTCGATTACCGGGCTGATCGGGCCGAACGGCGCCGGCAAATCGACGCTGTTCAACCTGGTCGCTGGCAATATCGAGCCCGATAGCGGGCAGATCATCTTCGATGGCCAGGATGTTACCGGGCTGAAGCCGCACCAGCTGTTTCACCGTGGCATGCTGCGCACCTTCCAGATCGCGCACGAATTCTCCAACATGACGGCGCTGGAAAACCTGATGATGGTGCCGTCCGAGCAACCGGGCGAAAGCCTGATCCGCACCTGGCTGATGCCCGGCGTGGTGAAGGAAGCCGACCGTCACGTGCGGCAGAAGGCGCTCGACGTCATCGATTTCCTGAAGCTCGGGCACGTCAAGCACGAGCTCGCCGGGAACCTGTCGGGCGGCCAGAAGAAACTCCTGGAACTCGGCCGCACCATGATGGTCGATGCCAAGGTGGTGCTGCTCGATGAAGTGGCGGCGGGCGTCAACCGTACTCTGCTGCAGGATCTCGCGGCCAATATCGAGCGGATGAACCAGGAGCTCGGCTACACCTTCTTCGTCATCGAGCACGACATGGACCTGATCGGGCGGTTGTGCGACCCGGTGATCGTGATGGCGCAGGGCGAGAAGATCGCCGAAGGTCCAATGGAGGAAATCCGCGCCAACCCCGAAATTATCGAGGCCTATTTCGGCTCTCCGGTGGAGGCCGCGTAATGGCATTGCTCGACATCAAGGACGTCGTCGGCGGGTACGGCGGCGCGCCGATCCTCAACGGGGTCAACCTCGCAATCGAGCAATCCGATATCGGGGTGATCGTGGGGCCGAACGGCGCCGGCAAATCGACGACGCTGAAGGCGATCTTCGGGCTGTTGAAAGTCACCGAGGGTTCGATCAGCTTTCACGGCGAAGCGATCCAGAACTCGCTGCCGGACAAGCTGGTGCCCAAGGGGCTGAGCTTCGTGCCGCAGGAAAAGAACGTCTTCACCTCGATGAGCGTCGAAGAGAACCTCGAAATGGGGGCGTTCACCCGGACCGACGACTTCAAGCCGACGATGGAATGGGTCTACGACATGTTCCCGGTGCTGCGCGAAAAGCGCCGGCAGCCGGCGGGTGAGCTCTCCGGTGGGCAGCGCCAGATGGTGGCGATGGGCCGGGCACTGATGAGCCAGCCCAAGCTGCTGCTGCTCGACGAGCCGTCGGCGGGGCTCAGCCCGCGCTACGTGATCGAAATCTTCGAGCAGATCGTCAAGGTCAACAAGGCGGGTGTCGCCATCCTGATGGTCGAGCAGAACGCGCGGCAGGCTCTGGCCTTCGCCTCGCGCGGCTTCGTGCTCGCCACCGGCAAGAACCGCTTCACCGGCACGGGACAGGAGCTCATCGCCGATCCCGAAGTCGCCAAGAGCTTCTTGGGGGGATGACAGCCATGGCCGCACTTTCCGCGAGCATCTGCCGACTGCCGGAGGTCGCGACGCACACCCACACCGGGGCGCCCCGATGAACGAACTGATCTTCTTTTTCAACAATGTCGTCGTCGCCGGCGTGGTGCTGGGCTCGATCTATGCGGTCGGCGCGATCGGCGTGACGCTGATCTTCGGCATCCTCCGGTTTGCCCATTTCGCCCATGGCGACATGATGACCATGGGGGCGTTCATTGCCTTCCTCCTCGCCATGGCGGCGACGGCGCTGGGGATCACCACGCCGATCGTGCCGACCGGCTTCCTCGTGCTGCCGCTGGCGATGATCCTCGCGGCAATCATTGCGCTGGGGCTCGACAAGGGGTTCTACGCGCCGCTGCGCAAGCGCGGCGCTCGTCCGGTGACCATGCTGATCGCCTCGATCGGCGTGACGCTGATCATCCAGGGGATGATCCGGCTGTTTTTCGGTTCGGGCACCTATTCGTTCTTCGAGACCGAGCAGAAGCAGCTGATCCGCATTCCGGTGCCGCTCGAGGGCGTGACCCGCACCATCAACTTTACCCAGCCGCAACTGCTGATGGTGTTCTGCACCGCGGCGGCAGTCCTGGCGCTGCATTTCTTCCTGACCCGCTCGCGGCTCGGCAAGGCCATGCGGGCCATGGCCGACAATGCCGACCTGGCGCAGGTCTCCGGCATCAACACCAAGCTGGTGGTGCGGGTGACCTGGATCATTGCCGGTTCGCTCGCCGCAATGGCGGGCACCATGCTGGCGCTCGACGTCAACCTGAAGCCGGACCTGGCATTCAATATCGTCCTGCCGATCTTTGCGGCGGCGATCGTGGGCGGGCTCGGCCAATCCTACGGTGCTATCGCTGGCGGCTTCCTCATCGGCTTTGCCGAGACGCTGGCGATCTTCAACTGGTCGGTGCTGCTGAGGCCGATGAGCAGTGTGCTGCCGTTCGAACTGCCGGGAACCCTCGCGGTGGTGCCGACCGAGTACAAGCTGACGGTGGCCTTCGTCATCCTCGTCGTGGTGTTGCTGTGGCGCCCGACCGGTATCTTCAAGGGAGCACAGACATGATTGCGCGTCGTTCCCTCATGATGTTCGCCGGGCTGTTCGTGCTGTTCACGGTGATCGGCTGGTTCCTCGGCGCCGCCAATATCTCACTGCTGCTGGTACAGAGCTTTGCCTATGCGCTGATTGCGCTCGGCCTCAACATCCAGTGGGGCTATGGCGGGCTGTTCAACTTCGGCATCATGGGCATGCTGATGCTGGGCGGCGCGGCCGTCACCTTCATCTCCTATCCGGTCAATGCGCAGTTCTGGGGTTCGGAAGGGCCGCTGATGCTGGGTAAGGCGCTGCTGGCGTTCATGGCCGGGTTCCTCCTGGTCTGGGGGGCGCGGCATGCCGACCGCATCGGCATCAAGGGGCGGTGGAAGAGCTTCGTCACCATCCTCGCCTGGATCGTCGCCTATATCGTCTATCGCAGCCAGATCGACCCGGCGGCAGCCTATATCGAGAGCGCCGGCGGCGGCTGGGTGGGTGGGCTCGGGCTCCATCCGGTGCTCGGCTGGCTGTTCGGTGGCGTCCTGGCGGCAGGCGCCGCCTATGTGGTGGGCAAGATCTGTCTCGGGCTTCGCACCGACTATCTTGCCATCGCCACCATCGGCATCTCGGAGATCATCCGGGCGCTGCTCAAGAACATGGACTGGCTGACCCGCGGCACACTGACCGTGTCGCCGATCCCATGGCCGACGCCGATCCCGCAGGATCTGCAGGCGCAGGGCGTGTCGATCTCGGATTCGTTCATCTATGCGCGGCTCGGCTTCCTCGGGCTGGTTATCGTGGTCCTCGCCGTGGCGTTCTTCCTGGTGCAGCGCGCCTATGGCGGACCGTGGGGCCGGATGATGCGGGCGATCCGCGACAATCACATTGCCGCCGGTTCGATGGGCAAGAACGTCACCCGGCGGCAGCTCGAAATCTTCGTGCTCGGCTCGGTGCTGATGGGCATCGGCGGCGCCATGCTGGTGAGCTTCCAGCAAATCTACGATCCAGGCGCCTACCAGCCGATCAACCACACCTTCCTGATCTGGGTGATGGTGATCGTCGGCGGAGCGGGCAACAACTGGGGCGCAGTGTTCGGGGCGCTGTTGATCTACATCACCTGGATGATTTCCGATCCGGTTTCGCAGTGGTTGTTCAACAATATCTCGAACTGGTCGACCGACATGGGCTGGGGCGCGATCCCGGAAATCCAGTCGCGCGCCAGCCAGATGCGCGTCTTCGTGCTCGGGGTGGTGATCACCATCGCGCTACGCTACGCGCCACGCGGCCTGATCCCGGAAGTGGTGCGGCGCGAAGCCTAGTTCCCAGGTCCAAATTTGGATGTGGACTTGTAGATTGTCTGGATTTGGACTATGTCTTGATCCAGACAAGGAGCGCATCATGCAGTTCGGTTTCAGTGAAAAGCCGCAGCCGGCATTCGTTCCGGCGAACGGCAGCGACGACATCGTCGATTTCGGCCGCTTCTCGGCGCCCAACCGGCGCCGGCTGAGCGGGCCGGCGCTCCGGACGTTCCTCAACATCGCCGAGCTGTGGGGCTTAACTGAGGAGCAGCGGCGGCTGGTGCTGGGCTACCCCTCGCGCTCGACCTATCACCATTGGGCCAAGCTGGCGCGGGAGCTGCAGCCGTTCACGCTGGATCTCGATGCGCTGCTGCGGATCTCGGCGGTGTTCGGCATCCATCAGGCGCTGGGCGTGCTGTTTGCCGACGAGGCCGAGGGGGTGCGCTGGCTCAAGGGCCCACATATGGCGCCGCTGTTCGGCGGGCAGCCGCCGCTGACGCTCGTCACCTCGGGCACGCAGGATGGGCTGATGGCGGTGCGGCGCTTCCTCGATGCGGCGCGCGGAGGGCTCTACATGCCGCCCAATGCGCTCGATGCGGCCTTCACCGCTTACGAGGACAGCGACATCGTCATCCGCTGATGCACGCGCCCGCTCCGCAACCGAGCCACCGGCTGATCCCGTCGCGATTCCCGCCGATCGGGCTGTTCGACACTGTCGCCACCATGGCGGACGCCGAGGCGGTGATGGAACTTGCCGGCTGGACCAATGACCGGCTGGTGCGGCAACGCCTGGCGCGGTTGCCGCAGAACGAGTGGGTGTTCGGCCGGGCCAATTCGAGCATCGTCATGGCGGCGTTCCTCCACGCCGCACCGGGTGGGTCTCGCTTCAACGGACCGGATCTTGGCGCCTGGTATGCCGGGGCGACGCTCACCACGGCGGTGGCCGAAGTTGGGCATCATTTGAGGCGCGAAGCGCTGGCGCGTGGGCTGGAGACGACAAAGCGCGTCTACCGCAGCTACACGGCGCGGCTCGAGGGCAGCTATCGCGATATCCGTGGGAGCGAACCTCAACTGCATGCCGCGGACAGCTATGACGCCGGGCAGGCCTTTGGTGAAGGATTGCGGGCGGCAGGTGAGGACGGCGTGCTCTACGACAGCGTGCGGCACCGGGGCGGCAGCAATGTGTGCGCCTACCGGCCGAGCAAGGTGCTCGACGTGGTGCAGGCCGAGCATCTCGAGGTGAGCGTCAACGTCGGCGACAAGCGGATCGAGGCGACGCGTCTTGACGGCGTGATCTCCAGCGCCGGCGCGGGCTGACCCCCACCCCTGTCCCCTCCCCCTAAGAATGGGGAGGGAGACCAAAACACTGGTATCGAGGCTATCGTCTCCCTCCCCATGTTTAGGGGGAGGGGACAGGGGTGGGGGTCAGCCCGCTCCGGCGCCAGAGCTGGCGCGCTAAGCAATACTGGCGAGGATCGCGCGGACGGCGCGGGGCAGGTCGCGCTCGATACTGGGGCGGTGACGGGCGAATTCCGGTCGCGACAGCACCCGCTCGGCCACCGGCGCCGGGTGGGCCCCGGGCCACAGGCCGGCAACCAGCCCGCCGATCATGGTGATGGCCCAAAGGGCATCGTCAGCTGATGCCCCGGGAAGTCGAGTGCGCAGCGCTGCGGCCATCTCGGACGCCATGCCTCCCATGGTGCGCTTGACCATGACGATGGTCTGCTCGGAGACGTTGGTCTCGAGCGTGCTGGAGAGGATCGAGGTGAGGTGGCCGAGGCGTGGGCGCGAAGCGAACTCGGCAGTAACCACACGGGTCAGGGCGTCGAGATCCCCCTCAGGCGTGGCGGCGATAGCAGCGCTCAGCGCCGGCACCAACCGCTCCATCTCGGCGAGAAACAAGCTCAGCAGCACCTCTTCGCGGCTCTCGAAGTAACGGTAGACGTTGGATTTGGTGAAACCGGCGCGGGCGGCGATGGCGTTGAGGCCGGCGCCGAGCGGGCCCTCGGCATCGAACAGCTCGGCTGCCGCCGCGAGCAGGGTGTCGCGGCGAGCCTGGATTTCCTCAGGCTTGCGGGCCCGCTGGAAGCTTGTGCTGGTCATCAGGGCCTGTGGTGCGGCGCGTCGGTGCCGCTGTCAAGCCGGTGCCGTGGCCAGCGCCGGGAAGCGGACGCCGGTGAGTTGCTCGGAGACCGTCCAGAGGCGCGCGGCGACGGTCTGGTCTCTTGCCTGCGCCGGGATGCGTCCGTCCTTGGGCGGCCCGACCAGTTCGAAGCGGTGGCTGGGGCTGTAATAGCCGCCGGGCACGGCATCGGGTGAGGTCGCGGCGAACAGCTGCGGCAGGGCCCCTTCGGCCGGCGTCTGGCTCATCAATGGCGAGAGGAAGCGCATGGCAAAACCGGAGAGACCCGTAGTCCCCGGACCGTTGGGGATGAGCTCGGTACGTGCGTAACCCGGATGCGCGGCGGTGGATTTGAGGCCCCAGCCGGCGCGGTCGCTCTGGCGTTGCAGTTCCCGCGCGAACATCAGCATGGCGAGCTTGGATTGTCCGTACGCCTTGAAGGGCCGGTAGAGCCGCTCGCCCTGCAGATCGTCAAAATCGATGCGGCCGGAATGGGCGTAGCCCGAGGAGAGCTGTACCGTCACCGGCGCCTGGGCGCGGGCAAGCAGTGGCAGCAGCCGGGCAGTGAGCGCAAAATGGGCCAGATAATTGGTGCCGAACTGCTGCTCGAACCCGTCGACGGTAACCTGCCGGGTGGGCAGGGCCATGACGCCGGCATTGTTGACGAGGATGTTGAGGTGGTCGTGTGCGGCGGAAAAGTGCTCGACGAAGGCGGCGACATTGGCAAGCGCCGAGAGGTCGAGGCTCTCGTAAGACACTTTCGCACGCGGCACTGCGGCGCGGATGCGGGCCAGGGCAGCGGCGCCCTTTTCGGCATTGCGGCCGGTCAGCACCACGTCGGCGCCGGCACGCGCCAGTTCCAATGCGGTCTCGTAACCGAGCCCGCCGGTGGCGCCAGTGATGAGGGCGAGTTTGCCCGTTTGATCCGGAATGTCCTTGGTCGACCAGCCCATGGCTGCACCTCAATAAGAGAACGATGGTCTTTAATTAAGAGACCGATGGTCTCTCTTCAAGATGCGAAGCAAAGAAAAAGGCCCGGGATCGCTCCCGGGCCCTTCAAACTCTCTCTGGCGGCGGTGGTTACTTCACCGGGCCCACTTCGACGAACTTGCCGTCGGTGACGTCAACCTCGACGATGATGCCATCGACATCGCCGGCCATGTCGAAGTCCGCCGGACCGCCAGCGCCGTCATAGTCGATGTCGGTGCCGGCCTTGATCAGCTCGATCGCCTTGGCCCACTCGCCGGGGAGGATCTTCTCGCCCGGAGCCGAGGCGACTTCGCGCAGCGCAGCCGAGAGGCCTTCGCGCTTGGCCGAACCGTTCTTCTCGACCGCGAGGGCGAGGAGGAAGGCGGCGTCATAGGCCTGCGGTGCGTAGGTTGCCGCCGGATCCTGGCCGGCTTCGGTCGCCAGCTTGATGTAGGTATCGGCCGAAGCGCCGGTATAGGCACCGGCGCGGGTGGCAATGATCTTGCCGTTGACGGCAGCCGGATCAAGCCCGGTCACCAGGTCGTCGCCGATCATGCCGTCGCCGCCGACGAACGCGGTGAACTCGCCGCCTTCGATGGCCTGCTGCAGCACGGTCTTGCCCGAGCCCGAAGCGTAAGCGAGGATCACGAGGTTCTGCGAGCCGCCCGAAGACAGCTGGCCGAGCTCGGCGCGATAGTCTGCCTTGCCGTCTTCATGCGCGATGTTGGCCGACACGGTGCCGCCATTGGCGGTGAACTGGGCGACGAACACGTCGGCAAGGCCCTTGCCGTAGTCATTGTTCACGTAGGTGACGGCAACGTCCTTGATGCCCTTCTGGAGCAGCAGGTCAGCAAGTTTTACGCCCTGGAAGGCGTCCGACGGGGTGGTGCGGAAGACGAGGTCGTTGTCTTCGAGCGTGGTGAGCGCCGGGGCCGAAGCCGACGGCGAGATCTGCACGACGCCGCCCGGGATGCCGGCGGCGGTAGCCGCGCCGATGGTGGCGCCGGTGCAGAAAGCGCCGACGATGGCGGTCACCTGGTCGGTATTGACGAGCTTGTCGGCGGCCGGGCCGGCAACCGACGGATCGCAGGCGGAGTCACCGGTGACCGAGACGATCTTGCCGCCGCCGAGAATGCCGCCCTGGGCATTGACCTGGTCGAAGGCAAGCTGCGCGCCGGCAACGATCGGCGGCGCCAGGCTTTCGATCGGCCCGGTCAGATCGCCGAGAATGCCGATCTTGACGTCTTCGGCGAGCGCCGGAACTGCGAGACCGAGCACGGTCGCGGCAACGGCGAGGCCAAGGATACTGGAT
>NZ_DASZAW010000047.1:0-25300 GCF_035944845.1 Devosia sp. | reverse complement strand
GACGAACGGACCAAGCTCTCTTACGGTGCTATGCCCAGGGGGTGACGGTCCCGCCCATCCGATCCCCGGCCGGCGGCCACCGACCGGGGATCACCGAACCTGCTACGAGTCGGCGAGAATCAACATGCAAGGGGGTCTTGGGAGGCACGGTGCCTGTCCAGGATCACATCGGCACCCGCAAATCCAGTGTCAGCGGGAACTCCGCCGAGCGCTCCTCCGTCGGAGGCACGAACGCCCCCGGGGTATGCCCGTTCGGCACGAACCGCGCCAGCCGCCGTGCCTCGGCTTCGTTGCCGTTGACCGGAAAGGTCTCGTAGTTGCGACCGCCGGGATGCGCCGTGTGGTAGGTGCAGCCGCCGATCGAGCGGCCGGACCAGGTGTCGTAGATATCGAAATGCAAGGGCGCGTTGACCGGCAGCACCGGGTGCATGCCCGAGGCCGGATGCCAGGCCTTGTAGCGGACGCCGGCCACCGCGACGCCGGCATCGCCGGTGGGCGTCAGGGGGACGCTGCGGCCATTGGCGGTCACCTGGTAGCGGCCGGGGTTGAGGCCTTCGAGTTTCACTTGAAGGCGTTCAACCGATGAATCAACGAAGCGCACCGTGCCGCCGATGGCGCCTTGCTCGCCCATCACGTGCCAGGGCTCGAGCGCCTGGTTGAGAGTAAGCTTCATGCCCTCGACTTCCACCTCGCCGCAGAACGGGAAGCGGAACTCGAGCTGCGCTGCGAACCATTCGGGGTCGAGGTCGAAGCCGTTGTCCCTGAGGTCCCGCAGCACGTCGAGGAAATCGGCCCAGACGAAATGCGGCAGCATGAAACGATCATGCAGCGTCGTGCCCCAGCGGGTGAACTTGCCCTGTTTGGGCGCCTTCCAGAACCGGGCGATCAGCGCGCGGACCAGCAGTTGCTGGGCGAGGTTCATCCGCGCATTGGGCGGCATCTCGAAGCCGCGGAACTCCACCAGCCCGAGCCGGCCGGTCGGGCCGTCGGGCGAATAGAGCTTGTCGATGCAGATTTCCGAGCGATGCGTGTTGCCGGTGACATCGACGAGCAGGTTCCGGAACAGTCGATCGACCAGCCAGGGCAGGGGCGCCGGGCCAGCCTCGGGCGGCGGCACCTGCCTGATGGCGATTTCGAGCTCGTAGAGGCTGTCGTGCCGGGCTTCATCGAGGCGCGGCGCCTGCGAGGTGGGGCCGATGAACAGCCCGGAGAACAGGTAGCTGAGCGAGGGGTGCTGCTGCCAATGGAGGATCAGGCTCTTCAGCAGGTCCGGCCGCCGGAGGAACGGCGAATCCCCCGGGGTGGAGCCGCCGACCACCACGTGGTTGCCGCCGCCGGTGCCGGTATGCTTGCCGTCGATCATGAACTTGTCGGCGCCGAGCCGGGCGGCGCGCGCTTCCTCGTAAACGGCGGTGGTGGTGGCGACGCACTCTTCCCAGCTGGCGGCCGGGTGGATGTTCACTTCGATGACGCCCGGATCGGGGGCGACGCGGATGACGTTGAGGCGCGGATCATAGGGCGGGGCGTAGCCCTCGACATGGATGGGAAGCCCCAGCGTTTTCGCCGCCGCTTCGGAGGCGGCGATCAGCTCGAGATAATCCTCGACGGTCGAGACCGGCGGCAGGAACACGCAGAGCCGGCCCTCTCGCAACTCGACGGTGATCGCGGTGCGCACGGTCGAGTCGATCTCGTCGAGCACCTGCTCGGTGATCTCCTGGGTGATGGTGGGGTCAGCAGTGAAGGTTGAAGGCTGCGGGTGGTGGCCGACTCGCACCTCTACCGGCTGTTGCAGCAGCTCCTCGACCTCGGGCAGCTCGAGCACGGCGACCAGCGGATCACGCGGCACCACATGGGGGTATGCGGTGGGCGCCACATGCTTCAGCGAACTCAGCGGCAGGCGGTAGCCGACCGGCGAGTCGCCGGCAGCGAGGAACAGTTTTCCACGACGCGTGCGCCATTTCTCGGTGATCCAGCGATTGGTGCGATCGGGCATCGCGTTCCAGCGCTGCACCGGCAGGACGTAACCGGTGGGGTTGTTCAAGCCATTATCGAACACGCGCGCCATGCGGGCCCGCGCCTCGGGGTCGGCGAGTTCGGAATTGGCCGGGTCGACATTGGGCGGCAGGCGGGCTTCCTTGACCAGCCATTCGCCCGGATCCTCATAGGCGGCGTCGATCGTTTCGGTGCCGACGCCGAGATTGGCGGCGATCTCGGCCAGCAGCCGCTGGTCGTCGCCGGGCCTGGCGTCGGTCAGGACGCCTTCATGCGCGAACAGGCTTTCGTCGCGCCACACCGGCTTGTTGTCGCGGCGCCAGTAGAGCGAGAAAGTCCAGCGCGGCAGGGTTTCGCCGGGGTACCACTTGCCCTGGCCATAGTGCAGCAGCCCGCCCGGCGCGAAGCGATCGCGCAGCCGCCGGATCAGCGCATCGGCCTTGGCGCGCTTGGTCGGGCCGACCGCATCGGCATTCCACTCGCCGGCCTCGAAATCGTCGATCGATACGAAGGTCGGCTCGCCCCCCATGGTGAGACGGACATCATGCTTGACCAGTTCCTCGTCAACCCGCTTGCCGAGCGCGTTGAGCCGCTCCCAGCTCTCGTCGGAGAAGGGCTTGGTGATACGCGGGTGCTCGGCCACCCGGCTCACCTTCATGTCGAACGCGAACTCGACATTGGCGAAGCTGGTGAAGCCCGAGATCGGCGCGGCATTGCGATAATGCGGCGTGGCGGCGAGCGGTACGTGGCTCTCGCCGGCGAGGAGGCCCGAAGTGGGATCGAGCCCGACCCAGCCGGCGCCGGGGAGGTACACTTCGCACCAGGCGTGCAGATCAGTGAAGTCGTGGTCGGTGCCGGCAGGCCCATCGAGCGACACGAGATCGGGCTTCAGCTGGATCAGGTAGCCGGAGACGAAGCGGGCGGCGAAGCCGAGATGGCGCAGCGCCTGCACCAGGAGCCAGCTCGAATCGCGGCACGAGCCCTGGGCGCGGGTCAGCGTTTCGTCGGGCTCGAGCACGCCGGTTTCGAGCCGGACGATGTAACCGATCTCGCGCTGCACCCGGGCATTGAGCGCAGTGATGAAATTGACCGTGTTCATCGGCGTGCGATCGACGCGCGAGAGGAACTCGGTGAGCAGCGGGCCCGCCGGTTGCGGCTTCATATAGATCGACAGATCGTCGCGCAGTTCCTCGGGGTATTCGAACGGCCAGGTCTCCGCCCGCTCCTCGACGAAGAAATCGAACGGGTTGTAGACCGTCATGTCGGCGACAAGATCAACCTCGATCTTCAGTTCGGTCACCGGCTCGGGGAAGACATGGCGGCTGAGATAGTTGCCGTAGGGGTCCTGCTGCAGGTTGACGAAGTGGTTCGACGGCGACACCCGCAGCGAGTGGCTCAGCACCTTGGTCTTTGATTGCGGGGCGGGCTGGAGCCGGATGATCTGGGGCTGGAGGACGACCGGACGGTCGTATTTGTAGTGCGTCAGGTGATAGATCGCGGCTTTGATCGACATACGGTCGGACGCTCGCTACTGAGGCACAGAAACTTCCCGACACGACGATAGCATAGAAGCGCGGCGCGGCTAGCCTTCCTTAGCGGCAGAGGAAAACATGACGGAGCAAAGCGCGTGATCCGGGCGATCGGGCGGGCGGTAGTGACGATCGCGGTGGTGATCTACACGCTGCTCGACGAGCTGCTGTTCCCGCTGTTCCGGCCGCTGATCAACTGGCTCAGCGGGCTGCGGCTGTTCCAGCGGCTGGGCGAGTGGCTGGGCCGGTTGCCGCCTTATGCGGCGCTGGTGGCGCTGGGCGTGCCGTTCGTCGTTATCGAGCCGATGAAAGTGGTCGCCATCTGGTGGGCCGGCACCGGCCACGTCGTCACCGGCACCATCGGGCTGCTGCTCGCACACGCGCTGTCGCTGCTGGTGGTCGAGCGGATATTTCATGCGGTGTACCAGCCGCTGATGCGGATCGAGTGGCTGGCGCGCCTACTGGGCTGGATGTTTGCCCTGCGCGACCGGGCGATCGCGTGGGCGAAGTCGACACCGGCCTGGCGGGCGGCCGTGGGCTGGGTGCGCGGGGTGCGGGAGTGGGTGAGGGGGGTATTGCGCTGAGGGTGGCCGGGTCGCTCCTCGCTTCCGCTCGGATCGCGCATCGCACGCGATGCGATACCCCTCATCCGGCCTTCGGCCACCTTCTCCCTCAAGGGGAGAAGGTGATCGCGTCAAGCACATAGCTTGCAGAAGAGCCGACGCACAGAAAGTAGTGTGAGTGCCTTCTCCCCTTGAGGGAGAAGGTGCCCGAAGGGCGGATGAGGGGTATCGCAACCGCAGGTTGCGCGCTTGGAGCGAAGCGACGAGCGGCTGAGGCCCTACCGCTTCTTCTTGCCCTTGATCTCCTCGCGCATGGCGGTGCGTGATTCCAGCAGGAACTCCTCGACTTCCTCGAGGCTGGCGGAGAAATCGTAGCCGGCATTGCCGAAGACGATCTCGAAGGTGTCGTCGTCGCGCAGCATGTAGCCGCCATGTGCCTCGATCTTGGGGTTGCGCTTTTCGGCGACCAGGAGGCTCACGCCGAACGGGCGGCCGATGCGGCGGACGCGGCGCTCGATGGCGGCGAGGGTGTTGGCGCGGCTGCCCATGACTTTGCCTCCGAAGCTCGAGTTTTGCCCACCCATAGCGATTGAGCGCCAGCGGACGCAATGCTTTAGTGCGGCATGGCTTTCACCCTGCGGCAACTGCAGTATTTCATCTCGGTCGCCGAGGAGGGGACGGTATCGGGGGCGGCGCAATCGCTGTCGATCAGCCAGTCGGCGGTGACCGATGCGATCAAGGAGCTGGAATCCGACCTGGGGGTGACACTGTTCGAGCGCCACCGGCGCGGGCTGACCATCACCCACAAGGGGCACCAGTTCTATCGCCACGCCGCCCGCATCCTCGCCAGCGTTTCGGATGCGCGGCGCAGCTTCGGCGAGGCGCAGGCACCCGTCGGCGGCAACCTGCAGCTGGGCGTGACCTCGCTGGTCGCCGGCTATGTGCTGTCGGACCTCCTGGCCCGCTACCGGCGGGCCTATCCCACCGTCAACGTCACGGCGATCGAGGATAATGGCGACTATCTCGAGCACCTGTTGATCGGCGGCGAGCTCGACGTGGCGGTGATGGTGATCTCCAACCTGCGCGACCGGGTGGCGCTGCAGGCCGAAATCTTCGAGACCTCGCCCTATCGGCTGTGGCTGCCGCTGGGGCACCGGCTGGCCGGGGCCGACATCATATCGGTGTCCGATATCGTGCCGGAGCCCCTGATCATGCTGACGGTGGACGAGACCGAGGAGAATACCGGAAAGCTCCTCGCCGCGTTCAGCGCCCGGCCCAACGTGGCGTTCCGCACCCGCTCGGTCGAAGCGGTGCGCAGCCTCGTCGCCACCGGCGCCGGCATCGCGTTGTTGCCCGATCTGGTCTACCGGCCGTGGTCGCTGGAAGGCGACCGGATCGAGAGCCGCGACATTTCCGGCGCACTGCCGGTGGTGCAGGTGGGGATGGTGTGGCGGCGCGGCAGCCAGCTGACCCAGGCGGCACGCGATTTCATCGGACTTGCCCAACAGCAACACTCACCGCGAGGGAGGTCAGCGCAGGAGCGGTGAGGGTGGGACTCCCGCAGCTTTGCCTCGGCGCTGGCAGCCCCGTCCCTTCTCCCCCTCAGGGGAGAAGGTGGCCGGAGGCCGGTTGAGGGGTGCAGCGGTGCAGCGAGCGCTCGTTGAGAAGCTGAACCCCTCACCCAGTTCCGCTACGGACCTGCGGTCCTAGCTACACTACCCTCTCCCCTCAGGGGCGAGGGGAACAGTGGCTCCCGCCTGGGACAACTGCTGCTATCGGAAGTTCCGATACCTCCCCCCGGACGAATGCATTTGCACATAGCAAAGCGCTCGATAAGCTCGCACTCAAGGGCATGATGCGCATTTGGGAGCGCTGCCCGAGCAGGGAGAAATCGATGAAATCCATCCTCAAGACGTGTACGGCCTTGACCATGGTTGCGACCTTCACCGGTCAGGTGGCTGCGCAGGAGATGCTGCAGTCGCTCGGCGCGGGGGAGGGCGAAGTCTCGATCGTCGCCTGGGCCGGTTACATCGAGCGCGGTGAGACCGACCCAAACTATGACTGGGTCACCAAGTTCGAGGCCGACAGCGGCTGCAAGGTGACGGTGAAAACCGCCAACACTTCGGACGAAATGGTGGCGCTGATGAACGAGGGCGGCTTCGACCTCGTCACCGCCTCGGGCGATGCCTCGCTGCGGCTGATCGCCGGCAAGCGCGTACAACCGATCAACACGGCGCTGATCCCGTCGTGGTCGAGCATCGACGAGCGGCTGCAGAACGCCGCCTGGCACACCGTCGACGGCACCCATTACGGCACGCCCTATGTCTGGGGCGCCAACGTGCTGATGTACAATACCGAGGTGTTCGGGGATAAGCCGCCGACCAGCTGGAACGTGGTGTTCGAAGAGATGGACCTGCCGGACGGAAAGTCCAACAAGGGGCGGGTACAGGCCTATGACGGGCCGATCTACGTTGCCGACGCGGCGCTCTACCTGATGAAGCACAAGCCGGAGCTTGGCATCACCGACCCCTATGCGCTGAACGAGGACCAGTACAAGGCGGCGCTCGACCTGCTGCGGGTGCAGCGCACCCTGGTCGGCCGTTACTGGCACGATGCCTTCATTCAGATGGACGACTTCAAGAACGAGGGCGTGGTCGCTTCCTCGTCGTGGCCGTTCATGGTCAACGTGCTGAAGGCCGAAGGCGCCAAGGTCGCCTCGACCTTCCCCGAGGAAGGCATCACCGGCTGGGCCGATACCACGATGCTGCATGCCGACAGCCCGCACCCCAACTGCGCGTACATGTGGATGGAGCATTCGCTTTCGCCCAAGGTGCAGGGCGATGTGTCGGCCTGGTTCGGCACGGTGCCGTCGGTGCCGGCCGCCTGCAAGGGCAATGAACTGCTCACCGATGAAGGCTGCGCAGCCAACGGCTACGAAGAGTTCGACAAGATCCGCTTCTGGCGGACCCCGACCGCCAAGTGCGAGGCGGGCGAGTGCGTGCCGTATTACCGCTGGGTCAGCGATTACGTCGGGGTTATCGGCGGCCGTTGATCGGCTCGAGGAGGTCGGGCGCCGCCCGGTCTCCTCACCCCGCGAATGTCACTCCCGCGACGGCGGAGCTCAGCGCAACCTCGCGTCCACAGCGAGTGGGCTTCTGCCGTTGTGGGGGTGACGCCGAGGGGATTTGCCGCAAGGCAAATCCTCCTCCCCCGGGGATTTGCTTTGGCAAATCCGCCGAGACAACCCGGGGATTGGCGCCAGCAAATCCTCCGGTACCATCCCGAGGACCGCCAACAGCTCCTCCGGTGACGCAAAGGCTCCCTGACGCATGACATCGGCCGTTTCCCTCCAGACCGTTTCCCGCCATTTCGGCGCGGTGAAAGCTCTCGACGAGGTCGATCTCGAGGTCGGGGAGGGCGAGTTCTTCGCCATGCTCGGCCCCTCGGGCTCGGGCAAGACCACCTGTCTGAGGCTGATCGCCGGGTTCGAGCAGCCGACTGCAGGGCAGATCCGCATCTTCGGCGAGGCCGTGGAGGGCGTGCCGCCCTATCGGCGCAACGTCAACACGGTGTTCCAGGACTACGCGCTGTTCCCGCACATGAATGTGCGCGAGAACGTCGAATTCTCGCTGATGCTGAAAAAGGTCGACAAGCCGACCCGGGCTCGCGAGGCCGAGGCGGCGCTGGAGCTGGTGAAGCTCGGCGGCTATGGCGATCGCCGGCCCGGCCAGCTCTCGGGCGGGCAGCGACAACGCGTGGCGCTGGCCCGCGCCATCGTCAGCCGGCCCAAGGTGTTGCTGCTGGACGAACCGCTCGGTGCGCTCGACCTCAAGTTGCGCGAGCAGATGCAGGACGAGCTGAAGGCGCTGCAGAAGACGCTGGGCATCACCTTCATCTTCGTCACCCACGACCAGGGCGAGGCCCTGTCGATGGCCGACCGGGTGGCGGTGTTCAATTTCGGCAAGCTGGTGCAGGTGGGGACGCCCGAGGCGATCTACCGCCAACCCAATTCGCGCTTCGTCGCCGATTTCGTCGGTTCGTCCAACGTACTGGAACCCGAATTCGTCGAAACCATTGCCGGCGAGCGGCGCTGGGCCTCGCTCCGTCCGGAGGCTATCCACCTGCTTCGCGGCGAGGGCGGTCATTCAGCACTCATCGGCACGGTGGTGTCGCGCTCCTATCTCGGCGCCACCACCCGGGTCGGCATCGCGCTGGGCGAGACCGTGCTCCATGCCGTGGTGGCGTCGGGCACCGATGAGCCTGCCGAAGGCGACCGCGTTACCATCGGCTTTGCCCGCGAGGCGCTGCACCTGATGGAGAACGCGGGATGAGCGCCGTCGCCGCCACTGCCGCGAGCGCGATCCTGCCCAACCAGCGCGGCTGGCTCGGTGCGCTGAGCGACCATTTCTGGCGTCAGCCGAAGCTGCTGGTGTTCCTCTTGGTGCTGCCGGCCTTGCTGTGGCTCGGCATCGTCTATGTCGGTTCGCTGTTCGCGCTGTTGCTGCAGAGTTTCTTCTCGATCGACGAGTTCTCGGGGCTGATCAATTACGAGTTCACGCTCAAGACCTATGCGGAGCTGCTCAGGCCGCAGAATCTCGACGTAATCCTCCGCACCGTGACCATGGCGGGGGCGGTGACGCTGGCTTCGGCGCTGATTGCTTTCCCCATCGCCTACATGGCGGCGCGCTATGCGCGGGGCAAATGGAAGGCGCTGTTCTATCTCGGCATCATGCTGCCGCTGTGGGCCAGCTACCTGGTCAAGGTCTATGCCTGGAAGCTGATCCTCGCCAAGGAGGGGATCCTCAACTGGGTGTTCGAGCAGTTGCACCTGACCCCAGTGCTCGACGCCTGGCTCAGCCTGCCGGTGATCGGCGGCAACTCGCTGTCGATCAGCTATACCGGCACGTTCCTCGTCTTTCTCTATGTCTGGATGCCCTACATGATCCTGCCGATCCAGGCGGCGATCGAGCGGGTGCCGACGAACCTCCTCGATGCCTCGTCCGATCTCGGGGCGACGCCGATGCAGACGTTCTGGAAGGTGATCTTTCCGCTGGCGCTGCCCGGTATCGTCGCGGGCTCGATCTTCACCTTCTCATTGACGCTTGGCGATTACATCATCCCGCAGATCATCGGCACCTCGGCCTTCTTCATCGGCCAGGCGGTCTATGCCCACCAGGGCACGGCGGGGAACATCCCGCTCGCCGCCGCCTTCACCGTGGTGCCGATCGTCATCATGGGGCTCTACCTGTGGATGGCCAGGCGCATGGGGGCGTTCGATGCGCTTTGACTCATTGGCATCGGGGCTCCGCGCCCCCCTCCCCAACCCTCCCCGCAGGGGGGAGGGTGCCCATCGAGTTTGTGTCTCGTGTCTCGCCAAGCCCACCGCCCGGCACCTCCCCCTCGACGGGGGAGGTTGGGAGGGGGTGAGCCCCACGCTCGATATCGGAGGCGGCCATGCGTACTGATGTGGCCAAGGCCCCCTGGGGGCTGAAGCTTGCTGCCGGCGCAGGGCTGTTCTTCATGCTGGCGCCGATCGCGCTGATCTTTCTTTATGCCTTCTCGTCGGAGGAGCGGACCTATCAATGGCCGCCGCCGGGGCTGACGCTGAAGTGGTTCGAGGTGACGTGGAACCGGGCCGACGTCTGGCAGGCGCTGACGCTGTCCGTGCAGGTGGCAGCGATCTCGACGCTGATCGCGCTGGTCTTGGGGACACTCTGCGCCGCGGCCGTTTCGGGGACCCGGTTCTTCGGGCGCGAGACGATTTCGCTGCTGGTGATCCTCCCCATCGCGCTGCCCGGCATCATCACCGGCATCTCGCTGCGGTCGGCGTTCAGCCTGATGGAGATCCCGTTCTCGTTCTGGACGATCGTTCTGGGGCACGCCACCTTCTGCATCGTCGTCGTCTACAACAATGCGGTGGCGCGCTTCCGGCGTACCTCGGGCTCGATGATCGAGGCGGCGATGGACCTCGGCGCCGACAAGTTCCAGACTTTTCGTTACGTCATCCTCCCCAATCTGGGCACGGCTTTGCTGGCCGGCGGCATGCTGGCCTTTGCGCTGAGCTTTGACGAAGTGATCGTCACCACCTTCACCGCCGGACAGCAGCAGACGCTGCCGATCTGGATGCTCGAAGAACTGGTGCGGCCGCGGCAGCGCCCGGTGACCAACGTGGTCGCCATGGTGGTGGTGATCGTGACGCTGCTGCCGATCCTGTTGGCGTTCTATTTCAGCCGCGGCGGCGATCAGACAGTGGCGGGGATGGGGAAGTGAGCGCAGATCCAGTGCTCTTGGCCACCCCCACCCTTGATCCCTCCCCACAAGGGGGAGGGAGACGACGACCGCGGTTTCGGTTCTTGCCTCTCCCTCCCCCTTGTGGGGAGGGCAGGGTGGGGGTGAGCCCCTCGCACACAAGTAGAGTTATGGGAGAGAGAAAATGCACACCGAAATGCTGATCGGCTCGCGCTTCGAGGCGGGGACGGAAACCGAGGAGCAGGTGCTCAATCCCAGGACCGGGGAGCTGATCCGGGGCATCCCCGAGGCGTCGCTCACGCAGATCGACCAGGCGGTGCTGGCGGCGGAGAAAGCCTTCGCCACCTGGTCGCGGACCACGCCCGGGCAGCGCTCCAACTATCTGCTGAGGATTGCCCAGGCGATCGAGGATGATGCCGACGGCTTTGCGGCGCTCGAGGCGCTGAACTGCGGCAAGCCGATCAATGCGGTGAGGAACGACGAGATCCCGGCGATCGTCGATTGCTGGCGCTTCTTTGCCGGCGCCGTGCGCAACATGCAGGGCTCGATCGCTGGGGAGTACCTGCCGGGGCATACCTCGATGGTACGCCGCGACCCGATCGGCATCGTCGGCTCGATCGCGCCGTGGAACTACCCGCTGATGATGATGGCGTGGAAGCTGGCGCCGGCGATTGCCGGCGGCAACACCGTGGTGTTCAAGCCATCGGAACAGACGCCGCTGACGGCGCTGAAGCTCGCCAAAGTCTTCGCCGAGGTGCTGCCCGAGGGGGTGGTCAACGTCATCCTGGGGCGCGGCGACAGCGTCGGCAACGCGCTGATCAACCACCCCAAGATCAACATGATCTCGATCACCGGCGATGTCGCCACCGGCAAGAAGGTGCTGCAGGCCGCCGCCAAATCGGTGAAGCGCACGCATCTCGAGCTCGGCGGCAAGGCGCCGGTGATCGTTTATGACGATGCCGATCTCGAGGCGGTGGTGAACGGGCTGAAGGCCTTCGGCTATTACAATGCCGGGCAGGATTGCACCGCGGCCTGCCGCATCTATGCCGGCCCGAAGATCCACGACAGGCTGGTGGCCGATCTCAGCGCGGCGGCCAGCTCGATCCAGTACAACCAGCAGGATGATACGCTCAACGAGATCGGGCCGCTGATCTCGAAGCGCCAGCGCGACCGGGTGGCGAGCTTTGTCGAGCGGGCCTCGGAACTGCCGCATATCCAGATCACGGCGGGCGGGCACATGTCGGGCGACCGCGGGTTCTTCTACGAACCCACTGTCATTGCCGGGGCGCTGCAGCAGGACGAGATCGTGCGGCGCGAAGTGTTCGGGCCGGTGGTGTCGATCACCCGCTTTACCGACCCCGAAGATGCCATCGCCTGGGCCAATGACAGCGACTACGGCCTCGCCTCATCGGTGTGGACCAGGGATGTGTCGAAGGCGATGCAGACGGCGGCACGGCTGCAATATGGGTGTACGTGGATCAATACCCACTTCATGCTGGTCAACGAGATGCCGCATGGGGGGCTGAAGCAGTCGGGCTACGGCAAGGACATGTCGGTCTATGCGCTCGAGGACTACACGGCAGTGCGGCATGTGATGATCAATCACGGGTAGGGGGCAGGGGCTTCTTCCCTTCTCCCCTCAGGGGAGAAGGTGGCGCGCAGCGCCGGTTGAGGGGTGAAGCGGTGCCATAAGCTGGACGAGCCAGCACGCGGAGAGGCTGAACCCCTCACCCGAGCTTCGCTAACTCGCTGACGCTCGTAAGCTGCGCTTGCCCTCTCCCCTCAGGGGAGAGGGTCAGGGTGAGGGGCGCCCCACACGCAGACCTAGGCCGCCGCCACCCCACTCGCGAGGTGTGAGCGGATATCCAACTCCGTACTCTTCAAGTGCGCCCGCATCGCCTCGACCGCGGCGCGCTGGTCGCCGGCGCGGATGGCGTCGAGGATGGCCTGGTGGGCTTCCACGGTTTCGACGCGGCCGGCGCCGCGCAGGGTCTGGCCGCGGCGGCTCATCACGAAGCTTTCGCGCAAGGGTTTGGCCATGGCTTCGAAGATGAAGGCGATGACGCGGTTGCCGCTCGCCATGGCGATGGCTTCGTGGAACTGCAGGTCGCTTTCGTGGAAGCGTGCCTCGGCCTCGGGGTTCTCGCCATCGGCCGCTTCGGCCGCCGAGGCGCGCATGTCTCGCATGGCGGCGTCGATCGCCTGGACGCCGGCGCGGCTGGCGCGCTTGGCGGCGAGGCCCGATGACAGCGATTCCATCGCCATGCGGAGCTCGATCAGGTCGAACAAACCCTTGGGGTCGTTGCGGACGATCGAAACCAGCAGCGCCGCGAACACCGAGCTGTCGGGCTCGCGCACCACGGCGCGACGGCCGCGGCCGATATGCAGCAGACCGCGCCCGACCAGCATTTTCACCGCTTCGCGCACCGTCAGCCGGCTGACTTCGAAGCGCGCCGCGATATCGGCCTCGGCCGGGATGCTGGCGCCGGGTGAGAGTTCGCCGAGGATGATTTCGGTCAACTCGTTGGCCACCCGTTCGGCGGCGGTCAATGGATATTCCTCCGGGCCGGCGGTCACGTCGCTTCGGGCCATTCCCCTCACACCTATCTGATATGTTATGCGGCGTCGGCGCGAACTTTGTCGTCTGTCCGATGCCCTCCTCAACGTCGAATTGTAATGCAGACATAGCAATTTGGGCAAGGATGAATGCTCCCCGAGCAGTTCCCGGGAAGGCCATCTGGGGACATCTTTACAGCGATATCTGATTACTCTAGGTTCCGCCGGCGCGTTGGAGGACGCGCGAAATGCCCCTGATACGGGCGTTTTGGGAGGCGTCGCCACCGGGTGCCCGGCAGGCGATACGGACCGCGCAGCCCAACAGCTGCGATGGTTGCCTTCCGTAACCTTTCCTCCCCGCGCACGGCACGTCCCGCGTGCGGTTCCGTCACCAAGGTTTACCCGGGAGGAAACCAGTGAAAGCCTTGAAGCTTCTTATGACCGCCGTCACCGTGGGCGCCATCGCGCTCTCCGGCCAGGCGTTTGCCCAGGACAAGGGCGCCATCGGCATTGCCATGCCGACCAAGTCGTCGCTCCGTTGGATTTCGGACGGTGACTCGCTGAAGGCCGCCCTCGAGGGCAAGGGCTACAGCGTCGACCTGCAGTATGCCGAAGACGACATTCCGAACCAGCTCGCCCAGATCGAGAACATGGTGACCAAGGGCGTGAAGGCCCTGGTGATCGCCTCGATCGACGGCACGACGCTCAGCGCCGTGCTGCAGCAGGCTGCCGACTCGGGGATCAAGGTCATCGCCTATGATCGCCTGATCCGCGAAAGCGCCAATGTCGACTACTACACCACCTTCGACAACTTCCAGGTCGGCGTGCTGCAGGCCAACTCGCTGGTCAAGGGCCTGAAGGAACGCTTCCCCGACACCAAGCCGTGGAACGTCGAACTGTTCGGCGGCTCGCCCGACGACAACAACGCCTTCTTCTTTTACGACGGCGCGATGAGCGTTATCCAGCCGCTGATCGATGCGGGCGACATCGTCATCAAGTCGGGCCAGACCGGCATGGACAAGGTCGGTACGCTCCGTTGGGACGGCGCCGTGGCGCAGGCCCGCATGGACAACATCCTCAGCGCCAACTACTCGGACGGCAGCCGCGTCGATGGCGTGCTCGCTCCCTATGACGGGCTGAGCCGCGGCATCATCTCGTCGCTGCGCGGCGTCGGCTACGGTTCGGCCGAGCAGGCCTGGCCGATCATCACCGGGCAGGACGCCGAAGTCCCCTCGGTCAAGGCGATCATCGCCGGCGAGCAGTACTCGACCGTGTTCAAGGACACTCGTGAACTGGCCGCGACCACTGCCGCGCTCGTCGACACCGTCGTCGGCGGCGGCACGCCGGAAGGCCTCGACACCAAGACCTATGACAACGGCGTCAAGGTCGTTCCGTCGATCCTGCTCGTCCCGCACGACGTCGATGCCACCAACTACCAGGCGCTGGTGGTGGACTCGGGCTACATCAAGGCGGAAGACCTGAAGTAATCCTCAGGATTCCGGGGGCCTCGCGGCGACGCGGGGCCCTTTTCGCTTCTTACGCCATCAAGTAAAACGTCCGAACCGCGGCGCTTTCGAGCAGCCCGGTTTTGCCTGCAGCAAAGGCCAGCCGATGCCCGACACCACGCGTGACGTCATCCTGGAGATGCGTGACATCACCAAGACCTTCCCGGGTGTGAAGGCGCTCCAGAACGTCAATCTCGATATCCGTGCCGGTGAGATCCACGCGATCGTCGGCGAGAACGGCGCCGGCAAATCGACGCTGATGAAGGTGCTCTCCGGCGTCTACCCCTATGGCTCCTATGAGGGCCAGATCATCTACAACGGCGAGGAATGCCACTTTCGCTCGATCCGCGACAGCGAGCACAAGGGCATCGTCATCATCCACCAGGAGCTGGCGCTGGTGCCGCTCCTGTCGATCGCCGAGAACATCTACCTGGGCAATGAGCGTGCCAAGGCCGGCGTCGTCGACTGGGACGAGACCCGCGAGGGCGCCCGGACGGTGCTGAAGAAGGTCGGGCTCAACGAAGATCCCGATACGCTCGTCACCAATATCGGCACCGGCAAGCAGCAGCTGGTCGAGATCGCCAAGGCGCTTTCCAAGCAGGTGAAGCTCCTGATCCTCGACGAGCCGACGGCCAGCCTTTCCGAAAAGGACAGTGCGGCGCTGCTCGAGCTGCTGCTCGGCTTCAAGGCGCAGGGCATTTCCTGCATCCTGATCTCGCACAAGCTCAACGAAGTCTCGAAGGTCTCGGATCGCATTACCGTCATCCGCGACGGGCGCAGCATCGAGACGATGACAAAGGCCGAAATCAGCGAAGATCGGATCATCACCTCGATGGTCGGGCGCTCACTCGAAGACCGCTACCCGGCACGTACGCCCAACATCGGCGAAGTCGTGTTCGAGGTGAAGAACTGGTCGGTCTATCACCCGCAGCATCGCGACCGGCAAGTGATCAAGGGCATCGACCTGAACGTTCGCAAGGGCGAGGTGGTCGGCATTGCCGGCCTGATGGGCTCGGGCCGCACCGAGTTCGCGATGAGCCTGTTCGGCAGATCGTACGGCGTGAAGGTCACCGGCGACGTACTGCTGCACGGCAAAAAGGTGGATACCTCGACGGTCGAGAAGGCAGTGTCGCACGGCATCGCCTATGCCACCGAGGACCGCAAGACCTTCGGGCTCAACCTGATCGACCACATCAAGCACAACACCACGCTCGCCAACCTCGTGGGCGTATCGCGCTGGGGGGTGATCGACGATCTCGCCGAGCTCGACGTGGCGAACGACTATCGCAAGAAGACCAATATCCGGTCCTCCAGCGTCTACCAGACGACGGGGAACCTGTCGGGCGGCAACCAGCAGAAGGTGGTGCTGTCCAAGTGGCTGTTCGCCAATCCGGAAGTGCTGATCCTCGACGAGCCGACCCGCGGCATCGATGTCGGCGCCAAGTATGAAATCTACAGCATCATCAACCAGCTCGCCGCGCAGGGCAAAGCCATCCTCGTCATCTCCTCGGAGATGCCGGAGCTGCTCGGCATTACCGACCGCGTCTACGTGATGAACGAGGGCCGGCTGGTCGGCGAAATGCCGACCGCCGAGGCGAGCCAGGAAAAGATCATGCGCGCCATCGTGCGCGCCGAAGGGAAAGTTGCATCATGACGACCGAAACCGCACCGCAGGCTGCAACCCCGGCAGAAGCCGCTGCGCCGCTTTCGATCTGGGGCGCTCTGCAAGCGAACCTGCGCGAATACGGCCTGCTGCTGGTCTTGATCCTGATCATGCTGTTCTTCCAGTGGACGACCGGCGGCGTGCTGTTCAAGCCGCTGAACCTCACCAATATCGTCCTGCAGAACAGCTACATCATCGTGATGGCGCTGGGCATGCTGCTGGTCATCGTCGCCGGCCATATCGACCTCAGCGTCGGCTCGGTGTCGGGCTTTATCGGCGCGCTCGCCGCCATGCTGATGGTCGGCTGGAAGTTCCCGCCGGAGCTGGCTTTCCTCGCCAATCCGATCGTCGCCGGCCTCATCTGCCTCGTGGTCGGGGCGGCGATCGGCGCGGCGCAGGGCTATCTCATCGCCTATTACCGCATTCCGAGCTTCATCGTGACGCTCGCCGGCATGCTGATCTTCAAGGGCCTGTCGCTGTCGATCCTCGCCGGCCAGTCGGTCGGCCCGTTCCCGGCCGAGTTCCAGCTGCTGTCGGCGGGGTTCATCCCCGATTTCATCGGCGCCATCACCCTGGTGCCGGCGAGCCAGGGCGTGCAACCCCTGGTACTGCACGGGGCGACGCTCGCCATCGGCATCGTCGCAGTGGTTGGCATGATCCTCCTGTCGATCCGCACCCGGGCCCGCCGCACGGCGCGCGGCTACGAGACCGAGCCCTTCGCGCTGTTTGCGGCCAAGAACATCGTGATCGCGGCTTTGGTGCTATTCTTCACCTATATGCTCGCCTCCTACAAAGGCCTGCCGAACGTCCTGGTGGTGATGGGCATCCTGATCGCCGGCTTCGTCTTTCTCACCAAGCGGCTGACCTTCGGCCGCCGCATCTATGCCATCGGCGGCAACCCCAAGGCGGCGGCGCTGTCGGGGATCAAGACCGAGCGGCTGACGTTCTACATCTTCGCCATCATGGGTGCGCTCGCGGCGCTCGCGGGCATGATCTACGCGGCGCGGCTCAACTCGGCGACGCCGAAGGCCGGGCAGGGGCTCGAGCTCGACGTGATCGCGGCGGTGTTCATCGGCGGCGCCTCGGCGCTGGGTGGCGTCGGCCAGGTCGCCGGCGCGGTGATCGGCGCCTTCATCATGGGCGTCCTGAACAACGGCATGTCGATCATGGGCATCAACATCGACCTGCAGCAGATGATCAAGGGCGTGGTGCTGCTCGCTGCGGTGTTCTTCGATTTGTACAACAAGAACAAGGCTTGAGGCGTCGCCCATCCCGGTGAAGGGCGCGGCCAGGTCGCGCCCTCAAAACCCCGTGCGAAATCCCGGGCTTGAAGGCACCGTTGCCGGCGAGGTCGACAACCTGTTGAAATAGGCAGCAGGGAGCGGATGGCTCGACGTTGTTGATTTGGCGCATGACCTTAGCGGAAAAGTCTGCCAGTACCGGGGGAGACGTTCCGGAGTGCAGGCCCTGACCGACGACGCGCTGATCACCAGAATCGCCAGCCGGCTGCTGCGCGAACCGGAAGCGTTCGACGCGTCGGCCGGCATGCTGCCCGACTGGGTGCCGGATACCCCGCCGGGCCGCCCGCCGGTGCCGGCAGCGGTGCTGATCGCGCTGGTCAAGCGCACTGAGGGGTTGTCGATCCTCTATACCGAGCGCTCGCCGGAGTTGCGGTCGCATTCGGGGCAGATTGCCTTTCCGGGTGGCAAGGTCGACCCCACCGATAGCGATGCCGCCGATGCGGCGCTGCGCGAAGCCTGGGAAGAAGTGCAGCTCGAGCGTAGCGAAGCGAAGGTGCTCGGCTTCATGCCGCTCTACTATACCGGCACCAATTACCTGATCACCCCGGTGGTGGCGGTGGTCGAGCCGAGCAAGCCGTTCATCCCCAACCCGGGCGAGGTGCGCTCGGTGTTCGAGGTACCGCTCGACTACCTGATGACGCCGGGCAGCTACTCGACCTTCCACATCAAGCGGGGCGGACGCGAGCACTCGACCTGGCAAATCGAGCATAGCGGGCTTGTCATCTGGGGCATAACAGCGAACCTTACACGTCGCTTCCACGATCTGGCGCTGAGCCCAGAGCAGGATACAAGCCCGGAGGGCGGTTGAACAAACGGGGAGACATCGACGAACGCCTGAGGCGCGCCGAGTGGCTGATGCGGCCACAAACGCAGCGCATGCTGGCTTTGCTCGATGGCGCCGAAGGGCGGACCCGGGTGGTGGGCGGGATCGTGCGCGACACACTGCTCGATTTGCCACGCGACAACTCCGACATCGATATGGCGACCGAGCTCAGGCCCGAAGAGGTGACGCTGAGGGCTGAGCGCGCCCGGCTTGCGGTCTATCCGACTGGCATCGAGCACGGCACGGTGACGCTGAAGCTCGATAACATGACGGCGGAAGTGACGACGCTGCGCGAGGATGTCGAGACCGACGGCCGGCACGCCGTAGTTCGGTTCGGCACCGATTGGCGCCAGGATGCGCTGCGCCGGGATTTCACCCTCAACGCGCTCTATGCCGGCATGGACGGCACATTGTTCGATCCGCTGCACGCGGTGGCGGATTGCCTCGCCCGCAAGGTGCGGTTCATCGGCAAGCCGGCCGAGCGGATCGCCGAAGACCGGCTGCGCGTCTACCGCTTCTTCCGCTTCTCGGCGAGCCATGCCGGCGAGCAGTTCGATGCCGATGGATTGGCCGCCTGTGCTGCGGCGGCAGGAACGCTGGAGCGGCTGGCGGCCGAGCGGGTCGGGGCGGAAATGCGGCGCATGCTGGCGCTGCCGCGGATCGCCAATACGCTCAAGGCGATGCGCGAGGCGGAGATCCTGCCGCTGCCCGAAGCGATGATCCGGCTGCTGCACAGCTATGAGCGGCGGGCGCGGAAACCCGAATATGCGGCGCGGCTGGCCATCGTCATGTCGGAGGTTGCGCCCGAACGGCTGCAGGCGATGTGGCGGCTGTCGAACGATGACATCGCCGCCGCCCAGTCGATCCTCTCGGCGGCGCGGCTGATCGCCGAGTTCAGCCTGAACGAAGCCGCCTATCGGCACCCCGGTGCCCTGGCAGACGGCATCGAGGTGGCGGCGACGCTGTCGAACTGGGGTGATGCGGGCAAGCTCGCCGTTCTCGAACAGCTGCAGCGGCTCGACGTGCCGCGCTTCCCGATCCGCGGCAACGACCTGATGGGGGTCGGCATGCAGGCCGGGCCCGAACTCGGGGCGGAGCTGGAACGGCTCGAACGCGCCTGGATCGAGAGCGGGTTCGTTCTCGATCGCGCGGCGCTGCTGGGGATGGTGGGGGAGTAGGGGGCTAAACCCCTTCTTGGGGTGACAGGTGCCACCAGACTCTCCCACCCACGGCTGTCATCCCAGCGAAAGCTGGGACCCAACCATCAGGTGACGCGGGCGGTGAGATGGGTCCCAGCTTTCGCTGGGATGACACCGAGTTTTTGGTGGCTTTTTGTGGTCAGCCGGCAGCTCGGTTCTTCCCCTTGGGGGGCAAGATAGTGCCCCCCGATGGGAGAGGGTCCCGTCAATGCACCGCTTCGTCCTTTTCGTGGACGCGGGCCTTGATCTCGTCGACCATGTTGGGGCGGATCACCTCTTCGCCATGCGCATTGCGCAGGTGCTCGGCGGCGCGGCGGACGATTTCGGCAGAGTCCTCGGCCTGGGTATGCCAGGTGCAGCCGGGAACCAGGGTGCCACATTCGAACGACTTCATGATCATCTCTCCATCGTTGGTGGCAGGCCATCAGGCCACAGGAATGCGGCAAGGGCGGGGCCGACGCTTCCGCGGCAATACGTGCTCAATTGCATTCAAAGATTCATCAAACAGCTAGGAATGTCCGGCCTAGATGATCTTAGCGAGGCAAGATTTTCGTCGACGAAGGGCAAAGTGCCGCAAAGATCAGAGCCGACAGACCGAGGCACGGTCGTCTTCGTGTGCGACCCGCACTGGGAGGGACATGGCAAAGCGATGGCCGGACAGCTGGGTGCGCCTATGCATCTGCTTTCCGACCTGACGCTCGATGATCTGGCCGACGCCGAGCAGGTGGTGGTGGATGTCGACCTGCGCGACATGAACTCGGTGGGGCAACTCAAGCACGCGCTCGACCGTGTGCCGGCGATCAAGGCGCGGACCTTCCTGGTCGACGAGGGAGCAAGCGAACGGGTGCTGCGGGTGCAGGCCAACGCACTGGGCGCAACGCGGCACATGGTGCGCAAGTATGCGCTCAACGCGCTGCGCCGCGAGTACTCGGTGACGGGACGGGCGCCTCGCACACCAGCCGCGGAAGCGGCGCTTCGTGCCGACGCTGGCGGTGCATCGATCGTTGAAGCGGAGCGCTCGCTCGAAGCACTGTTCGAGAGCATGCTGAGCGACGCACCGATGTCGCTGCAGGCGGTGTCGCAGGCGGCGGCCGGTGTCCTCGCCAGCGTCAGGGCGGTGGGCGCCGATGCCTGGCTCGCCTCGGTGCGCCAGCACCATGAAGGGACGTTCCAGCATTGCCTGCTGGTGACGGGCGTCGCAGCCGGCTTTGCCAGGGGGGCCAAGCTCGGCGGCGGTCAGGCGGCGGCGCTGATGAACGCTGCGCTGCTGCACGATGTCGGCAAGGCAGTGATCCCGCGGCACATCCTCGACAAGCCAGGGAAACTGACGCCGGAAGAGTTCGAAGCGGTGAAGCTGCATCCCGGCGCCGGCTTCGACTATCTCCGCAAGCACGGCAACGTGTCGCCGCTGGTGCTCGATGCGGTACGGCACCACCACGAAGCGCTCGATGGCAGCGGTTACCCCGACAGGCTCAAGGGAGAACAGATCGGGCCGCTGACCCGTATCCTGACGGTCTGCGATATCTTCGCGGCACTGGTCGAGAGCCGGCCCTACAAGGAAACGCGGACCCCACGCGAGGCGATCAACATGCTGGTCGACATGAGCATCAGCAGCAAAGTCGACTATGCCGCGGTGCGGACGCTCGGCACGAGCTTCGGCGTGCCGCTGCCCCCCGAGTTCGGCGACGTCGTGCGCGGCTTCACCGTCACCCGGCCGCACGGCTGATCACTCATCGTCGAAGACTCCGAGTGGGCTGAGACCACGAATGGCGGTGCCGTCCGCGGTGCGGATCACTTCGCGCGGCACGATGCCGCTCGCTTCCGCAATGGCGTCGGCCAAGGGCTGGGAATGGGTGACCACCCAGATCTGGGCGCGCTCTGCCGCCTTGACGATCGTGTTGGCGAGCGCCGGCAAGAGGCTGGGGTGGAGGCTCGCCTCGGGTTCGTTGAGTGCGATGAAGGGCGGCAGCCGGTAAGAGAGCAGGGCGCCCATCAGGGCGAGGAACTGCAGCGTGCCGTCGGAGAGCTCGTGTGCCCAGAACGTTCGCTTGGGCGTTTCGGGGAAAACCATGCCGAAGCGCGCGAACTCATCAGGTGGCGGCACGACCAGTTCGGCGCCGGGGAAGGCAGCGGCGATGGTTGCGTCGAGGTCGACGGTCTCGCCGCGCACATGGCGCAGCGTGGCGAGGACCGATGCGAGGTTCTCGCCGCTCGACGCCAGCATCGGCGACGTGACGGCGCGCGACGGTCGACGCAGCGCCGAATCCGGATCGGTGCGGAAACCATGGAAGAAGCGCCAGTTGCCCAGCTCCTGTCGCACTACGGCAATCTCCGGATAGCCGCCGCGGACGGTCGAGAGCGCGGTTTCACTGGCCAGCGCCCGCTCGTCGATCAGTTCGCGCTGGCCGCCGCTCGCCCGAGCGAACACGGCGTTGTTCTTGCGTTCGAGCAGGGCGACCGGACGCTTGCCCTGCCGAAGCTCGATCGTTTCGGTCTTGATCTGGGCCTCGGTGGGAAAGGCGGCGGCATCGGGCGTCGGGAAGCCGAGTTCGATCCGGTAGGTGGGCAGGAACTCCTCCAGTTCCAGGCGAGCCTCGAGCGTCAGCCGGTTACCACCTTCATGCGCGCGGTAGCCATCGGTGCGGTACATCGGATCGAAGCTGCCATCGGTCGTGAGGTTCTTGCCGCCAGCCCAGAAGATCGAACCGAGGCCGCCCTCGCGGGCGATCTCGTCGGCGAGCGTGCCTTTGGCGGAGGCGTGCAGCAGTTCGAGCGAGCGATAGAGGTTGGTCTTGCCGACACCGTTGCCGCCGATCAGCACGGTGAGCTGGCGGAGCGGCAGGCGGAGCCTCCGAACCGATCGGAAGCCTTTTATCTCTACATCGGTCAGGGTCATCGGCCGGCTCGTTCCATCCTCGAACGAATGATGTAACGCGACCGGGGAAAGGAATGAAGCGGCCCGTCCTGCTCGAGGACAGGCCGCTTGAGTCGGCTAAGAGATATAGAGCTGCACCGCGCCATTGCCGGTGGGCGCGATGTCGATCACCTGGTTGACCGCAATGTGGTTCTGGGCCAGGAGCCGCATCGCCGCCGGATCGGCCTTCAGCGCCTCGCGCAGCAGGTGTATCGACTGGTCGCTGTCGTTGACCGCATCGAACGCCTTGGTGGCGTCGCCGCCATCGTTCCAGGCGGTATCGAACTTCACCACCGACACCGACCGGGCGTGCAGCAGGTCGGCAATATCCTGGCGGTTGAACACCTGGACCTGCGGATCGAAACTGTCGACCGACATGCCGCTATTGGGCGCGGCGAGCGAGAAGGCCGGGGCCGAAGCGAAGGCCGGGGCGGCGATTAGGATTGCTGCGGCCGTAGCCGCAAGACCTGTCAGAGCTTTGTTCATCTTGAACTCCACATGCAGCGAAGCTGAAGCGCGGTTCCGTTGCGCTGGCTGGAACCGTTCGGGGGTGCGCGTCTGCACCGGCCCGTAGGATCTAGGAGCGGTTCAGCCGCGCCGGTAGTTTCCGGCGGCTTAAGCTTCGGCAAGGTTGGTAAGGGGGCTCACCCGGCTGATAGGCCGGTGCGGGAAGAGTACCCCCACCCCTGTCCCCTCCTCGCAAGGGGGAGGGAGACGCCCTCACCAACGCCAGTGTTTTGGTCTCCTCCCCCCTTGCGGGGGAGGGACAGGGTGGGGGGTACTCTTTCTGCGCTGACCTAGCCTAACGCCATAAGCCGTGGACTCTCACGGCCACCGAACCTCAGGGGGCATCGACGACAGGATCGACGTCACGTTGCCGCCGGTCTTCAGCCCGAACGTGGTGCCGCGATCGTAGAGCAGGTTGAACTCGACATAGCGGCCGCGGCGGATCAACTGCTCGTTGCGGTCAGCCTCGGTCCACGGGGTTTCGAAATTGCGGCGGGCAAGACGAGGGTAGACGTCGAGGAAGGCGCGGCCGACATCCTGAGTGAAGGCGAAGTCGTTGTCCCAGCTGCCGGAATTGTGCTGGTCGTAGAAGATGCCGCCGATGCCGCGCGGCTCCTGGCGATGCGGCAGGTAGAAATACTCGTCGCACCATTTCCGGTAGGCGGCGTAGTCGACGCCGTGCGCCTCGCAGGCGGCCTTGTAGGCGGCGTGAAAATCGATGCTGTCAGGGTCGTCCTGGGTGCGCCGGCGATCGAGCACCGGGGTCAGGTCGCCGCCGCCGCCGAACCACCATTTGCCGGTGACGATCATCCGGGTGTTCATGTGCGCGGCGGGAACGTGGGGGTTCCAGGGGTGGATGATCACCGAGACCCCGGCGCTCCAGAACTCGGTGCCCGCCTCGGTATGCGGCATCTGGCGGGCGAATTCCTCGGAGAAGTGGCCGTGCACGGTGGAAATGTGGACGCCGGCCTTCTCGAACACCCGGCCATGCAACAGGCCCATCTCGCCACCGCCGCCGGCCTCGCGCTGCCAGGGCTCGATCTCGAACCTGCCGGCCGGTCGATCGGCGTGCGGGCCGGTGACTTCTGCCTCGACGGTTTCGAGACTGTGGCAGAGCTGGTCGCGGAAACTGCGGAACCAGGCCGCGGCCACTTGCTTTTTTGATTCAATGTCGGCGGGTAAGGTCATGAGAGGGCTGCAAAACCGTTGGTCTGTCGCAGCGCTTCCCCTAGCACGAGGCTGCCGGCCACGGCCACGTTGAGCGAGCGCATATCTTGTCGCATGGGGATGCGCACCCGAAGCTCGGCATCGGCAGCCACGCTATCGGGGACGCCGGCCGACTCGCGGCCGAGCAGCAGGATATCGCCAGGCCGGTAGCTGGCGGCATAGGCCGAAACGCCGGCCCTGGTGGTCAGGAGCGCCAGTCGGCGGCCCGCGGCGCGGCGCCAGGCATCGAAGTGGGCATAGCTGTCGTGCTCGGTGAACAGCGCATGTTCCAGGTAATCGAGGGCGCCGCGCCGGATCGAGCGCGGCGAGAACTGAAAGCCCGTGGGGTGGATGATGTGGACCATGACGCCGAGGCAGGCGCCGAGGCGGAGCAGGGTGCCGGTGTTCTGCGCGATATCGGGTTGATAGAGAGCCAGATCGATCATCGGGTTTTTCGCACCGGATTTCTTGAGTAAAGCGGTAAGGTTTTTGGCGGTTGCTATAGTGTCGCATCGGGGGAAAGTCACCCTGAGTCCGGCTGGACAAGCCCCATTCATAGTGTCAAAAGAACGCCCAAATCACGCGCTGTTGAGGGCGGGGGTTGGCTTTGGCTATGTGGCCCTACGCCAACGGGCACCGAGGCGCTGATCAAGACACAACAGACGGAAGCTTACCTTGGCGACGCAATCCAATCTGGCACATCAGGACGACCCCAAACCGGGTCGGCGCGATTTCCTCTATATCGCGGCTGGCGCCGTAGGCGCGGTGGGCGTTGCCGGGGTGACCTGGCCGCTGATCAATCAGCTCAACCCCGATGCGTCCGTGCTGGCGCTGGCCAGCATCGAGTTCGATCTGTCGGGCATCGAAGAGGGCCAGTCGGTCACCATCAAGTGGCGCGGCCTGCCGGTGTTCGTGCGTCACCGCACCGCCGAAGAGATTGCCGAAGCCAAGGCCGTCCCGATGTCGGACCTCAAGGATCCGGCGACCGACGAGCAGCGCACCAAGCCCGGCCACGAGCAGTGGCTGATCATGATCGCCAACTGCACCCACCTCGGCTGTATCCCGGTGGGCGATTCCGGCGATTACAACGGCTGGGCCTGCCCCTGCCACGGCTCGCAGTTCGACACTGCCGGCCGTATCCGCAAGGGCCCGGCGCCGACCAACCTGGTGCTGCCGCCCTATGAATTCATTTCCGACACGCTCGTGAAGATCGGTTAAGGGGACGCGTCAGAATGGCTCACGAATCCAGCTACGTCCCCGGTAACGTCGTCGAGAAGTGGATCGACGATCGCC
>NZ_DASZAW010000046.1:0-21519 GCF_035944845.1 Devosia sp. | reverse complement strand
ATAAGCCCGCCCGTCTCGACCAGCCGCGGCAACGCGTGTTCGACCTCGCGGAGAGGTGGCAGAGTGGTCGATTGCACCGCACTCGAAATGCGGCATGGGGGCAACTCCATCGGGGGTTCAAATCCCTCCCTCTCCGCCATTCCTCCTGCATGATCAGTGCCTTAGGATGTTGCTAACCCCGCGCAGCATCGTCGCTTTTGCCCAGCGTTCCCAGCACTTTGGCGGAGGTCAGTAACCGCGGCCGGGAGCCGTAGCAACAAATCTCCCCAGTCCCTGCGGCACACACGGTTTGCTCAACCGTCTGTGCAATCGTCTGTCCGTTGTCGGGCGCCGGACTGGACTGTTGCTGCAGGTGGAGCGATGGTCCGGCCACAACAACGACGCCAGTTCCTCATGTCCCAGCATCGTGCTCTCACTGCCGCCCAGGTCTCTGCCCTCACGGCGGACGGCGTGCATTGGGTCGCACCCTCGTTGTACCTGCAGATCCGCGCGGGGCAGGGAACGCGAAGCTGGCTGTTCCGCTACAGCCGGGCCGGCGAGAACCAGTGGATGGGGCTTGGAGCGGTTGCAGACAAGTCACTGACCGAGGCTCGCGACGAAGCGGCCGTGCTGCGCGTACAGGTGCGCAAGGGCGGCGATCCCATGGCCGAGCGGGAGCAAGTGGCTACTGCGAGCAAGCCCCGCACCAAGGCCCCGACGTTCTCGGACTGCGCCGACAAGTACATCGAGGCCCATCGGGCCGGGTGGAAGAATGAAAAGCACATTGAACAATGGGAGAGCACACTCAGGACGTACGCCGGACCGGTCATCGGCAAGAAGCCGGTCGACCAGATCGTCGTCGAGGACGTGCTCAAGATCCTGAAGCCCATCTGGTCGACCAAGCCGGAAACCGCGAGCCGATTACGCGGGCGTATCGAGAAGGTGCTCGGCTGGGCCACGGCGATGAAGTTCCGCACCGGCGACAACCCCGCGACATGGCACGGCGCGCTCAGCCACCTGCTGCCGGCGATCTCCAAGGTGCAGAAGATTGAGCACCACAAGGCGGTGCCCTATACCGAGGTGCCGGCCCTGATGAAGCAGCTGATGTCCAATGACAGCATCAGTGCCAAGGCTCTCATCTTCACGATCCTGACCAGCGCCCGGACGGGCGAGACCATCGGGGCAACGTGGGACGAGATCGACCTCGGCAACAAGCTGTGGGTCATCCCCGCGGAACGAATGAAGGCCGGTCGCGAGCATCGTGTGCCACTGTGCCCGCGAGCCATCGACCTGCTCAAGAAGCTCCCCCGCGACACCAAGCATGTGTTCGCCAACCCGCGCACCGGCAGGGCGCTCAGCAATCTCGCCATGCTCATGCTGCTACGCGGTCTGCGCGACGACGGCGCCACCGTTCATGGCTTCCGGTCGTCTTTCTCAACCTGGGCGCGTGAGAAGACCGATTACCCGCGTGAGATCGTCGAGGCCTGCCTCGCTCATGCGTCTGGTGATGCGGTTGAGCTGGCCTATCTGCGGACCGACTTCCTCGATAAACGCCGGGACCTCATGGAGGCGTGGGAGAAGTTTTGTCGCGCGTAGGGTGGTGCTGGAGACGGCATCGCCTGGACATCAGGCGTAATATGTGGACTGACGCGTACTCACGCGAGTATTGCTTCTGAATCAGGTGCGCCGTTAGCGTGTTCTGACGGGCTGGGGGAATGAGCATGATCGTACAGATCAGCGAGCATCTTCGCGCTTCCGCTCCCGTAGCGTTGGCCCGTCTCGCCTACCACTATCCCGAGCTGAGCTTCGCCTTGGTCGACGAAGTGATCGAAGTCCTCGGCGAAAACTTCGACGAGGCTGTGATCCGTCGTGAGGTCAGCTACGCGCTCTACAGGCAACATCTATTCGTTCAATCCCTGCCGCTGCGCGCCGCGTTGCTTGCTACACTAAGTCACCCATGAACATATGGCCACTTAGGTTCCGCGAGTTAGCGGATGGGCGAGTTTTCCTTGCTGATGACGCGGGGACGTTCTTTCTGTCTGACCGATCATTCGTGGACCGTTACGGCGAAGATCGCTTGACCACCCGCGATCGCGATTTTCTGCTCGCGAACGGTCATGCCTTTGAAACCGAGAGCGAACCCGCCTACAACTCTTTTGCATGGCGCTGGTCGGCCCGGCAGGCAAAGGGAGGAAGGCTGCGCTACGTCATCCTCGTCCCGACGTTGCGGTGCAATTTGGCCTGCACCTATTGCCAGGTCTCAAGGGCCCCGGAAACAGCGCGGGGGTTCGACTGGACTCCAGAAGCCTTGGCGCAGGTTCTTGGATACCTGGAAGCGCTTAGCGGAAGCGAGATCAAGATTGAGTTCCAGGGCGGCGAGCCGCTGCTCCGCCTCGACCTGCTCAACGCCGTGCGTGACTTTTGCCGCGCTCGTTTCGCCAGAAGCGAGTTCGTCGTGTGCACCAATCTTCAAAGCATCGGTCCGGCTGAGCTCGATTTCCTGAGTGCGTCCGATACCTATGTCAGCACCTCGGTCGACGGGGTGCTTTCGGATCACGACCGTCACCGCACGCAGAATCCTGCCCTAGCCAAGCAGTTCTTTGAAAACCTTGGCGCTGTTCGGCGTGTTGCAGCTGGAAGGATCTCCGCACTCCCAACTATCGACCTGGATCAACCGCCGGACCTGGATGCGCTAATCCGGACTTACGAAGACCTAGGTCAGAACAGCATCTTCCTGCGGCCGGTGAACTATCAGGGCTTCGCGCGGCGCAGGCATCCCGCGGCCCGTGATGTCGGCCGCTGGAATCAGTTCCACGAGAACTTTGTCCGGAAAATCATCGAGCGAAACTACCAAACAGGCGGAAATCTCGGCGAGTACTACCTCACCCTGTGCCTGAAGCGGATGCTTGCGCCAGGTCACGACGGCCACGTCGATTTGCGGAACCCGGGACTGCTTGGCGACGACTACCTCGTCATCGATCAGGACGGCGTTCTCTATCCAACGGATGAGGCGCGCATGGTGTCGCGCATCGGCCTCGCTGATCTTTCAATCGGAACGGTCGCCCACGGTGTAGATCACCAGAGACTGGCTGCCCTCAACGGTGCGGCGTTCAATCACCTGGATCCCGACTGTGTTCATTGCCCGTATCAGCCCTTCTGCGGTGTGGATCCGGTCGACGACATCTCGCGGTACGGTCGACTTGATCTACCCAAGCACCTGACATGGTTCTGCGGCCGGCATCTGGCATTGTTTGATCTGGCGGCGCGATTGCTCTTTTCGCGCGACGAGATGGTCCAGCACTCGCTTCGCCAGTGGCTCGATTTGCCCGAAATCCCGATTGGCCTCGCGCCGGTGCACTATGATCCCACTGCGCCTACGCGTTAAGGCGACGGGGTGGAACGAGGAGCTGGCGGTCGTGCGGCTTCTCTCCGCCCCCGCTCCTTCCCCAACCATGCACGACGTCGTTCTCGTTGGCACCGAGGATGGAAAGCTGAGCTATGCGGCCGATGGCCGGCGCTTGGACGTCGCTAGTGACGACGCGCCGTCGCTCGACGGCAACATCGTGCTGCTCAGCCCGGCGCGGGGAACACTGCAACGCCTCATCCGACCGAACTCGGCACACAACACATTGCTCGTGACGGAGCGTTGCGACCAACTTTGCGTCATGTGTTCCCAACCGCCAAATACCGCGGAATGGAACCTCTTCGAGTTCTACCTCCAGGCGGTGCGCCTGGCCCCGAGAGACGCAGTCATCGGCATCTCAGGCGGTGAGCCCACCCTTCTGTTGGACGACCTGCTTAACTTCCTGTCGATTCTAGGCGAGGAACGCCCCGATCTACGCTTCCACGTTCTGACCAATGCCCAACACCTGACAGCCACAGACGTCGGACGGCTTCGTGCACTGCACCTTGATCGCATTGAATGGGGCGTCCCGGTCTACGCCAGTGCTGGGGGGGTGCATGACCGGATCGTCGGAAAGAGCGGTGCGTTCGAGCGTCTGCAACGCTCCTTGTCTTTTCTCGCGCGCGCCGGAGCGCGGATCGAGATCCGAACAGTCGTCACTACGATGAACTACCAAAGCCTGCCAGCGCTCGCATCGTATCTGGCCGTCAACGTGCCATTTGCTGAGACGTGGGCGCTGATGCAGCTTGAGAACATTGGCTACGGGCGGCTGAACTGGAACTCGCTGTTTATCGATACCGGCGAAGACTTCGGTCCGCTAGGCCGAGCCATTGCAATCGCGGCAGGTCGCGGCTTAGTTCCGCGCCTATACAACTTTCCGCTTTGCACGTTGCCCAAAGCCTACAGGAAGTTCAGTGTCGCCTCGATCAGCGACTGGAAGCAAAAATACCTACCGACGTGCTCGCAATGTAGTCTGCAATCCACTTGCGGCGGTTTCTTCCAATGGTATCCTGAAGACCGGGGTTTTGGGGGAGTGAAGCCAGAGTGAAATTTCGTCTGGCGTTATCGTCATTGTTTGCCTTTGGACTGTTGCCGCTGCCAAGCAGCGTGGCTGCAGTGCCAGAGCACACCAACGTGGAGCCGACGCCGCCAAAAGGATCGCTGTTTCAGATTTTTCGGTTGAAGCATCGTTACACACTGGCTGCACACGGATCGCACTCAAGTCATGGCTCTCACGGCAGTCATCGCTCGTCTTCTGGCGGCGGCATCGCGGTGCCTAACTACAGGCCCCCTGTCTATACTCCGCCAAGTCCATCGACGGTGATCGCTCCCCCGGTGACCTCGAACAGCACGCCGCCGGCGACGATCCTTCCCGAGTCACCGGCAACCGCACCAAAGATCCTGCCTGGCAACAGCGATAAGTTCTATCAGATCGCTTTCAAGGTGCAGCTGGCCCTGTCGCTCTACGGCTACTACACCGGCACGGTTGATGGCGTCATCGGCCCTCAGACGATCGCCGCGCTGAGCAAGTTCCAGAGCGAATGGAACTTGACCGTAACAGGCACGATCACCCCGGAGGTGCTTGATGCGATGGGCATTGTCGCTGAATAGGGGCCTGCTTGCCGCAGCTCTGATCGGCATCGGCGTAGTCGTCGGGCAACTCGTCCCTCCGCTGTGGAAGACGGCGGTCGTTGCCGTGGCCCAGCTGGGTTACGCCAAGGTCACGTACGCCTGTGACCGAGCCATGCGGGAGCACATGCTGGCCAAGTTCAAACTGGCCGAGCTGCCCAGCGAGGATGCCGTGGATGCACTCAAGTCGGCCGAACTTGGCCTGCTCGATTGCCAAGATTACGACATCCTCCGCAAGCAACTACTGATGTGGGGCCTCACCGAAAACGAACTCAGCCTCATGATGCTGAACGCCATCGAAACCGACGCCAAAACTCTGCAACAGGTGGTCGAGGCCCATGAAATACGCTTCTAGCGCGATCCTCCTCTTGACCCTGTTCGGTGGCATGGCGATCGGTGCCGACGGCCTGCGCGAAACCACACTCCGACAGGCTATCCGAGATGCTGGTTTGGTGCCGGTCGATCAGACCTGGCGACTGCCTGAGCCCGCCGTTGCAGCGGCAGGTAAGCTCCTGTTCGAGAGCAAGGAGCTTTCGCTCAGCCGGGAAACCTCGTGTCAGACCTGTCATCTCGATCGATTTGCTTCGGCGGACGGGTTACCGTTGGGCATCGGAACTGATGCAACTGGCGAGGGCAAGGAACGCCTCGCGGGGGGCGGTGATGTACTACCGCGGAACACCATGGCGCTCTGGGGCCGGGGCGGCGTCGGGTACGAAATCTTCTTCTGGGACGGCAGAGTTGAACCTGGGCCGGACGGCATCATTAGCCAGTTCGGTGCCGCGGTCACTTCCGACGACCCACTCGCCGTTGCTGCGCACCTGCCGATGGTTGAGATCCGGGAAATGGTGCCGAACGATGGTTCGGCCGATGTCCTGAAGACCGAGACCATAGACTCCGGCCAACACGTATACGACGAGATCGCGGCACGCGTGCGCAGTGATGTTGTCCTGTCCGAAGCGCTTACTCAAGCATTCGGGATCTCCAAAAGCGAGATCACGATCGAGCACGTCACCGACAGTCTCGCTGGCTTCATCCGCGATCGGTTTCGACTTCAGACTTCGCCGCTGCATAACTTCGCATTCGGCACTGGTAGTCTTTCGGCGGAGCAGGTCGCAGGTGGATTGCTCTTCTACGGTCGGGGGCGTTGCGTGAGCTGCCACAGCGGGCCCTACTTCACCGACTTTTCGTTCCATGCAATCCCCGCTCCGCAGCTTGGCAGCGGCCGCAATGGCTTTGGAGTCGACTATGGCCGGTTCAATGTCACGCATGTGAGCAGTGACATCTACAAGTTCCGCACGCCGCCTCTCTACAACGTTACCAAGACAGCGCCCTACTCTCACTCCGGTGCCCTACCGAGCCTCCCCGAGATGATCCGCGCCCATGTCGATCCCCTGTACCTGGTGGACAGCCGTTCCATGACCACGACGGAGCGGGGCCAGTTTTATCAGCGCATCGCCCAGTGGAGCGTCGAACCGATCTTCTCGCTCGAGTTGAGCGACGATGACATAAAGAGCCTCGTCGCCTTCTTGTCGTCGCTGGATTTTCCGCACGACGTTGCGCCTTGAGCGGCAGCGTTTATGGGCGCCGCGCACCACCACCGATGGCCCTTGATTTTCATTGGTGTCACCTTCGCTTTAATCGCCTTCGTCTATGTTCTAAGGCCAGGTCATGCGCTTGAAACGGCCCGTTCGCCCTACCTGATCGCGGCGACGGATTGCCTTGAAGCCAAGTCGGCAATGGCGGAGATCGAGGAGGCGGGGCTATCCGAAGATCTGTTCCGCTTGGCCTATCGAGCCGCACTGGTCCCGGCGATGGCATGTCTCGAGAAGTCGCGGATAGAGACGTGGCTCGTTCAGCAGGGCGTCGGCGAAGCCAGTTTATCCACGCTGTCGCTCGAAGCGCTGAGACAGTCACAAGCTACTCTCGAGTACATTGCTCGCGAGTTGGATGTGCAATGAGGCTCGCAGCAGCCCTGACCGTGATGCTGATCGTGTTGCTGGTCGCGTACGCCATGCTGCCAAGATGGCAAAGGGAAAGCAGCGATGCGGCGCTTGCACGGGCTGTCAGTGCCTACAATCTTCGTCCGCTGGCAACGAAGCCACTGATGGAAACGCCGAAGTTCGTTCTGGGGCGCGCGCTGTTCTTCGATCCGATCCTCAGCGGCGCCCGCAATATATCCTGCGCGACGTGCCACATGCTGACCGCAGGCAGTTCCGATGACCTGCCTCGTTCGATCGGGGCCGGCGGCGAAGGATCGGGCGCAGAGCGGACTGCGCGGCCCGACGGCTCGACAATGCGACGAAACGCCTTGGACCTCTGGAATAGGGATAACAACGAAGCGTCCGCATTCTTCTGGGACGGCCGGGTCGACGGAGTTGGTTCCGAGGGGGCAGCCTTCCGCACGCCAATGGGAGACGCACTGCCCTCCGGGATAGAAAACACCATGGCCGCGCAGGCGCTGTTTCCTCTGGTCGCGGCCGACGAGATGCTCGGTCGATCCGGCGACGTATCTCCCTCCGACCTGCCATCGCCTCACGCGCTTCAACTGAACGATCTCGCCCAGGCCAAAGCTGAGCGCGCCGCAAACGACGGTTTGGCGATGGCAGCCGTTCACGGCGCCATTTTGAATCGGCTGCTCGGTAACGCTGGCGCAGATAGCGCTCGGTGGCAGGAGACCTATCGTCAGCTGTTCAAGGCGGCTTACCCAGATGTTTCGCCGGAGACCTTCTCGATTGTACACGTTGCCAACGCGATCGCGCACTATGAGGAACTGGCCTTTGCAACGCGCGCTACGCCATGGGATCGCTACCTTGGGGGCGAACTCACTGCTCTCAGCGATCAGCAGAAGCGGGGTGCACTGATCTTTCTGGGAAAGGGCAGGTGTGCCGCCTGTCACAGCGGTCAGCTTCTCAGCGATTTTGGCTATCATAGTATCGGGGTGCCAACCGATCCGGCGGCCGAGCCTGACCTTGGACGGTTTGAGGTCACGGGGCGTCCGGAGGACCGTTTCAAGTTCCGGACACCTCCTTTGAGGAACGTAGCGTTATCCGGGCCCTATCTACATGACGGTTCAGCCACAAGCCTTGTGGACGTCGTGCGGCAACACCTGGATCCACATCGGTTTGCCTATGGATACAACGAAACCGGCGACCACCGAATGTCATCCGAAGAGATCATGGCCATTTCACCCTTGCTTACGTCTTCACCATCCGTAGACGGTGATGATCTGCGAGCGCTGGTGTCTTTCCTCGACGCCTTAACCGGTGATCCTTCGCCAAAGGAAGATCGAATTCTGATCCCCGCCACGGTTCCTAGTGGTATTCCGTTAAACTAGTGTCAGGCCGCGCTTGCACGCAATCATATCGGGTAACACTATGCACAGATGGTCAGCATCTTCGTCGGCGTCACGGATCAGGACTGGTTCGACCATCTCGCTCTTGCACGGCCGGATGAGGTAAACTTCTGGGCGCCAAGCGGGAAGGCAACATTCCGGGCCCTACAGCCAGGTGAGCTGTTCCTCTTCAAGCTGCATGCGCCTAGAAACTTCATCGTCGGTGGCGGCGTGTTCTCACACTCATCGAACGTCCCGCTGTCCCTTGCCTGGGAGGCGTTCGGATCGAAGAACGGCGTCTCCTCACTGGTCGAGATGCGCAGGCGCATCGCCAAGTATCGGAGGGATGACGCGCTGGTCGTCGATCGATCCGATCCGGTCATTGGATGCAGGATACTCACCTCGCCGTTCTTCTGGCCCCAGGAGCACTGGATCCCGATACCGGATAGCTGGGCATCCAACATCGTTGTGGGCCGTGGGTACGACACTGACGAGGCAGATGGCGCGCGCCTGTGGCGAGCCGTGCTCGACAGACCATCCGCCCTCGTGCCAGTCGATCGGCAATCCGACCTTGCGCGGTACGGCGCGCCAGTCCTGGTGAAGCCTCGGCTGGGGCAGGGTGCCTTCCGCATGCTCGTCACCGACGCCTACGACAGACGCTGCGCGGTCAGTGGCGAAAAGACTCTGCCGATCCTCGATGCGGCGCACATCCGATCCTATGCAGACGGCGGTGCCCACGAAGGCGCCAACGGCCTCCTGCTGCGCACCGACATCCACAAGCTGTTCGACCTCGGGTACGTCTCAGTCGACGAGGATAGGCGCTTCGTCGTAAGCCGGCGTCTGAAGCAGGATTTCGACAACGGCAAGCACTACTACGATCTGCATGGCACCGAACTCAGGGCGCCCAGGATGTTAGCGGCAGCTCCCGCCGCGGACGCGCTGACCTGGCATCGCGAAAGCAGGTACCTCGGATGATCGAAGCGCGCGACTTGGCCATTCGCCTTGCAGCCGCCGAGCATCTTCGCCGGATCGCTACCGCCGACACGCTAAGCAGCGAGCAACTTGCAGCGGGATTTTTGTTCGAGGGTGAACGTGTGCCGCTGGTCAATCCGCAACGCGGCATCTTCAAACCCAAGGCTATGGAGCACTTGCTCTCAGTGCGTACCGTGTTCCCGCGGAGCGGGGCGCGGGTTTGGTACGACGACCAGCGTGTCGTCCACGAGCAGGTGACCAACGGCAAGGAACTCGTTGACTACGCGTTCATGGGGGACAATCCGGACGCCGCTGACAATCGCTGGTTGCGCCGCGCTCACGAGGCCCAGGTCCCGATCCTCTACTTCCTCGGTGTTGCGCCCGGTCGGTACACAGCCATCTGGCCGACGTTCGTTGCAGAGTGGAGCGCCGCACAGCTGAGGGTGCGACTGGCATTTGGTCAGACGGTCCAGGAAGCCATCCCCGAGGCAGCCGAGCGCCGCTATGCGAGCCGGTTCGTGCAGCAGAGGCTGCATCAGGCGACTTTCCGAGAAGCCGTGCTCACGGCATACGGCGGTCGCTGTGCGATCACCCGCTTGCCCGAACCGCGGCTGCTGGATGCGGCGCATATCGTGGTGGATGGCGACGAGCGCATGGGACAGCCGATTGTTCCAAACGGGCTGCCGTTGTCGAAGATTCATCACGCGGCGTTCGACGCCAACCTGATTGGCATCGACGCGGACCACCACATCCACATCAGCGAGGCGCTTCTCTCGATCAACGACGGGCCGATGTTCGAATATGGGGTGAAGGCGCTGGCGGGCCGACAGATCCATCTACCGTCGCGCGCAGCCGACCACCCGAGCCGTGATAGGCTCGCACAGCGCTTCGAAGAGTTCCGACGGACTGGATGAAGATCAGTCGCGAGCGAGGTACCGCTCGATCATCCCTTCGGTGACGTCGGCCGCGTAGCAGATCGGTCGGGCACCACCTGCTCGTGACCAAGCGCTTCGCCCGCCACACCGTCGTCCAGCCCGGTCGCGGTTCTCCGGGCAAGGGCAATTGCCACTGTAGGACTGCATTGATTCCTGAATGATGTCGCGGATGATCGCCGAGCGACTTGGTCGCGCGACTGCCGCTTCCGTCGGCTTGAACGGCTGCACGACTGGCGCGGGTGGCGATGGCGACAGGAACTCGGCGCTAGCCCAAGCCGTCGCACCTGACGGCAACCGGAGAGTCGCCCAGCCGTCCTGAACCTGGGTAACAGTGACGCGATCGCCTCGAGCCAGCGTGCCCAACTTGGCGGCGTCCTTTCCTGGCGAAGCGCGGACGTTCAGTGTGGTGGCGGTGACGTAGGCGACGGCCGCAATTGGTGATGTTGTGGTCGGCGTTTCGTCGCCTGGCGGGGGCATTTCGATCGAGCTCGACGTCGAAGGCTCTGCTATGGCTGGTCCATGGGCACAACAAGACTTGGCGTGCTCGAGCGACCAGTGAACCACGCAATGATCACCGCAAGGATGATCAGCGTCCACAGTCCAGATCCCCCCCGCTCGTCGTCGCGCCACGTCGGCCTCCCCCAAGGCGCCGTGACTGACTGTATTGCGCGGTTCAATCTTCGTGAAGGCGTGATGAGTGAAGGTCGAAGCCAGTCACCTCCTCACCTCACCTCACCTCACCTCACCTCACCTCACCTGAATGAATTTTGGGCACATCACGAAGCCTGAGAATTGCCCGCTCAAACTACTCTGCCGCCATACTCGTGACCGCAATTGTTTCGATCTCAGCGACTGTCTGGAATTCTCCCAGGTATTCGTGTCGGTTCTGGGCGAGCCAGCGGACGACGCGCGCATTGCCAAGCAGCTTGGCGACATAGCCCTTGGCGAGTGTCAGATGCAGATTATCGATGCCGTAGGTCTCCTCAACCAGCTTGATCTGGCTCTGGAGACCAACGAGTTCTTTCTCCATTCGGGCGATCTGGTCGGAAATCCCTGCCGCATCCTTCGATTTTGATCTAGCGACGGGGACGAGCTGGGCTTCGGGGGTAGCCACCAGCAGGGCGCGCGCGAACACAGCGGTGAAGTTGGCCTGCCCAAGCATGAGTTCGGCAGCCTCGATCTGGCGCAGTGGAAGCATCTGCCGAAGAATGTCGAACACAATGAACGGCGCCGGTGCGCTGTGGAGCAGCTCGACCACCTCCGCGCAGATTCCATCCAACATTCTGGCCCGGCGACGAACCGATAGGGCATCCAGTCCAAGCGCCTCGGCGATCTGCGACTCGGGGACGCCGCGCTGCATGGCCCGGACGATCATTCTGTGCTCCTGCACCGGGACCAGGCGATTCACGCGCTTATTGTAGCTGTAGGTTTCGTCATCAGTGGAGACAAGGCACTCGACCTCATCAATGCCGATGTCCTTGAGGGCCTCAATCCGAAGATGGCCATCAAGCAGGAAGAACCGATCGTGATGTTTGGGGTCGCGGGCTACGACCGGCGCCTCGACGATGCCGATCGCCCGGATCGATCGAACGATCTGGACATACTTCTTGCTCTCCTTGATCCCGGGGCGAAGCGTCTTCAGCGGCACCAATTGTGACAGCGTGACCTTGATGCTCTCTCGCTCGAAGGCCAGTTTGACGAGATGGGGCTCGGTCATTGCACGGGCTCCCCGGCGATGCGTGCTGCCAGAGCGCGCGGCATGGTTGCAAGGTGCTCGTCATTGAGAATATCGGTAAAGCCCTGCTCGGCAAGGAGGTCCTTCATGGCCTCGACGATGAAAAGTAGTTTGGTCTGAGTGAAGTCGGACTTCTTGACCAGGATGCGCTGCTTCTCCGCTTCCCGTTGGTAGACCTTGAGCAGCTCCGCTGGCGTAGTACTGCGTCGTGCATTGTGGCGCGCAAACCCGCTGTCAGGCACCTTGCTGTTCCGCTTCTCGCGCTGTTCCAGCATGCGGCGGATGGCGGCGAGCTTCTTACCCTTGATCTTTCCATCCTGGTACGCGTCCATCAGCAGGTTCTGGATACTGGTCGAATCCGACCGGGCGATATCGATGGCGAAGCTGACCGGGATGAGGCCGGTCTCAACCGCTGCCACCAACCGTTCCTCGCCTTGATCGAGCAACTTGACCAGCATGTTCACGTAACTCTGGCTGATGCCGATCTTGTCGGCGATCTCTCGGTCGGAGTAGCCACGCTTGCTGAGATTGGCGATCTCCTGCATGAGATCGATCGGTCGATGTTTCCGGCGCGCGATGTTCTCGACCAGGCTCATGACCAGACAATCGTTCTCGGACGCGTCGATGACGACTGCTGGGATTTCCGTCGCGCCCAGCATCCTGAAGGCCTCGAGGCGGCCCTCTCCGCACACCAGGTCGAAGCGACTCCCATCGGACGTGGTTCGGCGGCTCACCGTGATCGGGCGCTTCAGGCCGATCGCATCGATGTTATCGACGATTTCCTGATGCTGTCGCTTGCTGCGAGCGCGAGGATTGATCGTGACGATCCTGTCGATGGAAACCATCGCGATCGTTTGAGGGTGCTGGATGGCCATCACGCTGCCTCCGCAAAATGGGTGGGACTGACAAACTCGTAGAACTCATCGAGGCTCTCGAACCGATACGCGTCGAGGGCGAGCCCGTTTTCCTCGGCCAGCCGCAGCTTGTCGCGTCGCAGGTCGATGCTGGGCAGAAGGTAATAGTCGAGGGGATCACGGTTGTTCGCGGCCATGCGGACGACAATCGAGACATCGGGGAGTAGGCCGGTGTCGAAACGCAGACGCCACCGATACGAGCCTGCCTGAGTCTGCTGGCACCTCGCGATGACAATCGCTGCGGTAAATTCGCCGTTGACCGAGATCAGGTCGTTCGTGGGATTTTGCTCGACGGTGGATCCCCAGGAACGCAGGGAACCGATGACGTCGGCGACGACCTCGGGGTGCATCGTCCGAAGCACTCGGTTGATCTCAATGTATCGGTAGTCGCGACGTGGCCGATAGCCCACTAGTCCATAGGCTCGGAGCAGACTTCCGAAGCGGGCACGGTATGCACTGCTCGAGGGCACACCCTCGGCCTCATCGATGGTGATGCCGGAAAGAACGCCATGCTGTTCGAACAGGGAGCGTAGGGCCTCGAGCATCTCGCTGTCGGTCAGTTTGATCGACCGAGCCCTGATGATGGTCTGCGCCGCATCGAACAGCGGGCGTTCGATGACGGCGGGAAAGACACCATCCGACCGGATCCACATTTCGGGCTCGTTCCGGACGCGCTTCTTCTTCAGCTTGAAGGACACCCGGTTCCAGACATTGTTACCGAGATACTTCTCGTTGATCAGGATCTGGTGCACCGTGCCCCGGGTCCATTGTCGGCCCAGATCGGTCAGCACCCCCTGAGCATTGAGCGCCTCGGCGATCTGAGCCTCGGCTTGGGCGTCGTGAACGAAGAGCCGGTAAATACGGCGAACGACGTCGATCTCGGCATCCGGGCCGAGGGTCAGCACGACGCGGTCGGTCTGCAGGCTCTTCTGCTCGCCCCGTGCCAGAACGGCCTTCTGATTGCCGCCTTGGTCGACAAGCATCCGGCGCAGCCCGAGTCCTGGCGGCCCACCCTGCCGGAAGCCCAGTTCGATCAGGCGACACTGACCGATGAAGACTTTCGAGGACAGCTCACGGCTATACTCGCCGGCCATAGCACGCTTGACCCCCTTCACGATCGTTGAGACGGGCGAGCCGTCGTTCTCGAACTGCTCGGCACAGTAGTGTACGGCGATGCCGGCGCGCTTGCAGATGTACTCGTAATAGGCGCTCTCGTCGGCGTCCTGGAACCGGCCCCAACGGCTAACGTCATAGACCAGGATAACCTCGAAGTCGGCGCCGCCGCTCTCGACGTCTGAGATGAGCGCTTTCAACGCATCGCGGCCATCGATGCGCAGGCCACTACGCCCCTCGTCGGCATAGGTCCTGACGATCTCGATGCCTCGGGCTGCAGCGTAGCTCCGAAGGATGTCGGCCTGGTTCTCCGTCGAGTACTGCTGGTGCTCAGTCGACATCCGCACATACTCGGCGGCACGAATCCCGGCCGCCTCGGGTTCGTCGCCCGTGCGATGCTCAGACCCAGCCGTCATGACGATTGTTTCCTTGGGACTTCGTCACACGACAGCCGGTCGGACGAACCCTTCAAACAACGACGTCGGAGTTTAGCTCAGGTTCACTCGGATGTTGTTGCCTGAATCGGGCAGGAAACTGCACCCACGAGGGGGGTCGCGTCATGAACACAGAGCACCATTTCAGCACAGTCATATCGGTCGCGCTGCACAATGAACTTGGCAACACGCGGCAAACGGTCAAGACCATCATGCAGTGGACCGGGGCCAGTGAGCGGACAGTCAAGAACTGGCTAGCGGCCACCCACAGTCCAAGCGGCGAGCACCTCGTTCATCTGGCAAGGCATTCCGACGAGATATTCGAGCTGATTCTGCTCATGGCCGAACGAAAGCCGGTTGTGACCACCGTCAGCCTGATCCGACTACGGGCGCACCTCGCCCAGACGATCGAACGGCTCGATCGACATATCGTTTAGGACCGCCACTTCATCACCCACACCTGCCCACGAGGGGCACTCGTGGGCAGCGCGTGGCCATTATTTTGGCGACATTAGTCAGACATTATGATCGCGGCGACGAAATATCGGCGCTCGCCAGCTTCGTTCTTCTCCGAGGCCACCTCGATGCCGAGACGGCGCTTCAACGCTCCGCTCAAGAATCCTCTGGCGCTATGCGGCTGCCAACCGGTCGCTTCGCAGATATCGGCGATCGAGGCGCCATCCTGACGCCGCAGCAATCCGAGGACGATGTCCTGCTTGGATTTCGGCTTTTCGATCGGCACGGTGGTTTTGTTGGTCTTGGTTTTGGCGGCCATGTGGCCCTCCTCGTCGGTTCGCCGGGCGGGGTTGCCTCGGTACTGACCAGAGCCCGGACTGATCTGCCGGGCGGGGAGGTGCCCTCGCCTCCCGCAAAGACAAACGCTCCGATTGCTGGTCTAGTCCAGACAGCACCACCAACAAGGGCGCGGTCGGATGCGATTCATGAGAACGCATCCTTAATCACAGCGCTAAGTAAATTTGAAATTGTTCCGCGCGATCCTTGCGGCCTGGTTCGCAGGGGGAGGGGCGTATGCAAGCAAACGATTACGGACGTGATCGGATACATAATCGTGACCTGGACGAGTTCATGGGTTTGTGTCGCGCACTTGCTGCGAAATCAGCATTGACCCAGCGAGATGCACGAACAATCGACCGATGGTTCTCTGCGCATCTACACCTGGAGGATGAGCCACTCCTCAACGACATCGTCGAATGCCTCGGCGAGGTGCTGACTACAGAGTTCTCGCGGGATGAGCTTGGCGATCTGCTCGAACTGGTTCGGGCGTTCGTCGGCGGCGATGATCCAAGAAAACCGATGCCAACATCGATGCCACTAGATTATCCGCCCCCCGTGCTTGAGTTCGTCGGGAAGCGGTACTGCCTGACAGGCGTCTTCCGCTATGGAACCCGCAGAGAGTGCGACCAAGCCACACGTCGGCTCGGGGCACAGACGGGCCCGATTGCTGCCTGCACTGACTTTCTGGTCATCGGTTCCGAGGTCAGCGAAAGCTGGCTTCACTCCAGCTTCGGTACGAAGATCCAGAGTGCCGTTCGATGGCGCGAGCAAGGCGCTTCCCAGGTAAAGATCGTAAGTGAGGATCACTGGAGAAGCTGCATCGACAAAGGCGCAAGGGAGCAGCCAATTGCGCGTCCGCTTGTAAGGGACAAGAACCGCACGCGCGTCATCCCGGAAATTGAAGAGCGCTCAACCGATACACGCGACCCGACTTGGATCGAGGCGATAGTTCGCGTTTTGGATGGGGCCGGTACCACCCTACATTACAAGTCGATCACCAGCGCCATCGTGAGGAATAGGATGCGTGTCCGGCTTGGACAAACGCCGGAGGCAACAGTTTCGGCCGTGCTTACGACAGCGTCAAAGCGCCCAGACGGTCTGATAGCCAAAGATAGTGCAAGGCCAGGATTCTATGGGCTACGCGAACGGTCGGCACAATGATCGGGTGGGATGCGAAGGCAGGATCGCTGTCTTGCGCGAGTTTGGCGGCAATTAGCGGGACAACGCCTTCGACGTTCGTTTTGGGAGATGATGTATGACCGCCGACCTTATCCAGAAGCTCTCCACGCTCCAGGTCGACGATGTCGAGGGCATTTCAGTGTTGCTCGAGCACAGGGTCGATATCGCCACGCTCAAGTACTACGACGCACCTGCCTTCGAGAAGCTCCGAGCGCACTGGAAGGCTCGTGGCGTCGAGCGGCTTCCGCAGCTCGACAAGGCGATCGACGGCATCGTGCGCGACGTTCTGAAGAAGGAGGCCCGTGCCACTCGCCAGGGCAGCGACGGCTTCCTGCGGGGTGCCGACGGCACGATCATCGGCAATCCGGACAACATCCGCACTGGCATCCAGAAGCTAGGCGTTACCCTGAGATACGACGCGTTCCGCGGCTGGCCTGTCATTACCGGTATGCCAGATGGGTTCGGTCCGTCCCTCGACGATGCCTCGCTGGATCGGCTGTGGCTTTGGCTCGGAGAGGAGTTCGCGTTCCAGCCGAGCCAGAGCCTGTTCCGCACCGTCGCATCCGACATGTGCATGCTCAACCAATTCCACCCGGTTCGCGACTATCTCGACCGACTGGAATGGGATGGCACGGAGCGGATTGACACTTGGCTTAGCACCTACTGTCACACTGACGATACGCCGTACACGCGAGCAGTCGGCGCATTGGTTCTGGTTGCCGCGGCACGCAGGGTCCGGGAGCCGGGCGCCAAATTCGACGAGATGTTGATCCTCGAGTCCGCTGAGCAAGGATTCTCAAAGTCGACTCTGATCGAGGCGATGGCCGTCAACGACGATTGGTACTCGGACTCCGTGCCGCTCAATGCCGATGACAAGACCATGATCGAGCGCAGCTCGGGCAAATGGATATGCGAGGTCGGCGAACTACAGGGCATGCGCAAAGGTGAGGTGGAGAAGATCCGCGCGCAGCTGTCGCGTCGCTATGACCGTGCGCGACTCGCCTATGCCCGCCTTCCCGTCGAGATACCACGCCAGAGCGTGCTCGTGGGCTCGACCAACGCCGACCGCAACGCGCCTTATCTCGCCGACATCAATGGTAACCGCCGCTTCTGGCCAGTGAATGTCGGGCGCTGCGACGTCGAGGCGTTCACCCGCGATCGCGATCAAATTTGGGCGGAAGCTGCCGCGCGCGAGGCCACTGGTACCAGCATCCGTCTGCCCGAGAACTTGTGGGCTGCGGCTCGCAAGGAACAGGGCGACCGTGCGATCGGCAACTCTTTCGAGGATGTACTCGGTCCGTATCTCGGTGACCTTGAGGGGCTGATCTGGGCGGACGATGCCTGGCGGCTGCTGCGCATTCCGGTCGAACGCCGCGACTCCCACGCCGGCAAGTTCGGCAGAGCCATGAAGGCACTGGGCTGGGAGCGGGCCAACCGTCGTCGGGGCGGCACCCAAGCCTGGGCGTACGTGAAGGGGGACGGTAAGCGGCGGCTTTTCGTGACCGAGGACCGCTTAGACCGAAGCCTCGACGTCGGCTATGCCGACGTTATCAGGGAAGTCGAGCCGAACAGCGAAAGCTGGTGACCTTCCAGGGGAGTGGGTTCGCCCCGAGGTGCATCCAGTGCATCCAGAGCGGATCGCTGACTGGATGCGGGCTCGATGCCGCCATCTGCTAAGCGTTCAGCCGAGTGCATCCAGTGCATCCAGTCTTTTCTCCTTACGAGAGAATCAGGAGAACAACGCTCAAGGTGTGCATAGTGCGAAGAACTGCAGCGTGCAGGGTGTTGGTGAACGCGGTCTGGATGCGGATGCAGTGAGCGGTTCGGCTTAGGATTGCCTGCCTTTCAGCGCATCCGGATCAGGGGCTCCCCTCTCCCCGTGGAAGGATATGCCGCCAATCTCAACGGGTCCTCCCGGACGTGGGTGCAATGAGGGGCAGCAGCAGCGCACTAGCGGAGCAGCTACCGATAATTTTATGAAACTACTACTCGTCTGGCCGCGGCGATCGACCCATCGCCTGGAAGTATGAGTATTTGTTCCCAACGGCGGTCAGCCGATCGGAGACGTTCCGCGCTGTCGACGTGGGCCGCAGACCCTTGGTTCACGGCCCTCTGCAAGTCGATTGGGGGTTACTCGCGAGATAGGCGTGTCATGCCGAGGAACACGCGCCTTCTGAGCATCCTTCGCCACACGTGGAAGTAACTTGCGCGATCGCCGGATCCCGAAATTTACAATAATTCTTGCGGGGCCGACGGCATTGAGGCCCAGGAGGAATGGGGTTAGTTTGTCGGCGCACACTACAGGGTCACGCTCATAGGGCTCGGTCCGATGCCCGCTTATGCGGCCCAGTGCAGGAGCCGGTCTGTAACCGCGCGGCACGTTCTGTTTCCAAGCTCTGCACAGCGCAGAGCGTGAAACGGGTGTGTCATGAGCCAACGACTTGTCCGACTGCGAGATGAAGCATCCGAGCGCCAACGGGGGCGGTGCTGCTACTGCGACATACCAATGCTGCGATCGGGGGGTGGTCCGAGGCGCTGCACAGCGGAGCACCTGAAGGCGCGGTGTGATGGCGGACTTGATACGTCCACGAATGTCGCTGCGGCCTGCTTCTTCTGCAATCGAGCGAGGCACCGGCCGAAGTGCCCGCTCAGTCCGCATGGCTTTCGTGCTTACGTGCAGAGGCGGCTCGCCGCGGGGAGGTGGAACTCGCACCTCTGGCCGCGTGAGGAATGGCTAGCTCGGGCGCAGCCCGATAGCTTCCCGCACCAGCCGGCTCACGACGTCATCGTCGCTTTCGCCCTGCAGTCTCGCATGGTCAATGGCGGCGGCCACCTCGTCGTCGACCGGGACTTCCCATAGTCCGTCCTCGCGCAGAGTGGCATCACTTCGTGCCAGCATACGCGGTCGAGCCTGGCCGAGGATCAGGCCGTGGGATTCCTCGCTGAGGATCAGTACGCGCATCTGGTCACCACGCTGTTCAAGCATGGGACCAAACCGGCTTGTTACTTCAGAGAAGTCCAGTTGCTATCGCTGAAGCGGCAATGGAATCCAGATTGCGGAATCCTCATCCCCCATCGCTACTGCGCGCCCCTCCAGAGCACAGATCCCCACCCAGGCGCACACCACGGCGTCCAACGAGTCCTCGAAGGCCTTCAGCATTTTCGCTGGTGCTGCTGGTTCGGGCAGGATCAAAGCGGCGGCTACGCCCCCGATCTCTGCGTCCAGCAGGCTGACTATGCTGCCCCACTGCTCGATGAGCCGCAGACGGCGATCCGGGACCGGTAGGTCGGGCCAATACCGACGTATCTTGCCTTGCTTGTATGGAAGGCGAACTGGCGCGCCCGAGAGCTCGATAAGGGCAGGGTGGGGATAGACTTCTATCAGCCCATCATGAACAAGACCGTGGGTACGAAGTGGATAGCCTTGAGAGTGGAAGCCGCTTCGCAGTTCTTCACTGATCGGTCCTGGTCGCAAGACATTGGGAGTGTGAGTGGACGCGTATCGTGCGCCGTAGGCCACAGATACTGCATCGTCGGAAGCCCGGCGTCCCACGATGGCCGAATGCGACAACGGGATATCGGCCGCCACCAGCGTGACAGGACGACCGGCGAGTTCCGCAGCTCGCGCGAGAAGCGCACTAGGATCGGAGATCGGTAGACCTTGGCGGGCGCCAAGAAAGTCGGCATACGACGACGCAACGGCAGAGATTTCCCATCGGCTGGAACGATTCACAACCAGTGCCACCCCGCTCGGCTGTCGCGCTGTCCACGCCGCGTCGATACCCAGAACTGACAGGAGGCCACCCGGCATCCCTGTCAGCCCTCTTTGGCGGCACGAGCGACGGCCTCTGCCTGGACAACGGTCGTCGTCAGCTCCGCATCCGACATGGCTTGCCCGGCCATCATCAACCGATCGATCAATCCGTTTCGAGCGGAAGGCGCATCGTCTTCACCCAACAGCCAGTTGGGCGACGTGCCAAGCGATTGTGCGATCCGCACGAGGGTCTCGAGGTCCGGCTCGCGGCGCCCAGTGACGTAATGGGCATAGCGTCGCTCCTCGAGGCCCGACCGCCTTGCGGCCTCCGCATTGGAGATTCCGAGCTGAGCAGCGCGCTCGCGCAGGCGCTGGGTGAAGATGTCCATGAGAACGTATTGTTCTCGATAGACGTCAAATTGAACACGTACGTTACGGACTTCGGAAGGAACATATTGTACCGTCACCCACACTGGAATGTGTGGAGTTCGAAATGATCCAGACCCGTGCCTTCGGCCGCAGAAACCGCCCCCAACTGGCCCGACCAGGCAAGCCGTCGACGCTGCAACAAGCGGAGCAGGGGGCGCCCGACACCGTGAGGCCAAGCCTGCTCCTCGACTGGGGCAAGTATGTAGCCGCCATCGTCCTCGTGCTCGTCGTGCTGGCGACGATCCGCAACGGCAGCGGGGACGCCGTGGTGCCGGCGACCGCCGAGGTCCGTCCCGCAGCGGCGGCAAAATGCGGCGCGACGCTGGCAGAGTTCTACAAGCTCGAAATCGGCATGCCCTATGCTGCAGCTCGCGACATCATTGGCTGCGAAGGTGAGATACTAAGTCAGGTCAGCCTTGGCGGGACGAATAGCGTGATGGTCAGCTGGGACGCCCAGACCGCCATGTTTGGAAGCATGAATGCGACCTTCCAGAACGGGCGACTCGTTTCCCGCGCCCAGTTCCGGCTGAAATGAGGCAGGTGACCAGCAGGTGACTTGCACTTCCAGCAACGGGCGAGAGACGGCCTCCCTCGGGGACAGGACAGCACCTGGCGTCTCGCAATGCGCAAAAGTCGCGTATTTCATGCGATAGTCAATTGCTGTGATGCTGCGCCGCTGCAACGCGAGGCAGGCGAGCAGGCGGTGCGGGTGCCACCAACGGGCGTAGGCATTTACGCTTATGGGTTTGCACGTAGCAGACTCAGGTGGGTCGAGCCGGGGCTTGCGGAAGCCGGGAAGCTTGCCGAGTTCACCGCAGACGAGCTGAGCGACTGGGTCAACCCCACCTCGAACAGCTTCGGCGGCAAGATCTACCAGCTCGCGACCAACAGTCAGACCATCCCGATGGTCTACTATC
>NZ_DASZAW010000045.1:0-137959 GCF_035944845.1 Devosia sp. | reverse complement strand
CATGTCGACGAAGTCGGTGTCGATGCGCTTGAAGCCGGTGGTCTGGCTGTTGGCGATGTTGCCCGAGATGTTCTCGAGCGCGAAGGATTGGGCGCGTAGCCCGGTGACTGCGGTCGAAAGAGCGCCGTAGATGCCCATAGTTTGCTCCATACCCCCATTTGGCGTGCGGACACGCGGGTTCGGAGCAAGCAATGCAAGGGCGATGCCACATTGGCTGGCCATTGAAATTGCTTGGTTTTTCGCCGCGCTGGTAACGGATGTGGCGACAAAGGGGCAAAAGAGTCCGGGCCAGGCGGCAGGAATTGCCGGGCTGCTGGATCGCCGCAGCCATCGTGAGCCTGAACACAGCAACACCCCGGCCCCGCCGGATATCACCGAAGGGCTGAAGCTCTAGCCGTTCCCAGGGAGACCGCCCCCTATAGGGGCCACGCGAGCAGGATCCTCGGAACGCCGACGAGCAGCACCAGGATCTCGAGGGGGGAAAGCCGAGGTATCAGGATCTGGCCTGGCGGCAACGCCAGCCTGTCGGCAACCTGTATTGCCATGGCATGAGCAGGGCCAACAAGCCCCGTGCCACGCATGCAAACAAGGCCGCCAGAGCCACGACGTCGGTCGGAAGCGGCCTACATGAACCTGCCAACCGTTGCCGCAAGGACGGTGAGTATAGTCGCTTGTTCGAATGTCACTGTTCGCCCGCTTCGGCGCACCGTGGCCAGCCAGACGGCGGCGGTCAACCGAGTCCGCCACCAGTCGACTCTTTGGACGGTCGCCGTGGCCTACCCGCCGATCATCAGGTGGCGAATTTGAGTATAGTCGATGAGTGACTGCATAGAGAGATCCGAGCCATAGCCGGAATTCTTCATTCCGCCATGCGGCATCTCGGTGGCCATGACTCCATGGGTGTTGATCCAGGTCACGCCATACTCCAGCGCATTGGCGACGTCGATCGCAGTCTCGGAGTTGCGGGACCAGACCGACGAACCCAGGCCGTATTCCGAACTGTTAGCCCAATCGACGGCGACTTGCAGGTCGTCGAACGGAGTGATGCTGAGCACCGGGCCGAAGACTTCCTTCTGCACCACTTCGGCATCGATCGGGGCCATGATCAATGTGGGGGAGAAGAAGTAGCCGCTGGCTTCATGGTGTTTGGCCTGCATAACCTCAGCGCCGGCAACACGAGCCCGGCTGACGAAGCCCTCTATGCGTTCGAGTTGCCGGGCACTGATGACTGGCCCGAACTCCACGTCGTCCCGCTCTGGCTGGCCGAAGACCAGCGAACCGATCATGACTTCCAGCCTGTCGGTCAACGCCTGGGCGACGCTGCGATGAACAAAGATGCGGCAGGCCGCGGTGCAATCCTGACCTGCGTTGTAGAAGCTGGCTTCACGCAGCGTCACCACCAGTTTGTCGAGATCGGCGTCTTCGCACACGATGACCGGCGCCTTGCCGCCGAGCTCGAGATGCGTGCGTTTGATCATCGGGCCGGCGGCGGCTTGCAGTACAGCCCGCCCGGTCCGCACGTCGCCGGTCAAAGAAATCATTCGAACCAGGTCGTGCGAGATGAGCTGGTGGCCGACGTCCGGGCCGTTGCCGCAGATCACGTTGACGACGCCTTCAGGCAGCACCTCGGCAAAGATCCGGCTCAGGGCAAGCAAGCTCAGTGGGGTCAGTTCCGACGGCTTGATGACAACCGCGTTGCCGGCGGCGATTGCCGGAGCGATTTTCCACGCTGCCATCAGCAGCGGATAATTCCATGGCGCGATCTGCGCGATCACGCCGATCGGGTCGCGCCGCACGAGGCTGGTCATCTGCGACGACCGGTAGTTGTTGGCCGCCGGCGCCGGCACGTTGCGCACTGCCGTTCCGAAGAAGCGAAAAACGTCGGCAACATTACCCAGTTCGCCGGCAATGGCGTAGCGCACCGGCTTACCCGCGTTGCGCGACTCGATTGTCCCGAGGCTTTCCCGCCGAGCCTCGACTGCGTCGGCGATGGCGAGCAGCGCCGCACTTCGTTCCCTGGGCGGACGGCGCGACCAATCCTTGTAAGCCCCGGCTGCGGCAGCGACCGCAGCATCGACCTGCGCATGGCTTGCCGACGCCACTTCGGCAAGCGGCCGCCCCGAGGCCGGATCATACACGATCTCGGGCGAGCCCTGCCCAGTCTCGAAACGGCCACCGATGAACAACTGCGTGTCAGAAGGCGTCATGGGCAAACTCCGAACCGGGGGGCGGCCATTCTATGTTCGGAGCGCGCCGCCTCGCCCAGAAACCGCCAGAAGGCAAGATCGTGAGGGCGCTCCCCGGTCCGCCATTCCGGATGCCACTGCACGGCAAACACCGGCGCAGACGAATGCGATGCCGAAATGGCCTCAATGATACCATCGGGACTCGTGGCGTTGACGACAAGTCCCTCCGCCAGCCGGTCGATCGCCTGGTAGTGTACGCTGTTGACGGTCAGACTCCGGCTGCCCGCATAGCGATGGAGGGGGCTGCCCGCGGCGACCTCGACCTCGTGGCTATGGGCAAAGGTGTCGAAAAGCGGGGCCTCGGGCGCCGCGTGGTGTCGCTGCCAGATGCCTGGGGCCCGAAGGTCGCGAAGAGTACCTCCAAACGCCACGTTGATCTCCTGCAGTCCGCGGCAGATCCCGAACAGCGGCTTGCTCGCAGCGACAGCAGCTGCGATCAACGCCTGGCTCAACCCGTCGCGCTGCGCATCCACCGGCGCCTGTGCAGCCGCGTTCGAACCAAATCGACCCGGATGCATGTTTGAGTTGCTGCCGGTCAGCAGGATAGCGTCAAGACGGGCGACGACATCGCCAACGAATGCCTCGGACTGATTGGACGGAATGATCAGTGTGGCCGCTCCGGCGTGCATCTCCACTGCTTCGAGGTAACGGTGCTTGACCGCCTGCGCGGGCTCACCCTCGACCTCTCTGCCACACGCTATCACACCAATGACCGGCCTGGGCTTGGACACCGCGCTCTCCTGCCGACTTCCTCAACGCAGCCGGTACCTGCTAGGCTAAAGCTATAGAATTACAACAGGGTTGGCCAAAAACGTGAGCGAAGTGAACCGAAACACGGACATCGTGGCATGGTTGGCCGAGAATCCACAGGTCGAGGTGCTTCACACCGCGGTATGCGATCTCAACGGGATCATGCGAGGCAAACGCATCCCCATCGATCAGGCCAGCCGTATCGCCGAGAACGGCATACGAATGCCGCTATCCATTGTCGGCGTTGATGTCTGGGGCGAGGACATCATGGGTAACTCGATGGTGTTCAAGAGCGGTGACACAGACGGTATCTGCAGCCCCACGGGTCGAGGCGCGATGCCGATCAACTGGACGACGCGGCCCAGCGCCATGATCCCGCTATGGTTGTTCGAGGACGTGAATACGCCGTTTCTCGGCGACCCTCGGCAGGCGTTGGCGCTCGTGATCCGCCGCTACGCCGAATACGGCCTGCAGCCTGTCGTCGCGACCGAACTGGAATTCTACCTCGTTGATCCAGACGCAGATTCGGCCCAGCCGCCGATTTCGCCCTATACCGGAAAACGCCTCGACTCCGACGCTATCCTGTCGCTCGACGAACTCGAGGACTTCGGCGAGTTCTTCCGCGACGTTTACCTCCAGTGCCAGCAACAGGGAGTACCCGCCGACACCGCGGTGGCGGAGAACGGGGTCGGGCAGTTCGAGATCAACCTGCTGCACACCAGCGATGCACTGAAGGCTGCAGATGACGCTGTCCTGTTCAAACGGATCGTCAAAGGGGTGGCCCGCAAGCACAAGCTGGTAGCGACGTTCATGGCGAAGCCCTATGGGGCACGATCAGGCAATGGTTTCCATGTCCATTTCAGCCTCAATGACGTCGCGGGCAACAATGTGTTCGACGATGGAACCGACTCCGGCTCGGAGGTTATGCACCACGCCGTCGGAGGGCTGCTGGCGGGAATGGCGGAATCGACATTGCTGTTCGCCCCGCATTTCAACTCATACCGCCGACTCCGGCCCGATACCCACGCCCCGAGCGCCATCTCGTGGGGATACGAGAACAGGACGACGGCGGTCCGTATTCCCGGTGGCAACCACAAGGCGCGGCGGATCGAGCACCGGGTCGCCGGCGCCGATGCAAATCCCTACCTCGTCCTGGCGGGAATTCTCGGCGCGGCACTGGTCGGAATCGAAGATCAGAAAAAGCCGCCCAAGCCATTTTCCGGGCGTGCCTATTCGGAGCGTCTGCCAAAACTTCCGGCGGACTGGGCATCAGCGGTCAACGCCTTCGAAGATGGGGAAACGATCCCACGCATTTTCGATTCAGCGCTGCAATCGATGTTCGTTGCGTGCAAACGACAGGAGATCGCCGGCTTCGCGTCACAGGTCAGCGACCTCGAGTTCAGTGCCTATCTCGAGGTGGTGTGATGGCCTCGACAAACTACGCCGGGGACGGGGCCTATCCACCCTCCTATTATGCCGCGTCGCGAAACATCAGCCGCAGCCCGACGCAACTCGTCGGCGAAGTGGAAGCGGATATCTGCGTCGTGGGCGCGGGCTATTCGGGGCTTTCAGCCGCGCTGCACCTGGCTGAGCAGGGATACAAGGTCGTGGTCGTCGAGGGCGCCGCCGTCGGATGGGGAGCTTCCGGCCGGAACGGTGGGCAGATCGTCAACGGGCTGAACGCCAGTATCGAGACGATCACTCGCCGCTACGGCGAGAATGCCGGCCGGTTCGTTGGCGGCCTGGTGCAGGAAGGTGCGGGCATCATCTACGACTGGGTGGCGCGCTACGGCATCGAATGCGATCTGAAGCACGGCAACATCTACGCGGCTTATACGCCGGCACACATGCGGGCCCTGGAGGCCAAGCAGGCGCTCTGGCGGACCCACGGAATGGACGATCACGAACTGCTCGACCGGCAAGCCATTCGCCAGCACATCGGCAGCGACGTCTATGAAGGCGGGATGATCGATCACTCCGGCGGGCACATGCATCCGCTCAACCTGGCGCTCGGCGAGGCAAGGGCCCTCGAGCAACTGGGGGGCGTCATTTTCGAGCAATCGCCCGTCACCAGCGTCGACAAGGCGACCGCCACGGTGTTCACCGCGGGCGGCAAGGTTTCCGCCCAGGCAGTGCTGATCTGCGGAAACGCCTACCTGGGCAATGTGGTGCCGGAACTCACGGCCCGTGTCATGCCGGTATCGACCCAGATGGTGGCCACAGTTCCTCTCGGCGAGGAACGGGCGCGTGCGCTGCTGCCGTCGGATATGTGTGTCGAGGACGTCCGCTACATCCTGGACTATTTCAGGCTCAGCGCCGATCACCGGCTGATCTTCGGCGGCGGCGTTGTCTATGGCGGCACCGACCCTGCTGATGTGGTGGCCAAGCTCAGGCCCAACATGGACAAGGTGTTTCCTCAGCTGCGCGATACGGCGGTCGAGTTCGCCTGGAGCGGCAATTTCGCGCTATCTTTCTCACGCGTACCGCAACTGGGGCGGCTCGGTGACAAGGTCTACTTCGCCCATGGCTATAGCGGCCACGGCATAACGGGATCCCACCTGTTCGGACGAATTCTCGCCGAAGCCGTGCGTGGCGACCTGACACGCTTCGATACGTTCGCAAGTCTGCCGTGGGTACCGTTCCCCGGCGGACGGGCCTTTCGCGCCCAGTATTCGACGCTTGGATCCTGGTGGTACGAACTGAAGGACCGATTGGGGCTGTAGTGCCATCTCGCCGGATGGCGCCGAACCAGGCCCGCCAGGCCCTGTCTGGAGATGGCACGGAGCAAGTGGACGCCCCTGCCCTTGTCGCGTCCGCGCGCTTCGTCTAAATCGATCTCGCCGAACCGGACCCGCCCTTATGCTGTTCAATTCCGCCGAGGATTTCCTGAGCGCGCCGCGTCACGCCGTGACGGTGTTCGGCATGGCCGGCGTCGGCAAGACTTGGCTGGCGGCACTGCTGCGCAAGCACCAGTGGTTCCACTATTCCGCCGATTACCGCATCGGTACGCGCTACATGGGCGAGTTCATCGTGGACAACTTCAAGGCCGAGGCCATGAAGGTGCCGTTCCTGCGCGAGCTGTTGCGGACGGACTCGATCAAGATCGACAGCAACATCACGTTCGCCAACCTCGACCCGCTCTCGACCTATCTCGGGCGCCCCGGCGATACGCGGCGCGGCGGGCTGCCGCTTGCCGAGTATCAGCGCCGCCAGGAGCAGCACCGGGTGGCCGAGATCGCGGCGTTGGCGGATGTGCCATATTTCATCGAGCGCGCCGACCAACTCTATGGCTACTCGAACTTCATCGCCGATACCGGCGGCTCGCTGATCGAGGTAGTGGACCCTGCCAATGCCGATGACCCGGTGATCAAGGCGCTGAGCTCGAGTACGCTGCTGCTCTACATCCGCGGCACCGAAGATGATGCGCACAAGCTGATCGAGCGCTTCAAGCACAGCCCCAAGCCGATGTACTACCAGCCGCATTTCCTCATCGAGAAATGGGCCGAGTTCAAGCGGCTGAACAAGGTCAAGGACGACGCCGACGTCGATCCGGACGCGTTCGGCGCCTGGGGCTTTGAAGCCCTGCTCAAGGACCGGCTGCCGCGCTACCAGCAACTCGCCGACAATTTCGGCTACACCATCGAAGCCAGCGACCTCGCCACGGTACGCGACGGCGACGAATTCCTCGACCTCGTGGCAGGGGCGATCCGCAAGCGAATGCGATAGACCAGCTCGCCGTTCAAGGCGATTGGCGAGCTGGTCTAGTTCCTGATGATTGCGCGTCCGAACCGGAAAAGCCTGCGACTTTTCCTCGACACACTACGGCGCCGCTTCCGCTCACCTGATCGCTATCCTATCTAGAGGCACATCATGCCAATTCGCATTCCCGACCACCTGCCGGCGGCCAAGACCCTTCAATCGGAGGGTGTCATGGTCATGGACTCCTCCCGTGCGGCGCGCCAGGACATCCGCCCGTTGCAGATCGGCCTGCTCAACCTGATGCCCAACAAGGAGCGGACGGAGACGCAGTTCGCTCGGCTGATCGGCGCCACCCCGCTGCAGGTCGACCTGACCCTGGTTCGCGTCAGCGACCACAAATCGAAGAACACCTCCGAGCAATACCTCAAGAGCTTCTATTCGACCTGGGAAGAGGTGCGGGAGAAGAAGTTCGACGGCTTCATCGTCACCGGCGCGCCGGTGGCGAACATGCCGTTCGAGGAGGTCAAGTACTGGTCCGAGATGCTCGAAATCATGGACTGGACCCAGACCAACGTGCACCACACGATGTTCATCTGCTGGGGAGCGCAGGCGGCGCTGCACCATTTCCACGGCGCCAAACGCTACCGGATGCCCACCAAGGCCTTCGGGGTGTTCCGGCACAAGCTGGTCGGCCCGCAGACGCCATGGCTGCATGGCTTCTCGGACAGCCCAATGATTCCGGTAAGCCGTTACAACGACATCGACCGCACCAGCCTCGGCGAAAACCTTGAGGTACTGATCGACAATGCCGAGATCGGCGTCTGCATGCTGGAGGACAAGGCGCGCCCTGCCCTCTACATGCTGAACCACCTCGAATACGACAACCGCTCGCTGGCCGATGAGTATGAGCGCGACGTGAAGGCGGGTCTCGACACTGCGCCGCCAGTCAACCTGTTCCCCAACGGCGACACCACGGTTGAGCCGGAGAACCGCTGGCGCAGCCACGCGCACCTGTTGTTCCAGAACTGGATCAACGAGATCTACCAGACCACGCCCTATGAGCTCGAGAAGATCGGGCTGAAGGGCTAGTGCCTTTGGCCGGCGGAAACTGAGATAGACGGCCCCCACCCATTCCCAGTAAAGCGGGAGGCCGGGAGGGGGCCGTCTGCAGCAGTCAATGCATCCCCTCGGCCGTTTGCTTCAGACCTTCCAGCATCACGGCCCAGTTCTTTTCGAACTCGGCGCGGGTCTTGGCGTCGACCTGGGTTTCCTTACCCTCGTTGAACTGGCTGAGCGTTACCTTGGTGCGCCTGCCTGATGGCTCTAGCCGGTACTTCACCAGGTGATAGCTGAGCGGGCGCTTGCCGGAGCCGTCGGTGTCGCTCCAGTGGGTGAAGCTCAGTTCCTTGGCTTCCGATAGTGTCTGGATTTCGCCGCGGTCGGTGAACAGCTTGCCGTTCCACTCGCCCTTGAAGGCGATGGGGTGACCGATCTTCCAATCGGTCTCGACGACGGTGCCGGGGAACATGGCGCCCCGGCACATGGCTTTCCACACTTCGGCGGCCGGTGCGGCAATGGTGGTATCGACCTCGACGACAGGTTTGTGCATTTGCACCTCCTCTGGTTGGAGGATCAAACGCCCGGTCGCAGCGTCAGGTTGCCGATACCCGGAGGCACGGCGTTGAACAGTGCCGCCTTCCAGGCCGGATCGTCCCAAAGACCGGTGTAACTCCAGCTCGCCGCGGCGGCGAGCAGGAGGAGCAACAGCGACAGCAACCGCAACTGGAACGGCAGGCGGACGACGGCGAGCCAGGACAGAAACGCGCCGAGCAACGCAATCGGCGGCACGATTGCAGTCATCGTCGTGGTAAGCGTCGCGCGCGCGAGCACCAGATAGAGGGGCAGAATGACCACCGACAACGCGCTGAACACATGCCGCCGTTCCGGCAGGTCGGGCCAGAAGCAGTAGAGCAGCGGCACCAGCAGCACCGGCGCGAATACTGCCAGCGCTTCGAGCCCCTCGGCCAGCACGGCCGGGTCGAAGTGCAGGTTTGCATAGGTGCTGACATAGGGCAGCAGTGCCGAGGCGACATCCATCCGGGCCTGCATGATGAAGCCGACTATGCCGATGGCAACGATCAGCGTGGGCAAGACAGCCACCAGCAGCATGGCAACGAAGGCCCGCGGATCGGTGCGGGAGTCGCGATCGGCAAGTGCAGTCGCAATGGCGAACGGCACGACCAGCAACGCCGCAATCGGGCTCGCCAGCAGCAGCAGCGGCAGCAGCAGGCCCAACCCGATGGCCGACTGCACGTCGCCGACATCTTCGAGCGAGCGGATGGCCGGGATCAGCGCAGCGAAAGCAATGTACAGCGGTATGGCGCGGGACGATGCCGTGACGGTGTAGAGCCCGCCGGCATGCAGCATCAGTGCGACAAGCGCGATGAAGGCGCCAATGCGGAACCAGCCATTGGCCCGCAACCGGTCATAGAGGGCGCCGAAGGCAAATCCGGAGATGACCACGACGGTGAGCGACAAGGCCCATTGCTGCAACTGCGTGCCGGGCAGCAGGCTCACGCTGCGCAGCACCACCTGGGAGAGCCAGCCGCCGGTCCGCCAGGCCTCGCCCGCCTGCAACTGCTCGATGTCACGGCGAACATAGCCACCATCGATGACGTGCAGCGCCAGCACCAGCAGAACCAATACCGCGCCAAGCGACCACAGGATGGTTGCCGGACGCCAGAACGGCCGCCGCTGGCGAGCCGCAACCGGGGCGGTGGCGAGATCGAGAAGGCTCATCTGGCTGCCTCGCTCCTGACCTGCTCCAGCGTCTTCTGCGTGACGCTCGAGGTGCCGTGCTCGGTCTTTTCCCAATAGTGCGGATTGAAGATCAGCTGCCAGAACGCCTTGTAGGCGGCGATCGAATGCAGCACCCAATAGACCGGCAGCAGGATGCCGACCGGCACCAGGTCGTAATACTTGCGCTTCAGCGCGGCGATCACCCCGAAATAGACGAGGAACAGGTTGCCGATCACCAGGTTGAACAGCGCCATGGTGCCGAACGGCTCGGGGAACAGCCAGCCGAAATCGAAGGCGCTGGTGAACCAGACCAGCAGCGTGATGGCCCACAGGATCGGCGCCAACAGCATGGTGAAGGGCGGTGCACCGATGAAGAAGTGGAACGAGAAGAAGCCCTTGGCGCCAATCGAACGCAACAGTTGAACGGGATGGCGCATGTGCACCAGCCAGGTCTGCATGTAGCCCTTGATCCAGCGCGAGCGCTGCTTGATCCAGCTCGGCAGCACGCCGTTGGCTTCCTCGTAGGTTGTCGAGTTGATGACGCCGACGGTGTAGCCTTCCTGCGCCAGCCGGATACCGAGATCAGCATCCTCAGTGACGTTGTAAGGGTCCCAGGCGCCCACCTTGCGGAGCGCCGAGAGCTTGAAGTGGTTGGAGGTACCGCCCAGCGGGATCGGTACCTTCAGCCAGTCGAGCCCCGGCAGCAGGAAGTCGAACCACTGGCTGTATTCCAACGTGAACATCCGCGTCAGCCAGTTTTCGGAGCGGTTGAAGTAGTTGAGCCGGCCCTGCACGCAGGCGAGGCGCGGGTCGCCGTTGCGGAAGGCCAGTACGGCCTTCTTCAACTGGTCGGGTTCCGGCTGATCCTCGGCATCGTAGATGGTGACGAACTCGCCGCGGCTGAACTGCAACGCATAATTGCAGGCCTTGGGCTTGGTCTTGGGTTGGCTAGGCGGCACGCGCACGATCTCGAAGGTGCCGGGGAGCCGCAGCGCCTTGGCGGCCTCGATGGTCTCGATGTCGTCTTCCTCGAGGACCAGCTTTACCTCGAGCTTGGACGCCGGATAGTCGAGCCCCTTCAGCGCCTTGGCGAGCAGCGGCAGGACCTTGGCCTCTTTGTACATCGGCACCAGCACGGTGTAGACCGGCAAGTCGCTGTCCTTGAGCGCGGCGATCGCCTCAGGCGAGATCTCCATGTCGGCCTTGCGTGAGGAACCAACGAAGGTCAGCACGAACTTGAACACGAAGGTCAGCGTGTAGATGGTGGTGAAAAACGCCATCAGCGCTACCGCCGTCGCCATCGGGACGAGGACCAGGCTCACCACCAGTACCGCCAACAGCGCCCAGAGCACCAGTTTCTGCGGCCCGGTCACGGTGTACTTGGCCGAGTGCTCAGGCTTCCACGAATAGAGCGCCTCGCGGGCAAAGAAACTGTCCCAGTCACGGAACAGCTGCTGGGTCTGCCACAGGATGTCGAACGGCGAGGTGATGACGAACTCGTAGTTGTCAGCCCCGAACCGCTCATCGCCCCAGATGAAATGTTCAGTGGTGATCTCGGTCGCGGCGAGGATCAGCCGCCCGCTGATCCGCCGCCAGGGCACGATGTTGCGCTCGGCATAATCGGCGCGATCCTCGACCCTGGTCAGTTCCTGATCGATCGGTTCGCGCTGCAGGTCGACAAAGGGCAGCCCGTAAACCTCGGCGACAGTCTTGTAATAGTCGATCGGTCGAACCAGCCCGAGTGCGATGATGGTCGAGGCCAGGCTCGAGCCCCACTCCGCTGTCTGCCGCATGGCGATGGCGAGATCGGTCAACCGCAGCAGTTTGTTTGCAATCAGCAGCTTGGCGACATCGAGATGCAGCCGTTCACCGGCCGTGCGTTCGCGCGGAACGCCGAGGAGTTCCGAAGGATCGCCCTCGAAATTGCGAGCCACCGCGTGAGCCATGCCTCACTCAACGCGGCCAACCGTGAAGAAATCCCAAACTGCGCGATCACGATTCGTCTCATCGCGCCAATGCGCTAGCCTTGCATTCCCCCGGGGACCGCCTACCTTCCGGGCAACCTTCAAAGCGCTCAGGAGCGCCAGTGCCGCAATCGCCGACGACCATCACCGACGAGATCGGCATCGCGCTGGGCAACCTGGCCGATGCCGCGGCAGCGCCGTTCACTCCGACGTTGCGGCTGGGAGTGACTGGGCTCAGCCGCGCCGGCAAGACCATCTTCATTACCGCGCTGATCCACAATCTGCTGACTGGCGGACGCCTTCCGGGTTTTGCAGCCCTGACCGAAGGTCGGTTCATCGGGGCGCGGCTGGCTGAGCATCCCGATGCCGGCATTCCGCGCTTCGCCTACGAGCAGCATCTGGCGGCACTCACGGCCAAGGAACCGCACTGGCCGGAATCGACGCGCAAGATCAGCCAGTTGCGGCTGACGCTGAAGTTCCAGTCGAAGCGCTGGGTGTCGGGCATGTTCGGCCCGACCGTGCTCAATCTCGATATCGTCGACTATCCCGGCGAGTGGTTGCTCGACCTGCCGCTCCTGTCGCTGAACTTTGCCGAGTGGAGCGCCCAGGCGCTGAAGCGCGCGGCGCTCCCCCACTCGGAAGCCGAAGCTGCCGCCTTCCTCAGCGAAATCCAGCAAACCGATGCCTCGAAAGAGGCGACCGACGTCGATGCGGAACGGCTCGCCGGCGCGTTCACTGACTACCTGCGGCGCAGCCGAGAAGACGGACGGGCACTCAGTACCCTGCCCCCTGGCCGGTTCCTGTTGCCGGGCGACCTCGAGGGCAGCCCGGCGCTGACCTTCGCGCCGCTGCCGCCGCTTGCAGGTCCGGTGCGCTCGTCGAGCCTCTATGCGATGCTCGAGCGCCGCTACGAGGCCTATAAGGCCATCGTGGTGCGGCCATTCTTCCGCGATCACTTCGCGCGGCTGGATCGGCAGGTGGTGCTGGTCGATACGCTGCGCGCACTGAATGCCGGACCGGCGGCGGTAGCCGACCTCGAAACGGCGCTGATCGACATCCTCGCCTGCTTCCGCCAGGGCGATAACAATCCGATCACCCGGCTGGTGGCCAGACGCATCGACCGCATCCTGTTCGCCGCGACCAAGGCCGATCATATCCACTCATCGAGCCACGATCGCCTCGAAGCGGTGATGAACCGACTGGTCGCCGACGCGGCCCGGAAGGCCCGTTTCGCAGGGGCGGAGACCCGCTCGATGGCTATGGCGGCGATCCGTGCGACGCGCGAAAGCGTCATCGAGGAAGGCGGCGTCAAGCACGAGGTGATCGTCGGCACGCCGCAGGTAGGCGAAGTGCTGGATGGCACGACCTACGACGGCAGGACCGAAATCGCTCTGTTTCCCGGCGATTTGCCGGAGCATCCTGATGCATTGTTCGAGGATGGCCGTCCAGTGGTATTGAACTTCCTGCGCTTTCAGCCGCCACAGCGGTTGGAGAAGAACGCCGAGGGCAACATTGTCCTGCCGCATATCCGCTTCGACCGGGCGCTCGACTATCTGATCGGGGATTGGCTCAGATGAAACCGCCGTTCGCCCGCACGGTTTCGTCCAATGGCGCCGCCGCCGAGGAGCCGCGCCGCCCAAGAGTGTTCGAGCCGGCGCAGGCTGTCGCCCTGCCCGAGGCGATCGAGCCGATCACCGATATCGACGTGCCGCTCGACGAGGCGGTGCGGCCGCCAAAGCTGCTCGGCTGGGCCGGGCGGATCGCCTGGACGGCCGGCGGCATCCTGGTTTCGCTGGCGCTGGGGCTTGCAGCGGAGCGTCTCATTTCCGAGTTGTTCGTTGCCCAACCATGGCTCGGCTGGGTTGGTGTCGCGGTGCTGGCCGTGCTGGTGATGGCGCTGCTGGTGATCATCGTGCGCGAAGTGAGCTCACTCATCCGGCTGCGCGCCCTCGACCGGCTGCGGCATGCTGCGAACGCGGCGCTCATCAGCGACCGCAACAAGGACGGCGCTGCGATCACCCGCGAACTGCTTGATATTTATGCCCGCCGGCCGGACCTGGCGCGGCCACGCGACGAACTGGAAAGCAATGCGCGCCACGTATTCGACGGGGCCGAGCATGTGCGGCTGGGCGAGCGGCTGCTGATGACGCCGCTCGACCTGCGAGCGCGGGCGCTCACCGCGGCGTCGGCGCGACGGGTGGCGCTGGTGACGGCGGTGTCGCCACGAGCGCTGATCGACATCGCCTTCGTCATCTTCGAGAGCGTGCGGCTGGGCGGGGACATTGCCCGTCTCTACGGCGCACGGCCGGGTCTCATCGGCACCTGGCGGCTGATCGGCGCCATCCTCGCGCATCTCGCCGTCACCGGTGGGCTGGTGCTGACCGATGGTGTGGTCGAGCAGCTGGTCGGCCAGGGTCTCGCGGCGAAACTCTCGGCCCGGCTTGGCGAAGGGGTGGTCAACGGGCTGATGACGGTGCGCGTCGGCATTGCCGCGATGCGGGTCGTGCGCCCGCTGCCATTCGACGTGGTGAAACAGCCGATGGTCAAGGACTTCATCCCGGAGCTGGCAAACGTGCTGAACGCGGAGAAGAAGTAGCGGGCTGCCGCTCGTCGCTTCGCTCCGATCGCGCATCGCTTTGCGATGCGATACCCCTCATCCGGCGCTACGCGCCACCTTCTCCCTCAAGGGGAGAAGGGGGGAGTCCTGACTGGGATATCGCGTCTCCTTCGCCTTCTCCCCTTGAGGGAGAAGGTGCCCGAAGGGCGGATGAGGGGTGTCGCAACTGTAGGTTGCGCGATCGGAGCGTTTGCGACGAGCGACCCGCACCCACATTGTCGGATTTCTTCAATCTGCTGTGGCGGCCGGTCGCTAGAACTGAGGCATCAACAACGGAGTACGTCGATGTCGAACCTCAGCACCAAGACCGTCGCCACCCTCGCCTTCGCGCTGTTGACCAGCGCTTCTTTCGCCGCCGAAACCGTGGTCGACCTGCCGAGCGGCGTGAAGGGCACGCTCACCACGCCCGACAGCGGCGCTACCGGCCAGGCCGTGGTGATGCTGCACGGCTTCGGCAGCTCTCGCGATGAGGTCGGCGGGCTGTTCGCTCAGCAGGCTGCGGCACTGGCCGCCGACGGCATCGCTTCGCTGCGCATCGACTTCCGCGGTTATGGCGAAAGCACCGGGGACATGGCCGACACCACGCTCGAAGGGCTGGTCGCCGATGCCGCCGAGGCCCGTGCGCACCTGAGCGGCGTCGAGGGCGTCGATGCCGCCCGAGTCGGCGTCATCGGTTACAGCTTCGGCGCTGCCGTCGCCATGCTTGAACCCGACGACTTCAAGTCAGTGGTGGTGTGGGGCCAGATGGGTGACCTGCAGAAGGAGTTCCACGAGTTCCTCGGCCAGGATTTCTACGACAAGGCCAAGGCGGAGGGCTCCGCCAGTGTCGATCTCGGCTGGCGCGTGGTGACGCTGAAGCAGAGCTTCTTCGACAGCCTCGCGCAGAACGATCTCGCGGCGGGGTTCTCGGGCTACGCTGGCCCGTTCCTCACCATCGCGGGCGAAGCTGACCCGGCCACCGGCTATTTCGAGCAGTATCTGACGCTCGCCAAGGGCAAGACCGAGTCGCTGATCATCCCGGGCGCCGACCACATGCTGGGGGTGTTCAGCGAGCAGCCCGAGATCGGCAAACAGGTGATCGACACGACCACCGCCTGGCTGAAGGATACGCTGTAACCGAACGGATCGTGCGAACGGGCCGGGGGTACATCCCCGGCCCGTTCGCACGTTGGTGAACAGTGCGTTCGCCAGTCACATCCGTGTGCCGTCTTGCGCGCGCATGACCATAGGCACATATCCACCCCCAGTCACATTTTGTAACCAAGGGGGCACCAATGTACCGGGTCGCCGTATTCGTCGGGAGCACGCGCCCGACTTCCTCGAACCTCAAGCTCGCCAAGGCTCTGGAGAAACTCAGCGCCGGCAAGCTGGAGTTCCACTACATCAAGATCGACAACCTGCCGTTCTACGACGACGCATTGTGGAACGATCCGCCGGCCGAAGTGATGCGCCTGAAGCGCGAGATCGCCTCGGCGGACGCCGTGCTGTTCGTTACCCCCGAATACAACCGGTCGATCCCCGGCATCCTCAAGAACGCGATCGACTGGCCGTCACGGCCGTTCGGCGAGAGCGTGTGGACCGACAAGCCAGGCGCCATTGCCGGGGCCACCGGTGGCGTCAGCGGCACCGCGGCGGCGCAGGCGCATCTCCGCTCGATCCTGCCGGTGGTGGGCGTGGCGCTGATGGGCCGGCCGGAGATCTATTTCCAGTCGCGTCCGGGCGCGATCGACGACGACAATACCATCACCGACGAACGGTTGAGGACCAATCTCAACATCTGGGTCGAACGTTTCACCGACTGGATCGGGATGTTCGCGCGGCCGCAGCAGGCGGTGGAAGAGATCGAGCGCAAAACCGCCTGATCGCCTTCACACAAGAGTCGCATCGGCGGGCTACCCGTCTCCCCATCCGGCAGGTGACCGGAGATATGGAGAAGCGCGATGCCCAACTATCTGTTGGCCTACCATGGCGGTGGCGAACCCGAGAGCGAAGAAGCCCAGGCGGCGGTAATGCTGGCCTGGAACGAGTGGCTCGAAGCGACCGGCGAAGCGATGCTGGACCTCGGCAGCCCGGTCGGCGCGACCATGACGGTCGGCTCGGATGGGACGGTCGGCCCGGCCCCGGCTGACCCGGTCAGCGGTTACTCGATCATCGAGGCCGACGACATGGATGCCGCCCTCGAGATCGCCAAGGGCTGCCCGGTGCTGGCCGATGGCGGCAGCGTCGAAGTCTCCGAGCTCGTCGACATGGATTTCGACGACGAGGATGATGATGAGGATGAAGACGAAGACGAAGACGACTGAAACCCGCTACTGATCGCGGTTGCGGACGCGCCCCCTCCCCCTTGGCGGGAGGGAAAGCGGAAACCTGGGCTTGGCGCAGCCAGGTCCTCAGTTTTCGCACGAGGGGGCGTGAGCGAAGTACGGGGACTCCGCACCTCCTCTCCTGGAATTCTCCCCGCCAAGGGGAGATGCGCTGTGGCAGGATCGGGGTGCCCACCCTGATTCCCCGGCCCCGCGATGAACCTGAAACTGGCTGCCCTCGGTGCAGCGATCCTCTGGGGCTTCACCTACATCATCACCACGACCATGCTGCCGCATAACCCGATCTTCATCGGCTCGATCCGGGCGTTGGGCGGTGGGTTGCTGCTGCTGGCAATCGCCCGGCAGATGGTGCCGCGAGGCTTCTGGCCGAAACTGATTGTTCTGGGCACGCTCAACTTCGGGGCGTTCTTCGCGCTGTTGTTCGTTTCGGCCATCCGTCTGCCGGGCGGCGTTGCCGGGACCTTCCAGACGCTCGGCCCGCTGATCACCATCCTTCTCGCCTGGGCGCTGCTGAGCCAGCCGCCGACGCTGCTGAAGATCGTCTCGATCCTGATCGGCGCGGCGGGCGTGACGCTGGTGATCCTGCGCGCCGACGCGGGGATCGACATGATCGGCGTCGTCGCAGCGCTCTGCAGCGTGGTGGCCGGCTCGCTCGGCGGCATCCTGATCAACCGCTGGGGCCGGCCGGTTCAGATGTCGCTGGTAAGCTTCACCGCCTGGCAGCTGCTGATCGGCGGATCGGAGCTCGCGATGCTGGCGCTGATCATCGGCGATGTGCCGACCGCTATCACCTCGACCAATGCGTTGGGGCTCGCGATCCTCGCCGTGGCGCTGACCGCCCTGCCCTTCATTTTGTGGTTCCGCGCCATTGTGGCGCTGGGCGCGGCGTCGGTGATCCCGTTCGTGCTGGTGACGCCGGTCGTCGCGTTCATCCTCGATGCGCTGATCCGCCACGTGGTGCCGAGCCCATTGCAGCTCGTCGGCGTGGTGCTGGTGATGACCGGGCTGATCGTCAACCAATGGGCCGGAGCCAGGGCCGCCAAGCGCGCCTGATCACCAGGCGAGGCGCTTGGCCTCTTCCTCGCGCTCGGCGAAGCGCTCGCGGGCTTCCTCGACGCGATGCCGGTTGGCGTGGGCCCAGTTGCCGATGACGCGCAATGGCTCCTGCAGTTCCTGGCCCATCTCGGTCAGCGCATAGTCGACACGCGGCGGAATGCTAGGCGTCACCTTGCGGGAGACGAAGCCATCCTTTTCGAGGTCGCGCAGCGTCGCGGTCAGCATCTTCTGCGAAACGCCGTCGATATGCCGCTTGATTTCGGAGAAACGGCGCGGGCCGGCACTCAGCACCTGCACCACGAGTATGGTCCACTTGCCGCTGATCTGCGCCAGCACCTCGTGCACCGGCAGCATTGCACGGGAACACTCGGCGAAGGTTTCGGGCTCATTCGGATCATGCTTGGAAGCCCAGCTCGGGGTGCCGGAAGCGTGCGCCGGCTGTGGTTCCGTGGGGGTGACCAGGTCGTCCATGGGTAACTCCGTCTCGAAACGGTGCCGTCTTGTGCACCTGTGAGGCAGTCACCAACATAGCGCCAGTTACTGACGGTGACTAGGTCTCTGTTGGTGGCTAACCATGCATTCATCTCAAGGCAGACACCCAATGAGCAACACGCCACGCATCGGCATCATCCTGTCCACCACTCGCGAAACCCGCTTCGCCGATCGTCCGGCGCAGTGGGTGCTCGACATCGCCAAGGCCCGCGGCGACGCCGATTACGAAATCGTCGACCTCAGAGATTTCCCGATTCCATTCTTCGAAGCCGTCGGCTCGCCACGCTTCGTGCCGCAAACCAACGAGGTGGCGCTGCGCTGGGCGAGGAAGGTGTCGGAACTCGATGGCTACATCTTCGTCACCGCCGAATACAACCGTTCGATCTCCGGCGTCCTGAAGAATGCCCTCGATCACATCTATGACGAGCCGGCGCGCAAGCCGGCAGCTTTCGTCGGCTATGGCGCGGTGGGCGCGGCCCGTGCCGTCGAGCAGTTGCGGCTGATGGCGGTGGAGCTCAGCATGGTGCCGATGAAGGCGGGCGTGCACATCAACATGGAGCCGCTGCTCGGCATGCTGCGCGGCGGCAAGGATTTTGCGGATTACGACTACCTGGCGCCGACGGTGACAGCGATGCTGGATGAACTGTCCTGGTACACGAGGACGTTGAAGGCCGGCCGCGAGGCCGAGGCGCTCGAACAGGCCGCCTGAGCCAAGCGCGGCCGACGGCGGGCCTGCCGTCGGCCAATAAATCTGCTGCTCCGAGGGAACCTGCAAGCGGTCTGGCGCTTTCATGACTTCGCGAGAACCATGCGCCGCGGACGCCACTGGTTCTCTGTGAAAAATGGAGCAGAAGCTGGCCCGCATGCTGACCTCGGTCGCGCTGTTCTCGACAGTGGCGCTCGCCGCCCTCGTTCTCACCGCGACCGGCCTAAAGTACAGCACCGACGTGATCGGGCAGATGGCTGCCGCCACGCCGGTCAAGACCACCAACCTGAGGCCGGGCTACGTTGCTCGCCCGACCGTCAGCCGCGCCGACGACCTCAACGTCGCGCGATCGGTGCCCGTCGTCCCAGCCAAGACCAGTGCTCCGGGCAAGGTTGCGCCACCCGGCTTCACTCATACGGTGACTGTCGAAGCACTCAAGGTCCGGGCCGGACCGAAACAAGTCGAGCCACAGGTGTTCACGCTCAGGGGCGGCAGCTGGGTCAACATCAGCGACGAGGTCGAGGGCTGGGTGAGGATCACCGACGAGGCCGGCCAGAGCGGCTGGGTCTATGGCAGCTTGCTGCGTCAGGCGCCGCAAGCCGAGCTGCGTCAAGAGACACGGCAAGAGTTGCGTCACGAAACGCAACTGGAGTAACGGGCTGCCTCTCAGCCCGGACGATGCTCCCTGGTGCGCCGCACGGGAGTATACGCGGCAGCGGGCGTCCAGTTTGACCTCCGGACGCCCGCTGCTTGCAAACTGAAATGCGGTTCAGGCGGCCTCGGAATCCTTGGCGGCGCTAGGCGCCAGCGTCACGCGCATGCCGTCCAGCTCTTCGCTGAGCAGGATCTGGCAGCTCAGGCGCGAGTTCGGCTTCTTGTCGAGCGTCGAATAGAGGAGGTCCTCCTCGTCGTCGCTCGGCTCCGGAAGCTTTTCGAACCAGCCATCCTCGACATAGACGTGGCAGGTGGCGCAGGAACAGGCGCCACCGCATTCGGCCTTGATGTTGAGGCCCCAGTCGCGGATCACTTCCATCGTGCGCCAGCCATCGAGCCCTTCGAGCTCGTGTTCGACGCCGGATTGGTCGGTGACGAGGATTTTCATCGCGCTGCGCTCCGGCAGTCGGCAGTCGGCAGCGGGCAGTCGACTACCGCCAAACCATCTTTCACGACTGCCGATTGCCGATTGCCGATTGCCGTCTTCATCACACCACGCCGAGCTTCTTCTGCAGCTTCGTGGAGCTGGTGGTGTACTGGAACACCACGCGCTCGCCCGGCGACACCACTGCCTTCGCCGCCTGCGCCATCAGCGCGGCTTCGTGGAAGCCCGACAGGATCAGCTTGAGCTTGCCCGGGTAGTGGTTGATGTCGCCGATGGCGAAGATGCCCGGCACCGAACTCTCGAACTTCTCGGTGTCGACGGTGATCAGGTTGTCGTTGAGCTCGAGGCCCCAGTCGGCGACCGGGCCCAACTTCATGGTGAGGCCGAAGAACGGCAGCAGCCGGGTTGCCGGCAGCGGGGTATCGCCAGAATCCATGGTGATGTGAACGTGGTCGATCTGCCCGTCCTTCCCCTCGAGCTTGCCGATCTGGCCCATGAGGAAGTTGATCTTCCCCTCCATGACCAGCTCTTTCATCTTGTTGACCGAGGCGGGCGCCGCCTTGAAGGCGTCGCGGCGGTGCACGAGGGTCAGCGAGCGGACGATCGGCTGCAGGTTGAGCGTCCAATCAAGGGCCGAGTCGCCGCCGCCGACGATCACCACGTCCTGGTCGCGGAAATCATCCATCTTGCGGACGGCGTAGAACACCGACTTGTTCTCGTACTGCTCGATGCCATCGACCGGCGGGCGCTTGGGCTGGAACGAACCGCCGCCGGCGGCGACCACTACCACCTTGCACAGGAACACCTCGTCGGCATCGGTCTCGAGGCGGAACGAGCCGTCCTCCAGCTTTTCCAGCTTGGTGACCATGCGGTTGAAGTGGAACTCGGGCCCGAAGGGCGCGATCTGCTGCATCAGGTTGTCGGTCAGGCCCTGCCCGGTGACCATCGGGAAGCCCGGAATGTCGTAGATCGGCTTTTCCGGATAGAGTTCGGCGCACTGCCCGCCCGGGCGGTCGAGAATGTCGATGAGGTGGCATTTGATATCGAGCAGACCCAGCTCGAACACGGCAAACAGGCCCACAGGACCGGCGCCGATGATAACCACATCCGTGACGATTTCGTTCGACATTCGCTTCTCACATGCAGGAAAGCCAGCTCGGCCTTCGCGTTGGTCTCGGTGTCATTCCCGCGAAAGCGGGAACCTCTGTTTACGGAGCGTGCCGCAACCACCGCAAACGGAGGTCCCCGCTTTCGCGGGGATAACCCCGGTGGGTGCAGGCAATCCTAGGCGTTCTCGAGCGCGCGGCGCAGGAACGGACGGGTGCCCACCGGCACTTCGGTGAGGCCGACCGGCTGGTAGAACAGATCCACCGTCGCCAGCTTGCCTTCCTCGAGCGCCTTGCGGGTCGGCTCGTGCTTGACCACGAAGGCGTTCATGCCGCAGCGGCGCATGTGCGAGATCTGGTCGTGCAGCACGTCGCCGACGGCACGCAGCTCACCCTTGTAGCCGTAGCGCTCGGCGATCAACCGCGACGACGAGTAGCCGCGGCCATCGCCGAAAGCCGGGAAGTTGATGGCGATGGAGCTGAAGCGATCGAGATCCCCCTTGACCAGCTCGACATTGTCGCCCGGCGAAACCAGCAGCCCGACCGGGTGCGGGTTAGCCAGTACGGCCTCGCGGTTCTCGAGGAACACCGGCAGCGGGATGTGCGTGTAGCGCACGGTGCCGGCATCATCACCCTCCGCCCAGGCGCGGAACGGGTCGGCGATGAAAGCGCCATCCTTGAAGAGGTTCAATTCCTGAGCGGCCATGGGTTTGGCGATGGCTCCGTTGAAATCGAAATGGATGCCGCACTCTTTCTTGTTCAATCCGCGCCAGCGGCCGGCACGCGGATCTTCGCCTTCGGCCACCACGCTGGTGCACGGCGCGCAACCGATCGACTTGTAGCCCTTATTGTAGAGCGGGTGCTCGGGCAACCCATACTTGAGCTTGTAGGTCGTGATATCGGCGTCAGAGAAATAGGCCAGCGGGTTGACCTTGATGCGATCGTCGCTGGTCAGCTCGAAATGCGGCAGCACGCCGCGCTCGGCGGTCTGGTAGCGCTTGCGCCCAGTGACCCAGCCACCAAAGCCCGAAACCGTGGCGTCGAGCGGCTCGGTCTTCCTGATATGGCAGCACGAATCCGGGTCGGTCTCCCACAGGTCGCCCTTGGGGTCGAAGCGCTCGATATCCTTGCTGTCGGGATGGAGCGCGATGACATTGGTGAGCCCGAGGTGCCGCTTCAGCGTCTCGACATAATCGAGCGTCTCGGGGAAGTGCTTGCCGGTTTCGAGGAAATAGACCGGCAGGTCCTTCTTCACCTCGGAGACCATGTGCAGCAGCACCGAGGAGTCGGCGCCGAATGAGGAGACGATGGCGATGTCGTCGACCAGCAGTTCCTCGACGGCCTGGCGCAGCACCGCAACGCCGTCCATCTCGTCGAACATGCCGTTGAGCGACATGATGCCGAGTTCGCGCAGCTTATCCGGCTTGTGGGTGCGGGTTGGGGCCAGATCAAGCATTGCTTGCCTCCGAGCGTGCTGCAAAGGCCCCCTCACCCGCCGCTACGCGGCGAACAGGCCGCGCCACCGCGCCACCTCTCCCTTGGGGGAGAGGTCGGGCCGAAGGCCCGGGTGAGGGGGCCTTTTGGCTAAGCTCATGCGTTGCCATAGAGCGCCTCCTTGAACGGCGCGTCGCCCAGCCGCCGATAGGCGGCGATGAACGGCTCGTCGGCGCTCTCGCGCTTGGCGATGTAAAGATCGACCAGCCGTTCGATGGCAGCGGGCACGTCTTCGACGACGAAGCCGTGGCCGAGGATGTTGCCGATCGCCGCGTTCTCGGTGGCGTCGCCGCCGACGGTGATCTGGTACAGTTCGGTGCCCTTCTTCTCGACGCCCAGAATGCCGATGTGGCCGACATGGTGGTGGCCGCAGGCGTTGATGCAGCCCGAGATCTTGATCTTGAGGTCGCCGATTTCGGCCTGCCGCTCGGGCGAGGCGAATTTGCGGCTGAGCTCCTGCGCCAGGGGGATCGAGCGGGCATTGGCCAGGGCGCAGAAATCGAGGCCCGGGCAGCAGATGATGTCGGTGATCTGCCCGGCATTGCCCTCGGCGAGTTCATGTTCCACCAGCTTGGCGTAAACCGCCGGCAGGTCGCTGATCCGCACATGCGGCAACACCAGGTTCTGCTCGTGGCTGACGCGCAGTTCGTCGAACGAATAGCGCTCGGCTAGGTCGGCAACGACTTCCATCTGCTTGTCGGTGGCATCGCCCGGCGCGCCGCCGGTCGGCTTCAACGAGATGGTGACCGACACATAGCCCGGCTGGCGGTGAGCATTGAGGTTGCGCTCGAGCCAGCGACCATACGGCGGGTTGAGGATCTTTTCCTTCGCCACATCCACGGTGGTCTCGTTCACCAGCTCATAGTCCGGCTGCGCGAAGTACCTGGTAATCCGGTCGAGCTCCTGCTGCGGCAGGGTCAGCACGCCGCCCTTCACATGGGCGAACTCTTCCTCGACCTGCTCGCGGATGGTGTCGATGCCGGTCTCATGCACCAGGATCTTGATGCGCGCCTTGTACTTGTTGTCGCGTCGGCCGTAGCGGTTGTAGACGCGCAGGATGCTCTCGAGATAGGCGAGCAGGTGTTCGTGCGGGACGAACGGGCTGATCTGCTTGCCGATCATTGGCGTACGGCCCAGACCGCCGCCGACCCAGACTTCCCAGCCGATTTCGCCCAGCGCATTGGTCGCCGCCTGCAGGCCGATATCGTGGAAGCGGATCGCCGCGCGGTCGGTGGTCGAACCGGTCATGGCGATCTTGAACTTGCGCGGCAGGTAGCTGAACTCGGGGTGGAGCGACGACCACTGGCGCAGGATTTCGGCGACCGGACGCGGATCGATGATCTCGTCGGCGGTGGCTCCGGCGAACTGGTCGGTGGTGATGTTGCGGATGCAGTTGCCCGAAGTCTGGATGGCGTGCATCTCGACCGAGGCGAGGTCAGCCAGGATCTTCGGGATATCGCGCAGCTTGGGCCAGTTGAACTGGATGTTCTGGCGCGTGGTGAAGTGGCCATAGCCACGATCGTAGTCGCGGGCGATCCGCGCCAGCATGCGCATCTGCTTCGAGTTCATCGTGCCGTAAGGCACGGCGATGCGGAGCATGTAGGCATGAAGCTGAAGGTAGAGCCCGTTCATCAGCCGCAGCGGCCGGAACTGGTCTTCATTGAGCTCACCGGTGAGACGGCGGGCCACCTGGTCGGAAAACTGCGCCGTGCGTTCCTTCACGAACGCGGCGTCGAACTCGTCATATCGATACATGGCCATCCTCGTCGAGATGCTGGCGCTCGAAGCGCGGAGCCGTCGGGCCCTCGGCGCGGATGCGCTCACGGATGCGGTCGGGATGGATCACCCCATCGCGCAGCGTCACGGTCTCGACCTCGAGACTGACGATGCGCAGTGTCTTCCTGGTCGCTGCGAGCGCCGCCTCTTTGGACTCCGCCTCTTCCTTGAGGAAGACACGGGCCTGCTGCAGTTCTTCGACCCAGTTGCCGGAGCGATCGAGATAGACCGTCGCGCCGCTCATCAGCTCATTGCCGGTGAGAATTTCCATGCTCACTTACGCCACCTTGAATGCGGAGCTGGCGAGTTCGATCGCTTCGCTCCAGTCGCCATGAGCGATCGCTTCGCCCACGAAAATGATTGCCGGCCCATCCTCGAGCTCGATGGTGCCCGAGGCGAGGGTGCCGAGACTGCCGCGATAGAGCACCCGGTCCTTGCGCCCTGCCCTGACCACCACGCCGACAGGGATGGTTGCTGCCGCGCCTTCGGCGATCAGCCGCTCGGCGGTCGGCCCGGCGACGGATTTGCCCATGTAGAGCGCCAGCGTCAGCCCGGTCGACGCGAGCGCCGCCCAATGCTTCAGTTCCTCGGACTCGGCGCCATGCGCCGTAGCGAGGACGAAGCCGGTCGAAATCTTGCGCAGTGTCACCGGCGTTGCCGTATCGGCAGCCGCCGCCAGCGCCGAGGTGACGCCAGGCACGATGTGATAGGCGATCCCGGCGGCCTTCAGCGCATCGATCTCTTCACCGGCCCGCCCGAATACCATCGGGTCGCCGCCCTTCAAACGCGCCACGCGCTTGCCGGCCTTGCCGAGCCGCACGATCAGCGCGTTGATTTCGGCCTGGGTGAACGAATGATGGCCCTTTTGCTTGCCGACGAGAATGCGCTCCGCATCGCGCCGGCCCATTTCTACCGCTGCGGCCGGCACCAGGTGATCGTGGACGATCACATCGGCTTCCTGCAGCAGGCGCTGAGCGCGTAATGTCAGCAGGTCCTCGGCGCCGGGGCCGGCGCCGATCAGCCAGACAACGCCAGGGCTGTCGCCCTCGGCGCCATGCTGGGCCAGCAGACTCTCGGCCTTCGCATGGCCCTGCCCGCGCAGCAGCGCGACTTCGACTTCCGGCGAGGTGACCAGCTCTTCGTAGAAGCGGCGGGCGCGCGCGCCGGGCAGCACGGCGGCGACCTTGTCGCGCATCGAGCCGGCGAGCTTTGCGAGAGCGCCAAGGTTGGGCGACAGCGCCGCCTCGATCCGCGCCCGGATCAGGCGCGCGAGCACCGGCGCATCGCCCTCGGTGGCGACGGCGATGGTCACCGGCGCCCGCTCGATGATCGAGGGGGTGTAGAAATCGCACTCGTCGGGCACATCGACGACGTTCAAGGGGATCCGCCGGGCTCGCGCGGCGCGCTTGGCCGCCTCACCGTCGGGACCGTGGTCGGCGACGAAAACCAGAGCCGCGTCAACGAGATCGGCATCGGCGAACGGGCGCGCCAGCACCTTGACCGGCAGTTCGGAGAAATCGGCTTCGACGTTTTGAGAGACAATGACGACTAAAGCAGTCGTCTTAGTGACCAACCGGGCTTTGTTGAGGGCTTCTTCTCCACCGCCGACAATGACGATGCGCTGACCCTGGACTTTGTAGCTGACGGGGAATGTGTTGAGCTCACCCATTCACGGCCTTTCCGGAGCCGGATACATACTGACTTCGGGACTTTGGAACAAGCTATTGATATTCAATAGCTTTAATGTTTCCCGTTGCAGCTATGGATTAGAATTGCGTTGAGGCCGAACGATGTCAGCCGCGAAATGAATCCATGCTCACGCGGGCCGATGGAATGGCAGTGCTAGAGGACGCTCTGGATGTCTGTCTGAGAGAAGTCGTCACCTACGAAGAGCAGCGGACAATCCAACTGCCTGGCGAGCGCGTAACTGAAACAGTCGCCGAAGTTCAACGTTGCCGGATGGCGCCTTTTCCCCCATCGTTGAAAGGCTAACCGGGCGAACTCCGCAGTTTCCGAGGTTACTGGGACCACCTCCAGCTTGAGGGACCGGACCAGGCTGACCATCAGCCCTCCAATGCCCCGATACTCGCTGGCGACGTAGGCCTCTACAAGAGTTCCAGCGGAAACTCTCACCTCGACATTGGAAGCCAGGACTGCAAGGCAGGCGTCCTTGGTTTCCTCCTCTCGGAGGATGGCCATAAGCGCTGAGGTATCGACGACGATCAAATCGGCAACCCGTCGTCACCGTAGAGAAAGCTGTGATCGCCGGGCGGTCCGTCACTTGGACCCAGCTTGGCCACCGCCTGCCTGGTAATCTCATCGATCAGAGCCCGATCCAGCTTTCTTGGAGCCGGAGCATCGGCCGGCACAAGGCGAACCGCCGGCTTGCCATGTCGCGTCAGCACGACCGTTTCACCGCTCTCGGCGCGACGAACCAGTTCCGTCAACTGAGCCTTGGCCTCGGTAATTGGAATGTTCATCGCTCTGGTCCATAATTTGGACCATTAATTTAGACCATTGAATGGTCCAAATCAAGGATCAGCCCTGCCGCTCCGGCACGTGGACGACCAGCCCGTCGAGCGCGTCCTTGACCTTGATCTGGCAGCTGAGGCGGCTGGTGGGCTTCACCGCATAGGCAAAATCCAGCATGTCCTCTTCCATCATCGAGGGACCGCCGACCGTTTCGGTCCAGGCGTCGTCAACATAGACATGGCAGGTGGCGCAGGTACACGCACCACCGCATTCGGCGACGATGCCGGGAACGCCGTTCATGATGGCGGTTTCCATCACGGTCGAACCGACTTCGCCCTCGGTTTCGTGCCGCGTGCCGTCGGATTCGATATAGGTGATGTGGGGCATGTAACTTCGCTCAGGAGGGGTTAGCCGCATATAACGGTGCCGGCCCCCAGTCGCAAGCGCGCCAAACGGCGCACGCGCATGCGCCTCGTTCAGGCCTCTTCGGCGCTGACCAACTCGGCGATGAACTGCTGGCAGTCGGCGACGGCGGTGGCGATGTCCTGGATATGCTCCGGATTGACCGGGGCGCCCGAACGCAAGGCGTCTTCCGCACGCTTGGCAAGGTCGCGAACACCCCAGGCGCCGATGCCGGCGGCGGCGCTCTTGAGGGTATGAAGGTGCTCGAGCAGCACTGGGATCGAGGTGCTCTCCTCGATGCGGCCGAGATAGACACTCGACATCTGGGCGTAGAGCCGGAGGACTTCGTCGCGCAGGCCCGGATCGCCGAGCGACTGCTGGTCGAGGTGGTCCATGTCGATGGGCGCGCGGGAAGCATCCCGGGGAGCGGCATCGGCCCCGGACTCGACTGCTGTATTCCTAACCATCCCCGCAACCCTTCCTATCGCCCGGACCTGGGCTATGGCAGGAAGCTAGCGGGGGCGGATGAAGGGCAGCCAAAACCAATGGGTACAATCTTATCTATGCCCTTAACCGGCCGCATTCCGACCCGAAATTAACCTTCCATTAAGAATGCGTTCGGTTTGCCTCAAATTGTATGTATGTTTGAGGTCCACCTAGCGTGCGGCGGCGTGGGGCATAGGGCAGACTGCGGGGCATTTGAATCGCATTTTACCCAATTTGGACGGCTAACCGGAACTCCGGCGGTGGTCCAATGCAAGCTCTGATCGCCTGCCATGTGCCGATGCGAGAGTTGTAAAGAGTTATGGCCAAGAAGACCGCAACACCCCAGAACGATCCTGCTACGCTCGCATTCTCGGCCGTCGAGGACGCGCTGAAGGACTCGGTTTTCGCGAACCTTGACCAGCCTGCTGCGGCGGAGGAACCGCCGGCCGAAAAGGCTGCCCCCAAACTCCCGCCGCGCGATAACTCGCCGCGCTCCGAGCGTCAGCGGACCGCCGACAAGTTCGCGGCGCAGACCGGGTCGGTCGCCAATGACGACCGCTTCCCGTCCTCCAAGATTCTCTACGGCCTGCAGTCGAAATCGAGCGGCGCGCCGACCATGGTGGCCGGGCTGGTGGCGCTCGGCTGGGTGGTGGCGATCGCGCTCGTGGCCATGATCCGCAACGGCGCCGACATGGGCACCGCCGCGTTCTGGGGCTCGAACGATTTCATCGGCCTGCTCGCGCTCGCCATCGTGCCGGTGATCGGCATCTTCGCCATCGCCACGCTGATCCGCCGCGCGCAGGACCTGCGCAATGCCGCGGCCGCCGTGACGCAAGCAGCGATCCGCCTTGCCGAGCCGGAAACCACTGCATCCGAAAAGGTTGCCTCGGTGGGCCAGGCGGTGCGTCGCGAAGTGAACGCGCTGGGCGATGGCCTCGAGCGCGCCCTGTCTCGCGCCGGCGAACTCGAAGTGATGATCCACAACGAGGTCACCGCGCTCGAACGCACGTATTCCGACAATGAATCGCGCATGCGCGCGCTGATCCAGGAACTGGCCAGCCAGCGCGAAGCGGTGATCACCAATACCGAGCGCGTGCGCGAAGCGATTACCGAAAGCCACACCGGCCTGGTGTTCGACCTCGACATGATCTCGCAGCGCATTGCGGGCACCATCGTCGAGTCGGGCGGCAACCTGACCAAGGCGCTGGAAACCGCCGGCAACTCGCTGAACGGCGCGTTCGGCGAGCGCACCGAGAGCTTCGTGTCGCTGATCGACCAGCGCACCAGCCACCTGCTGGTGGCGCTCGACGACAGCGCGTCGCGCCTCAACATCACGCTCGAGGACCGCGCCGGCACCATTTCGGGCGCCTTCGAGAACCGCACGCAGGAACTGAGCGCGGTGATCGATGGCCGCATGCAGTCGCTCACCGAGGCACTCGACAGCCGCGCCGTGACCCTCTCCGACGCCATCGACAACCGCACTTCGTCGCTGGCCAAGCTTCTCAGCCAGGGCGGCATCACCCTGCTGGACCAGTTGCGCGACCGCGGCCACGAAGTCTCGAGCGCCCTCGACATGATCGGCACCCGCATTGCGTCGGACATAACCGGCCGCGCCCGCGAAGCCGAGCAACTGCTCAGTGGCCTCAGCCACCAGCTCGACGAGCAGGTGCAGATCCAGGTCAACTCGATGGAATCGCGCCTGCAGTCGGCGATGATCGAGCTGAGCGGTGCGCTCGACGACACCACGGAGCGCGCCCGCGTCACCCTTACCGGCGCCGGTTCGCAAAACCTCGCGCAGTTCGACGCCCGCCTCGACGAGATCGCGGTGGTGATCGACAACCGCCTCGCCAGCCTCGACGGCGTGATCGGCGACAAGGGCGACAAGCTGATCGCCGCGCTCGACAAGAACAACGCGAGCTTTGCCGCCCGCGCCAACGTGCTGGAAATGGCCCTCGACGAGAAGTCCGAGCACTTCAATGAAATCGTCTCGCAGCGTACCCGTGAGATGACAGAGACGCTGGGCCAGCGCACCAAGCAGATTACCGAAGCGATCGCCAACCGTTCGCAGGAAATCTCGGACTCGCTGGAAGGCCACACGCAGATCATCGCCGACGCCCTCGACAGCCGCACCCAGCTGCTCGGCGACACCCTGAGCAACCGGCATGGCGAACTGAGCGCCGCGCTCGACGAACACGTCAAGGCATTCGACGTGACTATCGCCGGCCACGCCCGCGCCATGGACACCAACATCCTCACCCACGCCCAGGCGATCGACCTGGCGCTCGGTTCGCGGGTCGAGCAGTTCGACAACGTCCTGACCGGCCGCGCCAAGGAACTCGACCAGGCGGTGGCGAACCGCACCCAGGCGCTCGACCAGTCGGTCGCGACCCGTACCCAGGCCATCGACCTGGCGCTGCAGCAGCATGCCCAGCAGATTGGCGACAGCCTCGACCAGCGCACCGCGACGCTCGACTCCGCCCTGCAGCAGCATGCCCAGCAGATCGGCGACAGCCTCGACCAGCGCACCCAGGCGCTCGACACCTCGCTGCTGCAGCACGTGCAGCGGATCGGCGACACCCTCGATCGCCGCAGCACTGCTATCGACGCGACCCTGCAACAGCACGCCCAGCAGATCGGCGACAGCCTCGACCAGCGCACCCAGGCGCTCGACACCTCGCTGCTGCAGCACGTGCAACAGATCGGCGACAGCCTCGATCGCCGCAGCACCGCGATCGACGCGACCCTGCAACAGCATGCCCGGCAGATCGGCGACAGCCTCGACCAGCGCACCCAGGCGTTGGCAACGACGGTCTCGACCCGCTCGGCCGAGCTCGCCGACGCACTCAATACCCGCACTCAGCAGCTGGCAGAAACGCTCGGCAGCCACACCGTCGGCATTGCCGCGGCCATCGGCGAGCGCACCAGCGAGCTGGCCCGCACCATCGATGCCCAGGGCACTACGGCCCGCGACCGGATCGACGCCAGCCTCCGCAACGTCACCGAAGTGATGTCGGAACGTGCAGGCGCCGTCTCGACGCTGATCGAGTCCAAAGTGTCCGAAGTCAGCGAAGGCCTCGGCCGCGGCATCGACACGGCCATCCTGCGCATGGCCGATGCCGAAGCCGGCGTGAACGCCCGCATCGAGAACGCCGCCGGCACCGTTGGCGAGAGCGCCCGCAAAGCCGCCGACATCATCGAGACCGGCGTCAACTCGGCCCGCAAGGCCATCACCGATATGGTCGACCAGCGCCTGGGCACCCTGCCCGAGGCGATCACCGCCCGTGCCGACATCACGGCCGAGCGGCTCGCGTCGCTCAACACCGCGATCAATACCGCGCTGGTGCAATCGATGACCGACCTCGAGGCCGGTGCGGACCGCATTGAAGAGACCATCTCTCGCCGCATCGTTTCGGCGACCCAGGGGATTGCCGACGACGTTACTTCGACCGCCGACCGCATGGACGTGGCGGTGGGCCGCGCCCTTGCCCAGATCCACCAGGCGTCGAGCAATATCGACGAGCTGATCTCGATCAAGGCGGTGGCCGCTGCCGACGCTATCGGCGGCAAGGTGGCCGAGATCAACCGTGTGGTCTCCGAGCAGACCAATGCCTTCTCGGCACTGGTTTCCGACAGCTCCGCGCAGCTCGAAATGAGCCTGCAGAACCATGGCAACGTCCTGGCGCAGGCGCTGATCACCAACGCCTCGCAGGCCGAAGACCTGATGAACCAGTCGACCTCGCGCATCCTCACCGATGTGACGACTGCCTTGGGCAAGCTCAACGACTCCAACATGCTGCTGCAGAAGGTGCTCGACGCCTCGACGGCGAATCTCGCCAACCTCGAGAACTCGGTAGCCCAGCAGACCGCGACCTACTCGACCACGGTTCGCGAAGCGATCGGCTCGACCGAGGAAGCCGGCCGTCTCGTCACCGAGCATGTCGGCGCCCTGCAGGCCTCGATCGCCTCCATGGTCAACGAGTTCGGCTCGATGCTCGGCAACCTCGACGCCGAGGCCAAGAGCCTCGACAGCGCGGCGCAGAACCTCTCGGCTTCGGGCACCATGACGCTGGCCAACCTCGACGAGCGCCGCTCGGCGATGGATGAGCTGGCCCAGGCCTTCACCGCCCGCGCCGACGAGATCGACGGCCGGATGCGCGGTTTTGCGCACTCGATCTCCGAAACTGTCGAAGAAACCGAGCAGCGCCTGGTCGCCGCCCGCGAGTCGATGGAGCAGTTGCTGGCCTCGACCACGTCGGGCGTCGCCGAGACGCTGGAGACGACTTCGGGCACCATCAATGCGGCGCTTGCCGACACAACCGGCCAGCTCCACAGCGTGCTGACCAACACGGCCGAGATGGTGCAGACTGCGCTGGGCGAGACCACCGGCCAGCTCGAATCGGTGCTCACCAGCACCGCCGAGAAGGTGCAGAACGCGCTGGGCGAGACCACCAACCAGCTTGAGACGGTCATGAACAGCACTGCCGAGCGCGTGCAGACCGCGCTGGGCGAAACCACCGGCCAGCTCGAGTCGGTAATGAGCAGCACGGCAGAACGCGTGCAGACCGCGCTTGGCGAGACCACCGGTCAGCTGGAGCAGGCCCTCACCGGCACCACCGACAAGGTTCAGAGCGCCCTCGCCAGTGCCACGGCAGAGATGCAGTCGGTGCTCGGCAAGAGCACCAACCTGCTCGAGGAAGCACTGGAAGGCACCTCGCACCGCGTCGCCACCCAGTTGGGCTCGTTCACCGACACCGCGTCGAACGAGAGCCAGCGCGCCGCCGATGCCCTGCGCCAGACGCAAGCGACGATGATCCTCGAGATGCAGCAGGCGCTCGAGGCCGCGACGCAGCGCTTCAACGAGACGGCGACCGCCATGCGCGCCACCGCCAAGGAAGTGGGCTCGGAACTCGAAAACACCCGCTCCGAACTGGCACGCGGCGTGATGGAGCTGCCCGAAGAGACCAAGTCGAGCGCCGCTGCAATGCGTCGCGTCGTGGCCGAGCAGATCGAGGCCCTCGCCGAGCTCAACGCCATCGTCCGCGCCCAGCCGGCGACGCACGACCTCAACGAGCGTCGGCCGTCACCGAGCCGTCCGGCTCGCGATGAAGCCCCGTCGCGTCCCGAGCCTCGGCCCGAACCGGTCCGTCCGGAACCGGTGCGCGCCGCCGAGCCGCCGAAGGCCGAGCCGGCACGTGCCCGCTACGCTGCCATGCCCGAGGTTTCGGCCCCGGTGGTCACCGCACCGCGCCCGCAGCCGGTGGCAGAGGCCAAGCCCGCCGCAGCGGCGCCCAAGACGGAAGAAGGCGGCGGTTGGCTGCGCGACGTGCTGCGTAACGCTTCTGGTCCGTCGGCTGCGGCCCCGACGCCGGCGCCGACCCCTGCTCCAGCAGCTCCGGCCCCGGCCGCGCCGCAGAACCTCTCAACCCTCACCGAGGAGATCGCCAAGGCGATGGAGCCTTCGGCGCTGGCCGACGCCTGGCAGCGCTACCAAGCCGGCGAGCAGAACGTCTTCTCGCGCCGCATCTACACGCTGGGCGGCCAGGCGACCTATGACGAAGTGCGCAAGCGCATCCAGCGCGACAGCGACTTCGCCAAGACCGCGGCGACGTACATGGCCGAGTTCGAGCAGTTGCTGAAGCGCGCCGCCACCGGAACGAACCCGGCCGGCGAAACCCGCGAGTACCTGCTCAGCGATCGCGGCCGGGTCTACACCATGCTGGCCCATGCCAGCGGGCGTCTGGGCTGACCTGAACGAGATTGACCTCGACTCCAGGCCCGCGGGAAACCGCGGGCCTTTTTCTTTGCCGTCAGATCCAGACGTCGTTCTGTGCCGTTCGCTCGCCGGGCGCCGAGCCCGTGTTGGCCACACCGCGTGGCTCAATCAGCATCATCTTCACCTCGCCCGCAGCGTAGGGTTTGTGCTCGACGCCCTGCTTGACCACGAACATTTCGCCCGGCTTCACCGTCACCGCGCCATCGCGAAAATCGATGCGCAGTTCGCCTTCGAGGACGATGAAAGCCTCGTCGGTATCCGGATGCTCGTGCCAGACGAAATCGCCTTCGATCCGCACCAGCTTGAACTGATAGTCGTTGAGCTCAGCTACCACCTTGGGCTGCCACTGCTCGGTGAACAGCCCGTACTTCTGGGCGAAATTGATCGGCTGGTAGGATCTGGGCGCATCGTTCATCGATCTCTCCTGAGGTTGCCTCGAAGAGATAGAGCGTGGCGCCGGCTTTGCTAGCCCAGCCGTGCCTCGGCCGGGCGTTTCGGGCCTTGCATGGTGATCGACAACCAGATCAGCAACGCCCCGACAAAGGCGAAGCCCGCCGCGATGAAGTAGGCCTTGGCGCCCATCAGGCCGGTGAGCCAGCCAAAGCCGATCAGCGCGATGACGCTCATTGCCTGCTGCAGCATCTGGAAGAAGCCCTGCGCCTCGGCGGCGATCTCGTCGCTGGTCCAGTTGGCAATGAAGTTGACGCAGCCCATGAAGCCGAGTGCAAAGGTGAACGCATGCATCAGCTGCAGGGGAACAAGAAACTCGAGCCCAGGCTGGAAACCCATGCAGATCCAGCGGAACACGGCCGTAGCCGCTGAAAGCAGGATCAAGCTGCGGGCAGAGAAGCGGCGCGCGATGCGCCCGAACACGAACATGATCGCTGCCTCGGCAAAAGCCGCCAGAGCGAGCAGCGGGGCGATGAGATCTGCCGAGAGCCCCTGCTCCATCCACAGCAAGGCCTGGAAGGCGTTGAGCACGATGTGCGTGGCATAGACCATCGAGAAGCCGACCAGCGGCAGGAGGAAGAACGGCTTCATCACTGCGCCAAGGTGCGTCGCGCCAGAGGTGGGCGGCCTCACTTCGCCTTCGCCGGCGCGGAACCGCGGCAGACCCAAGGCGACGAGACCGCGCAGGATCGACAGGCCGACGAACATCGGCAGGAAGATGCCGCCGCCATAGGTGCTGATGATCCAGCCGACCACGAACAGCGTCACCATGTAGCCGACGGTGCCCCAGGCGCGGATCGGGCCGTACTGGGTGCCGCGCCGCCGCGTCATCCTCATGGTGGCGGCATCGACCACCGGGCCAACGACGTTGATGGGCAACAGCGCCAGGGTCCAGATGATCAGGATGCCCCAGAAGTCGTGGACGAAGAACAGCGCGATGGGGACAAGCGCCGCGAGCCCGCAGCCCAGGACGATCACCTGCCGCCAGTCCGAAGCCTTGTCCGCAACGCGGCCGACGACGATGTTGAGCAGCAGCGTCACCAGCACGGGCACGGCGTTGATGATGCCGATCTGCTCTGAGCTCAGCCCCTTGTCGGCGAACCAGATGCCGCCATAGACGTTGAACGCCGCCCCCGCCATGTAGATGGAAAAGTAGAACGCCGTGGCGCGCAGCTCGGGCGTGATGAACGGCTCTGTGGCCGATTTGGCAGGCATGTCAAACCTCAGGGGGCCGGATCGGCTACGGTCAGCTGATCCGACGTGATCGGGTGCGCGGATGGCGGTTGCAGCTTCAGCGAGAGCACCACGCAAAGCGCTCCGAAGACGGCATAGGCCGCCACGAACAACCACGCCATTGGACCAAAGGCGGCCACGAACCAGCCCATCGCGAGGATCACCACCACCGACATCGCCTGCTGCAGCACGTAGGAGAAGCCCTGCGCCTCGGCAGCGATATCGTCGCTGGTCCAGTTGGCGAGGAAGTAGATACCGCCGAGATAGCCCATGGCGAAGGTGATGGAGTGCAGGAGCTGCAGCCCGAACAGCACCCAGATCGGCGGTGAGAAGGCCATGGCGGTCCAGCGCAGCGCCGCAACAAGACAGGCGAAGATGATGATGTGACGGGCGGAGACCTTCAGCTTCAAGCGGCTCCAGATGAACATCATCACCGCTTCGGCGGCTGCCATCGTCGCGGTCAGCGGACCGATCAGTCCGGGCGAAATCCCCTGTTCCGTCCACAGGATCGCGGCAAAGGCGGTCAGCACGCCATGGGTCGAATAGAGGATGGCGACACCGAGAAGTCCCATCAGGAACCACGGCTTCAACACCTCACGCAGGTGGCTGGCGCCCTTCCTCGCGGCGGCACGGTCCTCCCCGGAGCGGAACTGCGGCAGCTGGAACGCCAGCACCGCGCGCAGCAGCGCGAAGGCGACGAACACCGGCACGAACGCGCCGTCGCCGAGCCAGGCGATCAGCGGACCGCTGCAGAGCGTTGCCACCATGAAGCCGACGGTGCCCCAGGCGCGCACGGCGCTGAAATCGGTGCCGCGCCGCTGCGTCATCCTGAGCGTCGCAGCGTCAACGATGGGGACGAGAGCGAAGGCCGGCATGACCGAGAAGATCCAGATGCCGAGGATGCCCCAGAAGCCGGAGACGAAGAACAGCCCGATCGGCACCAGACCTGATATCAGCGACAGCACGATGATGACGCCGCGCCAATCCGGCATGCGATCGGCGATGCGGCCGACCAGTTGGTTGACCAGCAGCATGGCGACGAGCGGCGCGGCATTGATGATGCCGATCTCTTCGGCGCTGATGCCGTGGTTGATCAGCCAGATGCCCAGATAAACCGACGCCACGCCGGTGCTGCCGAAGACGGTGAAATGATAGATCGCGGCGCGCAGCTCTGGCGAGAGGCGCGGGGCGACAGTGGTCGACGACATCCGGGTGCTCCGGGCGGGAGAATCCGCCGCACGGCCGGACACTGCAGAGCGCCAGAAGAAAGATCAACGGGCCCGCGCGTTAATGCGCGTAACGTGGTGCGATTATGCCGCCTTGGCTGTCGCCTCGCGCACCGGCACCAGGGCATCGAGGAACAGGTCCGCACAGCGAGCCCAGGTGAAGCCGAGCGCATGTGTGCGGGCAGCTTCGCGGCTGAGCGTCAGGGCGCGGATCACCGCGAAGCCGAGATCCTCGTCGAGCGCACCGCATGCGGGATCGGTGAGAATGTCGCGCGGACCGGTGACCGGATAGGCGGCCACCGGCACGCCAGAAGCGAGCGCCTCGATCATGACGTTGCCGAAGGTGTCGGTGCGGCTGGGGAAGACGAAGACATCGGCCGAGCGGTAGAGACGGGACAGTTCCTCGCCCGTCCTGAGCCCCAGGAACACCGCATCAGGGTAGCGCGCCGCAAGTTCGGCGCGCGCCGGACCGTCGCCGACGATGATCTTGGTGCCGGGCACCTCGAGCTTTAGGAACGCTTCGACGTTCTTTTCCACCGCGACGCGGCCGACATAGAGCAGATGCGGGCCGGGCAGCTCGATGAACTCCGTCTTCGGCCCCGGCGAGAAGCGCGAGTGATCGACGCCGCGGGTCCACAGCCGTGTATGGCCGAACTGGCGCGAGGCGAGCTCTTGCTGCATCGAGGCGGTGGGCACCAGCGTTGCGGCGGCCGGACCGTGGAACCAACGCAGGAAACCATAAGTCCACTCGGTGGGGATCGGCATCCGCGCCGCCACATATTCCGGGAACCGGGTGTGGTAGCTGGTGGTGAAGGCGAGCCCCTGCTCGAGGCAGACGAAGCGGGCGAGCAGTCCGAGCGGACCTTCGGTGGCGATGTGGATGTGCTCGGGCGCCTCACGGGCAATGACTTGCCCGATGGTCATCGGGGTGACCAGCGACAGCCGGATCTCCGGATAGGTCGGCATCGGGAAAGTCCAGAAACCCTCGGGAGTGAGGTAACTCACCTCATGGCCGCGGCCCATCAACTCCCGGCCAACCGCTTCGAGGCAGCGGACCACCCCATTGGTCTGCGGCAACCAGGCATCGGTGACGATCAAGACCTTGCGCATCGGACCCATCCATCGGCAAGCGATGGCGTGGGTTTACGGGAGTCGGGTGACAGGGCTGCGAATGGGATGTGACGGACGGATGACGGGCGGGGGCAGGCTGTCACGAAACCGTCGACTGAGACAGACGCCCCCCTCCCGTCATCCCCCTTTAAGGGGGAGGTGCCCTGCCGGTGCTTTTGGCACGATCGAAGACAGAGCCTCAACTCTTCACCTCCCCCTTTATGGGGGAGGCCGGGAGGGGGCCGTCTCTATCGGGTTTCTTACTGCCCCGGCACTGCCGGAGCGCGCCGCAGCCGCAATCTCCTAGGCTTCCGCGGCAATGGCGTCTCGGTCCAGCGGACCAGCTCCAGCACGCCTTCGTTCGTCTCGCACACGGCGGTGCAGCTTTCCACCCAGTCGCCGGTGTTGACGTAGTGGATGCCCAGCCGCTCGTGCATATCGGCATAGTGGATGTGGCCGCAGATGACGCCATCGGCGCCGCTGTCGCGGGCCTCGAGCGTCAGAGCTTCCTCGAAGCGGCCGATGACGCTGACGGCGTTCTTCACCTTGTGCTTGGCCCAGGCCGAGAGCGACCAATAGGTGAGGCCCATGCGCCGTCGCACCCAGTTGACCGCGATATTGAGCCGCAGCGCGGCGCGATAGGCCCAGTCGCCCACATGCGCCAGCCATTTGGCGTGGGCCACCACAACGTCGAACTGGTCGCCATGGATGACGACATAGGTCTTGCCTTGCGCCGTGGTGTGGACGGTGCGATCGACGAACTCGACCTCGCCGAAGTAGGTGCCGAGATACTCGCGCAGGAACTCGTCGTGATTGCCGGGTAGCACCACGATACGGGTGCCGCTCAGCGCCTTGTCGAGGAAGATCTCCACCAGTTGGTGATACTCGGCTGGCCAGTGCCAGGCCTTGGCCAGCCGCCAGCCATCGACGATGTCGCCGACGAGGTAGATCGTTTCGGCTTCATGCCAGCGCAGGAAGTCGATCAGCTGGGTGATGCGGGTGGGACGCATGCCGAGATGCACATCGGAGATGAACAGCGCGCGGACCCGCCGAACCTCCCTGCCCTCTTCGTTCATGCTCTTGCCTCTCACTGTCGGGGTCGGAAGTTTAGCCCATTTGACCTATGGGACGGGAGCGCTTTCGACGTCCACCCCGGCTCAGGTGGGGAAAACTCCGGCCCTCATAGATGAAGCAGCATCGCCGCGACACCCCGGATGGCGCTAGGGCGCCGGGGTCAGCCGGGTGATCACATCGGCATGCTGCGGGAATTGCGCCAGCAGTTCAGCGCGGGTGACGAGGATCATGTCCTCCATTTCCCAGCCCGGCGAAACGACTTCGCTCACCAGCCCGTATTCGCCTGCCGGCAGTTCGGCAGCTTTCCAGACGCCGCCGGCGACGGCGAGGCTCGGCACCTGCCCTGCCGTCAGGTCCGGCCCCAGCACCACCGCCTCGTAGCGGCCGTCGGGGTGGATCATATGGTAGGTAAGCGGCGCCCCGAAATGGTGGAACTGGATGCCGTCCGAGTGCTTGGTGTGGAAGTGATCCACCGGGGAATCGTCGGTCAGCATGTAGTAAATACTGGTCATGGTGCCGCGCGGGCCGCGCGCCGTTTCCAGCTTCTCGCGATGCGTCGGTCGGAAGGTCTCGCGGAAATAGCCGCCCTCGAAGTGGCCGCCAAGACCGAGTGACGCAATGACCTCGGCTTTACTGGGCTTGGGCATTGTCGCCTCCAATGCGCGCTTTCAGCGCCACGACGCGCTTGTAGCTTTCTTCGATCCGCGCCTTGAACGCCGGGTCCGCCTCGGCCTCGGCGAGGAGGATGGCGCGGACCTCGTCGCCCAGCGTGGCGCGCTGGTAGGCGGTATTGGAGAACAGCAGTACATCGACGCCGGCTCGCACTGCGTTGACCACGGTCTGCTTGAGGGTGAAATGATCGCGGATGGCGCCCATCTCGAGATCGTCGGTGATCACCACGCCCTTGAAGCCGAGTTCGCCGCGCAGCTTGTCCTCAATCCATGGCCTGGAGAGGCTCGATGGCATGCCGGAGGGGTCGACCTTGGTGTCGATCAGGTGGCCGATCATCACCATGTCGTCGTAGCCGCCTGCGATCAGCTCGCGATAGGGCTCGAGTTCGCTGTCCCGCCAGGTCTTGGTGATATCGACGTAACCCTCGTGGCTGTCGGCGGTCGACGAGCCGTGCCCGGGGAAGTGCTTCAGCGAGGTCAGGAGGCCCGCCGCATGGTGGGCTGCAATCACCTCGCCGGCGTACTCGGCCACCAGTTTGCCGTCCTTGCCGAAGGCCCGGCCATACTTGGCGATCACCTGGTTGTTCGGGTTGATGGAGAGATCGACCACCGGTGCAAAATTGACGTTGAAGCCCCAGGCGGCAATGCCCTCGGCCTGCGCGTCGTAAATACCGCGAGCCTCTGCAGGAGTGTTCCTCGCCGCAACTGCCGCCGCGTCGGGGATTTCCTTGAAGCCGACGGACTTGTCGAGCCTCTCGACCAGCCCGCCTTCCTGATCGAGGGTGATGAACGGCGGCAGCCCCGCCGGCGCCGCCTCGCGGAACGCCGCGTTCATCGCCTCGACCGCCTTGCGGCTCGCGACATTGGTCTTGAGGTACATCACCCCACCGATGTCACCCGCCGCAACCTCGGCGCGCAGCGCCGCGACGCCCTTGTCGTCGACGCCGTTGCCGACGAAGCCGACGACGATCATCTGCCCGGCCATTTGCTCGAGCGTTTGGGCACAAGCGGGCGAAGCGGCAAGGGGAAGGAGCGTCGCGAGGAGCATCGTGGCCAGGCGCATGAAAGAGGGTCTCTCGGGAATACAGCCCGGCTTGTGACCGAGGAGTGCGGCGAAAGCTGGTCGGTGTCGACCGATAGAGACGGCCCCCTCCCGGCGTCCCCCATAAAGGGGGAGGTGAAGGGTCGGAGCGGTCGCTCGATCGTGCCATTCACTCGATGAGGCACCTCCCCCTTAAAGGGGGAGGATGGGAGGGGGCCGTCTGCTTCGGTAAAGCCTAGCGGTTCTGCCGGTTCTCGATCAGGTCCGTCACCACGCCCGGGTCGGCCAGGGTCGTCGTATCCCCGAGCGCGCCATAATCGTTCTCGGCGATCTTGCGCAGGATGCGGCGCATGATCTTGCCGGAACGGGTCTTGGGCAGGCCGGGCGCAAACTGCATCAGGTCGGGCGAGGCGATGGCGCCGATTTCCTTGCGCACCCAGTTCCTGAGCTCGGCCTTCAGCGTGTCGTCGCCCTTTTCACCGGCCATCAGGGTGACATAGCAGTAGATGCCCTGCCCCTTGATGTCGTGCGGGTAGCCGACCACCGCCGCTTCGGCGACCTTGGGATGCGCAACCAGGGCACTCTCGACTTCGGCGGTGCCGATGCGGTGGCCGGAGACGTTGAGCACGTCGTCGACACGGCCGGTGATCCAGTAGTAGCCATCCTCGTCGCGGCGGCAGCCATCGCCGGTGAAGTAGTAGCCCTTGTAGGTCTCGAAATAGGTCGAGACGAACCGTGCATGGTCGCCGTAGACGGTGCGCATCTGGCCCGGCCAGCTGTCGGCAATGCAGAGCACGCCTTCGGCCTTGGTCTGCTCCTGCAGCTTGCCCTCGGGCGACAAGACGATCGGCTTAATGCCGAAGAACGGCTTTGTGGCCGAGCCGGGCTTGGCGGCAATGGCGCCGGGTAGCGCCGAGATTAGGATGCCGCCGGTTTCGGTCTGCCACCAGGTATCGACGATCTCGCAGCGCTCCTTGCCCACATGCTTATGGTACCAGAGCCAGGCCTCAGGGTTGATCGGCTCGCCCACCGAGCCCAGCAGCCGCAGCGACGGCATGGCGTACTGGTCGGGGATCTCCGCGCCGGCCCCCATCAGTGCGCGGATGGCGGTGGGCGCGGTATAGAAGATGTTGACCTTGTGCTTTTCCACCACCTGCCAGCAGCGGCCGGCGTCGGGATAGCTCGGGATGCCTTCGAACATCAGCGTGGTCGCGCCGTTGGCGAGCGGTCCATAGACGATGTAGCTGTGGCCGGTGACCCAGCCGACGTCGGCGGTGCACCAGTAGATTTCGCCCGGACGGTAGTCGAAGACGCGCTCATGGGTGAGCGACGCCCAGACGATGTAGCCGCCAGTGGTGTGCAGCACGCCCTTCGGCTTGCCGGTCGAGCCCGAGGTATAGAGGATGAACAGCGGATCCTCGGCATTCATCGGCTCGGGGGCGCATTCGGCCGAAACCTTGGCGGCTTCGTCAGCGTACCAGACGTCGCGGCCGGCTTTCATCTCCACCGCGTTGCCGGTGTTCTTGACCACGATGACGCGCTCGACCCCGGGGGTCTTCAGCAATGCTTCGTCGACGTTCTTCTTGAGCGGAATGGTCTTGCCGCCGCGCCGGCCTTCATCGGCCGTCAGCACGATCTTCGAATCGCAGTCGTTGATGCGGCCGGCGATGGAGTCGGGCGAGAAGCCACCAAAGATCACCGAATGGACGGCGCCGATACGGGCGCAGGCCAGCATCGCGACGGCAGTGTCGATGATCATCGGCATGTAGATGGTGACGCGGTCGCCCTTCTTGACGCCGTTGGCTTTCAGCACGTTGGCGAAGCGGCCGAGCCGTTCATGCAACTGCCGGTAGGTGACCTTGCCGTCAGTGCCCGGGATATCGCCTTCCCAGATGATCGCGGTCTCGTCGGCCCGGGTCGCGAGGTGGCGGTCGACGCAGTTGGCCGAGATGTTCAGCACCCCATCCTCGAACCATTTGATCGAGATGTCGGGGTAGACGTAGCTGGTATTCTTGATCTTGGTCGGGGCCTTGATCCAGTCGATGCGCTGCGATTGTTCCTTCCAGAACCCCTCGGGGTCGCTCAGTGAGCGAGCGTACATCTCCTCGTACTGCGCTGCCGTGGTCCGTGTCCGGGCAACCGCCGCCGCGCTGGGGGCGAACACCAAACTCTCGCTCATCGATAGTCCTCCGATTTTGCGAACCGTTCTAACCAAGCCCCGAGGGTCGGGCAAGCAGACCACTTGCCGCCTTTCGGCCTAGTGATGGGCGCTGACAACCCTTCGGAAACCCTCGCGGTAAACGCTTTCTCGGCGGTTTGCCGCCACAATGGCGACAATACCATTTGGAGGCTCCCGATGCCCGAACTCGGCTATCACGCCGCGCGAGCGGACGAACTCGACATGATCCACGCCGAACTGATGGCGGTCATCGACGAGTCGCCGCACTATTCAGAACGCTTCAAGGAGCACGAGAAGGCGCGGCTGACCAAGGGCTTCCTTCGGGCGCTGCAGCGTGTCGACCCGTTCCACGTCATCATCCTCACGCAGGATGGCGTGCCAGGCGGCGGCCTGATCTCGGGGCCGGAAACCGGCTCGATCTTTCGCTACTGGAGCTGGATCTTCCCCTCGCACCGGCAGACCCGGCTCGGCCTCTACGGCATGAGGGTGTTCGACGAGCACTGGGACAACGGCAAGTTCCACAAGGCCTTCACCTGGGTGCGGCCGGAGAACGAAGTCGCCCTCGCCCTGCTCCGCCGCTACGGCTACGAGCAGGCAGCGCTGCTGCGCCAGCAGATTTTCGGGCAGGACTACGTGGTGATGGAAAAGTTCTACACCAAGCTCACCGAGGACTATGACTCCGGCATGAGCATGGGCCGCATCGCGAAGTTCAAAGCCCGGGTGGATATGCTGCTGGGACGGTGAGGCTGGCCGCTAAAGTCGCTTCACCCGGCGCCCCGCCAGCAACTCCCTGAGCCGCGGTCCGACCGATACATCGATCCCCGCCAGCCGTTTCGCCGTCAGCCACATCGCCGCCGACCAGAAGGTCTGTGCTGCCAGCGCCGCCACCGCGGCGCCCATCAGCCCATGCGTGGGGACCAGCAGGATGTTGGCGCCCACCAGCACGCCCATGCCGAGCCCGATGGCGGGGAGCGTCGCATAGGGCCGATCGTGGATCGACAGCACCAGCGCCGCCGGACCGAACACCGAGCGGATGCAGAGGGCGAGGCAGAGGACGGCCAGCGGCGCGACCCCGGCCTGGAATGCCGGGCCGAACAGCATCAACAGCAGCGGCCCGGTGGCCATCACGATGGCGAACAGCGCCACCGATATGGCGCAGGCAACGAGATTGGCCTCGCCGATCTGCTTGAGGAAGCCGGGCCGGTCGGCCGCGGCGTTGCGCTCGAACATTTCGGGCAGGGTCACCGCGTAGACAGCCGAGACGCCGAACGCAACCAGCGAGAACACCCGGGTGCAGACGCCGAACACTGCGAGGCTTTCGCGATCCAAGAAGTGCGACAGGATCAGCAGGTCGATATCGAAGAAGAAATCGGTGGCGAGCGCGATTACCACCCAGGGCAGCGCGAAGCGCCACCAGCGCTTCGTCTCGGTTGCCGCAACAGCAGGTGTATCGGGCACCTGCCGAGCCGCGCGCAGCACCCAGGCGAACTGGGCCGCCGCGATCGCTGCAAAGCCAATGGCGAGGAGCCAGATCAACTCGGCGAACTTCGCCTCGGCATCGCTGGCCATGGCGGCGAGCGCGAAGCAAAGGACGATCAGCAGTGGACGGAAGATGGTGTCGGCGAAGAATCCGGCGAACGGGCGCTTCAACCCGACCAGCAGCGCGCTGTTGCAGTAGACGACGGCCGTGGCGACAGCCATGAGGCAAGCCGGCAACCAATGGGCGAGGAGCACCCTGCCCGGTTCGCCGAGCAATCCGGCGAACGGGTAGCCAGCAACCAGCAGCACCAACGCGGTGAGCGCGATATGGCCGTAAGCGCGCCGCATGAAGCCGCGCAATAGTTGCCCGTACCCCGTGGAACGATACTCGGCGGCGAAATAGGTGCCGATGGTCTCGAAGCCGAGCGGCATCACCACCGCGACGATATTCACCGTCGCGATGATCAGCAGGTACTCGCCGAGGATGTCGGGGCCCCAAAGCCGCGCGATCGCCGCCTGGGCGAGGAAGATCACGCCGGCGCCGAACAGCCGGGCGCCGAAGATCACGCTCGATTGCGAGACGAGACGCTGCCGGAGGCTCATTCGGCGTTCCGCAACTGGTTGGGCTTGGCCCGATCCGGCCGCAACCGGTCGACGTAGCGACCGAGGCTGTGGGCCAACTCACGGCCGGCGAAGGCGCCCTCGCCCAAAAGGCGCGGCCACCAATGCGCGGCGTAGTTCGCCACCGGCGGCACCGGGACGATCACGCCGCGTTCTCCGACCATACCCTTCTTGAACTGATGCAGCCCCTGGAAACCATCGGTACCGCCGAGGTCGTACCAGCGGGCCGCAGTGTTGTCGCGCAACCAGCGGATGATGTGCCAGTGGAGGAAATAGCCGGCGCGCAGCTCGAGCGCCGCGGCACTCGTCGCGCCGTAGAGATAGACGGCGCGATCTCCGGCCTTGAAGATGACGGCGCCCGCGACGATGTCGCCCGAGGCCCGGCGCACGAAGAACAGCTCCGGCCTGAGTGTCGGGTTTTCCATCGCCAGCAGCGCCGGGACCGTGCCGTAGGCCGAATGGTCAGGAAACTTCTTGCGATCGACCATCTGCTCGTAGAGCGCGTCGAACTCGGGCCGCTGATCGGGCCTGGCGTGCTCGAAGCGCAGCCCGGCCTTGTCGGCCTTGTTGAGATGGTAGCGCCATTTCTGGTGGAAGCTCGAACGCTGTTCGGCGTCGCTCAGCTTGAGGTTAACGATGTAGCGATCCGGAAACAGCAGCTTGGCGCCCTGCCGAAAGCCAGCTCTCAGCAGGTGTTCATACTCCGCATTGGTCGTACCCAGCGCCGCACGCGGCAGCACCGACAGCATCATGCGCCGGCGCACCGCGTACTCCGCCGACAGCGCCTCGACCATGCGCGCGTAGATGGCGTTGGCGTCGGCCGTTTCGGTGCAGCGCAGCATCGGCGCCCACTTGGCTACCGCGATCGCGCCAAGCCCGAGCGGCAGCGGTTGCACCATGATCAGGCACCCACCCACCACTTCGCCGGCCAGCGTGAACAGTTGCGGCTCGAGTTCCACGCCGGGCCAGCGGGCCCGCGCAAAGGTCGCCAGTTGTTCCTGGCAGACGCCCTCGAAGTCGGCAATCGCATCATCCCAGGCTACCGGCTCGACCAGCCGCATGGCGAAACCGGTGGCGATCGGATGCGACGGCACAGCGAACTGTGCGACAGGGCTGAGCGAGAGGGCGGCAAGCGACATGGACGAAATCCGGCAGAGAACCTGCCGGACGCTATCGTCGCTGCCATGAGCAAATTGCTACGGCCCGGTTCGCAATGCGAGGAAACTCGGACCGTGGTTACGGCGGGGTTAGTGTATCCGTGACGCTAGTGCACTCGTGACCCTAGTGCACTCGTGATGCTAGTGCACCCCGGGAACCGGCGGCGCGCCCTTGATCAGCGGGATCATCGGCAGGGTATGCCCGAGCAACTGGTCAGCGCCCTCGTAGAGCATCTTCACCGCGACATAGAGGATAATCACCAGGCCCAGCCAGGCGATCCAGCGATACTTATGCAGCAGCCCGGCCACCAGCGTCGCCGCGACGCCCATCAGCAGCACCGAGAGGCCGAGGCCGAAGATCAGCGCCACTTCGTGGTGCTGCGCCGCGCCAGCCACCGCCAGCACGTTGTCGAGCGACATCGACACGTCGGCAATGATGATCTGCCAGACCGCCGACTTCAGCGTCTTCTTCTTGCCCTTGCCGGCAATCGTGCCGTCGGCGTTGAGATCGGCATCTGCGAGCGCTTCGGTCGCCTCGTGCTCGTCTTCATGCGAGACCGACAGCTCGCGATACATCTTCCAGCAGACCCAGAGCAGCAGCAAGCCGCCTGCGATGAGCAGGCCGCCACCGAGCGCCAGTAGCTGCGTCGTGATCAAGGCGAAGCAGATGCGCAGTATCGTCGCTGCGATGATGCCGATGAGAATGGCCTTGCGGCGGAGATCGGCCGGCAGCCCGGCAGCGGCGAGCCCGATGACGACAGCGTTGTCGCCAGCAAGCACCAGATCGATCATGATAACCTGAAAGAATGCCGCAAAAGCCGAAGCATCAAGGCCGAAGGGCATTCCGGGATATCTCCGTGAGCAAGGGTGGTGGGGCTATGTAAGCGGCGCGGCGCGCCTTGTGAAGAGCGCCATTCGATCAATTCACGGCCTGGGGTGCCTTACCCGCCCGAACTCCCCAACTCTACGGCCACGGCCGCACATGGCGCGAAACTGATTCGGCCGCTCGCTGCGGCACCTCGCCATCGCGCTGCGATGGCACTGGCCCAAACGGGGATGGTTCCCGTTCCGGATACGATATCAAAGCATTAGGAGGATTTGGTGGGTGCGCACGGACTCGAACCGTGGACCCGCTGATTAAGAGTCAGCTGCTCTACCATCTGAGCTACGCACCCGGTCCGAGCGGCTGACTAACAGGGGTTCCCGACCTTGTCCAGCACCTATTCGCTTTGCCATGGACTTTCCTGCTTTTGCCAGATTGGTAAGTTAGCGCCCGCACCGCTGAGGCCCGTGGAAGCCAATGAACGACCTGCCCACTGAAGCGACCGACGCCATCTCCCTTCCGCTCAGGTGGCTGACCGACAACTCCGTTGCCATCCTCAGCGCGCTCATCGTGCTGATCGCCGGCTGGTATCTGGCGCGCGTCCTGTCACGCGCGGTGAAGAACCTGCTGCCGCGGGCCTATGGCGTCGACAAGAACTTCGCGCCGCTGCTGGCGCAGGTAACGCGATACGGCATCATCATTTTCTCGGTGGTGACGGCGCTGAGCTTCGTCGGCGTATCGAGCACCTCGATCTATGCGGTGATCGGCGCCGCCGGTCTTGCCATTGCGCTGGCGCTGCAAGGCACGCTCGCCAACATAGCGGCCGGAATCATGCTGGTGTGGCTCAGGCCCATCGCCATCGGCGAGTACATCGTCGGCGACGGCGTCGCCGGCGTCGTGGTGGAGATCGGCCTGTTCGGCACGCGGCTGCGCTCGACCAGCGGGCTCTATATCTTCACGCCGAATCAGAAGCTCTGGTCCTCGGCGATCACCAACCACAGCCGCGAACCGCGCCGGCGCATCGATGTGAACATCACGGTGGCCGATTCGATCAACGTCGCGGCGGCGCGCCGGACAATGCTGAAGATCGCCACGTCCGACAAGCGCGTGCAGGTCGATCCGCCACCGACGGTGCATGTCGAGAGCTTCGTGGGCGACAAGATCATGCTGCAGCTGCGCGCCTGGGTGCCGACGCCGGAATACCTGCCAACGTTGCGCGACCTGACCGAAAAGGCAAAGTTCGCCATCAACAAGATGCTCTCGTCCGAGGACGAGCACGTTAAGGTGGAACTGGCAGCCGACCCGCACACCCAGGGCGCCGGCGAGCGGACGCCGGATCTGACCTGAAGGCGAACGAATTGCGAGGTAGCGAGTAACGAGTGGGGGCCGCGCCATTCGCTACTCACTATTCGCTATGTTCAAGCGTGCCCGTCGAGCCCCTTGAAGGCGTCCTTGCCCCAGATGGCTTCGACCTGGCCGTTCTTGCCGCAGCCGACGCGATAGCGGGCGTAGTGCTGGGCGCGGGTCAGGCCGTTCTGAAGCACCTCGCTGCCCTTCCAGAAATCCTGGTGATAGGCCTCGGCCGGCCAGAAGGTCGGGGCCATGGCGACGATGGTGGCCACGGGCTTGCCGAGCGCTGCGGCAGTCGCTTCCTTGCCGGCCTCGGCGACCTTCAGCTCGGCATCGGTGCCGGCGTAGATCGCCGTGGTGTAGCTCTCGCCGTAGTCGCAGAACTGGCCACGTGTCTCGATCGGATCGATCAGGTGGAAGAAGGTGTCGACCAGCTTGTCGTAGCTGGTGACGCTGGGGTCGTAGACGATCTTGACCGCCTCGCGGTGCCCGGTGGTTTCGGTGACCACCTGCTCGTAGGTCGGGTTGTCGACGTGCCCGCCGATATAGCCGGAGGTGGTGGAGATGACGCCCGGCGCATGGTCGAAATCGCTTTCGATCGACCAGAAGCAACCGCCGGCGAAGATGGCGGTCGCCGTCTCGGCGCCCTGCGCCCCGGTCATCCCGAGCGCGCCTACGATTGCCACCGCCAGCGTCAGTTTGTTCTTGATCATGAAAGTTCACCCCGAAGGTTTTGATTGGGTCGATGATTGTCCTGCGCCCGCGTCACGCACAACACAAACTAACGTGCGGCCTGGCGATGTAACCATTGAGATACGTGGTGCGAATGGATGGAGTTGCAGCGCGCTCCGGGCAGGATAAGTTCGCCGCACCATGCGCCCCATCCTTACCCCGCTTGCCCAGTCCCTGCCCTCCACCGTGCCGTTCACCGGTCCCGAAGCGCTGGAGCGGCGGACCGGTGTGCCGTTCCGAGCACGGGTCGGCGCCAACGAGAGCGGCTTCGGCCCCTCGCAGAAGGTGATCGCCGCGATCGGGTCAGTCGCAGCTGGGGTCTGGATGTATGGCGACCCCGAGGTACACGACCTCAAGGCGGCGCTTGCTGCGCATCTCGGCATACCCCTGGCCAATTTGGCAGTTGGCGAGGGCATCGATGGGTTGCACGGGCTCATCGCCAGGCTGATCACCGAGCCCGGCGATGTCGCAGTGACCTCGCTCGGGGCCTATCCGACGTTCAACTATCACGTGGCCGGCTTCGGCGGCCGGATCGTCGCGGTGCCCTATGCAGGTCACCATGAGGACCTCGGCGCCCTCGCCGAAGCGGCGCGGCGCGAGCGGGCCAAGGTGATCTATCTCTCCAATCCGGACAATCCGATGGGCAGCTGGTGGAGCGCCACGGAGATCGAGCGCTTCATCGCGGCAGTGCCGGAGGAAACACTGATCCTCCTCGACGAAGCGTATTGCGAGACGGCGCCGGCGGGCGCCCTGCCCGCGCTCAACATTGCCCGCCCCAACCTGATCCGGACCCGCACCTTCTCCAAGGCCTATGGGCTGGCAGGCATGCGGGTCGGCTACGCCGTCGGCGAGGCCAGTTTCATCAAGGCGTTCGACAAGGTGCGCAACCATTTCGGGGTCACCCGGCTGAGCCAGGTCGCGGCGATGGCGGCCCTGGCCGACCAGGACTGGCTGGCGCAGGTCGTGGCGAAAGTCGCCGCCGGACGGGAACGGATCCATGTCATAGCGGCCGGGAACGGCCTCGCCGCCGTCCCCTCCGCCACCAACTTCGTCGCCGTCGATTGTGGCCGCGACGGCGATTACGCCATGCGGGTGCTGAAAGCGCTGGAGGGGCGCGGCGTGTTTGTCCGCAAGCCAATGGCGCCGGGGCTCGACCGCCACATCCGCATCAGCGTTGGGCGGCCGGAAGAGCTCGATGTCGTGGCGACAGAGCTGCCGAGGGCGTTGCGAGAGGCGTAGTGATGCCGCCTCACCCAAGCTTCTTGCGCGTTCCCAGCAGGATGCTCGTCTCGGTGTTGGCGATACCATCGATCTGGCGCACCTTGCGCAACAGCTCGTCGAACTCGCGCAGCGTCGCCGTCTCGATCTCGGCCACCACGTCCCAACGGCCATTGGTGGTGTAGAGCCCGCGAATCTCGGGAAAGCCGGCGAGGCGGCGGATGATCTGCTCGGCGTTCTTGCCATCCACCTCGACCATGGTGACGGCGCGCACCGCATCGGCCCGTCCTTGCGCTTGCACCACGACGGTGTAGCCGGCGATAGCGCCTGAGCGCTCCAGCCGCTCCATGCGCGCCGTCACCGTGGCGCGTGAGACCCCCAGCAGCGCCGCGAGCTTGGCGACGGGCATTCGCCCGTCGGTGCGCAGCAGCGCAATCAGCCGGTAGTCGAGATCATCGAGGCTGGATGTGCTAATCGTCACCTACTGCCATCATTTTGCATAGTGCACTGCGCATTCTTATCACTTCTTCGGCTTTTCGTCAGCATCGGATCGACCTCACATAGTGCAAACAACGCAATCGAGGACACCGAGATGCTCCACGACGCCCGGGCCCGCCGGCCCTCCGCTGGCAACCGCATCGATCTGATCGGGGTGCCGACCGATGCGGGCGCCTCGTGCAGGGGCGCCGCGCTTGGTCCGGATGATCTGCGCACCGCCGGGCTCGCCGAGCGGCTCGCCGGCCTCGGCTATGCGGTCGCCGACCTCGGCGATATCGCCGTGGACGGCCGGCTCGCGCCGGCGGCCGAGATCGAGGCGCTGGCCATCGGCGCCAGCCAAGCCGGCTATCGCAGCCTCGACAATGGGGCACGCCCGGTATTCCTCGGCGGCGATCACTCGATCTCGATGGGTTCGGTCGCGGGAGTTGCCCGCCACTGCCGCGATGCCGGCCGGGCGCTGTTCGTCTTGTGGTTCGATGCGCATGGCGATTTCAACACCTGGACTACCACCGAGACCGGCAACATTCATGGCATGTCGCTGGCGCGCCTCTGCGGCGAGCCGGGCTTTGCCAATGACGACACCTGGTTCGCGCCGGTCGATGCGGCCAACGTGATAATCCTCGGCGCCCGCGCACTCGATTATGAGGAAGCACGGTTGATCGACGATCGCGGCGTAGAAGTGGTGGACATGGATGCCGTCCGCATCGCCGGCATAGCCGCACCGCTCCGCCGCTTCCTGGATCGGGTGGAGGCCGCCAACGGTCACCTGCACCTGTCGCTCGATGTCGACGCCATGGACCCGAGCCTCGCCCCCGGCGTCGGCACCACTGTCCCCGGCGGGCTGACGCTCGCGGAGGGACAGTTGGTGATGGACATGCTGCACCGGAGCGGACGCGTCGGCTCGCTCGATCTGGTCGAACTCAACCCCGTGCTGGACCGTCATGGAAGAAGCGCCGACCTGATGGTTGACCTCACTGCCCGCCTGTTCGGCGAGTCCGGCGCGATGCAATTGCAGCCGGCAGCGGCCCGAGAGCTCGCCACGACCTGATTCCCAACCGAGGCCTGACTGCTTCCCAAAGCAAAAGGCTCAAACGACCCAGTTCATCGGCACCAGCGACATCCGCGCCGCTGCTCGAGCGCATCGGCACAGAACCCTTCCTTGTGGGTCTCGCCGACTACTTTGAGACCGATTCCCGCCGCTGGGAGCGCTTCGAGAAGGCCTCTCGCATGGCCAGCCTGGGCCGACCTCTGATGGCGAGTGAAACGCCATGGAGTTCGGCAACGGGCATCCCGGCGGCCGTGGTACAAGCGGCGGCGGGCCTGGCTTACTCCTCGGTCACCCGAATCTCGGCCATCAGCCCCCGGTGGTTGGAGCCCATCGGGTCCGCAATTGCCGAGACGGTGTCGATCACCAACGGGCCCCGAGCAAAGATGTTATCGATCGGAACACCCAGCGGCCCGAGCCGGACCGGCCAGGTGGCCGGGTAGAACGGGCCGGGCGCGAGATGGCGCCGGCGGACAAGTGCGTCGATACTGTCGGACCAGGCCGCAGCGTTGAAATCGCCAGCCAGCACCAGCGGACCTTCGAGCCCGTCGACGACTGCGCCGAGTCTCGAAAGCTCCTCGGCGGCGAAGTCATCGAAATACGGCTTCACCAGGTGGGCGGCGACGATATTGACCCGCTGTCCGGCGATCGTGGTGCTGGCGGTCACCAAGCGGTTCTGCCAGACGCCACTCATCGACCGAACAGTGATGTCGGCGAGCGGGGTGCGCGACAGGATCACCACACCACCGCAGCGCGAACCATCGTCGCAGCCGGCATAATACGGATAGCTCGCCTGCAGGATGGCGTTATGATCGGCGATCGGCGCCGCCTCCATCAGCACGGCCACGTCCACGCCGGATCCGGCGATGAAGCGGGCAAGCTCTTCGCCGTTCGGATTTGTCGACAGCAGATTGAAGCTCAGCAGCTTAAGCAAAGGCTGGCTCGGTCGTCCTGCAAGCGAGAGGCGCACCTCCTGCTGGTGATAGACGATCGCCGCGCCCTGCCCGGTGCTGATGGCAAAGGCGAAGACAAAGAGCCAGGCGCTGCGCCAGGCGCCGCCGACGAACAGCAGCACCGCCAGCCCGAGCAACGCCGCCGCAATGTGGAAGCGCAACGATTGCAGCAGGGCTTGCCCAGGGATGCCGAAATCGTAGCTGACGGCGATCAGGACGCCGCACACCGCCAGCGCCAGTGCGGTGAACGCGCCCCTCAGCTCTCGCAGCAAGCCCTCTGGCGCCGCAGCTTGGGCTCGCATACCGGCCTCCTTGGTGCTCGCTCCGCCCATCTGAGCTAGAGCCCGAAGTGTCCGACGATCGCGGCTTCGACTGCCGCCGGATCGACGCTCCAATCGGCGTCGCCGACATCGGGCGAGTCGCCGTCGGGCTCACCGAACACGTAGGCGAGCTGCCCGTCATGCTGACTGATCAACACGTCGGTCCGCACGAACCATTGCCTGGCGCTGACGATCAGAACCTTGGCACCGGGATTGGTGAATACCGTGTTGTGCATCGCCGATCCGCCCAGCCCGGCAATCATTTTCGCATTACTGAACAGGGCAATCTGCGCTTCGATCGGCAGCAACTCGGGATGGACAATGCGGAAGCCGTGCCGCTCGAACAACGCCTCAATCTGAGTTTCATTGGTCAGTCGCCGACGACGGAACCGGGAGCGCGAAATGAAGATGCGGTCGGCCACCTCTGCGGCAGACGTCTCGCCGAGTGCCCTGATGCGGCTGAAGGCCTGGCGCGCCAGGGGATGGATGCATTGGTCGAGGTGAACCAGGCGCTCGGGCAGGAAGGCACGGCGGCAAAACACCGGCTCATTGAAATGGCGGATGCGTGAGGGCTCAACGCCAAGCGCACCGACCATTGCATCGAACGTCGCCGACCGGGGAACGGACGTCGCAATCCCGATGTCCGCCGGCGCGCGATCGAGCAGCATCAGCTTTGGAATGGCTTCGAGCAGGAAGTGCCCATAGCCGGGAAAGTGGCTATCGACCACGAAGAGCTGTTCGGCCTGCTGCGGAAGCGAGAACGGCTTCGGCGGCCGAGTTTCGATCCCGGTCAAGGCGCCCCCTGAGGTGGCGATGTCATAGCTCTGCGGCAGCACCTGCCCGTTTCGGCGGTCGACGAAGACATGGCCGGGCACGAGCACGACGTCGTCGGCAATCGCCACGCTCGGATCCCGCACGACGACTTCATCGGGTATCCGCTTGAAGCTCTCCGGCTCCACTTCTCCGTAGAGGACCGGCCGGACGATCGGCACCCTGACGGTCGCAGGCGCCGCTGCCGTGGCGGGGGCGGAGCGCCAGGGTGGTGGCCTCAGGCGCAGATGCTCGGGCCGCGCAAAGTTTGTGAGCCCGAACAGCTGCCAGCGAGCCAGTCGACCGGCCTGCCGAAACCTGCTGGTCGCACCACGGACCAAGTCCCGCCAACGCATGGAGCCCCCATCAGCCTGCGCCATGGCAATGCACCGAACGCCCGGGCTTGGCAAGCGTTGCGCCCGCGATCCGGAGGTTGACGTCTAGAGGTACTTTGCCATCTGCACACAGTCGCTGGCGGCGCCGACCAGCTCGGAGGCATCCCAGATTTCGCGCTGCCAGCCGCATTTCTCGTAGAAGCCGACGGCATCGGGCGCCGAATTGACGAGCAAGGTGGTGATACCGAGCCGGTTGGCGTGCCCGGTGATCAGTTGCTCCATGACTGCGCCGTGGCCCTGCCGCTGCCGCTCCTCGGCGATGACGACGAGGCGCAGCTTCGCCACGCCTTGCACGAGATCGAGCCGCGCGGTGCCGATCCGCTCGCCATCCAGCACCAGCAGAAATTTCAGGTGATTGGCCACAGCGTCATCGGGATGGTCATCATTGTAGATGGCGGCACGCCCACGCCGTGCGAACAACACATCCCGGCGAAGCCGGTGCATTTCAGCCAGATCATCGAGCGTTGTCGCCTGTCGCAGTTCATAGCCCACGCCTGCCCCCGCAGTATCGCCTCGAGCATACAAGAAGGGCCGCCGAAGCGGCCCTGCTGGAGATCAGCTGGCGGCCGCTGCTTCCGTGGCCCCCTGCGCCGCAGCGCCGCGTTCGAGCAGCAGGCGGTTATAGGCGTTGATATAGGCACGGGCCGAGGCGACGAGGGTATCGGGCTCGGCGGCATTGCCGGAGACGATGCGGCCGTTCATTTCGAGCCGCACATGGGCGCTCGCCTGCGCGTCCGTGCCGCCGGTGACGCCGTCGATGGCATAGAGCACCAGATGCGGATCCTTGCCCACTGCCTGCTTGATGGCGTTGAAGATCGCATCGACCGACCCGGTGCCGTCGAACGACGCCTTCACCTCGACCCCGTCGATGGTGATGGTGAGGTCGCAATGGTGGATGCCGCCGGTCTTTGAGACGACCTCCATATCGACCAGCTTGATGCGATCGTCGACCGAGCCGGCCTCATCATCAACCAGGGCGACGATATCGGCGTCATAGACATGCTTCTTGCGGTCGGCCAGATCCTTGAAGCGGACGAAGGCCTCCTGAAAGGCATTGTCGCCCAAGTCGTAGCCCAGTTCCTTCAACTTGTCCTTGAAGGCGGCGCGGCCCGAGTGCTTGCCCATGACCAAGGTGGTTTCCTTGATGCCGACCGAAGCAGGCGTCATGATCTCGTAGGTCTGGGCGTTCTTCAGCATGCCATCCTGGTGGATGCCGCTCTCATGGGCGAAAGCGTTTTTGCCGACGATCGCCTTGTTGTACTGCACCGGGAAATTGGCGGCTGCCGAAACAACCTTGCTGGCGCGGCTCAGATGAGTGGCGTCGATTTCGGTATCATAGGGCATGGCGTCACCGCGGGTGCGCAGCGCCATCACCACTTCCTCGAGCGCCGCGTTGCCGGCGCGTTCGCCCAAACCATTGATGGTGCATTCGATCTGCCGGGCACCGCCGCGCACCGCTGCCAGCGAGTTGGCGACAGCAAGGCCCAGGTCGTTATGGCAGTGGGCCGAGAAAACCACCTTGTCGGCGCCCGGGACGCGCTCGATGATCGAGCGGAACATTGCCTCATGCTCGGCGGGGATGGCGTAGCCGACCGTATCGGGCAGGTTAATGGTGGTGGCGCCGGCCTTGATGGCGAGTTCGACACAACGGGCCAGGTAGTCGATCGGCGTGCGGGTGGCATCCATGGCGCTCCACTCGACATTGTCGATCAAGTTGCGCGCCTGGGTGACTGTGGCAGTGATGATCTCCAGCACCTGCTCCTCGGTCTTCTTCATCTGGTGGGCCAGATGGATGGGCGAGGTGGACACGAAGGTGTGGATGCGGCCCTGCTTGGCGTGCCGGACCGCTTCGCCGGCGCGGGCAATGTCGCCAGGGATAGCCCGGGCAAGACCGGCGACCACCGCGTTCTTGACCTGTTTGGCCACTGCGACGACGGCTTCGAAATCGCCGTTCGAGGCAATGGGAAAGCCGGCCTCGATGATGTCGACGCCCATCTCGTCCAGCGCCTCGGCGACCTGGAGTTTCTCCTCCAGGGTCATCGTCGCGCCAGGGCTCTGCTCGCCGTCGCGCAAGGTCGTATCGAAGATGAAGACGCGGTCTTTGTTGCTCGCCGCCGCCTGGGTGCTCATTGCTGTTTTCCTATCAAACGGCCGGGGTTCGAAAACCGTCGCGACCGGACAAATCGTTGTTCGGTTAACCTGCGCGCTCCCCTGACCACCCGCTCGCTAGCCGAGCTGTCGGTTATCAGGGGCTGATAAGAAGGAGAAGCAGAGCGGCCGGGAGCAGCAGCAGAGCGGCCGCAATCATCAGCCGGCTCTGACGAGCCTTCTGCTGGGCGGCGGCTATGGCAATGGCGCGGTTGCGCTGCATTCGTCGGACCAAAACTAGCTACGTCGCAAATATTGCGCGAATTCCGGCGCCGGCGCAAGCCTTTGCGAAGCACAGGGTAACCGAACGTGAAGACCGCCTCACGAACCAGTCTGCCGCTCGCGGCGAAACTGCACCTCGAGCAGCAGCCCTTCCGGACCATCGACGAAGAATTGTCCGATCTCCGAGTCGGGGATGCCGGTGATCCGGTACGGCCAGCCGGCCGCCTCGAGCCGCGCTCGCAGCGGCTCGAACTCGTAGACCCCGAAGGCCACGTGGTTGATCATGCCGCGCGGGAAATCGCCTTGCCTGGCGGCAACGTTCAGGTGGATCGCCGGATGACCATCGACATAGATCCAATGGCCGGGAAAATCGAAGGGCGGGCGAAATCCGTCCTCGGCGCCCAGCACGTCGGCGAAGAATCGCACCATCCGGGCGCCGTCCGACACGTCGATGTTGATGTGGTCGAGCCGCGGCATCAGTTGAACGCCAGCACGGCAAACACCACGATCGCCACCAGCGACGTCACCGCGATGATGCGGCCCAGCCGAACCCGCGCCGTTGCCGCGGCATCGCCGGCGCGCATCCTGCGCGCCGAGACCGCCGACAACACGACGCCGGCCGCGAGCAGCGCCACGAAGGCCAGTTTGGCCCAGAACCAGTGACTGATGCCGTCGAAGCCGCCATAGCGGACCCAGATCAGAAGTGGGCCGCTGAGCAGCAACACGATGATGCCGTAGTGCCCGAAGCGCGTGAGCAACCGGTTTGTCTGGGGTGCTGCGCCACCCTGCCCCATCATCCCCAGCAGCGGCAGGAACGCCGCAGCCACCAGCATGAGACCAACGAGATGGGCGACGAGCAGAAGCGTAAAGGCGGGGTCCAAGGTAACCTCAGTTGAAGGCGAATACGGCAGAGAACACGACGACGAGGAAGGCAACGCCGGTCAACTGACCGAACATTCTGGAACGCTTAGCCGCTTCCGCATCGCCCTGCATCGCCTTGTTGCGGTTCATCTCGTTGAGGCTGATGAACACGATCATCCCAAGGATGCCCAGCATCTTGACCCAGAACCAGGCGTTGGGAACGACCCAGTTCCATTTGAGCCACAGGGTCAGGATGCCGGTGACCAGCAGGGTCGCGAACGCATACTTGCCCACCTTGGCAAAGCCCTCGATGACCGCGAACAACAGACCGCGCTGCTCCGGAGTGGCGGTCGGCAACTTGGCGCCGACGATCGGCATCAGCACCAGATTGGCGCCGCCGGCGACAAAGGCGACGATGTGGATGAAGAAGATGAGAAGTGCGACAACGTACACGGCCTAGCCCTCCAAATGCCCGCGCGAAAGCTAGCCCAGTTGGCTACGCCGCACTAGCGGCACCGGCAGGTGCAGGGGCATTTGTGAAGGCCCAGTCACAGCCCGGACGCCGAGGCTAGTCCCCGAGGTTGAGGGTACCTTCACCGACGATGACGGCGTGACCGCCGATGCCGCCGTGGGTGAGCTTGTCGTCGTCCTTGCGCAACTGCAGAGTGATGAGACTCGGCCGACCCATCTCGTGGCCCTGTCGCAGCCGGAGCTCGTGCTGACCATTACCGGTGTGGCGAGCGATCAGCCCGATAAGCGCCGCCGCGGCCGACCCCGTCGCCGGGTCTTCCATGCGGGGTGAAAACATGCGCGCGGCGAGGTCGTTCTCCGGCTCTTCCGGTGTCTGGGTGAAGACATAGATCGAGCCGCGACCTTCCGAAAAAGTCTCATCCCAGCCGCGGCGCTCGAGCCGGATCCGCTTCAGCGCCGCTGCGTCACGTACCGGCAGCAAGTAATACGGCACGCCGGCAGAGAACAACGCCGGCTGGTATGGACCACAACCGATTTCCTCGGGCTCGAGCCCGAGTGTCGCCGCAATCGCCCCGACGGCGGGGACCTTGCCGACCTCTTCCGGCAGCCGCGGCAGCGCAAACCGAGCAAGCCCGACGTCCTTGTCTACGCGCTCGATCACACAGGTGATGACGCCGACCTTTTCCTCGAGCCGCACGGCGGAGCTGCGATTCTGCAATCCGAGCACGACGGCAGCGCCAACGGTCGGGTGTCCGGCAAAGGGCAACTCGACCGTAGGAGTGAAGATGCGCACGGCTGCGGCGTGACGCTCCGACTGCGCCTTCTGGATGAACACCGTTTCGGACAGATTGAACTCGGCAGCGATGGCCTGCATCTGATCGTCGAGTAGGCCGTCAGCCTTCAGCACGACAGCAAGGGGATTTCCCTTCAGCCGCTGCGTAGTGAAGACATCAAGCAGCATGTAGTTGAGTTTCATAGCCGGGCTCCGCAACCGGGCAGCAGTTGCGGCAGACCGGTTCAAGGTGTCAAGCCGTGTCCGCGGGGCGCTTCGAACTAAATCTTGGCCAACGCAAAGGCCGCCTTATCGAGCCCGAGTTCTTCGGCCACGGCATCCACGGCGACCTGATGATCGTCTCGCTCGTGCAGACCCGAAATGGTGATGCAGCCGATCGGCCCGAACCCTTTCATGCGGATCGGGAATGCCCCTCCGGCGAGGACATAATCGGCGCCATCGAGCGCCCGATTCGCGGGGAACAGCCGATCCTCGCGGTTCTGTTCCAACGCCGCGCGATAGCTCGACTTGAGCAGGCGCTGCGTCGTGTTGATCTTGCGGCGCACCCAGTTGGGGTTATCGGCTGTTGTTCCCGGCATCGCCGCATAGAACATCTGCCGGTCCCAGGTGCGGACATCGACCACAAGGCCGAGCCTTTCGCGCATTGCACGCTCGCGCACCCGCACGCCGAGCGAGAACGCAACGTTCTCGCTGAACTCGCTGAACTCGAGCCCGCGCTCCTGCTCGATGATTTTGGCAATGTCGTCTGCCGTGGCCATGCTGTCCGCTCCTGTTGTTGCGGGCGGTATAGCCAGTGGTACGGAGTCGCGGCAAGCTGGCCGTCAGTCGGCGGCCGGTTCCTCGTGCGGCAGCATGAGCGGCGCCGTATCGATGCCGAGATGCCGCGCGATGGCGGTGACCACGAAGCCATGATCGTGCCGTCCGGGGACGCCCGAGACGGTGATCGTTCCAACGACGCTCACCCCCTCGATGCGGATCGGAAACGAGCCGCCATGCGCCGCAATCTCGGTGGGGTCGACATTGTCGTCCGGCGCAAAGCCGCGCTTATCGCGCTGTTGGCGCAGTGTCAGCGCATAGGATGCTCGATTGAAGCGCCGCACACAGTTGCTCTTGCGCCGAACCCACTCGAAGTTGTCGGGGCCGGTACCCGGCATCGCAAAATAGTACAGCGGCCGGTTCCAGAACCGGATGTCGATCACCAGGGCCGATTTCGCCGCCACCGCGAGCTGGCGAATATCCTCACCCAGTTTCAGCGCCGTGGTCTCGTCGAAGCGGCTGAATACCAGTTGCCGCTCCTGCTCGGCCACCAGCGCGATGTCAGTGTCGAAACTCATCATCCCCTCCAGACCCTGACAGATCTGCTAGCACGCCGTCGCCCGTCGGTTCCTCCGGCCGCGCCGCGATTTCTTCCGGCAAACTCCGCTGGCCGGCATCAGGCGGTAGCCGCACTCCAGGCGTCGTAGAGCAGCTGGCGGTCCGGCGGCTGGCCGGGGAAATTGACCTGGGTTTCATCGACTGTTGCCCAGGGCAGCCGGCTCCCCGTCCAGATGTTGCCGATCGGGACGGCCCAGCTGGGGTCGTCGAGCGTACCGGGCTTGAGCACAAACATCACAGGCGAGGCGAGCGGCTCGTTCCACAGCTTGGTGCCGCAGCGGGCACAGGCGAGCATCCGAACCGTGCGCCCGCTGTCGGCGGGTTTGTCGTAAGCGGAGAGTTCACCGCGCAGGTGTTCGAGCCGCTCGCGCGCGATCGGCATCGACATCGAGTGCGTGGCGCCGCTGAGCCGCTGGCAATCCCGGCAATGGCAGTTGTAGACGGTGAGCGGCGCACCGGTGATGCGGTAACGCACGGCGCCACAGACGCAGCCGCCTTCAACCGGAAATGTCGGCAAGTCGATCTCACTCATTGGTCTCTCCTGAAGTCATCGTTCAGAACCGGTTCAACCGGCCTCGGTCATTGGGCGCCGCAACGCCGGCGGGCGCCGGCTCAAGATACAAGGAAATCGAGAACATGATCCCCGAATTGCTGCTGCTGTCCGACCACCTGCGTGCCCGTACGCCCAACCAGCAGATCGAAGACCGCCTGCTGGCCGATATCGCGCTCACGCGTGCAGATCTCAGGAAGCAGAAGACCTGGTTCGGCCGCAAGCCCCGCTAGTGTTGGTGTGCCGCGCTTTCGAACCGGAAAAGTCTGCACCTTTTCCTGAAAGCGCTCCAGGCCCAAACGGTTCATCAGGCATTCATCACGACGAGGGCATAAGCCCGCTCCGCCGCTCCCGGCACCACCCAACTGACGAGATAACGAAATGGCTTTCAGCCTGACGTCCATGTTCCGTCGCGCAGAACGCAAGCGGGTCCTCACCGATCTGCTGAAGTTCGATGACCACCTGCTGCGCGACATCGGCCTTACCCGTGGCGACCTCGCCGCGATGCGCGCCGGCCGCCACCATGCGTCGCCTTCCCGCGGCCATGAATGACCCTGCGGTAGGCGATAGTCCAACCTGAAGGGCCCCGAGATGATCGGGGCCCTTTTTGTTTGCGGGGCTGCATCGACTGGACGATCGATCAAGCGGGCCTCAACGTGTTTGGGTAAGCAGCAGGTCAGCACACGCCTTTGGAGGGGTCATGTCGCTAGCCGCCAAAGCGCTCTGGATCATCGAGCGCAACTCGGATCAGCCCATCAGTCTCATTGACCTGGCACGCGCCTGCGGCGTGTCGAGATCGCACCTTGCCCATGCCTTCGGCAGCGCAACCGGCGTGCCGGCGATGAAGTACCTGCGCGGCCGGCGACTGAGCAGCGCCGCCCAGGCTCTCGCCAAGGGCGCGCCCGATATCCTGTCGATCGCTCTAGATGCCGGTTACAACTCGCACGAAGCGTTTACGCGCGCTTTCCGCGACCAGTTCGAGATGACGCCTGAGAGCCTGCGGGAACGCGGTAGCGTCGCCGGCCTGCCGCTCACGAACCCGATCGAAATCAGCGCCGGCGCGGCTATGCCGACACTTCACCCACGCTTCGAGCAGCAAGGCCGAATTCAGGTTGTTGGCCTGTCAGCGACGATCAGCTTTGAGGACACTACCAGCATACCCGCGCAATGGCAGCGGTTCATGCTGCGCTGCGAGGAAGTTCAGCATCAAAGCCGGGACATTCCCGTTGGCCTCTCACAGGCACCCGACGCCGAAGGACTGTTCCGCTACCTATGCGGTGTCGAAGTGGCGAGCCTTGAAGACATACCACCCGGCCTGGAAGCTGCCGTCGTCGCTCCCGGACGGTACGCGGTATTCGAGCACAACGGACATGTCTCCAGCCTCTACGAAACCTACGCCACAATCTGGAACGAGGCCCTTCCCGAGGCAGGGTGCACCGTTGCAGACGCCGCGGTCATCGAACGGCACAATGCCGGGTTCGACCCCGCGACCGGAGACGGTGGCCTGACCCTGTGGATCCCCCTGTCGGTGGGCCATGACGGACAATAGCGCCAAGCCCGATCGGGAGGCCAGCCTCCGCAATCGCATCACCGTCGCCTCCTACGGTCGCTACGCTGCCGGGTATGCCGAAGCGACCAGGACAATGTCCACCACCGGCCAGGAAATGCTGCAGGTGCTGGCGCGGGCCCTGCCCGCAGGAGGGAACATTCTGGAAATCGGCTCTGGCCCCGGCTGGGACGCTGACTACCTCGAAGCCATCGGTTTCAGCGTCCGGCGGACCGATGCGGCCCCCAGCTTCGTTGCGATGCAGCGCGAGCGGGGCAAAGCGGCAGAGACTCTCGACCTGATTTCGGGTGAACTCGAGGGCCCGTATGACGGGGCACTGGTGCTCTATGTACTGCAACACATCGATGCATCACTGCTCGCTGGCGTGCTGGCGAAACTGGCGAGGTGCTTAAGCCCAGCAGGCCGCGTCCTGCTCACCTATCGCGAGGGCGAAGGCACTCTCACCGAACACGGCGAGGTCTCCGGCGACTACCACATTACGCTGCGGTCACCCGAGGCGTTCAGGGCAGCGCTTCGGAGTGCCGGTCTGGAGCCGGCATGGGAACGGCGGACGCAGGACGAGGACGGCGATTGGTGTGCTATCCTCGCCAAGGTGATGCAGAGGTAGCGGAACTTGCTCGGTCCGGACGCCGCCCGCCCGGTCTTCCGCGGCCATGACTGACCCCGCGGTTAGGAGCTATCACAAACTGAAGGGCCCCGAGATGACCGGGGCCCTGTTGATTCTGACGCGTTCATTCGTCAGTTGGAACGGTCGAGACCCCCGGGGTATCCGTCGCGGGCAGTTTCCCGCTCGAGGCGCCGGCTTGCGCACCGCCCCTGGCAGATGGCAAAGGCCGGACAGGTGGTCCCCTTGCAGCCAGGTGGAAGCGAATCGACCGGCAGGCTGACGAGGCCGGCATTGTCACGCCGGGCAGAACGCTCGAAAACGATACCCATCAGAATGCTCCCGCCGGCTGGGCAAACAATGCTTCGATGGTGTCGCGGTCGGGCCCCGCGATCCGGGTGGCGACGCCTCCCAGCATGTTGCGCAGCAGCCGGTCGGTGACACTGCGATCGGCGACTGGCAGGTGGCCCGAGATGATGGCGGCGGGGTCGAGCCGCTGGATATCGCTGAGCAACTCGCCGAATTTCGACTTGTCGACCAGGCCCAGCCAGGGCGCGTCGATGCCCGACCACATGGCCATGCCGTCGCGCAGAGTTTCCTCGGGGATGGCTGCAAGCTCCTCGTAGGGAGCATCCAGCAGCGCGCCGAAGGAATCGACGCTGAACAGCACGCGCGTCCTGGTGTCGAAGAAGCCAGTGGTTTCCGGCGCGTCGTAAGTTGGGGGCTTCAACAGCACCAGTTCGCGATCCCCGAGGTCGAGGCGCTGTCCGTGATCCATCGGTTGCAGTCGGCTCATGTCGAAGCCTTCGCGTAGACCGAACTTGGCCGCTCCAAGGCTGGGCACCACCACCTTGGCGTTGGGCGCGAGCCGCATCACCGCTTCAAGGTTGCCGACATGGTCGAGGTCGGTATGGCTGATATAGATCCACTTGAGGTCGGCGGCGTCGACGAGATCGGTCAGCGCGTCGATGAAGGCATCCTGGAAGACCACGCCGCTGGTATCCACCAGGATCGGCTCGCGGGCATGGATAAGGTGGGCGTTAGCCGGCAGGATGCCGAGCGGTCCGATGGGGAAGAACCCCGAGAAAGTCGTCACATCTGGTGCCGCCTTGCGCGCACCGACAAAGGTCGGAATGTCCATTTTCAGCTCCTCTGGAACTCCGTTGCATTTCACGGTACACATATGTGCAATTGAATATGAACCGCAGCTGAATTGCTGCACACAGGTGTGCACTGAATGAACAGAAGCTACACCAAGGGCAAGCGGGCGGAGCGCGAAGCCGAGACGCGGCAGCGCATCGTCGAGGCGGCGTTGGCGCTGCATGGCGAGGTCGGGCCGAACCGGACGACGATCAGCATGATCGCCGAACGCGCCGGTGTGCAGCGGCACACCGTTTATGCGCACCTGCCGGACGAGCGCGCCGTGTTCATGGCCTGCTCCGGGCTGTTCGACGAGCGAGAGCCGATGCCGTCAGCGGAGCGCTGGACCGGCCTGAACGACCCGGAAGCACGATTGCGCACGGCGCTGCTGGGGCTCTATGCCTGGTTCGACCGCAATGCGGAGGTGACGGGGCACGTGCTGCGCGACGCCGAGCACAATTCCACCCTGCGGGAGGTATCCGACCTGCGCTTCGGCGTGCCACTGGGCACAATGTTCGCCGCGTTGGCCGATGGCCTGACCGAACGGCAGCGCGCGGCGCTCGCCCTCGCCATGAGCTACTACACCTGGCGCACACTGATGCGGCAGGCCGAGTTGCCGCTCGAAGCGGCAGTCGAACTCATGGTCGGCAGCGTGCTGGGAGCCGATCGATAGCGGCGACGGCTGGCACACGGCCGGTCGGCGTGGCATGAAGGCGCGCCGCCTAGAAGAACCGGAATGCCATGCCTTCGCTCACCACCCTCCTTGCCTTCGCTGGTGTCGCTTTCGCCATGGTGATCGCACCCGGCCCGAACATGGCGTACCTCGTCTCGCGATCGATCGCGCAGGGTCGCGTCGCGGGGTTGATCTCGCTGCTGGGCGTCGCCACCGGTTTCATCGTCTACATGCTGGCGGCCGCCTTCGGCCTCACTGCCCTGCTGTTCGCGGTGCCCTTCGCCTACGATGCCATCCGTATCGCAGGTGCGATCTACCTGGGTTGGCTGGCGTGGAGTGCGCTGCGCCCCGGCGGGCACTCGCCGTTCGAGCTCAGGGCCCTGGCGCCGGACTCACCCAAGCGGCTTTACGCGATGGGGCTGTTCACCAGCCTGCTCAACCCCAAGGTCGCGGCGCTTTACCTGTCACTGCTGCCGCAGTTCATCGACAAGTCTGCCGGCAATGTGCTTGGACAGACCCTGGTGCTGGGCGCAACGCAGATCGCCGTGAGCATGACGGTCAACGCCACCTTCATCGTCACAGCCGGAACGGTGGCGCTGTTCCTCACCGGCCGGCCGTTCTGGGCCCGGCTGCAGCGCTGGCTGATGGGCACGGTCCTGGGCTTCCTCGCCATCCGCATGGCCACCGACACCAGCCGGTAGCTCCTCTCCCCCTAGAGGGGAGGGCTTGGGGGTGGGGGTGGTGAGGGACGCTCGGTGCTGACTGCACCACCACCTCCCTCAATCCCTCCCCTCAAGGGGTAGGGAGGCTACTGTCGAGAAATCTTGGCTCCCAAAAACGACAAAGGGGCCCCTGGGGGCCCCTCTGCGCAGACATCCTGCGAAGGATCTCGAAATTAGTTCTTGGCTTTGTCGACGAGCGCGCCGGCCTTGATTCCGGCGGCGCGCCAGCGCGCATCAAACCAAACCGTGGAGCAAGGCCCTGCTTAGTTCTTGGCCTTGTCCACGAGGGCGCCGGCCTTGATCCACGGCATCATGGCGCGCAGCTTCTCGCCGACTTCCTCGATCTGGTGCTCGTCGGCGAGGCGACGGGTCGCCTTAAAGCGCGACGCGCCGCCCTTGTATTCCTGCATCCACTCGGAGGTGAACTTGCCCGACTGGATGTCGTGCAGCACGCGCTTCATCTCGGCCTTGGTCTCCGAGGTGATGATGCGCGGACCGGACACGTACTCGCCCCACTCGGCGGTGTTCGAGATCGAGTAGTTCATGTTGGCGATGCCGCCCTGGTAGATCAGGTCGACGATCAGCTTCACTTCGTGCAGGCACTCGAAGTAGGCCATTTCCGGAGCGTAACCGGCTTCCACCAGCGTCTCGAAACCGGCGCGGATCAGTTCGACCAGGCCGCCGCAGAGCACGACCTGCTCACCGAACAGATCCGTCTCGCATTCTTCGCGGAAGTTGGTCTCGATGACGCCCGAACGGCCGCCACCGACGCCCGAGGCGTAAGCCAGTGCGATATCGTGGGCGTTGCCCGAAGCATCCTGATGGACGGCGATCAGGCACGGCACGCCGCCGCCCTTCTGGTACTCGCCGCGCACCGTATGGCCCGGCCCCTTGGGCGCGATCATGATCACGTCGACCGACGCCTTGGGCTCGATCAGGTTGAAGTGCACGTTGAGGCCGTGCGCAAACGCGATCGCGGCGCCGTCACGGATATTGGGCTCGATGTCCTTCTTGTAGATATCGGCCTGGAGCTCGTCCGGGGTCAGCATCATGATGACGTCGGCCCACTTGGCGGCATCGGCGACGGACATGACCTTGAGGCCTTCGCCTTCGGCCTTCTTGGCCGACGGCGAGCCCGGACGCAGCGCCACGACGATGTCCTTGACGCCCGAGTCGCGCAGGTTAAGCGTGTGCGCATGGCCCTGCGAGCCGTAGCCGACGATTGCGACCTTCTTGGATTTGATGATGTTGAGATCGGCATCCCGATCGTAATAGACGCGCATGGAAGTCTCCCTTTTGAGCGTTGGGCCGGTGCGGCCGATTTGAGTTCGATCCGACCCCCAGGGGCCGCTGTATTCACCGGGTTATCCCCGCGAAGCGGGGACCTCCGTTTTCGATTTCCGCCACAACCACCGGCAAACAGCGGTTTCCGCTTTCGCGGGAACGACCCGGTGGTTGACGGCTAGGTCGCGTGATGGCTCACCCCATAGATCGCCAAGAACTGTTCCGTCGCCCGGGCCGCGTCGCGCGCAATCTCGGCTTCGGCAGGGGTGAAGGTTTCGCCAAGCAGCAGGCGGATCTGCGCGTCGCGCACCACGAGCCCAAAGAAGCTGCGATAGGCCTCTTCCGAACTGTCGAAGCGCAGCAGCCGCGCCTCCCTGCCCGCTTCGAGCACCGGCTTCAGGCGCTTGCGAATGGCGAGCGGACCGTTCTCGAGCACGATCGCCCCTAGCCCGTGCTTTTCTGCCCCGGCATGGCCGATGGCGAGGCGGTTCAGCGTCACCGAGACATCACCGACGATGGTGCCGAGGAGGTCGCGGGCGAACTGCTCGATGCTGTGACGCAGCGATGCCGCATCGAGCCGCCAGCGATCGACCTGCGGCGCCTTCACCTTGGCGGCCTGCCATTGCACGGTGGCGGTGAGCAGCCCATCGCGGTCGCCGAACCACTTGTAGAGCGTTTCCTTGGAGCATGAAGCGCGGCGCGCCACCGAGGTCATGGTCAGCCGGTCGCCCTGTTCGACGAGCAGATCCAGCGCCGCCGTCAGCACCTGCTGCTGGCGCGGCGTGAACACCTCTTCGCTGTTGGCAATGGCAGACGCCACGATAACACCTGAGCCCCGCGAGCGACGATCCGCACCCCGCGAACCCAACGCCCGACATCAATGACTTTAACCGTACCGTACGTTACGGTTCGGCGCAAGTGGGATGTATGGAGGCAATGCCCCGGCCATTGCGCAAGTGGACTACCGACGTGGACCTCCGACAATGTATCGGCCGTAAGGCTGGGTTGTCCGATCCGGGTGGAGATGCTGGTATGGCAGTCACAAGCAGATGGAGGAAGAAGATGAAAACGTCGCTGCCCACCCGCGCCTTCGGCACAACCGGCATGGATATCACCCGTCTCGGCGTCGGCGCCTGGGCCATGGGCGGCAACATGTGGGGCCCGCAGGATGACGCCGATTCCGATGCCGCCATCCGACACGCCATCGAGCTCGGCATCAACTGGATCGATACTGCCGCGGCCTACGGCGTCGGCCACTCCGAGGAGGTGATCGGCAAGACGCTGAAGGCGCTGCCGGCCGATCGGCGGCCCTATGTCTTCACCAAGGGTGGGGTGATCCGCGATGCCAACGGGCAGAACCCGCGTCGTCTCGCTAACCGCGAAAGCCTCCGCAACGAACTGGAGAATTCGCTGCGCCGGCTGCAGGTCGAAGCAATCGATCTCTACCAGGTGCATTGGCCGGCCGACGACGTGCCGCTCGAGGACTATTGGGCGACGATGCTGCAGCTCAAAACCGAGGGCAAGGTCCGGCATATCGGGCTCTCCAACCACAACGCCGAGCAGTTGGCGCGCGCCGAGGCGATGGGTCATGTGGAAACGCTGCAGCCGCCATTCTCGATGATCAAGCGCGAGACGGCCGAGGAAATCCTGCCCTGGTGCGCGGCGCACGGCACCGGCGTCATCTGCTACAGCCCAATGCAGGCTGGCCTGTTGACCGGCAGCTTCACCAAAGAGCGGGCCGCCACCCTCGCCGACAATGACTGGCGGAAGACCAATCCCGAGTTCACCGGCGAACGGCTAGAGCGCAACCTGGCTCTCGCGGCGGCACTGCGGCCGGTTGCCGACAAGCACGGTACCTCCGTCTCGACGATCGCCCTGACCTGGGTGCTGGCCTGGCCCGGCTTGACTGCTGCTATCGTCGGCGCGCGCTCCCCTGCCCAGGTCGACGGTTGGATCGACGCCGCAACAATCGAGCTCGATGCAGGTGATCTCGACAGCATCGCCCAGACCATAAACGCCACCGGTGCCGGCCAAGGCCCCTTCAAACCGTAACGTTCGCATCGGAGGGGGACCGATGATCACGAAGCGCGACTACAGCATTACCGGGCCGGAAGCGCAGCGCGCCATCGAGCGCGGGCTGGCGGCCGCCGAGTGGTATCACACCGAGGTGCCTCGTACGGTGATGAGGGAGCTGATGCAACGCTCTGACGGGCCGGCAATCCGCGACAACCTGATCTGGCTCAGCCTGTTGCTGGTCACCGGGATTGGCGGGATCGTGTTCTGGGGCACCTGGTGGTGTGTCCCGTTCTTCGTCGTTTATGGCGTGCTCTATGGTTCGGCCAGCGATAGCCGCTGGCACGAATGTGGGCACGGCACGGCGTTCAAGACAGCGTGGATGAACAAGGTGATCTACCAGATCGCCTGCTTCATGCTGATCCGCAACCCGACAACGTGGAAGTGGAGCCACGCGCGGCACCATGCCGACACCATCATCGTCGGGCGCGACGTCGAGATCGCGGTGATGCGGCCGCCAGTGCTGGCGCGGGTGATCCTGAGCTTCATCGGCATAGTCGATGTCTGGTACGCACTGGGCGACATGGTGCGCAACGCTGCGGGAAATGTCAGCGATGCGGAAAAGAGCTTCATCCCCAAGGGCGAGTGGCCCAAAGTGGTGCGGGTAGCGCGCATCTGGGTCGCGATCTATGCGGCGACGGCGGTGGTTGCCTTTGCCATGCAGTCTATCCTGCCGTTCATGCTGATCGGGCTACCTCGCCTCTACGGCTGCTGGCACATGGTGATGGTGGGGCTGTTGCAGCATGGCGGGCTAGCCGAGGACGTCACCGACCATAGGCTGAACACCCGCACGGTGTTGATGAACCCGATCAGCCGCTTCCTCTATTCGGACATGAATTATCACGTCGAGCACCACATGTTCCCGGTGGTGCCGTACCATCAGCTGGAAAAGCTGCACGAAACCATCAAGCACGATCTGCCGACGCCCACTCCCTCGATCGTTGCCGGCTATCGCGAGATGATCCCGATCTGGCTGCGCCAGCTTCGGGGCGAAGATGTCTTCCTGCGCAAGGAGCTGCCGCCGACGGCAAAGCCTTATCGCGAGGACCTGCAGGTCGAGGCACCGATGAGTGGGGTTGGGCCGGCTGAGTAGCCTGCACACCGCCGGCTGGATGGCATGGCATGCCAAATGCCGGCCTTCGACCGATTGCAGGCCGCCCTCCGATCTTGCGTCCACAAGGACGGGGTTGGCCGACCTTTCGGCGCGGACCGAACGCCCGTCATCTATTCGGCGGCGAAGCAAGAAAATGCCCCGGTCACCGCAGCGATCCGGGGCACTGATCAATGGCTTCGCGTTCTTGAGGGCGCTTTCACCGTGCTCATGCAACGTGGCTTCAGCAAGTTGGTTCCGCTACGTCCGCTTGAACTTCCGCACCCGGAAGGCCAGCATGATCAGCAGCACTCCGGCGAAGATCGAGTAGCCGGCGATGGTCCAGATCAGCGACAGCGCCCCTGCCCCGGGCTGGAACAGCAGCAGCAGGCCGAACAGGATGCTGAGCGCGCCGAACAGGCCGAGCACCCACTCGCCCTCGATCTCCTTGCGGGCCTGGATGGCGCCCCAGATGGTCAGGACGCCAATGATGACGGCCCAGATGCCGATGAAGATGACGAGGATAAACGCGGTCATCCCCGGCCAGAAGAAGGCCGCAAGGCCGGCGAGAATGCTGACCACGCCGCTGATTGCCATCCACCAGCGGGGCCCCATGGCCGGCGAATTGGCACGACCGGAGATCGCCGCCCACAGTGCGAAGACGCCATCGACGAGGGTGTAGGCGCCCCATAACAGGGTCAGCGAGATGAGCGTGATGGCAGGCCAGAAGATGGCCAGTACGCCGAAGGCGATGGCGGCGATGCCACGCAGCAGGAGCAACCACCAGTTGTCGCCAAGCATGGCGCGGAGCCCCGCCGGAAAATCGGAAGGCGCAGAAGTCTCTGTCTCGGCCATCATGCTTCTCCACTGTTGCGCGGGAAAGCTCCGGAACCACCGAGAGCTCCCGCAGCGACAGTAACAGAGTCTCTGGGTGCGGAGAAAGCCAAACTCGGGGCGAAATGGCTCGTATATCTAGCGGGTTAGTTAGGCTACCGGGGCCGCTTCGCCGCTCCCGGTCCCGTGTGGCGGCGGCGCAATCCTGGCGCAATGCATGCCGCATATGGCACATCGTGGCGCGGGGATTCCTCTATGCGATTGCTACTTGTCGAAGATGAGCCGGAGATGGCTGCGGCGCTGAGCGCCGTGCTGCTGCGCTATGACATGATCGTCGATCATGCCCGCACCAAGCTCATTGCCGAGGAGGCGATCCTCAGCCACAGCCACGACGCGGTGCTGCTCGACCGCAAACTGCCCGATGGCGACGGCATCGACCTGGTGCCGTTGCTGCGCAAGCGCCATGCCGGCGTGCCGGTGATCATCATCTCGGCGCGCGGTTCGATCGCCGACAAGATCGAGGGGCTCGATACCGGCGCGGACGATTACCTGCCAAAACCCTTCGCCGTGGAGGAGTTGCTGGCACGATTGCGGGCGGTGCTGCGGCGCCCGGTGCAGGTGGCGCCGGACTCGGTACAACTGGGCGCGCTCACGTTCGATCTCGACAGTCGGCAGGCTAGGGTGGGCGAGGCCGGGATCGAACTACCGCGACGCGAACTGCTGGTGCTCGAATGCCTGCTGCGCCGGGCCGGACGCACCGTGCTCCGCACCTCGCTCGAGGACGCCGTCTATGGTTATGGCGACGAGATCCAATCCAACTCGCTCGATGCACATATCTCGCGGCTTCGGCGCAAGCTCGCCGACGCCAAGGCGGGCGTCGAAATCCATGGCATTCGCGGTGTGGGCTACCTGATCCGGGCGGCAGCATGAAGCTGCCAGGGGCCATGAAGTTTTTGCGCTCTCAGTCCCTGCGACGGCGTCTGACCTGGCGGCTGGTGCTATTGCAGACGATCACCCTGTCGGTGGCGGCGACACTGCTCACCATGGCGCTGCTGCAGCTCGACCCCACGCAGCGGCTGATCGATGCGACACTCTCCGAGACGATCGCCCAGTCGATGCAACGGGCGCCGGATGGCAGTCTGGTGCTCAGCCCAAACAAGCAGCTCGATGCCTATCGCGCGGAAAGCCCTGATGTCTGGATGCTGGTGGTCGACGAGGCCGGCAACACCTATCGCGAGGGTCCGGTGCCGGAACAATACGAGTTGCTGCAGCCCATTCTCAACAGGCTGTGGTTCGTCGACATTCGCGACCATGGGGAGCCGCATTCGCTGTCGGCGGCGTTCTACACCGGCGAAACGCCGATCGGAAAACTGCACGTGCTGGCCGGCGGTGGCGCATTCGTAAGCATCGTGTTCGCGGGCATCCTGCTCGGCAACATCTTCATTCTGCCGCTGCTGGTGGTGCTGATCATCGCCACGGTGATCGCCATCCCGCTCATCGTACGCAAGGTAATGCGCGGACTCGACAGCGCCGAGGCGCAGGCGCGCAGTATCAATTTCGACCAGCACGGCACACGGCTGCCGCTCGACACCGTCCCCAAGGAAGTGCGCGGCCTGGTGTCGGCGATGAACGAGGCGTTGAGCCGGCTCGACGAGGGCTACGACCGCCATCGCCGGTTCCTTGCCGACGCGGCACACGAGTTGAAGACCCCGATCGCCATTCTGCAAACGCGGGTGGAAAATCTCGACCCGGGGCCGGAGCGCACCCGGCTGCTGACCGACACGGCGCGGCTCGCCGCTATGGCCGAACAACTGCTCGACCTGCAGCGACTGGCCCAATCGCGCGTCGACTTTCAGCCGCTGGACCTGGTGCCGGTAGCCGAGCGAGTCGTGGCCGATCACGCCCCGCTCGCCATTTCGGCCGGCTACGATATTTCGTTGCGCGCACCCGAACCCTCGCAATGGGTGCTGGGCGACAGGGGGGCGATCGAGCGCCTGCTCACCAATCTGGTGCAGAACGCCGTGGTGCATGGCGGCAACCAGGGAGCCATCGAAATCGAGATGGCCGGTCACGGCGCCTTCGAGGTGCATGACAGCGGGCCAGGCATCGCCCCAGAGCACCGCGAGAAGATCTTCGAACCGTTCTACCGTATCCGCCCGCTCGACCGCGGCGCCGGGCTCGGACTCAATCTGGTGCGTGAAGTTTTGCGCCAGCATGGCGGCAGCATAGCGGTGCTGCCGAGCCACCTGGGCGGCGTGTGTTTCCGAGTGCAGCTGCCAATCGCCACAGCGCCGAACTGATTTCTGCGCCGCGCAATGCTCGCGCAATCCCAACAGTGAAAATGGACAAGGCGGTCACTGAGTGACCGTGGGGTTGCTTGAGTGACCGGGGGGCACCGAGTGACCGCTGCGGGTGCCCATGCACTCCGGCGCACCTTTCACCATCCGGCAGCCGGCTCCCTGGCTGCCGGCCTCGTACTCGCGGAGTTCTCATGATCTCGAAATCTTCCTCCTGTGCCCTCGTGGCCGCCCTGCTGATCGGCGTGTTGCCGGCCACCGCGGCTGAACGTTGGGGCGGCCCCTACGAGCCGGCGCCGGCCTCGGAATGGACCGGCTTCTACGCCGGTATCCATGGCGGCCTCGCCCCCAAGGCATCCGACTTCAACATCTTCAAGGATTCGAGCCTGCTCGGCGGCGTCCAGGCCGGCTACACCATGCAGCTTGGCCCGGCGGTGATCGGCGCCGAACTCGAGGGCACCTATGCCCGCGGCATCGTGCACAGCGTCGGGGCGGGCCAGCTCGAGCAGAACTGGAGCGGCGCGGCCAAGGTCCGTGGCGGTCTCGCGCTCGGCGGCACGCTGGTCTATGCCACCGGCGGTTACGCCGTGGCACGGCTCGACGCCGGCAACAATGTCGTCTCCGACGACCAGTGGGTTGGCGGCATGTTGTGGGGTGCCGGCCTCGAGCAGAGCTTTGGCAACGGCCTGTCGGCGCGGCTCGAATACACCCAGACCCGCTTCAATGATGTCGACTCGACACTCATCGGCAACATCCATCGCACCGACGACCTGACCAACCATGCGGTCAAGGCGGGCCTCAACTTCCGCTTCTGACGCCCCTGACGCTCAGACGGCGATGCGCATCGGGATCGGAGGACCTGTCAGTCGTTCCGCCAGTCCCGAGGGCGGCTCGCGGCCACCCGGGCCGCCCATCCCCTTACCCCGAGGATCACAAAATGGCTCTGACCAGAACCCTGACTGCCGTCATCATGGCGGCCACCATTGCCCTGCCCGCGCTTACCCCCGCCGTGGCGCAATCACCGACCGACGGCCGCATCCTTGTCGCCCAGAGCGAAGACCAGCGCTGGGCCGACTGCAGCCGGTTCCTCGACCGCCGCGAGCGCGAGCGGTGCGAGAAGGATCGCTGGGGCCGCCCCGGCAAGAAGAATAACGACGATGATATCGGCGCAGCGATCGGCGCGGGCATTATCGGCCTCACCATCGGCGCCATCATCGCCGGTTCGGCCGAAAAGGAACGCGGCAAGCGCGATCGCTATGATGCCGAGTATGAACGCTGGCTCGACTACTGCAGTCGCAAGTACCGCAGCTTCGACCCGGAAACCGGTACTTATCGGGCCAGCAACGGGCGTCGCTACGTCTGCCGGTGAGCGGCGTCCGGCCGGTCCGGAGCGATCCGGACCGGTTACAGCGACTGCGCCAGATGGTCGGCGTTGCGGAACGCCAGCGCCATGATGGTCAGCACCGGATTGAACCCGCCATTGGTCGGGTGCAGCCCACCATCGGAAACGAACAGGTTGTCGTGGCCCCAGATGCGGCCGAAGGGGTCCGTCACCGAGTTCGCCGGATCGATCCCCATGCGGCAGGTGCCGGCCTGATGCTGGCCAGCCGATAGCCCGGGATTTGGGGCAGTTCCCCAGGTGTGACGTGCGCCGGATGCCGCCAGCCACTCGACCGCCCTGCCATGCATATGTGCGGCGGTTCGGATTGTCTCGGGGTGGACCCTCCCGGACAGCATCGCCACCGGCAGCCCCCACTTGTCGCGGACATGTCCGGCCACCCGCACGCGCGCGGTTGCGTCGGGGATTTCATGGATGGGGCCGGCGACGCGCAGCGCGTGGTGGAAGTTGTCGCGCATGAAATCCTTGGCGCCCTGCCCCCAGCGCCGCCGCCCTGGCGGCAGCACGTTCCTCCAAAAAATAATCGGCGGTTGCACGAAATCGTCGGCCAGCATGCCGCCGCCGATGAAGCCGGCGTTGCCGTGGTTGTACGCCGTGGTGGCGATACTGACGCCCGGACCGCGCGAGCCGTGCACCGGTTCGTCGAACAGGCCATAGGCCGTAGCGTAGACGTGGCCCTGAAGGTTGCGGCCGACGAGATCGCGGCTGTTACCGAGCCCCTCCGGTTCACGTGCCGAAGGTGAGTTCAACAGGAGGCGCGCCGTCTCGATGGCGCCGCCAGCCAGCACCACAGCCTTGCCACGCACCGAATGCTCGGCACCGTTGCTATCGGCAAAGCGAACCCCGGTCACAGTTCCGGCGCCATCGGTCTCAACCCGCAACACCATCGCGCCAGTGACCAGGTGGCATCGGCCAGTGGCAAGCGCCCGAGCAATCATGGTGTTCTGCGTGCCGTTCTTGGCATCGCTCGGACACGGGAAGCCGACGCAGCTGCCGCAGCCGATGCAGCCATCGCGGCCGTGCCGCGGCTGGCTGTTGATGGCGAGTGGCGGGCGCGTCGTGGTGATGCCGAGCGCATCGGCGCCGCGCTTCAGGACCGAGCGCGCCGGGCTGTCCGGCAGTGGCGGCATCGGGTAGTCGCGGGCCCGCGTGCCTTCGTGGCTATGGGCGGCGCCATCGCCGGAAACACCAATTTGCCACTCGGCGCGTTCGTACCACGGTGCAAGGTCGTCATAACCGATCGGCCAATCGACCAGCGACGAGCCTTCCGGAACCCCATAGAGGCTCGCCATCTTGAAATCTGCGCGATGAAAGCGCCAGGCCTGCGCGCCATAGACCAGCGTACCGCTGCCGACGCCTGCCGCGAGGTTGTGGTAGCCGTTCTCGTTCGGGCGGAGCACGCGCTCGACACCATCGGCACCGACCAGCACGCGCGGGTTTCCGTCGAGATCAGGGCCGGTGTTGTGGCCGTAGAGCGACAGACGATGGTTGCGCAGGTGATCACGGTGGCCGCTATCGGAATAGTCGCGCTGCAATCCGCGCTCAAGCAACAGCACATGCTTGCCGGCTTCGGCGAGCACACCGGCGGCAACGCCGCCACCGGCGCCGGCACCGACTATGATCAGGTCATAGTCGAGCGTGCCTGAGAAAGGCCGCGGTGGCTGTCCCTGACGAGCCGCCGGTCCGGTCGGACCCTCGGGCAATCCGTGCTCATAGCCAACCATCCGCCACGATCCAGCGTTCGGGTTACCGCCGTTGCCGGGATCGGCATAGACGCCCTCGGCCACCAGTTCGCAAAGCTCGCGGAACCAACCGGCATCGCCAAGGCCGACGAGGGTGGCGTCTCGCTCTGCGTCGGTGCCGCTGGCGAAGTCAGCTGGCAGCGCATTGAGGCCGGCAGCGATCGCGGCGCCCAGCTTGGGATGCGTTGCAAGGATCCCATCGAGGTAGTCCATCGCGCCAAAGGCGATGGCCCCGCCATCCCGGTCGGCCGGCATGATGCAGTCGACCACCGCCGTGAGCAGTGCACGATCCATATCCCCTCCTCCGCCCGACCCCTCAGTCGGTGAACCGTACCGCGCCGATATGATCGAGGTTGCGGTTGCGCTGGGCATAGTCGATCCCGTAACCGACGACGAACTTGTCGGGGATCTCGAAGCCGATCCAGCGGGCCTTCACATTGGTTTCGCGGCGCGACGGCTTGTCGAGCAACGCACAGACTTCGATGCGCTTGGGATGACGTGTCGCGAGGATTTCGAGCACATGCTTCAGCGTGTAGCCGGTGTCGACGATATCCTCGACCACCAGCACGTCGCGACCTTCGATCTCGCCGCGCAGATCCTTGAGGATGCGCACTTCGCGGCTCGACTCGGTGGAGTTGCCGTAGCTCGAGACCTCGAGGAAATCGACTTCCACCGGCAGGTCGAGCTCGCGCACCAGGTCGGCAATGAAGATGAACGAGCCGCGCAGCAACCCGACGACCACCAGCTTGTCGGTGCCGGCATAGTGCGTCGAGATTTCCTTGGCGAGCGCCTCCACCCTGGCCGCGATCGCCTTGGCCGAGATCATCTCGTCGATCACGTAGTTCCTCTGCGTCATGCCTACTTCAGTGCCCCCTGGGTGAGTCCGCGCACAAAATACTTGCCGCCGATCAGATACACCAGCAGCGGCGGCACGATCGCCATCATCACTGTCGCCGCCGAACCGCCGGCCCTGACGCCCATGATCGCCACGGTGATCGGCTGCTGCGCGCCCGAAGTGAACACCATGCCGTAGAGATATTCGTTCCAGATCTGGGTGAACTGCCAGATCACCGTTACCGCAATGATCGGGCCGGATAGCGGCAGCATGACGCGGATGAAGATCCGCCAGAATCCGGCCCCATCGACCTGGGCCGCCTTGATGATCTCTGTGGGCACGCCGGCATAGAAATTGCGGAAAAACAGGGTCGAGAACGAGATGCCCATTACCGTGTGGATCAGCAGCAGGCCCAGCACATTGTTCTGCAGGCCGAGCTGTCCGATGATCCAGGCCCAGGGCAGGAGCGCAATCTGGCTGGGCAGGAAGATGCCGAGAAAGATCATCACGAAAATGAACTCGGAGCCGGGGAACTTCCACTTGCTCAGCACATAGCCATTCAGCGCCCCGATGATGGCGGTGGCAATGGTCGCCGGCACGGTGATGATCAGCGAGTTGAGGAAGTTCGGCCCGAGCCCCCGGCACATGCCGCTGACGCAGGCGTCGTTCCAGGCGCGCAGGTAATTGTCGAACGAGAAACTCTCCGGAATGGCGATGATGCCATTGCGGAACACCTCCTCGCCGTCGCGGAACGAATTGGAGAGGACCAGCAGCGCCGGCACGGCATAAACCAGCGCGAACAGGGCGAGCACCGCGTAGATGAGGATGCGCGACAGCGCCCACCGGCGACGGGCGATGGCCCCGTCCCGGTCGGCGTAGTCGAGCGTCAGGGCGGTCACGGCAGGGTCTCGTCGAGCCAGGCGACCTGCCGCCGCTCCTGCCAGGTACCGCCGCCTTCATGGTTGTTGAAGGTATAGCTTTCGATGCTCTTGGGACCGGCCCAGGCGTTGTAGGCGCCGTAGACGGTCGAGGGCGGACAGACGTCGTCCATCAGCGCCACCGAGAACAGCGCCGCGGCCTTCGAGCGCGCCGAGAAATGTACGCCGTCGAAGTAGTTGATGGTCTTGTAGGCGGCCGCCGCCTTTTCGCGATGCGTGGCGAGGAAGCGGACGATTTCGCCGTACGGGTCTCGCGTGGTGAGGCCGACGGCGCGCGGGAAATCGCAGAGGAACGGCACATCAGGCATCGCCGCCTTCACCCTTGGCTCGAGCCCGGCAACGGCGATCGAGATACCACCGCCCTGGCTGCCGCCAACCACCGCGAGCTTTACCGGATCTGTTTCGGCGCGGCCGAGAGCTGCCTCAACGGCGCGCACGCCATCGGTGTAGACGCGGCGATAGTAGTAATCGTGCGGGTCGTTGATCCCTCGGGTCATGAAGCCGGGATGCGCCGGGAATGAGCCGGCCGGATCCGGGGTATCGCCACGCGACCACGAGCTGCCCTGCCCGCGCGTATCCATCACCAGCACGGCACGGCCGGTCGCCGGCCAGAGCAGATGCTCCTGCGGCAGTCCGCGACCGCCACCATAGCCGATAAACTTCACCACGGTGCCGCGCGGCGCCACGCCTGCCGGCTTGATGTACCAGCCACGCACCTTGTCGCCGCCGAAGCCGGAGAAGGTGACGTCGGCCACATCGAACAGTTTCAGGCCGGTATCGACCGGCTCAAACTCCGCCTCCAGCGGCTTGGCGCGGGATTGCTCGAGCGTCTCGGCCCAGAAGCTGTCGAAGTCGGCGGGAGCGACGGCGCTCGAGCGGTAGCTGTCGAGCTGGGACTGCGGTAGGTCGAAAAAGGGCATGATCTCTATCTGATCCGGTTGGCGCGCAATGTTTGACTGGAATGGTAGCCGATGAAAAGCACTACGAAGGGCGTGGACGCGAACTGCCACGCACCACCAGCCGCGGCGACACGACGAAGTGGTCGCCCAGCTGGCGGCCGTCGATCCGCTCGATCAACAGGCGCGCCGCCTGCAGCCCCAGGACCTGGCCGGACTGATCGACGCTGGTGAGGCTGTTCTGCGCCAGGTCGCAATAGATGGTGTTGTCGTAGCCGACGATGGCGAGGTCGCCGGGCACCGACAGCCCGAGATCCTTGGCGACGCTCAGCGCATGCAGCGCCACCATATCGGTCCAGCAGAACAGTGCCTCGGGGCGATGACGAGATTCGAGCAGATGCCGGACCACGGTCTGCACCTCGCGCGCCGTCTGATCGGCCGGCACGATGTTGACGTGCTGCCCCAACCCCCGCTCTTTCATGGCTTCGCGATAGCCGCGCTCGCGCTGTACCGTGACCACGACGTTCTTGGTGGGGACGGCCAGCGTGACCATGGTGATGCGGCGATAGCCGTTGGCCGCAAGGTGGCGCACCACCTGGGCGGCGCCAGCGACGTCGTCGTTGTTGGCAGTATCCAGCGTCGCCAGTTCGGGGACGTGATAGCCGACAATCGCCGTCGGGATGCGGATCGAAACCGACTCCGCCGTTTCCGGCGGCATGCGCGGACCGATCATCAACAGGCCATCCATTTGCCGGTCGATCATCGAGTCGATCAGCGACATCTCGATGGTCTCGGCCGAGCGGCTCACCCCAATCATCGTCTGGTACTGGGTCCGCTCGAGCGCTTCGTTCACCCCAGCGAGGATGTCGGCGAAGAACGGATTGCGCATGTCGGGCAACAGGATGCCGAGCGTATAGGTGCGGCCGCGCATGGCCCGCGCCCCTGCATGTGGCCGGTAGTTCAGCCTTTCCATCGAGGCCTGCACCCGGGCGCGCAGCGCATCGCTGACGCCATAGGCGTCGCGCAGCACCTTCGAGACCGCCGCCACCGACACTCCCGCGTCGGCCGCTACCGTCTTGATCGTCACCCGGCTGATTTTAGTTGCTGGCGCCACAGTTCCCCTCGAACCGCCCTCCTTCTAGCAACCCGCTTTCCACAACACAACGTGAGCGATTTTGGCGGTTCTTGAGGGCATTTGGCTGACCGTGCGCCGATTTGGTTGTTCTTGCGCGAATCCTGCTTGAAATCGTTTTGTAGAACGGTATACGTAGAACGTCACACGACGACGGTCGCCGCAGGCGCCGAATGGACCGCAACAGGTCCCTGGGAGGATGCAAAAGTGAACGAGACGATGCTCATCCGGGCAGGTGAAGCCGTATCCAGCCATGGTGCCTGGGTCGCCGAGATGATTCACCCCAGTGTCGATCAGGGCGTCGGCACGCAGTCGTCGTTCCTGCGCAAGACCTTCAACCTCTCCTCCCGCGGTGGGGCCGGGACGCTCAGGATCAGCGCTCTCGGTCTCTACCGTGCCTTCATCAACGGCGAGCGCGTCGGCAAGGATCTGCTGACGCCCGGCTGGACCAGCTACTGGGACCGGCTGAGCTTCCAGACCTATGACGTCAGCGCGCTGCTCAAGGATGGCGACAACACCATCGACATCTGGCTCGGTGACGGCTGGTACCGCTCGCGGATGATGTGGCCGCGCAACCAGCTGTTCAACACCTGGGGCGACAAGATCGGCGCCATCGCCGAGCTGCGCGGCGCCAATGGCGAGCTGATCATCGGTACCGACGGCACCTGGCAGAGCGGCCTCGCGCCGGTGATGAAGTCGGGTATCTATTATGGCGAGAACTATGACGCCCGGGCCGAGAACGCCCCGGCGAGCGGCGGCGCTACAGTGCTCGGCGGCTTCGACAAATCGACGCTGCTGCCGGCGGAGACCGCTGGCGTGCACGAACTCCCCGCCCTGCCGGTGGTCAACTCCTTCGCCGATGCTCAGGGACGCACAGTCTACGATTTCGGCCAGAACGCCGGTGGCTACGTCGCCTTCACGGTCGAGGGCGAGGCCGGCGCGAAGGTTACCATCGAGCATGCCGAACTCACCAACCACCTCGGCGAGTTCGATCGCGAGAGCATGCGCTCGGCCGAAGCCCGTGTCGAATATGTGCTGAAGGGCGGCGCCCCGGAAAGTTACCGGCCGACCTTCAGCTTCTTCGGCTTCCGCTTCGCCCGCGTCGCCATCGAAGGCAAAGCGACGATCACCAAAATCGAAATGATCCCGATCAGCTCGGCCACCACCCGGACCGCGAACTTCAGCTCGGCCAACCCGCTGGTCAACCGGCTGGTCGAGAACACCGTCTGGTCGCAGCGCTCCAACTTCATCGAGGTGCCGACCGACTGCCCGCAGCGCGACGAGCGGCTGGGCTGGACCGGCGACGCGCAGGTCTTTGCGCCCACCGCCTGCTACCTGCACGAGAGCCACGGCATGCTGGTGAAGTATGTCCGCGACCTGATCGCCGACCAGCGGCCGGATGGCGCGATCCCGCATGTGGTGCCCGATCCGACGCGCAACCATGAGGACGTGGTGCCGGGCTTTTACGGCTCGACCGGCTGGGGCGATGCGATCGCTGTCATCCCGTGGACGCTCTACACCCATTATGGCGACCGCGCGATCCTCGAGGAAGCGCTGCCGGCGATGGTCAAGTGGAACGACTTCGTGTGGTCGATCAGCGATGGCCCGATCGTTCGCCCGCCGGCCGGTTGGGGCGGGCGCGGCTTCACCTTCGGCGATTGGCTGCAGCCGCAGGGCGATTTTGCCAAGCCCTACCCGACCATCGGCGACGACGCCGCGGCGACGATCTATCTCTACATCTCGTCGCACCTCGCCGCCAAAGCTGCCGAGGTGGTCGGCGACCAGGCACAGGCGAAGCGCCTCAACGACCGCGCCGCCGAAGTGAAAAAGGCCTTCCAGCGCGAGTTCATGACCGCTGCCGGCCGGATCGGCTACAACGACCAGACCTCATATGCGCTGGGCTTTTTGTGGGACCTGATCCCGCCCGAGCACTACGAGGCGGCCAAGGGCTACTTCAAGGAGACGGTGGCGCGCGCGCATGGCCGCATCGGCACCGGCTTCATCGGTACGCCGGCACTGCTGCCGGCGCTGGTGAAGATCGGCGAGGCCGATCTCGCCGGCGCGGTGTTCCTGCAGGAAGGCCTGCCCGGCTGGCTGTTCCAGGTGAAGATGGGCGCCACCACCATCTGGGAGCGCTGGAATGCTCTCAACGAAGAGGGCGTGGCGTTCGACCCGCAGATGAACTCCTACAACCACTATGCCTACGGCGCGGTGTGCCAGTGGCTGCTCGAAGGCGTCGCGGGCTTCCGCCCCGATCCGGCATTGCCGGCCTTCAAGCACATCTTCTTCGAGCCGACGATCATCCCCTCGCTGTCACCGGTCGCCGCCAACCATGACTCGGCCGCCGGCCGGATCGAAGCGGGCTGGAAGGTCGATGGCGGCAAGGTGACCTACACGATCACGGTGCCCGAGGGTGCGAGCGGCACGCTCGTCCTCGCCGCCGACTACACCGACGCGAGCGTCGACGGCATCGCCGTCAGCGAGCGCGGCACCGACGGAAAAGCGCGCAGCCTGCTGGCGCCCGGAAAGCACAAGGTGACATTCCGGATCAGCAAGCCCTGACGGCGGAGGAGCCGGAGGACCTGACAATACTGCAACCGGCCGCCGAAGGACCCGTGGCGGCCCCAAGGGAGGAACTATCAATGCTGATGCGCAAACTGACGCGTGCAGCGCTGGTCACTACCGGCGTCATCGCGATCCTTGCAGGAACCGCGAGTGCGCAGGACAAGGTCAAGGTGACCTTCCTGTTCGACAATGCACCCTCGACCGTAGCCATGGCCGAAGCCCTGGCCACGGCCTTCGAGGCCAAGCACCCCAACATCGACATCGAAACCGAGAGCCGTCCCGGCGGCGCTGATGGCGACAACCTGATCAAGACCCGCCTCGCCACCGGCGAAATGGCCGACGTGTTCCTCTACAATTCGGGCTCCCTGTTCCAGGCAATCAACCCGACGCAGAACCTCGTCGACCTCACCAACGAGCCCTTCCAGGCCAATGTGATCGACAGCTTCAAGAGCGTCGTCACAGGCACCGACGGCAAGGTCTATGGCGCGCCGATCGGCACCGCCATGGGCGGCGGCATCCTCTACAACATCCCGATCTACAAGGAGCTCGGCCTGACCCCGCCGAAGTCCTGGGCGGAATTCATGGCCAATAACGAGAAGATCAAGGCGGCCGGCAAGACCGCGGTGATCCAGTCGTTCGGCGAAACCTGGACGTCGCAGCTGTTCGTCCTCGGCGACTTCTACAACGTGCTCGCCGCCGACCCGAATTTCCCCGCCGACTACACCGCGGGCAAGGCCAAGTATGCGACGACGCCCGTCGCAATGAAGGGCTTCGAGCGCCAGGAAGAGATCTTCAAGGGCGGCTATCTCAACGAGGATTTTGCCGCCGCCACCTTCCCCGACGGCGTGACCAAGGTCGCGACCGGCGAGGGCGCGCATTACCCGATGCTGTCGTTCGCCGTCGCAAACATCAAGGAACTGGCTCCCGAAAACATCAACGATGTCGGGTTCTTCGCCATCCCGGGCGACGATGCGGCCAACAACGGCCTCACCACCTGGATGCCGTCGGGCCTCTATATCCCGACCACCTCCAAAGTTCAGGCGGAAGCCAAGGAGTTCATCGCTTTCGTCGCCTCGATCGAAGGCTGTGACGTCCAGACGGCGTCGGCCGGCGCGGCCGGTCCGTACCTGGTGAAGGATTGCAAGCTGCCGGCAGACGTGCCGCCGGTGGTTGCGGACTTGCTGCCCTACTTCCAGGAAGGCGGTCACTCGGCCCCTGCCCTCGAGTTCCTGTCGCCGATCAAGGGCCCGGCGCTCGAGCAGATCACGGTGGAAGTCGGCTCGGGCATCCGTTCGGCCGCTGACGGCGCCGCGCTCTACGACGAAGACGTCAAGAAGCAGGCCCAGCAGCTTGGCCTGCCCGGCTGGTAATAGCGCCATCTGCGTGTGAAACTTGGAGTCCGGCCTTACCGGTCGGACGCCAACACCTTGGACTTGGAGGAGTACAGGTATGGCAGTTGCGGTCGCTGATGGCGCGGTGCCCATTGCAAACCCGCGCCGCAAGTCGCGCACGGCGGGGCTCTATCCGAGCTGGTTCTACCTTCCGGCGGCCATCATCTTTGCCGTACTGTTCATGCTGCCCACCGTCGCCTCGCTGTTCTTCAGCCTGACCCGGTGGACCCTGCAAAAGGCCGACTTTATCGGGCTCGAAAATTTTGCCCAGTTCTTCCGCGAACCGTTCCTGTTCCAGGGTTTGGTCAACACGCTGATCTACGGCGTCGTCACCTCGGGGCTCAAGGTGGTGCTGGGGATGCTGCTGGCGCTGCTGCTCACCTCCGACATCTTCGGGCGTGGGTACCTGCGCGCGGTGGTGTTTTTCCCGGTGCTGGTCTCGACCGTCGGCGTCGGCATCACCTTCACCGCGATGATGCATCCCACCCAGGGCCTCATCAACGAGACGCTCGCCTCGATCGGCATCAAGGGGCCGGGCTGGCTGACCGACCCGCGTTTCGCGCTCTACTCGGTCGCCATCGTCGACGTCTGGAAAGGCGTCGGGCTCGCGACCGTCATCTACATTGCCGGTATCGTCTCGATCCCGCTCGAGTACTATGAAGCCGCCAAGATCGATGGCGCCACCTCGTGGCAGCGCTTTTGGACCGTCACCCTGCCGCTGGTGCATCCGGCCACCGCCACGGTGATCATCCTCAGCTTCATCGGTGGCCTCCGCTCCTTCGACCTGATCTGGGCGATGACGAAGGGCGGCCCCGGTTTCACCTCCGACGTCATCGCCTCGGTGATCTACAAGCAGTACCAGGCCGGCTTTTACGGCCTCTCCACCGCCGGCAACGTCGTGCTGTTCGTGATGGTCGCGCTGATCATCGTGCCGCTTTCGATGTTCCTCAATCGCAAGGAGGTGGACCGGTGAGGCACGCCCAGCGCTACATCTACGGCGGCATTGCCATCGCGGCCTCGGTCGTGGTCTTCCTCGTGCCGTTCGCCTTCATCATCCTCACCGCCGTCAAGGACCGGCGGCAGGCGGCGACCCGCTCGTTCGACTGGCCGACCACCTGGCACTTCTGGGACAACCTGGTCGAGGTGGTGCGCACGCAGGACTTCATGCTGGTCACCGCGTTCATCAACTCGATCATCCTCACGGTCGCGAGCGTCACGCTGCTGGTGGTGCTGGGCGCCATGGTCGGCTTCGTGCTGCAACGCCGCCCGTCCCGCTGGACGCCGGTCGTCAACTTCCTGGTGCTCGCCGGGCTGATCATCCCACCGGCCGTGGTGCCGACCATCTGGGTGCTGCAGTCGATCGGCATGTTCAAGACCATGCACGGGATGATCCTGATCGAAGTGGCCTATGGGCTGAGCTTCACGATCCTGCTCTTCCGGGCATTCGTTGCCACCATCCCGCGCGAACTCGACGAGGCGGCCATCATCGATGGCGCCGGGCCGCTCAGGCTGTTTTTCCAGGTGGTGCTGCCGCTCTTGAAGCCGGTGGTGGTGACGGTGGTGGTGGTGCAATCGGTGGCGATCTTCAACGATTTCACCAACCCGCTCTACTACCTGCCAGGCAAGCAGAACGTCACGGTGCAGCTGACGCTGTTCAACTTCCAGGGGCAGTTCAACACCTCGCTGCACCTGCTCTTCATGAACATCCTGCTGATCACCATCCCGCCGCTGCTCGTCTACCTGTTCTTCAACCGGCAGATCGTGGCAGGGATGACGGCTGGTGCAGTGAAGGGGTAGTGGCGTACTGAAGCAGACGCCCCCCTCCCATCCTCCCCCATGAAGGGGGAGGTGCCCCGCTGGTTCACTTGGTACGATCGAAGACCGAGCCTCGACTCTTCACCTCCCCCCTTGTGGGGGAGGCCGGGAGGGGGCCGTCTCTATCAGTCCGGACCTGAGGTGCACCGACAACATGCCGCCTGAAAATCCCGCGCCTCATCCTATTCGCCGATATGCGCGGCGTGTGAATGATGTATTGGTACCATACTAGTCATTCGCATCCTCACCATGTCCGCACCCCTCAGCCCACACGCCCGCAACGTCGCCCTCGTGGTGGCCGCCACCTTGTTCATGCAATTCCTGGACGGGGTGATCATCGTCACCGCCCTGCCCCGCATGGCCCGGGATTTCAACGTCGGCACGCTCGAGATGAGCCTCGGCGTCACCATCTACATGCTGGCGGTAGCGGTCTGCATTCCCGCCGCGGCCTGGCTTTCCGATCGGTTCGGGGCGCGGCGCGTGTTCGTCGTCGCCATCGGCTTGTTCACTTTGACCTCGATCGGCTGCGGCATGGCGCAGGATCTCGGACAGTTCGCCATTGCCCGCGCCTTGCAGGGCGCCAGCAGTTCGGTGCTGTTCCCGGTAGGACGGATCATCGTGCTGCGCACGGCACAGAAGTCGGAGATCGTTTCGGCCATCGGGCTCACCATCTGGCCGGCGCTGTTCGCCCCGGTGCTCGGCCCGGCGCTCGGCGGCTTCATCACCGAGTACATCTCCTGGCACTGGAACTTCTGGATCAACATCCCGCTCGGCATCATCGGCATGGCGCTGGTACTGGCGATCGTCCCCAAGGATACCGAGTTTGCCGAGCGGCCGTTCGATGCGCCAGGCTTCGTGCTCACCGCCATTACCTTGGGCTGCCTGCTCTACGGCTTCGATGCCCTGGTGCAGGGCGGGATGGCGCCCTGGATATCGGTGCTGCTGATCCTTGTCGGCTTTGCGGTGGGGTTCTGTGCCGTCCGCTGGTTGCTGAGCGCCGCCCATCCGTTGATCGACCTGCGCACTCTGAAGATCCGCACCTTCGCTGCGACCGACGCCAAGGCCGGCGCCATCCTGAGGACGGCGATCAACGCCACGCCGTTCCTGCTGCCGCTGATGTTCCAGGTCGCCTATGGCTTGGACGCGCTGAGCGCCGGCGGGCTGGTGGTGATCTACTTCTTCGGTAACCTTGCCATCAAGGCTATCACCACGCCGACGCTGCGCCGCTTCGGTTTCCGCAGCATCCTCACGATCAACGGCGTGCTCGCCGGCATCTCGGTGGCCGCCTGCGGCTTGCTGGGACCGCAAACCCCCTACCTTCTCACCGCCATCGTGCTGTTCATCGCCGGCGCCACCCGCTCGATGCAGTTCACGGCGCTCGCGACTCTCGCCTTTGCCGACGTCGATGCCAAGCAGCGGAGCTCGGCCACCACCATTTCCAGCATGTCGCAGCAGCTCTCCATGGTGTTCGGCGTGGCGGTGGCCGCAGGCTGCCTCAACCTCAGCCAGATGTGGCGGGGCGCCCCGGTGCTCGGGGTGGTCGATTTCCAGATCGCCTACCTGGTCATGGGCCTGATCATCATCGTCTGCGCCCTGCAATTGCTGACGCTCGAACGCAATGCCGGCGCGGAAGTATCGGGGCATCGCCGGCCACAGGCCGCCTGACTTATGTACAGTCTTCGCCCGCTCTTGCGGCAGAATGATTGACTGCCCCTATCGCTCTGCTAGCAATTGCGAGGGGAGCGACGGTGCGGCACGTCCCTCTCGTCAGGGGGGACGAGATGAATTCCGTATTTCGCATGACCGCGTCAGCGGCTGCTCTCTTGTTTGTGGCGGGTTGCAGCGGCGACGCGTGGATCACCGGGGGTGAACTGATCCGCCCGGGCGAACCGACCGGCACGATCACCGTCATCAACGGCGCCAGTCGGGTGATCGACGTGATCCTGATCTCCGAATGCGGCGCCTCGACCTATGGGCTCGATCGACTGCCCGACACTGTCGCGCTCGGATCCGGGCAGAGCTACAGCTTTACCGTTTCGGCCGGCTGCTGGGACGTCGATGCCGGTTCCGTCGGCTATGGCGAGGCTCGGCAGCGTCTCAACGTCGCCGCCAACGGCATTACCGAATACACCGTTACCGACTAGCCCGATCCGGCTGACACCGTCGCGTCAGGACGGCGACAGATCACTTCATCGGCACTTGCCGATGAAAGGTGAGCGGTGCATGGTGCTGCCGACTCCAACCAGTGCAGCAAACCTCCCATATGTCCCAGCTTTTCTCGCCGTTCACACTGCGTGGCCTGACCATGCGCAACCGCACGGTCATCGCACCGATGTGCCAGTACTCGGCCCAGCACGGCCTCGCCAATGACTGGCACTTCGTGCATCTGGGCCGCTTCGCGCTCGGCGGTTTCGGCCTCGTCATCCTCGAGGCCACGGGCGTGACGCCGGAGGCCCGAATTTCGTATGGCGATCTGGGGTTGTGGAACGACGAGCAGATTGCGCCGCTCGCGCACATCGTGAAGTTCCTGAAGTCCGAGGGCGCCGCAGCCGGCATCCAGCTCGGCCATGCCGGCCGCAAGGCGGCGACGCCGATCTGGTGGCGCGGCGGCTTCAATGAAACGGAGACCGACAAGCTCGAATATGGCTACGAGACCTGGGTGCCGGAAGCGCCCAGCGCAGAACGCCATGCCGACAGCCCGAACTACCAGATGCCGGTGGCGCTCGACAAAGCCGGGATCCAGCGCGTGGTGCAGGGTTTTGCCGATGCGGCGCGTCGCGCTGACCAAGCTGGTTTCGACACGGTCGAAATCCACGGCGCTCACGGCTACCTGATCAGCCAGTTCCTCTCGCCGCTCGCCAACCACCGCACCGACGCGTATGGCGGCAGCCGCGAGAACCGCATGCGCTTTGGCCTCGAGGTCACCGAGGCGGTGCGCGCCGTCTGGCCCGAGGACAAGCCGCTGATCGTCCGTCTGTCGGTGACCGATGGCAGCCCGGGGGGCTGGGGCGTCGAGGACTCGATCGTCTTGTCGCGCGAGATGCAGGCGCTGGGCGTCGACATGATCCACTGCTCGTCAGGCGGCTTTGACGGCTACTCTTTGAAAGCCGCCCCGCTTTACCAGGTGGAGCTGTCGAAGGCGGTGCGCGCCGCAGGTATCCCGACCATTGCAGTCGGGCTGATCGATGATCCGCATGACGCCGAGCGCATTCTCGAGGACGGCGAAGCAGATCTCGTGGCCTTTGCCCGGACCGCGCTCGAAGATCCCAACTGGGCCGTGCACGCGCGCCACACGCTCGAGGGCGGCGGCGATGCCTATCAATTGTGGCCCAAGCAGGCCCGCAACCGTATCCGCGATCGCGACCGCGCCCTGGGTATCAGACAATCCTAGATCCGACTTTTGCCAAACGGCCGGCGGTTCGCGCCCGGTGGACCTGCACGCTCATCGGGCGTTCATTTTGTGCCGCTAATGATCCGATTTCCGTCGTAATCGCCGTGCCTCCTTGCATGCCGTTTGCGCCGCACCCATCTTCGGATCACCACGGGAGAAAGACGCCGAATGACCAGCAAAGCCGCCCTTTTCGCCTTGCTTGCCATGTGGGGCGTTGGCTCCACCAGCTGCCTTCCCGCCTTCGCCGAAGACGCGCCCACCGAATCCTCCACTGACGCCAAGACCAGCAAGGCAGGCCTTGTCGATCGGGTGTGGACCAAGGCGGATGGCGACCTGCCCGGGGTGATGAAGATCTTTCTCTCCGACGGCACCCTGGTGCAGGATTCCTGCTGGGAGACCCATCGTCTCTCGGCCTGGGAACTCACCTCGGACACCGCGCTCAAGTGGAACGAGGACGGCATGGACATCAATGCCGACATCGTCTCGCTCACCGACGCCGAACTGGTGCTGAGCCTGAAACTCGGCAGCGATGCGGTGGAGGAGAAATACGTGACCGCGACAGTGCCCTACCTCTGCCCGGATATGCCGAAGAGCTGATCGACTGACAGAGACGGCCCCCTCCCATCCTCCCCCATAAAGGGGGAGGTGCCGCGCTGGCGCGTTTGGCACCATCCAGCCACAGCCTCGGCTCTTCACCTCCCCCTTTATGGGGGAGGCCGGGAGGGGGCCGTCTGTTTCAGTTGTCTCGTCCCCCAATAGAAAAGGCGCGGAAGTCTCCTCCCGCGCCCCGCATCCCTCGGCGGGATAGCCGTTATTCCGCCGGTGCGCCGACTACCGGTGTGACCGTGGTGCGGATCGTCAGCTGGGTCAGGATGAAGGCCAGGATGGCGCAGATGGCGAAGCCGACCACCATCGGGATAGCGGTACCGTCGTGGAAGGCCCCGACGATCCCCATCACCACGGCGCCGAGCACCATCTGCAGCGTCCCCATCAAGGCCGATGCGGTGCCGGCGAACTCTCCATGCTCCTCCATCGCCAGGACGCCGGTGGTCGGCAGCACGAGGCCGAGGAAGCCGAAGGCAACGAACATCAGGCCGGAAAGCACCCACATGCTGTCGATGCCGGCAACGAAGATGCCGGCCAGCAACGCCATCGAGACGGCAAAGCCGGTGACTGCGGTACGCACCACGCGCTGCAGGCCGAAGCGCTTCACCATGAAGCCGGTCGACTGCGACACCGCAAAGAACGAGATGGCATTGACCGAGAAGGCGAGGCTGTACTCGGTCGGCGTCAGGCCATAGTGCTCGATAAACACGAAGCTCGAGTTGCCGATGAAGGCCATGAAGGCCGACATGCCGAAGGCGCCGATGAAGGTCAGCCCGAGGAAGTTCCAGTCCTTCAGCAGCATCCCGTAGCCGCGGATGGCGCTGCCGATGGTCGATTCGGTGCGCAGGTGTTTAGGACGCGTCTCCTTGAGGGCAACGACCGAGAGGATGAGGCCGAACACGCCGACTGCACCCATCACCCAGAACAGGAGCCGCCAATCGCCGAAGGCAATGACCACGCTGCCGGCGAGCGGCGCGAGAATCGGGGAGATCGAGAATACCAGCATGATGAGGCTGAACAGCTGCGCTGCCTCGGCGCCGGTATACTCGTCGCGTACGATGGCGCGCGGCAGCGACATGGCCGCGCAACCGCCAATGCCCTGAATGAAGCGCGAGACGATCAGCCACTCGACCGACGGCGCCACGGCGCAGCCGATGGAGCCGGCGATGAAGACGAGCGTGCCGATGTAGAGCGGCGGTTTGCGGCCGATCATATCGCTGATCGGGCCATAGATGAGCTGGCCGACAGCGAAAGCGGCCATGAAGGACATCAGGCTGAGTTGCACCGATGCGTCGGTGACACCCAGCTGCCCGCCAATTTCCGGCAAAGCCGGCAGATACATGTCGATGGCGACGGGGCCGATCACCGACAACAGGCCAAGCACGATGGCCATACGGATGAGTTTTGCGTTCATAGCAGTAAATCCCAACACTGCTGGTGTGACTGGTGCGAGCAGATGGTCCGGCAACGATCGTCGGACAGAGTTCGGCCGCGCGCGTTCACCCTCGCGCGTCGTTTGCCTCACTAGCCGGTTTACCCGGTTCAGCTGCCGCTTGAATGACACTCAAGTCCAAAAAATTGGACACTTGTGTCAAACGAACTTTTGGACACTCTTGTCCAATTCGTCAAGTGCCATTATCATCCCGCCATGGAAATCAGCCACGACCTACATCGCAGCCCAGCCATGCAGCGGGGCAACTACAACAAGCGTTGCGCCATCATCAGCGCCGCGACCGCAGTGTTCGTACGCGATGGCTATGTCGGTGCCAGCATCGATGCGATCGCCGAGGAAGCGGGCGTGTCGCGGCAGACGATCTACAACCAGATCGGCGACAAGGAAAAACTGTTCGTCGAAGTGGTCCGTGGCATCAACGAGCAAGGCAGCGCCCGACTCGTCGCCGTGCTCGCCACCTTCCCCGACCAGCCCGAGGATATCGCTCGCGAGCTCGTCGACTTTGCCATCCGGCTGACCCGTGACTGCCTCTGCGACGAGGGCTCGCGGGCCTTGCGCAAGCTGATCGAGAATGAAGGCAGCCGCTATCCGGAGCTGTTCGAGACCTGGAAGGATTATGGCCCGGGCAAGAACTGGCCCGCCATCTCTTCGCGCTTTGCCCGCCTCGCCCGCGCCGGCGACATCGAACTCGACGACCCCGATCTGGCGGCCCGGCAGTTCATGGCGCTGATCCGCGCCGACCTGCCGAACGAGCCCGGCGAGATGGTGAGCGATGCGGAACTCGAGCTGGCGGCACGCAACGGCGTGCGCACGTTCCTGCGTGCTTATGGGAAACGCGAAGCTGCGCTGGCGCTGTGACCTGTTCACAGCTGAGCTGATTCACTGCGATGCGGTGGTCGGTTGATGGAGATGGCATCGACTTCGCATCCTCCACCGGATGTCATCCCAGCGAAAGCCGGGACTCAACGCACCGCCCGCGCCAGCTGATAGCTGGATCCCTGCCCTCGCAGGGGTGACACCGCGTTGGCGGAAGAAACTGCGGCCCAACTGTCGGGCCACTGTAGCCGCGCAGCCACACCCTCTCACCCGATCACCTGCGCCCCGGTTGCCGGGCGCGTGGGGTGGGCTTATGGTCCGCCTCCAAATCGCTGCCCCCAGGGAGATCAGAATGAAAGCGACGCTGTCCCATCGGAAAGGAGCCCATCTCAGCAAGGACACCCCGCTTCATGCCTTCTCACTCCCCGCGCGCGGAGAAAAATCCGCGGCGCCCTGACGCCTTCCGCAGCCTTTTCGCCAGTTCGACCGACCCAGCTGCCCGACAGCGCAATCGCTCGCGGGCGCGAAAGTTCGTCTCCTACTATCGGCCGCATCTGCCGTTGCTGGCAGCTGACCTCGCTTGCGCGATCCTCGTCGCAGGCACTGCCATCGCGTTGCCGCTCAGCGCCAATTACGTGACGACGCGACTCCTCGCCCTGCCCGGCTCGCCCGAAGCGATCTGGCAGATCCTCATCATGGGCGCGGTGATGCTGGCCATCCTCGCAGTGGAGGTGGCGGCGACCTTCTTCGTCGACTACCAAGGCCACGTGATGGGTGCCCGCATCGAAGCTGCGGTGCGCCAGGAGCTGTTCGAGCACTGCCAGAAGCTGTCGTTCGGCTTTTATGATCGGCAGCGCACCGGCCAGCTGATGAGCCGGATCAGCAATGATACGCTGTGGCTGGGCGAGTTGTTCCACCATGGACCGGAAGATCTCGCCATCGCGGTGTTCAAGTTCGGCGGCGCCATGCTGGTGCTGTTCTTCATCGATCCGGTGCTGGCCGCCCTGATCCTGGCGCTGACGCCGTTCGCGGTGGCTTACGCGCTCCACTTCAACCGGCGGATGAACCGGGCGCTCGAGCGGAGCAAGGAGCAGATCGCGGCGGTGAACGAGCGCGTGGAGGATGCGCTGGCCGGCATTCGGGTCGTCCAATCCTTTACCAACGAGCGGCTGGAGACCGACCGCTTCGCCGCGGAGAACCGACGGTTCGTGGTGAGCCGCGCCGATGGTTACCGCTCGGAGGCCTGGTTCTCGGTGGGCACCGAGAGCTTTGCCCAACTCGTTACCATCATGGTTATCGTGGTGGGGGCGCTGCGCATCCTCTGGGGTGAGCTGACGGTCGCCGAAATGCTGACGTTCCTGCTTTGCGTTGCGGTGCTGGTCGATCCGATCAAGCGGCTCGCCAACTTCGCCCGCCTCCTGCAGGAAGGCTATACCGGGTTCGTCCGCGCCATGGAAATCCTCGAGGTCGAGCCCGACATCGCCGACCGTCCGGATGTCGCACCGATGCCGGTGCCGCGCGGCGCCATCCGTTTCGACGATGTTACCTTCCGCTACGAAGCAGGCGGACCGCAGGTGCTTGACAACCTGTCGCTCGATATCGCTCCCGGCGAGTTCGTGGCGCTGGTTGGCCCGTCGGGGGTCGGCAAGAGCACGCTCTGCGCCCTGATCCCCCGCTTCTACGACGTCGATGCCGGCGCCATCCGGATCGACGGGCGCGATATCCGCGATGTCACCCTCGCCTCGCTCCGCCGGCACGTCGCGGTCGTGCAGCAGGACGTCTACCTGTTCGCCGGCTCGGTGGCCGAGAACCTGCGCTACGGCCGGCCCGATGCCACCGATGGCGAGATCGAAGCCGCCGCCCGCGCCGCCAATGCGCATGAGTTCATCATGGCGCTGCCCAATGGTTACGATACCGATGTGGGGCAGCTTGGGGTAAAGCTCTCAGGCGGGCAGAAGCAGCGGCTCACCATCGCCCGCGCCTTCCTCAAGGATCCGGCCATCCTGATCTTCGACGAGGCGACCAGCGCGCTCGACAACGAGAGCGAACGGGCGGTGCAACAAGCGCTGCTGACGTTGGCCAAGGGGCGGACCACCATCGTCATCGCGCACCGGCTTTCCACCGTGCGCCATGCCGACCGCATCCTGGTGCTCACTGGCGACGGCGTGGCGGAGCAAGGGACGCACGAGGAACTGGTGGCGCAGGACGGGGTTTATGCGGCGCTGCACAGGGTGCAGGCGAGTATCTAGGGCGCTTGAACGCGCGCAGACGGCCCCAGCCCTACAGCACCAGATACCCGCGATAGGCCACCAGCCTTCCGAACAGCGGCAGGCCGATATCGACCTCGAAGCGGTGACGGCCGCCCTCGTCGACCCGCTCTTCGGCGGTGATGCGCGGCAGCAGGAAGCCCGGCAGCGGCAGGTTCCAGATCCGTCCGGAAACGCGCTGCATATCGAGCCCATCGCCGCGTGGCACCAGCCGCATCCGGATCGCCACGGCACCGAAGCGCTCCTCGATCAAACCATCCGGCGCCGCGCTCATCACCGAACGCATCGACTTGTCGGCGAAGAAGCGGGTCCAGTGCTCCCTGCCCTCGCGGCTTTCGATCACCACGCGCACCGGCAGCCGGCCTTCGTCGATCGGCAGGCCCAGGCGTTTGGCGAGGAAGCGCGCCACCAGGTTCTCGGCCGGTGCCACCACCGCTTCACCCTCGGCAATCACTGCGGGCCGGCCGCGGTGCAAGCGGCGCGTCACCTCGGGCAGCCGATCGAAGCCTTCACCCATCACCCGGCGATAGAGCGGCTTTTCGCCCCGGAACGCCACCTGCTTGATTTCAATGGCGAGCCCATCGAGCCATGGCTTGATCTGCTCGAGGCTCACGACCCCGGCGGCGGCCCGGGCACCGCCGCGCAGCCGGCCGCCAAAGGTCAGGGCTTCGATCAACGCGGCAGCCGGCAGCACCGGCACATAAGGGCCATCGCCATTCGCCGCCCGCAGCCACCAGCGCACCACGCGGGGTTCGCCGCGCGCATCCTGCCCGGCCGCTTCGACCAGCATGCCGCCATCGGCAGTGCCGAAGCGATCGAGCCAGAGCGCGATCTGCGTCCCCAGCCCGGCGAACACTCCGGCCGACCGCACCAGCCCCCAGCGCACCGGCACGGCGGCGACCCCGATCAGCCAGTTGAGCACGGGCAGTTCCATGCCGGCGTCGAAGCCGGCCCTGATGCGCGGGGCAAAACGCGCCGGCAGCAGGTCGAGGTCGGGCACTTCGGCCAGCATGGCGCGGCGGGGCGGCAGACCTTCGATCTGCACCCAACGCCCACCGCTCCAACCGCGACCGCGCTCCCAGCCGGCCTCGCGAAACACCCGCACCGGCTGACCGACCCAGCTCAAAATCCCCTCGATCACCGAGCGGCCCTTGGGTGTCTTGTTGCCCGGGACGATGGCGACATCGACGCTGTCGACGGCCAGCCAGGCGCTGGTGAGGTGGTCGAGCACCGCATGGGTCAAGCCCGGCGTCGAACTGGCTCCCGAAATCACCGAGATGGCGACGGCGCGCGCGGCGCTGTCGAATTTGGCGACGCCGGCGACGAAGGCCCTCGAGTCAGCAATATCGACATAGTGACAACGCGCGCCGATTGCCGCCTCGATCAGTTGCGTGCCGCTCAGCTGAAACGGACCCGAGCAATCGACGACGACGTCGCAGTCGATCTCCTTCAGCCGCTCGACGCCGATCCGGTCGCGGTCGATCAGCACGAAGCCGTACTCGCCCTGCTCGTCGATGCCACGCAATTCGCGCTGCAGCGCCTGCGCCCGTTTCTCGGTGCGACCGCCCAGGCTGACGCGGAACCCACCGCGGCGCGCCAAGAGCCGCGCCAGGCGCGAGCCGAACACCCCGGCGCCGCCGACGATCAGGATGTGCGGACGGCTCATACCGCAACCTCGCGTAACGATTCCGTTTCCAGTCGCAACACCTTGAGCGGACCGAGCAATTGGCCTGACACCATGCTGGCGAGCAGCCACGGCACCGGCGGCACCTTGGCGATGGCCGAAACCAGCACGTCACGAGCGAGTGGCAGCACAGCGCCGTCGGACTGATAGAACGGCGTAAGGGTGAGCGACAGCAGTTGGTAGAGGCGCACGTGCCAGCGCCGCAGCCGCGCGTATTCACCAAGCGCCTCGTCGATCGAGGCAGCGCCGGCGAGCGCCCCGGCCAAGGCCGCGGCATCGAGCAGCGCCATGTTGGCCCCCTGCCCGAGCTGTGGGCTCGTGGCGTGGGCGCTGTCGCCGATGAAGACGATGCCATCACCGGCCGGCACGCGCAGCGTGTGGTGGGCGTAGCGCGCCAGCGTCATCGCCTCGAAGTCGCCGATCGCTTCGAGATGCGGCGCGGTCTCCGGCCAATGTCCCAGCACCTCGTTGCGCCAGCTGTCGATGCCGGCGGCTTTGAGCGCTGCGAAGCTCTCAGGTTTGAGGCTCCAGAAGAACGCCGCCAGCTCCGGCCCATCGCGCCGCTGGCGGCCGACGGGCAACACGCCGATCATCACGCTGGCCTTGCGGTAGCGCTGCATCAGTGCATCGCGGCGGAACCCGGCATCGACCCAGGGCACCGTGCCCCAGATGGTGCCAAAGCTGAGCGGGCGCGATTGGCTTGGTATCCTGGCCTCGACTTTCAGCGGCGAAGCCGAGCCGAGCGCGTCGACCACCAGATCGAACGGCCCCTCGCGTCCCTGCGGTCCCACCAGCCACTGTTTGCCGGCAGACCGCTCCAGCGCTTCGACGGCAAAGCCGGTGCGGATCGGCAGGCGCGCTGCGACCACCGCATCGTGTAGAACATTGAACAGCGCCGCACGATGCACCGCGATGGCATGCACGTCCGGGCCAAGTGGCCGGTAGGCGACTTCGAGCACTGCCCGACCGGTTCGGGCGTCGGTGCCGATCAGCCGCTCGACCCGTGCCCCCAGTGCAGCGATTTCAGGATAGAGGCCGAGAGCGGCAAGCACGGCGAGGCCCGTCGGCTGCAACATCAATCCGGAGCCTAATGGCCGCGGCGTCTCAAACCGCTCGAACAACTGGACGCGATGGCCGGCGCGGCTCAGCATAAGCGCCGCCGCCAGCCCGCCCGGGCCAGCGCCCGCAATCGCAATATCAAGTGATTTCAGCAGTTTCGCGTCCTCGGGTACCCCAGGACGGACTAGATCACCACCTGCGTGCCGATTTCAACCACGCGGCCGGTCGGAATATGGAAGTATTCCGTCGCATCAGTGGCGTTACGCGCCAGACCGATGAAGATCCGGTCGAGGAATACCGGCGCCCCGCCCTTCGGCGACGGCTTCAACGAGCGGCGCGACAGGAAGAACGAAGTCGACATGATGTCGAACTTCCAGCCAAGCTTGCGGGCCAGCGCCAGCGCCTTGGGAATGTTGGGCGTCTCGATGTAACCGAAGGTCACCACCACCCGGTAGAACAGGTCGTTATAGGCGTCGATCCTGATCTTTTCCTCGTCGGCGACGCGCGGCCGGTCAGAGGTCACCACGGTCAGGATGACGTTGTGTTCGTGCAGCACTTTATAGTGCTTCAGGCTATGCAGCAGCGCCGTCGGCGCGCCCTCGATGTCGGAGGTGAGAAACACCGCTGTGCCGGGCACGATGGTAGGCTTCTTCTTGGCGAGATTCTCGACCAGGAATTCGAGCGGCACCTCATCGCGCCGGGTCTTTTCGGCCAGCCGGCGGCGGCCCCAGATCCAGATCGTCATCATCGAGGCGATGGTCGCCGCCACCACGGCCGGCACCCAGCCGCCCTGTGAGAACTTGGCGGCGTTGGCGACGAAGAAACCGATATCGATGACCATCAGCGGCACGATCACCACCATGGCGACGAGGAGGTTCCACATCCACAGCCGCCACATGACAATGAACAGCAGGATCGCCGTCACCAGCATTTCGCCGGTTACCGCAATGCCGTAGGCGGCGGACAGGGCGCTCGAGGAGCGGAAGCCGACGACCAACAGCACCACGCAGATCAGCAGCAGGAAGTTGACCTGCGGCATGAAGATCTGCCCCGCCACTTCTTCCGAAGTGTGCCGCACTTCGAGGCGCGGCAGCAGGTTCAAGTGCATGGCCTGGCGAACCAGCGAATAGGCTCCCGAGATCACCGCCTGGCTGGCGATGACGGTGGCGACCGTCGCCAGCCCCACCATGGGCAGCTTGGCCCAGTCGGGCTGCATCTGGAAGAACGGGTTGGTCACTTCGTGCGGGTGGCTGAGGACAAAGGCGCCCTGGCCGAAATAGTTGAGCAGCAGCCCCGGAAACACCAGCATGATCCACGCCGTAATGATCGGCTTGCGACCGAAATGCCCGAGATCGACATAGAGCGCCTCGGCGCCGGTAACAGCGAGGAATACCGCGCCCAGCACGACGATGGAGATGCCGGCATGGGTGTAGAGGAACTCGATGCCATGCACCGGATTGAGGGCCATGAGCACCTGCGGTGCATCGGCGATGTGGAACAGACCGGTGATCCCCAGGATGACGAACCAAGCCGCCATCACCGGGCCAAAGACGGTCGAGACGCGTGCCGTGCCGAACCGCTGCACCATGAACAGCCCGATGAGGATCACCACCGTCAGCGGCACGACCCAGGGGGTCAGCCGGGGCTCGACCACCTCGAGGCCTTCGACCGCCGAGAGCACCGAGATCGCCGGAGTGATGATTGCGTCGCCGAGGAACAACGCCCCGCCGACGATGCCGAGGCCCAGGATCCAGGCCGGTCGCTTCTTGAAGGCATTGCTGGCAAGCGTCATCAGCGACAGCGTGCCACCTTCGCCCTTGTTGTCGGCGCGCAGCACGAAGATCACGTACTTGACGGTGACCACGATGGTCAGCGCCCAGACGATCAGCGACAACAGTCCGAGCACTTCGCTCTCGTTGGGGTTGCCGCCGGCGCCGTGCAGCGCCTCGCGGAACGCATAGAGCGGGCTGGTGCCGATATCCCCGTAGACGACGCCGAGGGCGCCCAGGATGAGAATGGGAAGATTGCCTGTGGCGTGCCCGGTCTGTTCGGTCGCCGCAGCGCCGGCCGTTACGCCGGACGAAGTCGTCTGGGTCATATGCCCTTCGCTCACCCTGTTAACGGGTGGGCGGCTGTCTACACCCACCCACCGGCGCACTCAACGGTCAATTTCCGCTAAGGTTCGCATTTGCTGATGGACAGTTATGCGGATTCTGCGAGGGCAGGACAAACAAAAAGGGGACGGCGCCATGGGAAGCGCCGCCCCCGACCGGGGTGCGAAAGGAGGAGAACCCCGGAAAACCGGCGTGGGGTTAACCTCAGGCGGCCTTGGCCGCGGCAGCCGCGTCAGCCTGGCGGGCGTTGCGGGTGGCATTGGTCCACCAGACCAAGTTGTCGAGCATCTCAGGCACGAAGAAATCGAAGTTGGCCTTGGTGTCGTCCCAGCTCTTCTGGCCCATCATGATCGGGATGAAGTCCGAACCGCCGATATGGACGGCGTGACGGACCGGCACGGCCTGCAGTTCAACCATGATGTTGCGCAGGTGCTCGATGGCGCGGGCGCCGCCCACCGAACCGTAACCGACGAAGGCCACGGCCTTCTTCATGAAGGGCTTGTAGGCCCAGTCGATGGCGTTCTTCAGCGCACCGGTGATCGAACGGTTGTACTCGGCGGTGACGACGATGTAGCCGTCGAACTCATTGAGCTTGGCCTGCCACTTGGCGGCGATCTCGTTCGGGGTCGGCATCCAGAAGTCGGACGCGGCGGCGTCGAACAGCGGAAGCGGGTAATCCTTCAAGTCGACGATCTCGACATCGACATCGCCGCGGGCGGCGACGTGACCGGCGATCCAGCTGGCCGGCTTGTCGCCGAAGCGGGTCGGGCGGATCGAGCTGATGATCACGGCAATCTTGGGTTTGGACATTTGCTGCACTCCAGTATCAAAATGTGACTAGCGGCAAATAAGTGCCCAAGGCGGTCACCCGCAAGCAGGCACCTCGATGAGGCGGAGGCACAGTTTCCAGCCCCGGTTACATCGGTGTGCGTTTGGTTACAGCGTTGTGAGCAAAGCAGTTCCGGGCGTCTTGCGGCGGCCGGCCGGCCTAGCGGTGGGCGTGGCGCGGCATTCGTACGAGGCGCGAAATGCAGCGTTCGCGATTATCGAACGATGGGTAACGGAAGCGTGTTAGCGGGCATCGGGTTCTCTCTCATCCACCGAACTCCGGCGAAGACCGGGGCCCATGCGCACGCTGTGGTGAAGCAACGCGTCTCAGCACCCACCGGCGTCATTCCCGCGTAGGCGGGAACCTAGTGGGATGCTTCGGCACCCGCTGAGGCTGAGAGATCCCACTGGGTCCCCGCCTTCGCGGGGATGACGCCGGTGGGAAGACGAGCCTGGTCGCGAAACGCCCCAGGAGGAATGAATCGGAACAGCGCGCAAGATTCAACGCAGCGCGCGTGGGCCTTCGCCAGGGTGACATACTCTGGCTACCCCCAACGAACTCAGGCGACCCTAGTCCGCGCCTCAGCGCAGACCGAACGAATAGGTCCAGGCGAGCGCCTTCAATCCGGCATCATCGAGTTCGGGGTGTTTGGGCTGCAGTTGCTCGATGGCGCGCTCGGTGAGGCTCTTCTTTGAGCGCTTCTCCAGCCCTTCGACCGGTTGCTGCAGTTCTTCGAGCAGGCCGAGGATGCGCTGCTTGAGCTCGTTGCCTTCGGCCTCGCCGAAGCGCTGTACCAGGTGCGGCGTCTTGGCCCGCGGGAACGGCGAGTTGCCAAAACCGGTATAGAGCACCAGGGCTTCGTTGATCGGGTCGCGCATCGCCTGCTCGTATGCAACTGCTCTCAAAGCCATATGGCAACCCGCCCAATCCGTGGAAGGCTCCAACTTGGTCCATCCACCGTTGAAACGAAATAAGCGGCAACGGCGGTAGTTAAGTCGGATTTGACCGGCGAGCACGGGTTGCCCGTTAACATATGTGCGAAACCGCACAGTCGGCGGCGGAGTTCACCACATCCGGCGGTGGCGACTGCGTTCAATGCGTAGCCGATTCAGTGTCCGTCTGATCCCGGCGGCCGTGTCGCTCTCCACCTCACCGGCGCTACGCGCAAGCGATCTTGTAGCGGCGCACGGTCTCGGCCATGCCGTAGATCAACGCGTCGGCGGTGATGGCATGGCCGATCGAGACCTCGGCCAGTTCGGGGATCGCCTGCTTCAGCGGCGGCAGGTTGATGAGGTTGAGGTCGTGCCCGGCATTGACCAACAGGCCGCCCTGCCCCGAGCGCGCGTTATGGCCAGCGGCGCGCGCCGCATCGGCAGTCTCACGCAGCGCGTCGAGATGCACCGCCTGTACTTCGGGCTTCAATGACCCGCCATAAGGGCCGGTATAGAGTTCGACCCTGTCGGCCCCGACATTGGCCGCTGCGGCAGGCGCCGATGGCTCGGCATTGATGAACAGCGACACCCGGATGCCGGCCTTGCGCATCCGCTCGATTGCCGGGGTCAGGACGGCGCGGTTGGCCTCGATGTTCCAGCCGTGGTCGGAGGTCGATTGCAGCGGATCGTCTGGCACGAAGGTCACCTGGTCCGGCGCGGCCCGCTCCACCAGGGTGAGGAAATCCTCGGTCGGGTAGCCCTCGATGTTGAACTCGCGCCCCGCATAGTCCTGCCGCAGCAGGGTCACCAGCTCGAACACGTCGGTGCGCCGGATATGGCGCTCGTCCGGCCGGGGATGCACGGTGATGCCGTCGGCCCCGGCATCGAGCGCGATACGGGCAATGCCGGTAACACTCGGCCACGGCACCGAGCGCCGGTTGCGCAGCATGGCGACGGCATTGAGATTGACGCTGAGATGAGTCATCGCGGGGACCTCGGCAGAACTGCGCGAGCCTTACCGCATCGCATGCCGGCCGGCCAATCGAACGTTTTGATAAGCCCGATCAGCGCAGGAGATGGCCGTCAGCGCAGTTTCGCGCAGCGGTCGAGAAGCAGCACCAGCCCGCTGTTGGCGGCGACATGACAGATCCCGATGCCGGCACGGCATCGCCACGGCGAGCTTTCAGCAACCCGGCATCACGCCACTGGCACCAGCCGGCGCTTGCGATCATCGAGCAGCACGATGGTGAGCCCAGCCGCCACCACCAGGACAATACCGCTGATGGCGAGCAGGTTGGGGAACTGGCCGAACACCACGAGGCCCGACAGTACCGCCCAGAAGGTGAAGAAGTAGAAGAACGGCGCCACCACGCCGGTCGGGCCGACGCGATAGGCCATGAAGATGAAGAAATGGCCGAAGATCAGAAACAGCCCGGCTCCGGCGAGCAGCAGCAGGTGATGCGTCTGCGGCGCCACCCAGGTCTCGGTCGCAAGGTGCATGCCCCCTGCCCCCAGCAGCACCACGATGATGGCCGACATGGCGACGATCATCCCAGGCACCTCCGGTGCGATCCGCCGTCCGGCCAGGTCGCGTACCGCGCAGAGCACGGCATTGGCCAGCGCCAGCACGGCATAGATAGAAATTCCCTGCATGGTCGGCTGCGCCACCATGACCGCACCGATGAAGCCGGCACCGATCAGCGCCATGCGCACCCCGCCGATCTTCTCGCGGAACAGGATCGAGGCGCCGAGCAGCACCAGCAGCGGGGTGATCTGCCCCAGCGCCGAGGCATCGGCGATCGGCATGTTGGCGAGCGCCACGACATAGCAGAGGATCGCCGCGGTTTCGGCGAGGTTGCGCGCCAGCACCCGCCGCTCGAACACCAGCGGCAGTTGCTTGCCATAGCCCAGCGCCAGCATCAGCGGCAGGCCCCACAGCAGCCCGGCGCAACCACGCAGCATCAGCACCTGGTAGGGCGGCAGCCCCTCGGTGGCGAGCTTCATCAGCGTATCGTTGATCACATACGAACAGGTCGCGATGACCATGAACAACGGCCCGCGGAACGGGTGCGATGCGAGCGACACTGCTGATTTCCCCTCGAAGAAAAGACCGGGATCGCTCCCGGCCCAGACCTTCTACATGCTTTCCGACCCGGGCGAAATCGCCGACGCCTTGCGTTGCCGTCTCGCGCTGATCTCGTTGATATGCGCGTCACCCCAGGCGCCCAGCGGCTCCAGCGCCTTGTTGAGCGAGGCCCCCAGTTCGGTCGCCGAGTACACCACCTTGGGCGGAATCTCGTGGAACACTTCGCGGTGCACGATACCATCGGCCTCGAGCTCGCGCAGATGCTGGATCAGCATCTTCTCGGTGATGCCGGGCACCGCCCGCTTCAGTTCGCCGAAGCGGCAGGGTTTCTCGGCGATGGCCCAGAGCAGCAGCGCCTTCCACTTGCCGCTGATCACGTCGATCGCCGGGGCGAGCCCGCAGACATAGGGAACCTGCTGCATCGATCCTCTCCTACTGACTTTTTGGTAAGTACCTGACTTAATTGTAGGTTCTTGCGGGAAAGAAAGCCAGACCTACCTTCTGCGGCACCAAGAGATGGAGCAGCAGATGACCCAACAGATCACCTTCCTCGGCCTCGGCGCCATGGGCAGCGCCCTTGCCCGGGCCGCCCTCGTCGCAAACCTCGACGTCACGGTGTGGAACCGCACGCCGGCGCGTGCCGAGCCGCTGGTGGCGCAGGGAGCCACCGCCGCCGCTGACAGCGGCAGCGCCATCGCCGCGGCCGATCTGGTCGTCATCTGCCTGCTCGACTATCCCTCGGTGCGCGCGGTGCTCGACAAGGCGGGCGCGACGCTCCGCGGCAAGACCATTCTCAACCTCACCAACGGCACGCCGGAGCAGGCGCGCGGGCTCGCCGCATGGGCCGAAGCAGAAGGCGCCGACTACCTCGACGGCGGCATCATGGCCGTTCCGCCGATGATCGGCCGGTCGGAGACGCTGATCCTCACCAGCGGCTCGGCGGCCGCCCGGGCGACAGCGCACGACGTGCTCGCGAGCTTCGGCTCCAGCCGCTATCTCGGTGGCGACCCCGGCCACGCAGCGCTCTACGACCTGGCGCTGCTGACCGCCATGTACGGCATGTTCGGCGGCTACCTGCAGGGCACCGCGCTGCTCAAGGCCGATGGAATTGCGGCAGCGGACTTTGTCGAGATGGTGCAAGCCTGGCTCACGGCGATGCAATCCAGCCTGCCCGAGATGGCGCGGCAGATCGACAACGCCGACCATGGCCGGAATGTCGGCTCCAATCTCGCAATGCAGCACGCTGGCTATGTAAATTTGATCGATGCCAGCCGGGCGCGAAAACTTTCGACCGATTTGATCGAGCCAATGCAGCGGCTGCTGCAGAAGGCGGTGGCCACCGGACGCGGCGGCCACGACATCGGCAGCATGGCCGACCTGATCCCGCTCGATTGAGCGGGAGCCGTCGCATGTGCTCATAGGAGCATGGTTCAGAAACGCCACCGGCCGTGCAGGGGTGGCCTTCTCCCCTTGTGGGAGAAGGTGCCCGAAGGGCGGATGAGGGGGCGCGAAACGAAGTGTAGCGCGCTCCGAGCCAAGTGAGGAGCGATCCAGTGCGCGGAGAGAACCCCTCATCCGGCCTTCGGCCACCTTCTCCCACAAGGGGAGAAGGCACCCCGACTGCTGTCAGGGTCTCATATGCGATTGCCCTACCGCACAGAATTAGCCCCGTACGACTGCGCCGCTAAGAAAACGGGGGCAGGAAAATCCCGCCCGGCAATGTCACATGCCTTCCGGCCCGCGCGCGATGGCCGCGAGGCCGGTGCGCACCACTTCGATCAGGCCCAGCGGCATCATCAGCGCGATGAAGCTGTCGATCTTGGATGGCTTGCCGGTCACTTCGAAGACGAAGCTCTCGGTGGTCGCATCGACGATCTGGGCGCGGAACGCATCGGCGAGGCGCAGCGCCTCGGCGCGCGGCTCGCCCGAGCCGCCGACCTTGATCAGTGCCAGTTCACGCTCCAGCGATTTCCCTTCGCTGGTGAGGTCGTGCACCCGGTGCACCGGGATCAGTCGTTCGAGCTGCAGCTTGATCTGCGTCAGCACCTTGGGCGTCGCCACCGTCACCACGGTGATCCGGCTGAGGCCCTTCTCGTGCTCGGTCTCTGAGACCGTGAGACTGTCGATATTATAGCCGCGGGCGGCGAACAGCCCGACGATCCGGGCGAGAATGCCCGGCTCGTTATCGACCAGCACGCTCAGCGTGTGCCGCTCCGGCTGCTGGGTTTCCGCGGCGAGGAAGTATGCCGAACCGCTCGGCTGCAAATGTGCGTTCATCTCGTGTTGTCCTTCTGCCGGTGGGCTTTGACCCCCACCCCTGTCCCCTCCCCGCAAGGGGGAGGGAGACCCTCCCAATCAATCATCGCGAACCGCACCACCGAGCTTTCGGCTCCGTCGTCCCCCTCCCCCTTGCGGGGAGGGGTCAGGGGTGGGGGTCAACGCGCTCCGGCCTCGCCGTCTGCTACACCAGCTGCCGGCCCTTTTCGTCGATCACCGCGCCGATATCGTCTTCGAAATCGGGCAGGATCATCTCGTTGTGCGGCTTGCCCGACGGGATCATCGGCAGGCAGTTCTCGTGCTTTTCAACGAGGCAGTCGAACAGCACCGGGCCGTCGTAATCGAGCATCTCCTGGATCGCCGCATCGAGCTTGGCCGGATCGTCGCAGCGGATGCCCTTGCCGCCATAGGCTTCGGCGAGCTTGACGAAATCGGGCAGGCTCTCGCTGTAGGAGTGTGCATAGCGGCCGCCATGCAGCAGATCCTGCCACTGCCGCACCATGCCCATGCGCTCGTTGTTGAGGATGAACACCTTGATCGGCAGGCGGTACTGCACCGCGGTCGAGAGCTCCTGCATGGTCATCTGCACGCTCGCCTCGCCGGCGATATCGATGACCAGTGCGTCAGGATGCGCCACCTGCACGCCGACCGCGGCCGGCAGGCCATAGCCCATGGTGCCGAGGCCACCCGAGGTCATCCAGCGATTGGGCATTTCGAACGGGAAATGCTGCGCCGCCCACATCTGGTGCTGGCCGACTTCGGTGGTGATGTAGACGTCACGGCCCTTGGTCGCCTCGTAGAGGCGCTGGATGGCGTGCTGCGGCTTGATCGTCGTGGTCGAGTTCTTGAAGCCCAGCGAGTTCTTGCTGCGCCAGCCCTTGATCTCTTCCCACCACGGCGCGATCGCCTCGGTGCGCGGCTGGTTGGTCTTCGAACGCCAGATGCGGACCATCTCCTCGAGCACCGCGCCGCAATCGCCGACAATTGCGAGATCGGTGCGGACGTTCTTGCCGATCGACGATGGGTCGATATCGACATGGATCTTGGTCGAACCCGGCGAGAAGGCATCGATGCGGCCGGTGATGCGGTCGTCGAAGCGGGCGCCGATGTTGATCATCAGGTCGCAGTCATGCATCGCCATGTTGGCTTCGTAGGTGCCGTGCATGCCGAGCATCCCCATCCACTGCGGATTGGAGCCCGGGAAGGCGCCGAGCCCCATCAGCGTCGAGGTCACCGGGAAACCGGTCAGCTCAGCCAGCTCGCGCAGCTTTTCCGAGGCTTCCGGGCCAGCATTGATCACGCCGCCGCCGGTATAGAAGATCGGCCGCTCGGCCTTCAGCATCATGTCGACAGCGGCCTCTATGGCCTTGGTGTCGCCGGAGATCGCGGGGTGATAGCTCTTGTGGCGGCTCGGGCCGACCTCGTCGATGCCGAGGTAGGTGCCGAGCGCGAACTGCACGTCCTTGGGGATATCAACCAGCACCGGACCGGGGCGGCCCGAATTGGCGATATGGAAGGCCTCGTGCATGACGCGCGACAGGTCGCTGACCGACTTCACCAGGTAATTGTGCTTGGTACAGGAGCGGGTGATGCCGACGGTGTCGCATTCCTGGAAGGCGTCCGAGCCGATCAGCGTCGTCGGCACCTGGGCCGTGATGCAGACCAGCGGGATCGAGTCCATCAGCGCGTCGGTGAGGCCGGTGACCGCATTGGTCGCCCCCGGCCCCGAGGTCACCAGCACGACGCCGACCTTGCCGGTCGAGCGCGCATAGCCCTCGGCCATGTGGGTCGCGCCCTGCTCGTGGCGGACGAGGATGTGCTGCACCTTGTCCTGCTGGAACATCGCATCATAGATCGGCAATGCCGCCCCGCCGGGATAGCCGAAGATGTGCTCCACCCCGTTATCAACCAGGGCCTGGATCACCATCTCCGCGCCTGTCATCTGCTCGGCCATTTCTCATACTCCCCCGGGCTCACCCGGTCTTTCATTCGCAACGCGCCGTCACTGGCGGAAATTCGGCAACAAAAAAGGCCCCGTTAGGGACCTTACAAGCGCACCGACCCTCGCAGGGATTTACCCCACGTGCTCGATGCGCCCCTCTACTACGATAAGCTTCTGCACGGACCGTGCTCCAAGATTAGGTGGGGAGTTATGGGGTGGAGGCGTGGCGGTGTCAAGGGGATTGGACACCTGGCGCAACAACCTGCGGCCGACGCGGTCGCGAAAATTGTCGACCATGCCGAAGAACCCCGCCGGGCCAGGATATCCTCGTGCCCGCCGAGGTGACGCTGAAATACCAACACCCGATGCGGGCGGCGCCAGCAGCCCTACATCAGCAAACGAGGTCTAACTCCCGCTGCCGGGTATGCTGGCACTCGCTTCGGGGACTTTCGGTGTTTCCGGAGGCGAGCGCTCCTGTAGCCGGATGATCGCCTTGGCCAACTCGGCCTCGGGACCGTCGGGCTGCAGCATCAGGTATCGGCGATAGGCCGCCACGGCTTCGTCATTTCGATTGAGGGCGGCAAGGCTTCGGGCGCGGGCATAGATCACTTCGGCATTGCCGGAGTCGCGCTCGGTCGCCAGTTCGAGATCGAGCAGCGCATCCTCGTGCCGCCCCAGGGCAGCGAGCGCATCGGCCCGGCTGAGCCGATACTTGATACTGCCCTCGTCGACCAACAGCGCCTGGTCGATCCGATCGAGCGCTCCAGCATAATCCTTGTTGATGATGAGCAGATCGGCGTGCTGCGCTTGGAACGCAGCATTCTCCGGGGAGAACTCGGCGGCGTCGCGGTAGAGCTTTTCCAGCGCCACGAAATCTCCCTGCCCGCCATAGTATCCAGCCAGCAGCCCCAGCGGCAGTGGGTCGCTTGGGCTCAGGTCAAAGGCGGCACGGGCCAGCGTCAGCCCCTCCGCGGTGCGCCCGGCATTGAGCAGCATGGCCGCGGCCTTGCTCTGGTATCGCGCATTGAGAGGATCCCGCTCGAATGCCTTGAGATACAAATCGCGGGCAACGTCGAGCTGGCCCTGCACCCGGCTAAGATCACCCCTGACTTCGGCGAGCAGCGCGCCGTTCGGCTCAACTGACGCCAACCGGGCGAGGAATGGCTCGGCCTCGTCGAACCGGCCCTGTTCCGCCAGCACGCCAGCCATGTTGGCGAGAGCCGGAGCAAAGTTTGCATCAACATCCAGGGCTGCCCGATACTCGGCGATGGCATCGTCGGTCGCGCCGGCGTTGCGGCGCACATTGCCGAGCACATTGTGGGCCCATTTCGCGTCGGCATGATCCGAAACGATCAGTCGCCGGGCGAGCGTGGCGGCCCTGGTCGGGTGAAGGGCGACGTCGGCAGCCAGCGCCGTGAAGGGATCGAGCACGCCCATCACCTTCGACGCCGCATCCCTCCAATAGGCGGACTCGGTGCTGCGGCGCATGGGCGGCAGATCAATGACCTCCATTGCTTTGCCGTGGACGCGCAGGCGCAGGGAAATCAGCGCCGGGGAGCAGGCGGCATCGCCGCAGCGAAACTCCCCGCCAATCGCCGTTTCGTGCAGGTTGAGAAACTTGCGCGCGTAGGAGATCAGCGCATCGACTGAAATGCCGGATTCCGGGATGTCAAAACTGACCCGTTGTCCCTCGGGGATGACGTTGATGCTGGCTTTGGCGGTGTCGGCCTCGGCAATGATCTGGTGCAAGCCATCGCTCAGCCGATTGGCCGCCACCTCCGGTGTCAGCCCGGTCGCCTGCAGAGCTTCGGGAACGCTGATCGGCTCCAGCAGAACCTGGTCGCGGGCCGCCTGGGTGGCAATGAACGGAACGGCCAAAAGAACTACCGCGAGGAGGACCAGGTTGACGACGACCGTCCGCATCGAGTTCGAGGTCGACTCTACCCGCGGCAGCGTGAGCCACTGCGGGAGCTGAAAGCGAGGGCGAGGTGGCGTCGGGTTGTCGGGTTCGCTCATGTCCACACAGGTTGATTGCCGAGTGAAGAGTGATGCAAGGGCGCTTCCTTGTCATCACGCTGGTTGGGCTCAGGCACTCTCCGATCCCCGCCCATCCGGCAGCCGCAATGCCTGACCAGTATGCAGGTCGCTAGGACAGGCGAGCTTGTTCGAGTTGGCGCGCAGGATAAGGGCGGATTTTGCCGGGTCGCCATAGGCGCGCTCCGCGATCAGTTCGAGCGTGTCGCCCGGCCCGACGATGTAGATCGAAAACTCCTCTGAAACCGCAGCAGCGGCTGCTTCAGCCTCGTCGGGTAGGTCGAGTTGGCTCGCCAGCGCCTGCAGCGTTGCCGGTCGATAGGCACGCCCATTGGGCAGGTTCTCTGGGCGTTCCTGCCACCGCCTTCGAGCAATCGGGCTGATCTCATGTAGCCGTTCCGGCCCGGGCTGGCGGTCGCTCCGAGGCAAGCGATCCATCACGAAACCGACGGCGTTGAAGCCGCGCCGCTTGATGCTGTTGACCAGATCCTCGGTGTGGGACGAAACCAGCTTGCGCAGATGCGACTGGGGCGACGCATCGAGTTCCAACCCTGCCTGCCGGGCCCCATCCCAGATCCACTCGAGCGCCGGATCGGAAAGGCCGCGCCGGTCTCCGCCACCGCCTACCGAGCCATGGCCGCCAGGGAACCACATCTGCTGATATGGAGCATCGGCGCTTTCGGGGTTGGCGCCGCGGCGCAGGTTCAGCTCCCGCAGATTTTCCCATAGCGTCGGCTCGAAATCGACCCGGTGCTCGTCGATGGCTACAGCATGGCGGGCCTGTTCCACCATGGGGGAGAGGCTGACATCGTGAAATTGATGCATGCGGTTGATGGTATTCGCCATGACGATGTAGCGCGGGATCCCCAGGGAACCAACCGTGTCCCACACCCCGAGGTACTTGACCTTAAGCAAGGGAAGCATGCCAGTGCGATATCCCGCGACATGCTGCGCCCGCCACTCGTCCTCCTGTTCCGACACGCAGATATGTGGCGAGTACTCGCTCCTGAAGCGTGCGGCTTCCTCGCGGAACGCTTCGGTCTTGCTGCGTCGCTTGTAAAGCTCAACCGCTTCGTTGGCATGGCGCGCGCGTTGACGGTCCAGGATGCCGCAGGTACTGAGCAACCCTGCGAAAGACCGTGCGGTGTACGCCCCGCGCGAGAAGCCGAAGACGTAGATTTCGTCGCCCGGCGAGTGATTGAAGATCAGGAAGCGGTAGCCGTCACTGAGGTTCTTTACCAGGCCCGCGCCGAAAACGCCCCCGGCGAGCGCCTCGCCCTCTTCGCTCCCGACACCCTCATCGTAAAAGGTGGTCTGCACAACATTGTCGCCGGACATCGGCAACACACTTTCGGCGGTCAGCAGCACGTTGGTTGGGTTGGGCGTATCGAGCCGGTTCCAGCTCCCATCGAAGCAGAAGGCCAGCCTCTTCACGCGCCTTCTCCAGGGCAAAGGAGATCGACCCGCCCCAGCGCGACCACCTCAAGGGTCGTGCGGGACGGAAGGTCCCTGGCATCTGCCAGTTTCCGAGAGCGAGTGTCCGTTGGCAGGCCCTGTCTCCCTGAGCCCGATTAGTTCCCAACAGGAATGTTACGCGGACCGAACCTCTTGGCAAGTCGAGATCAGTCATACCCAGCTGGCCTCGGACGGCAGACCGTGCCTGTTCTATTGCCCTAATCCGACAACCCGCGCGCCTCGATCGGCCAGATCGCTTCCAGCCTCTCGCCGCGCACCACGTGGATGAAATCGTGGAGGTTCGCCGTTGGATCGCAGTGCGGCACGGTGCATTCCAGTCGGGCGTCGGCGGGCGGTGGGGCGATGCCGTCGTAGGTCTTCACCCGGCCGAACTCGTCGCCGGCCCAGGCGATGGTGCCGATCTCGACGCCATCGCGATAGACCCGCGGTGGCGGACCGTCGACGGCGAAGCTCTTTGAGCCGCCATCGGTGATCGCCTCGCCATTGGCGCTGTGGCCGATGACGCTGACCACGACCAGCATGGCGAAATCGAACACCGGCTCGCCGGTGCCGTGGAAATCCACGGGGCGGTAGCCTTCGTCCATCAGCACGTAGGAGCCGGCCTGCACTTCGGTGAGGATGCCATCCTCGAAATCGAGCAGGTGGCTGCCGGTGCCGCCGCCGCTGATGATCGCCGGCGCCAACCCGGTGGCCCGGAGGCCAGCGAGAACTGGGGTGAGGCGCGCGTTGGCGAGGTCGTTGGCGGCGCGGCGCTCGGCGTGATCGAACACGTGCTGCACCTTGCCGGCGTAAGCCTGCACCCCGGCATAGACGAGCCCGGCGTCGGCGGAGATGGCGCGGGCGAGTTCAACCGCTTCGTCGGCGGTGGTGACGCCGGTACGCCCGAGCCCGGTGTCGCAATCGACCAGCACCGCCACATGAGTGCCGGCGGCGCGGGCCGAGGCGCCGAACGCGGTAACCAGATCCAGCCGATCGACCACCACGATCAGTTCGAGCCCCCGCGCCGCGGCAGCGGTCAGCCGGTCGATCTTCCGTCGGCTCGACACCGGCGCAGTCAGCATCAGCTTGGTCAGCCCGGCCTCAAACAGCGCCAGCAGTTCGCCTGGCTTGGCGCAGGCGATGCCCAGCGCGCCGGCCGCCATCTGGCGCTCGGCGATCGCGGCGCATTTGTGCGATTTGGCATGCGGGCGCAGCCCCATGCCGGAGAGCCGGGCCAGTTGCGCCAAGCGGTCGAGGCTTGTTTCGAACCGCTCGACATCGAGCAGCAGGGCCGGTGTTTCGAGTTGCGCGCGGCTGCCCGGCTGTCCGACCAGCGTCTCGTTGAGGCCGGCGACCCCGCGTTTCATCGCGCCACTCCGGCGCGGCGGGCGGCGCGAAGGCTTTGCGTGGCGCCGAGATCGAGCCCCAGATCGTCGCCGATGACGACGCCATAGTCGCGCGCCGCGCCATCGATACTGACCTTCTCGGCCACCACATCGGCCAGCACCCGCTCGGGTTCGCGTTCGAGGGCGTCGCCATAGCCGCCGCCCCCTGCCCCAACGAGGCGGAACACATCGCCGGCCGCAGCGGCGAAGCCGCGCATCGGCATGGTGGGGAGCAGCTTCTCGCTGCCATCGGCAGCGATATGGACATGCGCCGACGGGCCACCGGTGCCGCCGCCTTCGAGCCCGTAAGGCGGGTGGTCGCGGCGATCACCGCGCAGGTTGAAGCCGGTGGGCTGCAGGAACCTGAACTCGCGGGTGAAGGCGAGGCCGCCACGGTTACGCCCTGCCCCACCGGAATCGGTGACGAAGCCGTAGCGCAGCACCTCGACCGGCATCTCGGCCTCGATCATTTCGATCGGCTGGTTGGAGAGATTGGCCGCGGGGTTGGAGATCCCCTCGATACCGTCGCGATCGGCGCGCGCTCCCCAGGTGCCGACCAGCATTTCGTTGAGCACATATTGCCGACCCTGGTAGGTGCCGCCCGCGGCCATCAGGAACGGCCCGCCTTCCGAGCCGGCAATGGCGCGCTCAGGCACCACCTGGGCCAGGGCCCGCATGATGGTATCGAACACGCGATAGCCGACGACGCCGCGCGCCCCGCAGGCGGCCGGGTAGACCGGGTTGAGCAGGCACCCCTCGGGCGCCCTGACGGTGATCGGTCTCAGGTAGCCATCGCAATTGGGGATATCGCGGCGCGACAGACAGCGGATGGCGGTGAAGGCGGCGGATTCGGGCAGCGAGATCGGGCAGTTGATACTGGCCGCCACCTGGCCCGAGGTGCCCTCGAAATCGATGTCGATGCTGTCATCCATGACGGTCACGGTGGCCCGGATGCGGATCGGCTCTGGCGCTTCGCCGATGCCGTCGAGGTAATCCTCGCCGACATAGACGCCGTTGGGCAGCTCGCGGATGGTGTCGCGCATCATCTGTTCGGCATGCGCGTGCAGCGCCTCGACGTAGAGCGCCAGCTGGGCGGCGCCATAGCGCTCGACCAGTTGCAGCAGGCCGCGCTCGGCGGTGGTGCAGGCAGCAATCTGCGCCCTGAGATCGCCCAGCACTTCCACCGGCTGGCGGGTGTTGGACTGGATCAGCTCGAACAGCGTCGCATTGGGCTCGCCCGCGGCGTAGAGCTTCAGCAGCGGCAGCCGCAGCCCCTCCTGCTGAATCTCGGTGGCATAGATCGCGACGCTCCCGGGCACGATGCCGCCAAGATCGGTGTGGTGGGCGACGGTCGCCGCATAGCCGGCGAGCGCCGTCCCCTGAAAGATCGGCTTGATCACGTAGATGTCGGGCAGGTGCTGGCCACCGGCGCTGTAGGGGTCGTTGGTGATCAGCACGTCGCCGGGGCTCAGGTCGGCGCCGAACTTCTGCTCGATGAAGCGCATGACGCGCGGGAATGAGCAGAGCTGGATCGGCAACGTGAGGCCCTGGGCGATCACCCGCCCCTGGGGGTCGCAGAGCGCTGTCGAGTAATCCATGATGTCGCGCACGACGGGGGAATAGGCGCTGCGCATGACGATCAGCGCCATTTCGTCGGCTATCGAAGCGAGGCCATTGCGGATGACCTCGAGGGTGATGGGATCGACGCGGCTCATGGCTGGCTAACCTCGATTTCGATGTTGCCGGCCGCATCGAGCCGAGCGGACGCATTGGGCGGGATCACTGAGGTGCAGTCGTAATCCTCGATAATGAGGGGCCCGGGCCGCGGGCTCGAGCCCAGCGCCTCGCGGCCGATCACCGGGGTCATCACCGGCGTCGTGCCGAAGGCCACCAGCCGGTCGCGTCGCTCGAATGCCGGGGCCGGCGCGTAGCGCACGATGTCCGAAGCGACAGGGACACGCACGGTGAGGCGAAGGTTCACCAGTTGCACCGGATCGGCGCTGGAGCGGTGGCCATAGGTGCGCTCGTGCTCGGCATGGAAGCCCTCGACCAGGTCTGCGACCTCGCCGGTTCGGTCGGCAATGTTCAGCTCATAGGCCTGGCCGAAATAGCGCAGATCGGCGCTGTAGCGGAACTCGGCGCCGGCGGCATCGTAGCCGTCTGCAGCGAGGCTCGCCCGGGCGCGTGCTTCGAGTTCAGCTTTCAGTTCGACCAGCGTCGCGACGCTGATCGCCACCGCGTCGGCGAGCAGCGGCTGCACGAATTCCTGCTCCACATCGGAGCGCAGCAGCCCCGAACCACTGAACACGCCGGCGGCCACCGGCACGATAATGTGGCGGATGCCGAGCACCGCGGCGATATCGGCCGCAACCACCGGGCCATTGCCGCCGAAGGCGACGAGGCTGAAATCGCGCGGGTCGCGACCGCGATAGGTGGAAACGGCTTTCACCGCCCGTGTCATGGTCGAAACCGCAAGCGTCAGCACGCCCCGCGCCGTGGCCAGCAGATCCTGCCCCAGCGGCTCGGCGATCTGCGTGCTGAGCGCCGCGCGGGCGCCTTCGGCATCGACGGCGATGCTGCCGCCGGCGAGCGTCGTGTCGTTGATGTAGCCGAGCGTCACGAACACGTCGGTCAGGGTGGCGCGCGTGCCACCGCGGCCATAGGCGACCGGTCCCGGCATAGCGCCGGCGCTTTCCGGCCCGACGGTAACGCGCCCTTGCCGGTCCAGCACCACGAGGCTGCCGCCACCGGCGCCGATCTCGGATACGTCGATGAACGGCATCTTGATCGGGTAGCCACCGCCCTTCACCAGCTTGCTGGAGAGGTTGATGCCAGCGCCCACTTCATACTCGTCGGTGCGCGCCGCTTCGCCGTTCTCGATCAGCGCGGCCTTGGCGGTGGTGCCGCCCATGTCGAACGAAATGATGTTGGCGCCCCGCCCCTCGCCGCGCACCAGCCGGGCGCAGGCGATGACGCCGGCGGCCGGGCCCGATTCGACCAGCGAGGCGGCGCGCTTCACCGATGCGGCGAGCCGCATGATGCCGCCGCCAGAATGCATCATCTCGATCGGCGCGGTGACGCCGATGGCGGCGAGCCGCCCGGCCAGCGCATCGGCATAGGAACGGATCACCGGACCGACATAGGCGTTCACCGCCGCGGTCGAAGTGCGCTCGTACTCGCGGATCTCGGGCAGGATTTCCGAGCCCCGGGTGATGTAGACGTTGTTGCCGAGTTCCTCGCGCAGGATCGCCTCGGTGCGGATCTCGTGCTCCGGATTGGCATAGGCATGCAGGTAGCTGATCGCCACCGACTCGATGCCCGCGACGCGGAAGCGCCGAGCGGCGTCACGCACTTCGGCTTCATCGAGCGGCACGCGAACCGTTCCGTCGGGCCCCATCCGTTCGGTGATCTCGAGGCGGTGCTGGCGCGGCACCAGCGGCGGCGGCTTGTCATATTGCAGGTCGTAAAGCACCGGGATGCGCAGGCGTCGCAGTTCCAGCACGTCGCGAAAACCGCGGGTGGTGACGAGCCCGGTGCGGGCGCCCTTGAATTCGAGGATCGTGTTGGTGGCAACGGTGGTGGCGTGAACGATGGCGGTGATCTCGCCCGGTGCAATGCCGAGCTCGGCGATCAGTGACGCCAGCCCCTCGGCAATGCCGCGACTGTAATCGTCCGGCGTCGACGCCACCTTGCGGATCGACACCGTTCCGGCGGCGTCGACCAATGCGATGTCGGTAAAGGTGCCGCCGATATCGATGCCGACACGATAGGCCAAGGCTGAGCTCCGTCCCGAACAGTGGACGAAGTCTAGTCAGGTGCTGACGATCAGTTCCAATTGATAGTTTGTGCCAGACTGATAGGTTTTGCCTATCATGCGTTTGACCCTCGCCCAGATTGAGACCTTCTACTGGATCAGCCGGCTGGGCAGCTTTCACGCCGCGGCGCGGCAGCTCAACGTCACGCAACCATCGGTCTCCGGTCGCATCCGCGAGCTCGAACTGGAACTGGGGACAGCGCTGTTCGACCGCTCGGGCGGGCGGGCCCGACTGACCGAAGCGGGCCGAGCCATCCAGAACCAGGCCGAACAGATGTTGACGCTGGCGCGCGAGATCCATGACGAGGCCGGGTCGGGAAAGCTCCGCGGACTGCTGCGCCTCGGCGTGGTGGAGACGGTGGCGCACCTGGCGCTGCCCGGGCTGATCGGGGCACTGAAGCTCAAGCGGCCGCAACTGCGGGTGGAACTGGCCGTCGACGTCGGCGCCGCTTTGATCCGGCAGCTCGAAGAGCGCCAGCTCGACGTGGTGATCAGCAATGACAGCACCACTGTGGAAGGCGCCATATCGCGGGCGCTGGGGCAGATCGACCTCGCGTGGGTGGGCCCGGTGGGTCACCGGCTGGCCGGCCAGGTGCTGCAGCCGGCCGACCTCAGGGACGAGGCGATCTTCACGCAGCCGGCGCAATCGACCATCGGACGGACCATCCGTGCCTGGTTCGATACCGGCCGGGAGACGCCGAAATCGCTGAGCGTCTGCAACTCGCTATCGGTGATCTCTGAGCTGGTGGCGGCAGGCCTCGGCTTTGCAGTGATCACCCCGGCACTGCTCAGCCCGGAACTCGCTGCGAGGGTCGTGCGCTACGCGGCGGAGCCACCTATCGAGGCGCGAACGCTGTCGGTGGCGGCGCTACGCGAGACTTGGTCGGATGATGTCGAGTTTATCGCCGAGTTCGTGGCGGAGGCGTTTCGACAGGGGCGTAGCCTGCGCTAGCCAAGCGCTTCGAACGGCACGCGCATCAGCTGCCTATCCGACGAATGGCAGGGCTCCACTCGCCGCCAAATCCGTGCTTAACATACTACCATACCGCGCCCGCGGACCGAGCTGTTACATCCCCGTAGGAACATCGAATGCCTCACAAACTCCAGGTGCTCACTCCAGAGCAGGCGCAGCACTTTGTCGAAAAGGGTTACGTGCTCGTCAAGGGCTGCCTCGATCCGGAGTTGGCCGAGAAGTGGAAGGCGGAGGCCTATGTCCGGCTCGGCTACGATCCGAACGACCGCTCCACCTGGACCAAGGAAATCGTGTGGATGGACCGCAACAATGTTGCGGCGATCAAGGACATCTCGCCCAAGGCCTGGGGCGCGCTCTGCGACGTGACCGGCGGCGAGGACCGTATCGATCACAAGATCATGGAGATCGAGTCGCAGCACTTCACTACCATCGATTCCACCGAGTGGTCGGATGCCTTCATCGTCAACTTCCGCCGCGGCGCAGACAAGCCGTGGATGAAGCCCTCGCCCGAGGCCGGAGGGTGGCACAAGGATGGTAGCTTCTTCCGCCACTTCCTCGATAGCCGCGAACAGGGCCTCTTGACCGTGGTCTACTGGTCGGATGTCGGCCACAAGGGCGGCGGCACCTTCATTGCACCCGACTCGATCAAGCACGTGGCGCGCTACCTCGCCGACCACCCGGAGGGCGTCGATCCGTCCTTCGACTTCGGCCACCTGATCGACAAATGCGAGGAGTTCGTCGAGGTCACCGGCGAGGTCGGCGACTTCATCATCCTTCATCCCTACATGCTGCACGCATCATCGAACAACCACTCGCCCAACGTACGGTTCATGACAAACCCGCCGGTGGTGCTGAAGGATCCAATGAACTTCAACCGCGAAGATCCGGCAGAGTTCTCGCTGATCGAGTTGGCAACGCTGCACGGGCTGGGGCTCGACCGCTACGATTTCCGCCCCACCGGCCCACGCGACGAGCAGTGGAAGGTGATCGGCTGACACCGATCTGAGCCCTAAGAGCTCGGCGACCACGGCCGCCGGTCTCGCTTGCGGGCATCCATGGCGGCGACGAACTCTTGCGCCCGCGTGAGCTTGACGGCCTTCGCGCGGGGCGCCGCCCAGGTGCTCTCACGCGGGTCGTCGCCATAGTCGTTGGCGCCATAGCCGTCGGGCCCCAGGAACATCAGCACCAGCAGCCAGATGCCGCCGATGAACGGCACGAGGCTGATCCAGTACCACCAGCCGGACCGGCCGCTGTCATGCAGCCGCCGCACCGTCACGGTGATGTTCGGAATGATGTGGATAAAGATGCAGAACAGTGTCAGCGGACCGAAACTGCTCACGCCCCGTCGGAAATACCCAAGCAGCTCATAATCCACATACAGCGCGGCAAAAAACAGCGCGGTCATGACGAGCATGTAGACCCAGTATTGCGTACGCGAGGAGCGCCCCGCGAACTCGAAGTACCGCAACATGGTGTCGAAGTAACCGAACATCTGGAATTGCCCCTGCCCTTAGGAGGCAGACTAAAGCAAGACGATCAACATCCGATATTTGCAAAACATCGCAATTTAGCGACTTTGGTCGCCAGTTACCCCCGGAGGCCTGGCGCTTCCTGGCCGGTGCGCGCCACGTATTCGGTGTAGCCGCCGCCATAGGCGTGGACGCCTTCGGGGGTCAGTTCCAGCACGCGGTTGCTGAGCGCGGCGAGGAAGTGGCGATCGTGCGAGACGAACAGCATCGTCCCCTCGTACTGCTCGAGCGCCTCGATCAGCATCTGCTTGGTGGCGATATCGAGGTGGTTGGTCGGCTCGTCGAGCACCAGGAAGTTCGGCGAGTCGAAGAGGAGCTTGGCCATCACCAACCGAGCCTTCTCGCCGCCCGACAGTACCCGGCATTTCTTTTCGATCTCGTCGCCGGAGAAGCCGAAGCAGCCGGCGAGCGCCCGTAGCGCCGCCTGCCCGGCCTGCGGAAAGCTATCCTCGAGCGATTGGAACACGGTGCGGTCGCCATCGAGCAGGTCCATGGCGTGCTGGGCGAAATAGCCAAGCTTGACGCTGGGCCCGACATTGATCGAGCCGTTATCGGGCTCGGTGCTGCCCGCGATCAGCTTCAGCAGGGTCGACTTGCCGGCGCCGTTGACGCCCATGATGCACCAGCGCTCCTTGCGCCGGACGTGAAAATCGAGCCCGGCATAGATCGAGCGGCTGCCATAGGCTTTGTCGACGCCCTTCAACAGCACCACATCCTCGCCGGAACGCGCCGGCGGCCGGAACTCGAAGTTCACCGTCTGGCGGCGCTTAGGCGGCTCGACCTTGTCGATCTTGTCGAGCTTCTTCACCCGACTCTGCACCTGGGCAGCGTGGCTGGCGCGCGCCTTAAAGCGCTCGATGAAGGCGATCTCCTTGGCCAGCATCGCTTGCTGGCGCTCGAACTGCGCCTGCATCTGCTTGTCCGACAGCGCCCGCTGCTGCTGGTAGTACTCGTAGTCGCCCGAGTAGGCGGTCAACGCGCCACCATCGATCTCGACGATCTTGTTGACGACGCGGTTCATGAAGGCGCGATCGTGCGACGTCATCAGAACGCCGCCCTCATAGCGCTTCAGAAAATCCTCGAGCCAGATCAGGCTCTCGATATCGAGATGGTTGGAGGGTTCGTCGAGCAGCAAGGCATCGGGGCGCATCAGCAGGATTTTGCCCAGCGCCACGCGCATCTTCCAACCGCCCGAGAGCGCGCCGACGTCGCCGTCCATCATTTCCTGGGTGAAGCCGAGGCCATGCAGCACCTCTCGGGCGCGCGCATCTAGGCTGTAGCCGTCGAGCTCCTGGAACTGGCCCTGCACCTCGCCATAGCGGGTGATGATCTCGTCCATTTCGTCGGCGCGATCCGGATCGGCCATCGCCGCTTCGAGTTCGCTCATCTCGGCGATCAGCGCGCCGGCCGGGCCAGCGCCCTCCATCACCTCGGCGACAGCGGGCCGGCCGGCCATGTCGCCGACATCCTGGCTGAAATAGCCGATGGTGACGCCGCGATCGACCGCCACCTGCCCTTCGTCGGGCTGCTCCTCGCCGGTGATCATCCGGAACAAGGTGGTCTTGCCGGCGCCATTGGGGCCGACGAGGCCGATCTTTTCGCCGCGCTGCAACGCTGCCGAGGCCTCGATGAAGACCAGCTGCTTGCCGTTCTGCTTACTGATGTTTTCGAGGCGGATCATGCGCGAAAGTGGCCCTGGATTGTCGGGCCATGCGTGGCCGCTTACGAGTGGGCGTCCCTAAAGCATCTGTGTGACGGCGAGACAAGCGCCGCGGCGTCACAGGAGCCCTGCACGAGAAGGTTGACAGTATTTAGCTGATCACGTAATTACGTGTCCATGCAAATACAAGACCCACTCACCCACACCTTTGCTGCCCTCGCCGACCCGACGCGTCGCGCCATGCTGGCGCGGCTGACCCAAGGCCCGGCGACCGTGAACGAGCTGGCCGAGCCGTTTTCCCTCAGCCTCCCAACGGTGTCTCGCCACCTCAAGGTGCTCGAACAGGCCGGGCTGATCAGCAAGCAGCGAGCGGCGCAGTCGCGCCGCTGCACGTTGGAAATCGCGCCGCTGCTCGAAGCCGATGCGTGGATGGCTCCGTATCGCGAGTTCTTCACCACCCGTTTCGATCGGCTCGACACGCAGCTCAAAGCCATAATGGCGGCGCGCGCCGACGCGGCAAAACCCAAGGGAGATCAGTAACATGCCCGCTACCTATGCCCTCGATCGCGGAATGACATTGCAGCGGACCTTCGCAGCGCCGGCCAGCGTGGTGTTCGAGGCCTGGACCGACCCCGCCTATCTCGACTGGTACTTCAACCCGGAACAGCACACCGATCAGCCCGCGACGGTCGACCTGCGGGTCGGCGGGCAGTGGCGGCAGGAAATGGTGGAGACACCCGAAAAACGCTACTTCACCGGCGGCGTCTACCGCGAGATCGTCCCGGGCAAGAAGCTGGTGTTCTACTGGGGGGCGGTCGGTGGTTGGCCCGAACTCGATCTCGACAGGCTAGACGAAAGCCCGCTGGTCACCATCCGGCTCACCCCGTTCGGCGCCCAGACGGTGATGGATTTCCAGGTGCAGTTCCCGGACCAGTACACCCCGGAACGGGTCGACTGGTGGATGAACTGCGGCATGGTCGCCGGCTGGAACATGACCATCGACCGGCTGGTCGCGGTGTATGAAGGGGCCCGGCGGGTTGGGTAATTCTGGGCCTTGCCCGGCCGCCTCCGCCGGTGGTTGCCGACCCCCACCCTCGATCCCTCCCCGCAAGGGGGAGGGAGACGCAGGAACCGAGACGGTGGTGTGAGGGTCTCCCTCCCCCTTGCGGGGAGGGGACAGGGGTGGGGGGGTCGGCCCGCACCGGCGCGGCCATCGACCCCGCGATCTACCCTCAGTCGAAGAAGTTTTCGTCGCCCTCCTCGAGGTACTTCTTTGCCTCCTTGGCGATCAGGTTGACGCCGAGGCCGGGGCGATCCGGCACGTCGATCAGGCCGCCCTTGACCGGCATGCCCTCAAAACCCTCGGTGATATCGTACCAGAACGGCTCGAACCGGGCTGGATACTCGAAGGCGATCAGGTTGTCGGGCATGGTGGCGCAGACCTGGATCAGCGCGGCAAGGCCGAGGATGCCGTTGGCCGTGCCGTGCGGCGCAATGGCGATGCCATGCAGGTCCGCGTGCTCGGCGACCCACTTGATCTCGGCAAGGCCGCCGATATCGCAGGGATCGGGGCCGATGACGTTCACCGCGTGGCTCTCGATCAGCTGCTTATAGTGCTGGCGCAGGTAGATCTGCTCGCCGGTGTGGATCGGCGTCGTGGTGTGGTGCGTCACGTCCTTGTAGACGTCGGGGTTGACGTAGGGCGAGTAGTCGCCGGTCACCGTGTCCTCGATCCACATCAGGTGCAGGTGCTCGACGGCCTTGGCCAGGCGTAGCGCATCGAGCGGCATGAAGCCCGGGCCGGCGTCGACCGCGGTATTGTAGCCCTTGCCGAGGGTTTCGCGGGCCGAGGTGATGCAGGCGACCAGATGGTCGAAGCCTTCCTTGGTCATCGTGCCCTTGTGCGGGTACGGGAACGGCGCATCGTGCTGCACCTCGCCGTAGAAGAAATCCGGGAAATCCCGCACCATCGACGAGTGGTAGGCGCTCGGCAGCTTGAACAGGGTGAACTCGCCCTTCAGCGATTTGCCGTACTCAGCCCAACGCTTGTAGCCCTCGGGCGTGTGCTCGGCGCCGCCAGGCACTTCGGCCTGGTACAAGGTGCGGTAGGTGCGAACCTGATCCCGTACCTTTCCGCCCAGCAGGCGATAGACCGGCGCGTTGAGCGCCTTGCCGGCAATGTCCCACAGCGCATGCTCGATGGCCGACACGGCCGAACCGAACGGCTTGAAGCCGCCGCGCACCCGGATACGGCGCATGACGCGCTCGACGTCGCGCGGGTCCTGCCCGACGATCCAATCCTTCAGCTGCAGCACCTGCGGCTTCACGTACGGCTTGGGGGTCTCGATCTGGCTCCAGCCGGTGATGCCCTCATCGGTGGTGATGCGGATCACCGGGCTGTTGGCGATGATCGCGCATTTGAGATCTGTAATCTTCAACGGGGAGCTCCTCAAAATCCCTACCATACCAGTTAGGCAGCTATGCCGCATTCCGGAGCGGATTTGAATGCTCCTAATGGGGCAGACGCGAAATATTCAGGGATGCAGCTAGCGCTCGCACCTCTCGCCGCGTCCTGCCCACCCAGCGGCCGTCATCGGGGACCCACTGCCGCCCCAACGCGTCAGTCTGCCGCGTTTCCGCATCTCGCCATTAGCCGAACCTTAACCGCGGCATTGCAGATTGACGGTGAACAAAGACGCCAGTGAAGGGCGTTGAAAAGACTGAGATACCGCGCGGCTTCGGGCGGATGTCGAGAAGCAGACAGGAGTCGCTTCGAACATAGAAGGCAGCCGGATCGGACCGCGCCGATCGCTCGCCTCAGGTTCGCAGGACGCTTGTCCCTGATTTCGTAGCGCGGGTCCTGTTTTATGCGTCTCATCATCGGCATTGTCGTGATCTTTGCCAGCGTCATCGGCGGCTATGTCGCCATGGGCGGGCATCTCGAAGTGCTGATCCAGCCATTCGAGGCGGTGATCATCCTGGGGGCGGCGTTCGGCGCCTACATCATCGGCAATACCGGGCCGGTGCTGAAGCAGACCGCCAGCATTTTCGGCATCCTGTTTCGCGGCCCCCGCTACGACAAGGCCGCCTATGTCGAACTGCTCGGCTTGCAGTTCACACTGTTCAAGCTGGTGCAGGCCAAGGGCGTGCTGGCGCTCGAACCACACATCGAAGACCCCGACAACTCCTCGATCTTCCAACGCTTCCCGACCTTCGCCAAGAACCATCACGCCGTCGAGTTCATGTGCGACTACCTGCGCATGGTCACCCTCGGCAGCAACGTCGCCCATGAGATGGAGTCGTTGATGGACGAGGAGCTGGAGACCCACCACCAGGAGAACGATCGGCTGGTTTCGGCTGTGCAGGCACTGGCCGACGGCACGCCGGCGCTCGGCATCGTCGCCGCGGTGCTGGGCGTGATCAAGACCATGGGCTCGATCAGCGAGCCGCCCGAAGTGCTGGGGCACATGATCGGCGGCGCCCTGGTCGGGACCTTTCTCGGCGTGTTCGTCGCCTATGGCTTCTTCGGTCCGATGGCGCAATCGCTGCGCAACATTTTCGAGGCGGAGTCGAAGTACTTCCTGTCGATGAAGGTGGGGCTGCTGGCCCAGATGTCGGGCTATGCTCCGGCGATCGCCGTGGAATTCGCCCGCAAGGCGCTGATGTCCGAAGTGCGGCCGACATTCGCCGAAATCGACGAAGCGACCGCCAACCTGCCCGCATCGTGAGGGCCTGAGCCATGGCGCGCAACGATCAGACGATCATCATCAAGAGGGTCAAGAAGGCCGCCCATGCCCATCACGGCGGGGCCTGGAAGATCGCTTATGCCGACTTCGTGACGGCGATGATGGCGTTCTTCCTCTTGTTGTGGCTGATCAGCATGACGACGCCTGAGCAGAAGAAGGGCCTCGCCGACTATTTCGCGCCGCCTAACGTCAGCGAGAATACCAGCGGCGCCGGCGGCGTCATGGGTGGGCTCGCCTTCTCCGAAGATGGCGCCAAGATCGCAGTCGAGTCCAACAAAGATGCGCTCACTGCGCCCGAAAGCAGCGAAGCCGGGCCGAAGATGGAATCGCGCGGCGGCGTCGCCGAGATCGGCGGCAGCGAGTACGACGCGACGCGCGCCTCGACCGTTTCGCTCGAGTCCCGCTACAACTCCGACTATCACGCAGCGGCCGCCAGCATCCGGCAGGCCTGGCAGGCGCTACCCGATATTACCAAGATCGCCGACAACCTGCTGGTGCGCGAGACCGAGAACGGGCTCGACATCGAGATCATGGACCAGGAAGGCCGGCCGATGTTCCCCGAGGGCTCGAAATACCCCTACGAGTCCACCCGCAAGGCGATTTCGGCGCTCGCCCCGATCCTGCAGAAGCTGTCCAACCAGATCACCATCTCCGGCCACACTGCCGCCGGCGCGGTCTACGACAACCCGCGCTACGGCGCCTGGGATCTGTCGAGCGACCGGGCTAACGCCGTGCGCGCCATACTCGGCGAGTTCGGGCTCTCGGACGATCGCATCCGGGCGGTGAATGGCAGCGCCACCTCCGAACCGCTGTTCCCCAACGACCCCTACCTCGCCGGCAACGGCCGGGTGCAGATCGTCGTGCGCTATGAAGCGCCGCCTGTGCCGGCCGGACTGAAGCCGTAGCCGCACCGCGATCCGTCGGCTTGGCTCCACAGGCTTCCGGCACTCACGGGTCATTCCCGCGAAAGCGGAAACCTCTGTTTTCTCGCCTGCTGCACCATCGCAAACGTAGGTCCCCGCTTTCGCGGGGATGCCCCGGTGGCGACGGAGGAATGGGGTGTGCCCTACGGCCGGTGGTCTCCGAAAAATCGGCAACAAAAAAGGCCCCGCGAGGGGCCTTTTTCCGAATTGCGCCGTAAGAACAATTCTTCCAGCGCCAAGGGCGTCGTCAGAGCGCCCTGAGGTTCGTCGCCGAAACCTTGCCATCGCGGCCGGTCTGCAGCTCGTAGCTGACCTTCTGACCCTCGTTGAGGGTCGAAAGGCCCGAGCGCTCGACGGCGGAGATGTGCACGAATGCGTCCTTCGAACCATCGTCCGGCTGAATGAAGCCGAAGCCCTTGGTGGTGTTGAAGAACTTGACGGTGCCTTCGATCATGATGGCCCCCTTTCAATTGTCGTGCGCGGGATCTTCCCGCTTTGCACGCGTTCCTCGGTCGGCGACATGCCGCCCGGGTCTAAACGTTCACAATATCAAGAGGTAGCCAATTGGACCGCAGGCGGCCCGAGCTGGTAGCGCAGGATGGAAGCGAAACGTGCCCGGATATATCTGCCACCATTGCGCCTTATTCAAGGCCAGTCGAGACGATTGTCCGCAGCCATTCCACGCCCTAGACTTGGGAATGGACCATTTGTGCGCCATGGCGGTGGCAATCAGCTTCGGCCTTTGCGCGCCAGAGACGACAACGCCCTACTTCATCGACATCTCCGCCGACGCGCTGCCGGCCAAGACCAGCGCGCCCAACGCGATGGGCGCCACCGCAGCCGATCTTGACGCTGACGGTGACGCGGATCTCGTCATCGCCATCGAGTACGGCAGCAACCGAGTGCTGCTCAATGACGGCTTTGGTCGATTCCGCGAGACGCCGCTGAGCGGGCCAAGCGGCGATCATGAGGACGTCGCGGTCGCCGATTATGATCGGGACGGCGACCTCGATCTGGTGTTCATCGGCGAGGACGATCAGGTGCTCGGCTACCATCTCAATGATGGCGAAGCCGGCTTCAGTGACGTCTCGGAGCGGCTGCCGGGGCGCGCCACCTCGAACACGGTCGTCGCGGTGGATGTGGATGGCGACAGCGATATCGACCTCGTCACTGCGAATGCCGGCCTCGACTTCGTTTGGATCAACGATGGGCATGGAAGGTTTTCCGACGAGAGTGCGACCCGCCTGCCCCCGTACGATGACATCAGCCAGGACATCGCTGTCGGCGACGTTGACGGTGATGGTGACGCCGACCTGATCTTCGGCAACGAAGACCAGAATCGACTTTACCTGAATGACGGCGCCGGCCACTTCGCCGAGGCATTGCTGCCGCTGCGCACGACACCGGAGGAGACGCGGGACGCCGACCTCGCGGACGTCGACGGCGACGACGACCTCGACCTCTACTTTGCCAATGTCCGGATCTTCAACGCCGACCGAGACCAGCAGGATCGGCTGTTGCTCAACGATGGCAGCGGCCGCTTCACCGACGCAACAGCCACTCACCTCGAGCCCGACGACGAGCTGACCACGTCGGTTGCCTTCATCGACTACGATCGGGACGGAGATCTCGACCTGATCCGCGGTCGAATGGGCGATCTGCGGGCGGGGCGTTCGGATTTTGGGCTGCTGGCCTTCGCAAACGATGGCGACGGTCGCTTCACTGCCGCACCGGACGTGATCCCATCGGGCACCGGCGCCAACGCCTTCGACATCGAGGTTGCCGACGTCAATGGCGATGGCCGGTTCGACCTGTTCGTCGCCAGCCGGGGCGGACCCGACCGGCTGCTGATCGGACTCAAATAGAAACGGCCCGACGGTTTCCCGTCGGGCCGTTGATTGATCCGCTTGGCCGCGCGTCAGCCGTTCGGCGAGCACGGAGCCAGGTAGCGGCGACCGTTGCGATCTTCCCAGACGCACTTGGTCGGATCGTCGCGATAGCGGCCGATGAGCTCGCCGGCCACGGCGCCGCTGATCCCGCCGACCGTGGCGCCAACCAGCGCACCACCGACGGTACCTGTGGTCACGCCACCGATAACCGCGCCGGCAATCGCGCCGGTGCTGGCGGTTTTCTCGGTGGTCGAACACGCCGTGAGCGTCAACGCCCCAGCCAGAACCACAGCGATGGATAGAACTTTACGCATGAATACCCTCCGGGAGGTTTGTTAGACGCGAGCCCAAGAAGAGAATGCGTGGGCTCCGGATAGGTTCCGCACGAACTTGAGGCAAATCGTTGGCTGAGGTAAGGGTGCCCCGCGATTGGGATTACCATTATGAATGAGCCGACAACGGTGCCGGTATCCGGCACCGATGCTTCCACGCCGTCCAACCGATGGGCAACAGAGCTTCGCGCAAGCTTTGCGCTGGCCTGGCCGCTGATCGTCGCGCAGCTGGCACAGAACCTCCTCTTCACCACCGACGTGGTGTTGATGGGCTGGCTCGGACCGAAGTACCTCGCCGCCGGCACGCTGGCCGGCGCGTTCCTGGTGCCGTTCCAGCTGACCGGCATCGGCATTGTCGGCGCCGTCGCGCCGCTGGTGGCGCAGGCGCGCGGCCGCCGTGATACCAAGGCGGTGCGTCGTATCGTCCGCCAGGGCTTCTGGGTGGCCATTCTCGTGGCGACGCTGCTGGTGCCGATCGTGCTCAGCATCCGTCCGATCTACCTTGCCATCGGTCAGGATCCGGAAGTCACGGCACTGGCCGAAAGCTACATGTTCGCCGGCTTCTGGATGCTCTATCCGGCGCTCGGCATCATGGTGGTGCGCTCGTTCCTCTCTGCCTTTGCCGCAACGCGGGTGATCCTCGTCGTCACGGTGATCGGCGTCTTGGTCAACGGGGTGCTCGCCTACACGCTGATCTTCGGCCATTTCGGTTTCCCACGCCTCGAGCTGCGCGGTGCGGCGATTGCCACCGGTCTCGTCAACGTGGTGATGTTCCTGGCCCTGCTCGGCTATGTGGTGACCCACCGCAAGCTCAAGCGCTTCCACATTCTGGTGCGGTTCTTCAAGCCGGACTGGTCGCGCTTTTTCGAGATTCTGAAGGTCGGGCTGCCGATCGGGCTGACCGTTGCCGCAGAAGTCGGGCTGTTCTCGGTGGCCGCCATCCTGATGGGCCGGCTCGGCACCAACGAGACCGCCGCCCATGCGGTTGCGCTGCAGCTGGCTTCGACCGCCTTCATGGTGCCGCTCGGGCTCGGCATGGCCGCCACGGTGCGCGTCGGCCTCGCCTACGGCCGCGGCGACAGCGAGGGTGTGCGCCTTGCCGGCTGGACCGCCATCGTCATGGGGACGGGCTTCATGGCGCTGACCGCGACGCTGTTCCTTGCCGTGCCGCATGCGCTGGTGGCGATCTTCCTCGATAGCCACGACCCCGCCAATGCCACAGCGCTGCTGCTTGCCGCCACCTATCTCGGCATCGCCGGTATCTTCCAGCTGGCCGATGGTGCGCAGGTGGTGGCCGCCCACTCGCTGCGCGGCCTGTCCGACACCCGCACGCCGATGTTGCTCGCCATCTTCGGCTACTGGTTCGTCGGGTTGCCGACCGCCTATGTGCTGGGCTTCGTCATGGACCTGCGCGGTGTCGGTGTCTGGCTCGGGCTTGCGACGGGCCTCGCCTTCGTGGCGATATTGCTGGTCGGCCGCTTCGCCCTGCGCGGGCGGCTGGGCTTGATGAAGACCGCACCTCTGTAGGACCCTTGCCATGCCGCAGTTGAAACCCGCCGAACAGCGCGTCGCCGACGCCCTTGCCAGTCATGCCCTGCCGGCACAGGTGATCGTCCTCGAGCAACTCGCCACCACCGCGCAGATGGCGGCCGATGCACTCGGCGTCGAGGTCGGCCGCATCGTCAAGTCGCTGCTGTTCAAGGGCAAGGAGAGCGGCAAGCCCTATCTGCTGCTGGTCTCGGGCAGCAATCGCGTGCACGAGAAGCGCGCCGGCCAGCGGATCGGCGAGGCGCTGGAGCGGCCGGACGCGGATTTCGTGAAGCTCCACACCGGCTTCTCGATCGGCGGCGTCTCGCCCTATGGGCACCCTGCCCCGCTGGCCACCTACCTCGATGATGCGCTGCACAGTTACGGCACGGTGTGGGCCGCCGCGGGCGACCCGCGCTCGGTGTTCGAGATCACCGCGGCCGACCTCGAACGCACCACCGGTGCGACGCGTATCGACGTCACCTAAGGAACAATCCAGTTCCAGTCGGCCATGCGGTTGCGGAACCAGGTGCGTTGGCGCTTGGCGTACTGTCGGGTGGCGATGACGGCGCGCTCGATCGCGACGTCTTGTTCGAGCTCGCCTGCCAGCATCGCCGTGATCTCGGGCACACCGATCGCCTTCATCGCCGGCAGGCTTGGGTCGAGCTCCAGCGCCAGCAACGCCTCGACCTCCTCGACCGCCCCGGCTGAGAACATCGTTTCGAACCGTTGGGCGATGCGCTGGCGCAGCCGCTCGCGGTCGGGGTTGAGCACGATCCGCTCGAGCGCGAACCCCTCGAGCAACCCCTGCTGCGCCTCGTCCTGATAGCTGGCAAGGGAGCGGCCGGTCGCATTCAGCACGGCGAGCGCCCGGATCACCCGCTGCGGGTCCGGCGCCTTGAGGCGGCTCGCGACGAGAGGGTCGCGCGCCGCAATCAGCCGGCCGCGCTCCTCCCGGTCGAGGCCTTCAACCTCGGCCTCGGCGGCCGCCAGGGCCGCTGCCGGCACCTCCGGCACATCGGCGAAGCCTGTGGTGAGGACATCGAAGTAGAGCCCGGTGCCACCGACGAAGATCAGCGGCCGATCGGCTTCCGCCCCGATCACCATGGCCGCTGCGCGGGCCCATTCGCCGGTCGAAAAGCGGATCGACGGATGCACCGTGCCATAGAGCCGATGCGGCACCCCGGCCATCTCGATTTCGGATGGCCTCGCCGTCAGCAGTTGCAGCACATCATAGACCTGCAGCGCGTCGGTATTGACGATCACCCCACCCTGCTGCCGTGCGATCTCGAGCGCCAGCGCCGACTTGCCGCTGGCAGTCGGACCCGCTATCAACACCGCTCGCCTCTCGGGGCGCTTGCCCATCCTGTTCAGGCCCTTCTCACGCACATGACGGTACTCTGCCTCATCGCCAATCCGGCTGACCCTGCAATTGACTCGGCGCTGGTGGCGGCGATCCAGCACGAGACCAAGGGTGAGATCAACTGGTTGCACCAGCGCATCGCCTGCGAGATCGAGGCGCCGAAGGCCGCCGATCCGGTAGCCGCCGCACGCGCCGTCATCGGCAGCCGGCCGGTGGACGTGGCGCTGGTCCCCTCCGAGGGTCGCCGCAAGCAAGTATTGGTGGCCGACATGGATTCGACCATGATCGAGCAGGAATGCATCGACGAACTGGCCGATGCCGTCGGCATCAAGGCCGAGGTCGCGGCGATCACCGAGCGGGCGATGAATGGCGAGCTCGATTTCGAGCAGGCGCTGCGCACCCGGGTCGCGCTGATCAAGGGGCTCGAACGCGCGGCCATCGAGGAAATCCGCCGAGAGCGGATTACCCTCGCGCCCGGCGGCCGCGCCTTGATCCACACCATGAAAGCCTACGGCGCCTACACCTCGCTGGTGTCGGGGGGCTTTACCTTTTTTGCCGACTATTTTGCCAGGCGGATTGGCTTCGACGAGGCGATCGCCAACGTGCTGGAGTTCGAGGGCGAACGGCTTACCGGCACGGTCGCGAGCCCGATCGTCGACAAATCGACCAAGCTCCACCGGCTGCAAGGCCTAGCGGCGGAGCGCAACCTGCCGATGACTGCGACGATGGCAGTCGGCGACGGCGCCAACGACCTCGACATGATCAAGGCCGCCGGTTTTGGCGTGGCGCTCCACGCCAAGCCGCATGTCGCGGCCGAGGCCGGCATCCGCATCGACCACGGCGATCTCACCGCCCTGCTCTATCTGCAGGGCTATACCGACGAGGATATCGTCAGGTGAGGCTTGAGACCGAACGCCTGATCCTCAGGTCGTGGGAGAGCCGCGACCACGCAGCGCTTGCAGCGGTGCTGGGCGATCCGGACGTGAGGCGGTTCTATCCGTCGGTTGCAACGCCGGAGCAAACCCGCGCGCAGTTGGACTTCTCAATCGAGAAGCAGGCGGCAGTGGGCTTTCATTTCGGTGCGGCCGAGCTCAAGTCGACCGGCCAGTTCGTCGGCCTCATCGGTATCGGCTACCTCTCCGACGAAATCCGCGCCGCCATTCGTGGCCGGCCGGCGGTCGAGATCGGCTGGCAGTTCGACAAGGCATTCTGGGGCCAGGGCCTTGCCCCCGAGGGCGCGCGGGCGTGGCTCGAGTACGGCTTTTCGACGCTGGAGCTGCCGGAGATCGTCGCCTACACGTTCGCCGGCAATCTGCCGAGCCAGCGAGTCATGACGAAGATCGGCATGGTGCGCGATGCCGGTGCCGACTTCGAGCACCCGCGGCTGACGCCGGGGCATCCGCTGCGGTCGCACGTTGTCTATCGAATGGCCAATCCGACAGCGGACTAGCCGAGCCGAACCGCGATGAATCGGCTGGTGCCGGTCGGATCGATCACCTTGAACAAGACTGCCGGCCGGCCGGCTTCCTTCGCCTGCCCCACCAGTTCGCTGAGCTCGTCAACCGTGCCAATCTCCTTCTGGTTCACCTCCGTGACCAGAAGCCCAGGGATGAAGCCCTTCTGATCGGCGTCGCTGCCGCTCTTCACGCTGGTGACGACGATGCCGTCCTCCTCGGGCGCGATGCCGAATTCGGCGCGCTTGTCCTCGTCAAGCAGTGCCACATCGAAACCCACCAGGTCAGGTAGCCCCAGCTCCGGCGCCTCCTCCTCGGTTGCGGTCGGCTCGGGCGTCGGGGCAGGAGCAGGAGTTGCCGGGGCGTTGTTCCTGGCGATCAGTTGTTCGCCGAGCTCAAGGCGGCCCAGGGTAATGCTGAGGGTCTGCTCGGCGCCGTTGCGCAGGATCTTGACCGGCACGGCCTTGCCGACCTCGGTCTCGGCGACGACGCGCGGCAGGTCGCGCATACGGGCAATCGACTTGCCGTCAAACTCAAGGATGATATCGCCTTCGACCACCTGCCCCTCGGACGGGCCGCCCTTGGTGACGTCGATCACCAGCGCGCCGGCCGTGTTCTTGAGGCCGAGGCTGCTGGCGATATCCTCGCTGACCTCCTGGATGCCGACACCCAGCCAGCCACGCCGGGTCTCGCCGAACTCGGCGAGTTGGTCGATCACCGGCCGCGCCAGGTTCACCGGCACGGCAAAGCCGATGCCGAGCGAGGAGCCGCCGCGCGCAATGATCGCGGTGTTGATACCGACCACCTTGCCGTCCATGTCGAACAGCGGGCCACCGGAATTGCCCTGGTTGATGGCGGCATCGGTCTGGATGAACTGGTCGTAGGGACCGGACTGGATGTCGCGATTGCGGGCCGAAACGATGCCCAGGGTCACCGAACCGCCCAGCCCGAACGGGTTGCCGATCGCCATCACCCAGTCGCCGACCACAGCACCATCACTATCGCCGAATTCAACGAACGGCAGTTCGTGGCCCGCCTCGACCTTCAGCACTGCCAGGTCGGTCTTGTCGTCCTTGCCGACGACCTTGGCCGGCAACCGGGTTCCGTCGGTCAGGTAGACCTCGATCTCTTCGGCGCCCTCGATGACATGGTTGTTGGTCACGACGATGCCGTCGGGGGAAATGATGAAGCCCGAGCCGAGGCTGCGCGCCTCCTGCATCTGCTCTTCGCCGAGGCCATTATTGGGGTTGTGCTCGTCGAACAGTTCCTCGAGCGGGGAACCATCCGGCAGATCGGGGAACGGCACGCCGCCCCCGCCGGGGACGCGCCGCGAGGTGCCGATATTGACCACCGCAGGGGAGAGCTGCTCGGCGAGCGCCGCGACCGATTCCGGGCCTTTGGCGTAGAGGGATGTCGCCGGCATCGACACTGCCAGCACCCCGGCAACGACCAGAGAGCGCATAATCCAACCGGCAGCACGCATTCACTTCTCCTGCAACGACTCAGCCGCGGCTGCGCGTGTCGCAGTCAGCCCCGAAGCAGCCACAAGAGAACAAGTCCGACCCCGGCGCAAGCCAGCGCCGCCGCACGAATGGTTGAAGCTGGCGTCGATTGGATCGACGCCAGCAACTTCTTCATCTGTTCAGGGAACGCTGCATAGACGAGCCCTTCCAGGACCAGCACGAGGGCCAGTGCCGAGAAGAGCTCGAGCATTTACTGCGCCGGTGCAGCCGGTGCAGGTTCGGCCGGTGCGGGCGCGGCCGGCGCGGCTTCGGCCGGTGCGGTCTCGGCCGGAGTAGTTTCAGCCGGAGTAGTTTCAGCCGGAGCGGTTACGGCATCGGCGGCAGGCTGGCTGAGCACCGGCGAGTCCTCGGCTGGTTCCTCCACCAGCGGCGTCGCCGGGATCGGCGTCGTCGCGGCCTCCGGCGGCGGCGTCGCGTTGTCAGGGTTCTGGTTCTGGAAGAACCGGAAGAACTCCGAATCCGGCGTCAGCACCATGGTCGTGCCGTTCGGCCCGAGCGCGGCACGATACGACTGCATCGAGCGGTAGAAATCGAAGAAGTCGGTGTCGCGATTGTAGGCGTCTGCGAAGATCTCGCTGCGCTGGGCATCGCCCTCGCCTCGCAGGATTTCCGCATCACGACGGGCTGCCGACAGAATCTCCACCGCCTGGCGGTCCGCGATAGCGCGGGCAGTCTGCGCCGCTTCCTGGCCGCGGGCACGCAGCAGCGCGGCCTCAGCCAGTCGTTCGGCCTTCATGCGGTCGAAGGTCTGGGCCGAAACGCTCGGATCGAGATCGGTGCGGATAATGCGCACGTCGACCACCTCGATGCCCAGTTGGGCCATGTCGGGGCGGATCAGATCACGCGCTTCGCGCATCATCTGCGGCCGCTCCTCCGACAGCGCCTCGGTGAAGTCGCGGCCGCCATAGACCTGGCGAAGGGCAGCGTCGAAACGGGTCGACACCCGGTCCTCCACGACGCGCAGTTCACCCTGTGCACGGGAGCGGAACAGGCGCGGGTCGGCGATCCGGTAGGTGAGGTAGGCGTCAACGACGTAGAACTTACCGTCCGACACCTGCAAGGTCATGTTGTCCGCATCGAAGCGCAGCAGCCGATCTTCGACGATCTGCACCGTGTCGACGAAGTTGGTCGGGATCTTGAAGTAAAGACCCGGATCGGTCTTCACGTCGGTGATCTGGCCGAAACGCATGACGATGGCTTGCTCACGCTCGTTGACCACGAAGATCGACGACACGAAGATGTAGAGCAATGCGACGACGGCAATGCCGAGAATAACAAGTCTGTTCATGGCTTACCTCGGCGTCGCGTCTGCGGGGACGGGCGTGGAGTTGAGGGTCGAGTTCGGCCGGATCTCCGGCAGTGGCAAGTAGGGCACGACGCCCGAGCCGCTGGCGCTTTGATCGACGAGGACCTTCTCGGAGCCACCCAGTACCTGTTCCATGGTTTCAAGGAACAGACGCTTGCGTGTCACTTCGGGGGCCTTGGCATACTCGGCATAGATGGAGAGGAAGCGCGCCGCCTCACCTTCTGCTTCCTGGACCACACGGTTCTTGTAGGCGGCAGCGTCTTCGCGCACCTGCGCGGCCTGGCCGCGAGCGTCACCGAGAAGGGTGTTGGCATATTGCCTGGCCTCTTCCTGGAAACGGTCTTCGTCCTGCTCGGCGCGCTGCACTTCGTTGAATGCATCAGCCACTTCGGTCGGCGGCGCCGCCTGTTCGATGGCGATCTGCGACACCGTCACACCCATGCCGTAGCTCTGTATGATCGACTGCACGATATCACGCACGTCGTTCTGGATGCCGGCGCGATCATCGCGGAACACGTCCTGCGCCGGGCGGCGGCCGACGATTTCGCGCATCGCGCTCTCGCCGATCGAACGCACCATGTCGTCGGGATCACGGACGTTGAAGAGGTAGGCAACGGGGTCGGTTACCGACCACAAGACGGAGAACTTCACGTCGACGATGTTCTGGTCACCCGAAAGCATCAGCCCTTCGTCGGACTGCGTACGCGACGAGCCGACCGAGCCGATCTCGGTGCGGTTTTCCGTCCGCGGTGCCCGCTCGACGGTCTCGATCGGCCACAGCGCAAAGTGCAGGCCGGCCGGAACTGTCTCCAGCGGCTGGCCAAAGCGAAGCTTCACGGCCCATTCCTGTTCCTGGACGGTGAACACCGAGTTCGCCACCCAGAACGCGCCGAGCGCCAGGACCACGCCAATGATGGTCCAGCGACCGCCCGGGATACCCCCCTGGAAGCGATCGCGGCCGCGGGACAGAATCTCTTCGAGGTTCGGCGTGCCGCCGCCCCGGCGGCCACCACCACCGCCGCCACCGCTACCCCCACCACCCGGCGCCTGACCCCAGGGTCCGCCGTTGTTGGAGTTGCGGCCTCCCCCGCCCGTATTGTTGTCCCAGGGCATACGCCACCTTTCAGCCGGATTATCGATTGCCGCCCTATATAGGCAACGGGTTGACCGCGATCAACGTGCGGGCGGTTCACGCCGACGATAGACTTTTACGGTGAAGTCGGCGCTATCCCGCTCGGTGCGCGACAGTTGAGGCTCCGCTTCTACTTCCCATTGCTTGGTATCGATCAATGGAAAGCGAGCATCGCCGGGTGGCGAGGCCGCCACATGTGTGACGTAAAGTCGCTCCGCCAAGGGCATGGCCTCACGATAGATTTCGCCGCCGCCCCCGATCATGAGCTCATCAACGCCATCCACGGCAGCGATCCGCTGGGCCAGATCCAGTGCCGCAGTCAGACTGTTGCAGACCATCACACCTTCCGGCCGATAATCAGCCTGCCGCGTCACGACGATATTGGTGCGGCCCGGCAGCGGCTTACCGATGCTCTCAAAGGTCTTGCGCCCCATGATCAGAGGCTTGCCCATCGTGGTGCGCTTGAAATGAGCGAAGTCGGTCGGCAGCCGCCACGGGATGGTACCGTCCGAACCGATAATGCCATTCTCGCCGACCGCCGCGATCATGGCCACCGGTACGCTCATGGCGCACCCAGCTTTGCCAGCGCCTCGCCGTCGACCCTGACCTTGGTCCACTCGTCCTGCATGATGCCGCCCTGCGATTTGTAGAACTGGATCGAGGGCTCGTTCCAGTCGAGAACCCACCACTCGAACCGGCCCAGCCCCTCGCGCACGCAGCGCTGCGCCAGGTTGACCAGCAGGGCCTTGCCGATGCCCAGCCCACGGGCCTCGGGATCGACATAGAGATCCTCGAGCCAGATGCCGTGACGACCCTGGAAGGTCGAGTAAGTATAGAACCAGAGCGTAAAGCCCACCGGCTCACCCTGCCATTCGGCGATCTCGCAGAACACCTTGGGATCGGCCCCGAACAGGTCGCGCAGAATATCGGCCTCGGTGGCCTTGGCCTCGTGCGACAGCTTCTCGTACTCGGCGAGTGCGGCGATAAAGCGAATGATCAGTCCTGCATCAGCGGGGCCGGCGCTGCGGATAGCCAGACTCATTGAGCACGATCCAGGCGCTTGAGGTGGGCAAACCACTTCCGCTCGAGCGCCGCCTCGACGTCGACGCCGTTGTGCCGACAGAACAGCAGGAGCTGCGCCAGAAGGTCGGCGGCTTCATCCTCGAGGGCGGTGCGAATGGCGACCTCGGTGCGTTCGCCCACCCTGCCCCGGCCGGTGCCGCGCAGGTACTCGGCAACCAGTTCGCCCGCCTCCTCGTGCAGCTTCAGCGCATACCAGTCGTCATCGCGGCGAATGTCACAACGTTCGGCATAGATGGCGGAAACCTGCTCCACTCGCTCCGAGAGCTCATCGAGGGTTGCCATCAGCCGACGTTGGGCTCGGGGTTCTGCCGGTTGAGGATCAGCACCTCGAGTTCCCGGTTGTAGGGCGGCCACCAGTCCTCGGCTTCCATCTCGAAGGTGGTCGGGCCGGTCTTCTTGACCTCGCCGTCCCAGCAGAACGACACGAGGTTCTGCGGCAGCACCTTGTCGATGGTCAGGTGGAACTTGCCGACCGGACCGGCCCAATTGGCGCCGGTCGACCAGATGTAGCTGACCCAGCTCTCGGTGAACGGCGCGCCATAGGGCTCGTCGGGGTTCGGCAGGGTCTTCTTGACCGTGTTGATGAAGCCATCGTCGGTGCAGTACTTGCGCTTGTACTCGACTGCCGGATCGTAGCCCTCGTAGGGTGGCGACAGGAACGTCACCGCCACCGTGCCGCCGACGCTCGGCTTGTACTGATGCTCGACCGTCACCGTCTCGCCGGCCGGGAACTGCGCTTCCCAGCTATAGGTGGAGCGCAGCGTCCAGACCGGCCAGTACTCGGTCTGCATACCCTGCCCCTGGTCGAACTCCATCGGGATCACCAGGGCGCGGTGCAGCAACTCCTGCTTGGTCGCCGCGTCGAGCGCATTGATCGCCTTCACCGTCGCGTCGCCATAGGGCGTCAGCGGCAGGCCAAGGTCAGTCAGGTACTGGGTGTAGTCGATATTGGTGGCGAAGACGTACTGGTGCAGTTCCGCCGCAACCGGCTCACCGTTCACCAGCGTTTCGAAGCCGAAGATGTTCTCGGGATCCTCAGTGGGGATTGCCACCATGAAGTCGCCACTGCCTGTGATATCGGGCATCGGAAACGCCACCAGGGCGTCGGTGTCTTCGGCCCCCTCGTTCCGGAACTCGTATTTTACCCGGACCTGTTCGGGTGAGACGTAAAGATCCTCGCTCAGCATCTTCACGTCGTCGGTCTGGACGAACACCAGCCCACCGGCGCCCAGCGTCGACATGGTGTCGTTGGCGAGCGCCGGCGCCACAGCCAGGGCGGCGAGTACGAGGGCGGTCGACAGTATCCTCATACGGCGATCTCGGCCTTGATGGAGGGGTGCGCATCATAGCCGGTGATCATGAAATCCTCGAACTCGAAATCGAAGATGTCGCGCTTGTCCGGGTTGATGGTCAGCCGCGGCAGCGGGCGCGGCTCACGGCTGAGCTGCAGGCGCACCTGGTCGAAGTGGTTGTGGTAGAGGTGCAGGTCGCCGAAGGAATGTACGAACTCCCCGGGCTTGAGGCTGGTCACCTGCGCCATCATCTCGGTCAGCAGCGCATAGGACGCGATGTTGAACGGTACGCCGAGAAAGAGATCGGCGGAGCGCTGGTAGAGCTGGCAGCTCAGCTTGCCGTCAGCGACATAGAACTGGAACAGGCAATGGCACGGCGGCAGCGCCATATCGTCGACCTCGGCCGGGTTCCAGGCGGTGACGATGTGGCGGCGCGAGTCCGGCTTGGTCCTGATCGAGTTCACCACATTGGCGATCTGGTCGATGGTGCCGCCGCGCCCATCGGGCCAGCTGCGCCATTGCGACCCGTAGACCGGCCCGAGATCGCCGTTCTCATCGGCCCACTCGTTCCAGATCCTGACCCCACGCTCCTGCAGCCAGCGGACATTGGTCTCGCCGCGCAGGAACCACAGCAATTCATAGACGATCGACTTGATGTGCAGCTTCTTGGTGGTCAGCAGCGGGAAACCCTTGCCGAGGTCGAAGCGGGCCTGCCGGCCGAACACCGAGCGTGTACCGGTCCCCGTGCGATCGGGCCGATCGGTGCCGTTGTCGAGGACGTCGCGGAGAAGGTCTAGGTACTGGCGCATCCGTTCAGCTTACTGCGATTCGGATGGGCTCCACGCCCCTTCCACAAGCCGGTTTGCATCACGCGCCCGTCGCGCCTATATAGGGCTTGCCGGCAACGGCTATGGCGATAAACGGCTAGCGTAATAAACCCATTGGACCCGGGGGCAGTGCCCGGCGTCTCCACCAGAACTCCCCGTCGTGGCGGGCTCATGGGGACGAAACAGGATCGAC
>NZ_DASZAW010000044.1:0-18289 GCF_035944845.1 Devosia sp. | reverse complement strand
CCCGCAGCCCAAAGGGCTGACGATCCCCATCCCGGTGACGACGACGCGGCGCAGTTCCATCGAAGAAGAGCCGTTAGCGGTCGGCGATCAGCCGACGGCCTTGGTCAGATAGGCGACGGCGTCACCGAAGGTCTGGATCGACTCCGCGGCATCGTCCGGGATCTCGACGTTGAACTCTTCCTCGAAAGCCATGACCAGCTCGACCTGATCGAGCGAGTCCGCGCCCAGATCGTCAATGAAGCTGGCCTTATCGACGACCTTCTCCGCATCGACGTTGAGGTGTTCGACCACGATCTTGCGGACGCGATCAGCGATATCGCTCATATTTGACTTCCCTTGTTACCAAACAGGTTGTTCGTTCGTACGCGGTCCCAGACACCGGAATTGCCCGGGCCTACCGACCTTTGCCGCCGTTCGCGGCAGACTGTAGGCGCGGCGTCGTACCCTCGCAAGTACGGGCCGAACCCGAAATCAGGGCGGAGGTAACATACTTCCCCCGCCATTGCCATATTGCGTGGAGGCCGGTTTCCCCAGCCTTCGCGCTTGCCTTTCGGCCCCGCGCGCCCAACGAGAGCTCCCCTCCCCCTTGAGGGGAGGGGTTGGGGGTGGGGGTCTATCGGTGATCACCGCACCACCCCCTCCCTCAATCCCTCCCCTCAAGGGGGAGGGAAGCAAGGCAGCGCAATCCGCTAGAGCATCACCATGCCGCCGTTGACGTTCAGCGTGTGGCCGGTGATGTAGCCGGCCTCGTTGCTGGCAAGGAACACCACTGCGGCGGCAACCTCGTCGGCGGCGCCGAGCCGGCCAGCCGGCACCTTACCCAGAATGCTTTCACGCTGCTTATCGTTCAATTCGTCGGTCATGGCCGAGCCGATGAAGCCCGGCGCCACGGTGTTGACGGTAATGTTGCGCGAGGCGACTTCGTAGGCGAGTGCCTTGCTCATGCCGATGAGGCCGGCCTTGGACGCGGCATAATTGCCCTGCCCCGGATTGCCGACCACGCCGACGACCGAGGTGATGCCGACAATGCGGCCGAAGCGCTGCTTCATCATCCCGCGCAGCACCGCGCGGGTCAGGTGGAAAGCGGAGGTGAGGTTGACCGCCAGCACTTCGTCCCACTCCTCGTTCTTCATGCGCATGAAGAGATTGTCGCGGGTGACGCCGGCATTGTTGACGAGAATGTCGATGCCGCCGAGGGCTGCTTCGGCCGAGGGGACGAGCTTGTCCACCGCATCGAAGTCCGACAGGTTGGCCGGCAGGATCGGGTGATCGCCGCCACCGAGCAGGTCGCGGGTTTCCTCGAGGGCGCCGACACGGGTGCCGCTCAGCGCAACGCGGGCGCCCGAGGCAGCCAGGGCCTTGGCGATCTCGCGACCGATGCCGCCCGAAGCGCCGGTGACGAGGGCGCGTTTGCCCGTAAGATCAAACATTTAGCGGCTCCTTTGGAGAGTCTGATTCATTCTGTTGCGCCCGAGAAAGCCCCCCTCACCCGGTCCTTTGGACCGACCTCTCCCCCAGGGGAGAGGTAAGCTCGGGGCGCGATCTCGCCTCGTCATCACCTCTCCCCTGGGGGAGAGGTCGGCGCGTCAGCGCCGGGTGAGGGGGCCTTTTTTGCTAGGCTCCAACCTCGGCCAAAAACGTATCCACATCCGCCGGTGCGCCGATCGACACGGTCGCCGTTTCCGGCGCGATGCGCTTGGCGAGGCCACTCAGCACCTTGCCCGAGCCGAGCTCGACCAGCTGCGTTACGCCGCCATCCTTCACCAGCCAGCCGACGCATTCGGTCCAGCGGACCATGCCGGTGACCTGTTCGACGAGGCGCTTCTTGATTTCCTCGGGGTCGGTGATCGGCTTGGCCAACACATTGGCCACCACCGGCACGACCGGAGCGTTCACCGTCACCTGGTTGAGCGCGTGCTCCATGGCGTCGGCGGCGGGACGCATCAGGGCGCAATGGAACGGGGCGCTCACCGGCAGCGGCAGGGCGCGCTTGGCGCCGGCGGCCTTCAGCAGCTCGATGGCGCGGTTCACCGCGCCGGCGTGACCAGAGATCACCACCTGGCCGGGGGCATTGTCGTTGGCGACGCCACAGACCTCGCCATCCTCGGCATCGTTGGCGGCACGCAGCACGGTTTCGAGATCGAGGCCGAGGATCGCCGCCATGGCGCCCTGCCCGACCGGCACGGCCTGCTGCATGGCCTGGCCGCGGATCTTCAATAGCCGCGCCGCATCGGCGAGGCTGAAGGCGCCGGCCGCGGCCAGCGCCGAGTACTCGCCGAGCGAGTGGCCGGCAACGTAAGCGGCATTATCCTTGAGCGAGAAACCACGGCTTTCGAGTACGCGGGTTACCGCAACCGAGACGGCCATAAGCGCCGGCTGGGCGTTCTCGGTGAGGCGCAACGTCTCGTCGGGTCCCTCGAACATGATGGCCGAAAGCTTCTGTCCCAGCGCGTCGTCGACTTCGGCGAAGACGTTGCGGGCTTCCTGGTAAGCGTCGGCGAGATCCTTGCCCATTCCGACAGCCTGGCTGCCCTGCCCCGGAAAGGTGAATGCGCGCTTGGTCAAGGTGGTGGCCTCCGCCGTTGTTCTTGGTCGTTGCGGCCGAGCCTAAGCCCCGCCCGGACAGGCGTCCAGTTGGCGGCGGCGTTTGCAGTAGGGGGATGGCAAAGTCAAGGCGGGCTAGTCGAACTTCACCGCGGTCGTGTTGGCGCCGCAGAGCAGCACCCCGACCTTCTCACCGGGCGCCGGAACATAGCGCCCCGAGAGGACGGCAGCCATCGCGGCAGCGCCACCGGGTTCCACCGCCACCCGCAGCACGTCCCAGATCGCCTTCTGCGCCGCGACGATCGCCTCGTCGGTGACCAGCACGGAGCGGTCGATGAAGCCGGAAAGCGCGAAGCTGAGGCTGCCGATGCGGCGGGCTCCGAGGCTGTCGGCGGCGACACCGCTCACCGGCACGTCGACGGGGCGGCCGGCTTCGATCGCGTGGTTGAGGGTCGGCGCGCTCTCGGGCTCGACGCCGATCAGCCTGACCCGGCCGGCGGCTGCCGCGGCGATGCCGCCGATCAGCCCGCCACCACCCACCGCGACCAGCAGCGTATCGAGGCCAGGCGACTGCTCAAGCCACTCGAGCCCCACCGTCCCCTGCCCACACAGTGTCTCGAACATGTCGTATGCATGCACTTCGAGCAGGTCATGCTCGGTGGCGAAGGCGTGGCTGGCATTGTAGGCGTCGATATAGGTGTCGCCGCCGATGACGATCTCGGCTCCGTATTGCAGGATGCGATTGATCTTGGCCTCAGACGAGATGCGCGGCACATAGATATGCGCCTTGATGCCGAGCTTGTGCGCAGCATAGGCGACGGCGGCCCCGTGGTTGCCGCCCGAGGCCGCGACGACGCCGCGCGCCGCGCCGGGGCGGATCAACAGGTTGGCGAAGGCGCCGCGGGCCTTGAAGGTCCCCGAGTGCTGCATGAATTCGAGCTTGAACGAGAACGGGGCCCCATCGAGCCCGAAATCTGAAGCTGCGACCTCCACGACCGGGGTGCGCCGGATGTGCGGGCGGATTACCACCTCGGCCGCGCGGATCGCGTTGCGATCGGGCGGAGCAGACGCGACGGCTTCGGTGGTGGTCATGGCGGTCTCGACAAGGTTAACGTAGTGGAGCCGCCCGGCCTGCCTAACGCAAGTGTCGGGACGATGAAAGAGGCTGCGACGATGGGTAAGATCAACTCTGAGTGGCACCGCGAGCACAGGATGGCCCGCCAACGCGACGAGAAAGCAGCGTGCGGCCTGGCATTACGAGCACGCCCAGCATTGCGGCTGCCGCGCGCTGACGCCGTCAATCACCTCGCTGCTGGTATCCGAGGGATATCAGATCCCCAAGCGCGCCGGCGAAGCATCGGCATCGGGCTGACGCTTCAATCGAGCGGCGGCGTCTCCCGTTCCGAAGGTGTCGGCCCAGGGTTCAGCAGCGGATCCCGCCATACCGGCATGCCCGGCAATTGTCCTTCCGGCAGTTCCTTTTCGGTCCGCTCGGCATCGGGAATGTCCGACGGAACCGCATCGGGCTGGCTGGTTGGCTGGACTGGTGTTTTGCGATTGGTCATGACCTTCTCCTTATGTAAGGGAAAGGTTCTGCTGGGCGATTTCGTTCCGCCGGGCGGACGCCTCCTGGACGCCACCCGCCCCGCGCCGCTTGCCATTGCCGGCGTTTTCCCCTATAGCCCGCCTCGCATTCGTTCGGCCGGGGGCTGAACGGAGGGTTCGTGCATTCGTACGATAGGGTCCGCCCGTCCTCCCGTGTTCCCGCTCTTTAGAAGACTGCTTTGATCGCCTTTCCGGCTTCAAAGGGGCTCCGCGCCGAGTGGCATGTGTTGTGAACCAACTTGAAGGAAGGCGCTTATGGCCCTTTACGAACACATTTTCCTGGCTCGCCAGGACGTTTCCCCGACGCAGGTGGAAGAGCTGACTGCGGCGCTGACCGAAGTGCTCACCAACGGCGGCGGCAAGGTCACCAAGAACGAGTACTGGGGGCTGAAGTCGCTCTCGTACCGCATCAAGAAGAACCGCAAGGCTCACTATACCCTGCTCAACATCGACGCTCCGCACACCGCGGTGGCCGAGATGGAGCGCCAGATGGGCATCAATGAAGACATCCTGCGCTTCATGACCATCCGCGTCGACGAGCTGGAAGAAGGCCCGTCGGCCATGATGCAGAAGCGCGATCGCGATGACGACCGCGGCGATCGTCCGGGTGGCCCGCGTGGCGACCGTGGCGGTTTCGACCGCGGCGACCGCCGCCCGCGCCGCTTCTAAGAACTCGGAAGGATAAGCCAAATGGCCATCAAAGACCTGACCACGACCACGGCCCGCCGTCCGTTCCAGCGCCGCCGCAAGACCTGCCCGTTCTCGGGCCCGAACGCGCCCAAGATCGACTACAAGGACGTTCGCCTGCTGCAGCGCTACGTGTCGGAGCGCGGCAAGATCGTTCCTTCCCGCATCACCGCGGTCTCCGCCCTGAAGCAGCGCGAACTGGCCAAGGCCATCAAGCGCGCCCGCTTCATCGGCATCATGCCCTACGCCGTTCAGTAAGAACCGGTTCGGGATTGGTTGGGGCTGCCGCCTCGGTGGCTCCTAACCGTTCACTCGTGAACGGGACAGCACAAGGAAAGCATCATGAAAGTCATTCTCCTCGAGCGTATCGGCAAGCACGGCCACATCGGCGACGAAGTGTCGGTGAAGGACGGTTTCGCTCGTAACTTCCTGCTCCCGCAGCAGAAGGCGCTGCGCGCCACCGAAGCCAACCGCAAGAAGTTCGAGCGCGATCGCGCCGACATCGAGAAGCGCAACCAGGAGCGCCGCGAGGCTGCTGCCGGCATCGCTTCGGGCCTCAACGGCAAGTCGGTGGTGATCATCCGCCAGGCCGGCGAAACCGGCCAGCTCTACGGTTCGGTGTCGTCGCGCGACGTGGCTGACGCGCTGATCGCGGACGGCTTCACCGTTTCGCGTTCGCAGGTCGACCTCGCCAACCCGATCAAGACCGTCGGCGTCCACCCGGTGCCGCTGCACCTGCACGCCGAAGTTGCGGTGTCGATCACCGTCAACGTCGCCCGTTCGGAAGACGAAGCAGCCCGCCAGGCTGCCGGTGAAGACCTTACCGCGATCAACTACGACGACGAAGCGGCTGAAGAATTCGCCGCCGGCCAGGCCGAGGCCGGCTCCGCCGCCGCCGACGCGTTCGGCGACGAAGCAGAATAAGAACGTATCTTATCGATACGCAAAGGGCCTGGAGCGATCCCGGCCCTTTTCATTTCACCGGCTCTCCGCCAGTGCCTTGATGCCCTCCAGCCAGGAGGCGATCCGGGCTGTCAGCTGTGCATTGGTGAGTGCCTGCAGCGCCAGTGGCCCAGTCATCGATTCTGCCGCGGTCAGTCGGGTGTTCGGCCCCACCGCCTCGAAGCGATAGAGATGGACGGCTTCGAGCCCGTCGCCATGCGTGCACCAGGTCAGCAGTCGCCCCGGCTCGGTGAGGGCGAAGCGTGAGCGGACTACGATCGGGCCGGCAGACCAGGTAAAGCCCCCGCCTTCGAGGTCGACCATCCCCTGCACATCCGCGCGGATGTGAGGCCAGTTCTCGACGTCGTACAGCAAGCCCCACACCACATGGGGAGGGCGGGCAATCGAAATCTCCCCCGAGGCAGCAACCGCAGCCGCAGGATCCAGCCGCCCCTCCAGAGCGAACCTCCAGCCAGCCGTGTCTTCGATAGGGTCATTCGTAATCATGGTCGTCCCTTTCCGCACAGTGAATCGATACGATGTATCGATACACTGTATCGAACAATGGATGGACGGTCAAACCTATGGTCGAAGCATGGGGCGGTGCTAAGGAGTGAGGATCATCAACCCGGAGGCAGCGTTGGCCGGCAACGACACCGAAAGCTCGCTTGTCGACACCATCGCGCTGCTGTGGAGCGACCACAGCCGGCAGGTCGGGAGGAGCGGCCATACCATTGGCGACTTCGTTGCTGCCGCCACCGAGCTGGTGCAGGCAGAGGGGCTCGCAGCCCTGTCGATGCGGGCGGTGGCCACACGGCTCGGCGTGCGGACGATGGCTACCTACAGCTTTGCGCCAGGCAAGGCAGCGCTGCTGGCGTTGATGGTCGACAGGGCGTACCGCAATCTCTATGCGGTCGACGCCCAGCCGCGTGGACAAAGCTGGCAGCAGAAGCTGACGCAGATCGCCGAGGCGAATTACAGGCTGTTGCTCGCCAATCCGTGGTTGCACGCGGCCCGTCCGGCGCGCTCGCCGATGGGACCACACGAGATCGCCAAGACCGAAATCGAGCTGGCGGCACTCGAAGGCATCGGCCTTGCGGACATCGAGATGGATCAGGCGCTTGCCGCCGTGCTCAACCACGCCGCACACGCCGCGGCGCTGCAGTCGGGATTGCTGGCGGAACGAGAACAGACCGGCCTTGGCGATCCCGACTGGTGGCGCGAGGCGATGCCGCAACTCGAGCGGTTCGTCGACCCGCACCGCTTTCCCCTTACGGCGCGGGTAGGCCAGGCTGCGACGGCAGCACGGCAGGGCGAGTTCTGGGGCGAGAAGGCGTTCCGCTTCGGCCTCGAACGGCTGCTCGACGGCATCGAAACGCTGATCGCCGGTCGTCGCGGCTAGGCGGCGCCCACACCCATGCGCGCCAGCAGGCGGTCGCGGCGGATGAACTGGTGGTAGAGCGCAGCGCCGATGTGGAGAGCGAGCAGTCCAAGCATCAGGCGCGACATCAAGCCGTGGACGGCACGCGGCAGCACGGTTTCAAGGTCGGGCAAGGTGGCGGAGCCAATGATGGCAGGCAGCGCGCCCGAGAGGATTATGGTGGCAATGCCGCTCGAAGCGGTAACCAGCACCACCGCGTAAAGGGCAAAATGCACCGCCTTGGCCGTGGTCCTCTGCCAGCCCGGCTGCCCTGCCGGGAGAGCCGGGCGGCGGTCGATGGCGAGCCACCAGACGATGCGCAGCAGCGTCAGCAGCAACACCCCTGCCCCGAGTGGAATATGCGCCCGCAGCAGCGCCACCTTGGCCGCTGGATCGAGCTGTGCGGCAGCGAGCAGGCCGGTGGCGAACAAACCAACGATCATCAGTGCGGTGAGCCAATGGATGGCGATAGCAACGCTGCCGTAGCGCGTCGCACTGCTTTTCGCTGACATCGAGGCCTCCTTGCGTTCAGTAGCCAATGGCGATTACATAGCACACTATGGATTTAAATAGCAAGCTATGTACATGAGCTACGTCCGCGAGACCTCTGCCGGCTACCTTACCAACTGGGCAGCGCGGCTGTTTGCGCGGGCGATCGAGCGGCGACTGGCGGGCGGCAATTCGGGCCCGATGCCGGTGTTCTTCGCGCTGCAGGATGGCCGAGCGATGACCCAGAAGGCGCTGGCGCAACTGGCGGCCGTTGAGCAGCCGACCATGGCGAATACGCTCAGCCGAATGGAGCGCGACGGCCTGGTGCAGCGAACGCCCGACCCCAACGACAGGCGCAGCGCGCAGGTCTCGCTGACGCTGCTCGGGCTCGAGCGCGCCAAGGCCGCCTTTGTTTCAGCGATCGAGGTCAACGGCATCGCCACCGATGCGCTACGGCCCGAGGAGCGCGAGGTGTTCTACGACATGATGCGCCGGATCATTGCGGCGCTCGAGCGTGATGCCGCCACAGATTAAGGCGCGAATCGGTGTAGAGGCGGCAAAGTCGCACGCACGCCCAATCGCACGCTCGGTCGCGATTCCCCCGTTTTCACCGCACTTCACAGGTGCCGGGCCGGGGCGTCACCATGCTGATGCTTCGGGCAGCAGCCCAGCCATTCCGCGACCGTCCCTGGACGGTTAAGGAAGGGTCAACCAAGTGAGGGAAGACTCCGAGTCGCCATGGCCGACAACAACGTGCATCGCCTGCGTCCGGAAGACGAAAAGGGCTTCCGCCTCGCGCCTCACAACGTGGAGGCGGAGCAGGCTTTGCTGGGAGCGATCCTCGTCAATAACGAGGCGTTCTATCGGGTCAGCGACTTCCTCATGCCCGAGCATTTCTACGAGCCGATCCACCGCACCATCTACGAAGTGCTGGCCAAGATCATCCGCGCCGGCAAGACCGCGACGCCGATCACCGCCAAGACCTACCTCGCCGATGCGCTGACCCCCGAAATGACCATGCCGCAATACCTGGCGCGGCTGGCGGCGGAAGCGACCACGGTGCTGAATGCGGCCGACTACGGCCAATCGATCTACGACCTCGCCATCCGACGCAACCTGATCCAGATCGGCGAGGAGATGGTGCAGGTCGCCTACGACTCCGATGTCGAGGCGACGGCCAACAAGCAGATCGAGGAGGCCGAGAAGGCGCTGTTCGATCTCGCCGAGAAGGGCCGCTACGATGGCGGCTTCCAGAGTTTTTCGGCGGCGCTGACCGAAGCCATCAAGATGGCGGGCGAAGCCTATGGTCGCGATGGCACGCTCAGCGGCACCTCGACCGGGCTCACCGATCTCGACCGGCTGATGGGCGGCCTGCAGCGCTCGGACCTGATCATCCTCGCGGCACGCCCCGCCATGGGCAAGACCTCGCTCGCCACCAACATCGCCTTCCATGTGGCCAAGAGTTTTCGCGGCGAAGTGCAGGCCGACGGGCACATGAAAACCGTCGATGGCGGGCATGTGGGGTTCTTCAGCCTCGAAATGAGCGCCGAGCAGCTGGCAACGCGTATTCTCGCCGAGCAGGCCGAGATCTCGTCATCCGACATCCGGCGCGGCAACATTCACGAGAGCCAGTTTTCGAAGCTCGTCGACACCTCGAACCTGATGGCGCAGGTGCCGCTCTATATCGACGATACCGGCGGCATCTCGGTGGCGCAGCTGGCCGCACGAGCCCGGCGCCTCAAGCGGCAGAAGGGCCTCGACCTGCTGATCGTCGACTACCTGCAGCTGCTCTCGGGCTCGTCCAAGAAGGCGAGCGAGAACCGCGTGCAGGAACTGACCGAGATCACCACCACGCTCAAGGCGCTGGCAAAAGAACTGGAAGTGCCCATCATCGCGCTCAGCCAGCTCAGCCGTCAGGTCGAAAACCGTGACGACAAGCACCCCCAGCTTGCGGACTTGCGCGAATCCGGCTCCATCGAGCAGGACGCTGATGTGGTGCTGTTTGTGTATCGCGAGGAATATTACCTCAAGAACAAGGAGCCCAAGGAGGGCACGCCCGAACACATGGCGTGGCAGGGCGAGATGGAACAGGTGCACGGCAAGGCCGAAGTCATCATCGGCAAGCAACGTCACGGCCCGACGGGCACCGTGCAGGTGAGCTTTGAGGCGCAGTTCACGCGCTTCGGCAACCTGGCCCGCGCCGACTACCTGCCCGAAAGGATGGAGTAGTGATGGCGGCACCGGCCATTGCGACCGGTTATGGCGGGCGGCTGACGGTCGACCTGGGCGCGCTGAAGCGCAACTGGCAGGCGCTCGACAAGGTGAGCCGCGGCGCGCTGACCGGCGCGGTGGTGAAGGCCGATGCCTATGGCACCGGCATCGCCCAGGCCTCGCGAGCCTTCTATGAGGCCGGGGCCAGGTTCTTCTTCGCCGCGACCCCCGACGAAGGCATCGCAGTGCGGGCGGCGGTGCCCGAGGACAGCCACATCTTCATCCTCTCGGGGCTCTATCCGGGCTCGGCGCCGCTCTATGTCGGCGAGCGGCTGATGCCATGCCTCGCCTCGATCCCGATGCTGGAGGAGTGGCTCACCGCCTGCGCAGCCTCCAACCAGGCGTTGCCGGCGGCGCTGCATTTCGATACCGGCATCAACCGGCTCGGCTTCCGGCTCAACGAAACCTCGATCGTCAAGCGGCTGATCGACTCGATCGGCTATGCGCCGCAGATGATCATGAGTCACCTCGCCTGCGCCGACACGCCGGCGCATGAGAAGAATCGCACGCAATTGGCGCTGTTCACCTCGGTGATGGCGCAGTTCCCGGGCATCCCGGCCTCGCTCAGCAACTCGGCCGGGCTGATGAGCAATCGCGAGAACCATTTCCAGATGGTCCGCCCCGGCATCGCACTTTATGGCGGTCGCGCGGTCGCCGGCCGGCGCAACCCGATGGCCCCGGTGGTGACGCTCGAAGCGCCGGTGCTGATGACCAAGGACGTGAAGACCGGCGAGACCGTCGGCTATGGCGCGCTGCAGACGATGTCGCGCGACAGCCGCCTCGCCATCGTCGCTATCGGTTATGCCGACGGTTTCTTCCGCTCGCTGAGTTCATCGAACAACCACCGCGGTACCCACGTAGTGATCCAAGGCCAGCCCTGCCCGCTGGTCGGACGGGTGTCGATGGACATGATCGGGGTCGACGTCACCGACCTGCCGCGCCCACCGGCGCCGGGCGAGATGGCCGAGATCATCGGCAAGCAGGTCACCGTCGACGACCACGCCGATATCGCCAACACCATCGGCTATGAGGTGCTGACCAGCCTCAAGGGGCGCTACTCGCGCAACTATGTCGAGAGCGCGGCACCACCGGCGTGAGCCATGCACGCCCAGCCATGCGCCGTGTTGCCTTGCGAGGTGACGAGCGCTAGCTTGCAGCAAGGCCGCTCCGGCCAAACCTGCCGCCGGGTTGAAGGGAGCATCCCGAACAGCTTGCGACCGACCTCAATCCCTGGTCGATGCGTAATCGGCGGACGTCGACCCGAGATGAGGTCTGGCATGCCGTTTGGAATTGCGCCGTTCACGCGGGCGGGACTGCTATCGATCAAGCATGCGGTGCGCGACCGCTATCCGCAGATCAAGTCGGGGCATTTCGACGAGGCGATCGCCTATGCCCTGGGGTTCGATACTCATGCCGCGATGCTGCCGGTCATGGATCTGGCCGAGAAATCAGGTGAAATGTCGGCCCTGGTGAAGCCTGACTGGTTCATCCTTCGATTGGCTGACTTCGGCTACGACCTCAACGAAATGAAACCGCTGAATGCGTTCCTCTGGTCGCTTCCGTTGACGTTTGCCATGTCCGTCATGGCGACCGAGCGCAGCGAACGCGCCGGATCGCTGCTTTCACCGAAGGCGGCAAACGATGGCTGACGCGACGCGGGTGCTGATTACCGGCAATGGCGGGTCCGGCAAGACCTGGCTGGGCGAACGCTTGTCGCAGCGCCTCTCGGCACCGCTGGTGCGGCTCGACGACCTCTATTGGGACGGGGCGTATGGCGGCAACGAACGAGACAAGCGCGTGGTGTTCGATGAGCTGGCCGCGCGTGCCGCCGCGCCCGGGTGGGTGATGGAGGGCGTCTATGGCTGGCTGCTGCCGGCTGCCCTGCCCCGCGCCACCGAGTTCGTGTTTCTCGACCTGCCGGTTGATGAATGCGTCGACAATGTACGCCGACGCGGCAACCAGGGTGGTGGCGACGAGGCCGCGTTCGCAGCGCTGCTCGCCTGGATCGCCGAGTATCCCAGGCGAGAGAACTCCAACTCCCGGTTGGCGCACCAGCGGCTATGGGATGGGTTCGAGGGCGCGAAGGAGATCCTCCGCAGCCGCGATGCGATCGAGCAATACGTCAGTTCGCGAGCCCTCTCCGACCATCGCGCCTGAGGCGCCTACTCCTCCATGATCAGGTCATGCAGGCCACCAGTGGTGACGCTTGGCAATGTCTTCGGGTTCGCCGATGCGACCGAGCGGGTATTTTCGGGCACGCTTTCCGCCATCGTCCTCGCGAACTGTCCAGTTGCGGGTGCGGATGGTGCCGGGGCTGATCAGGTTGAAGCGGACCCCTTGGCTGCCATAGCGGGCGGCAAGGTTCTTGGTGAGGATCTCGAGCCCGGCCTTGGCGGCCGAATAGGCGTAACCGCCAAAGGCCCAGTTGCCGTTGATTGAACCGATGGTGACGACGTTGCTCCCGGGCCCCGCGGCGATCAATGACGGCAGGGCAGCACGGACGCAGCGGAAGACGCCGGTCAGATTGAGGTCGAGCTTGCGATCGAACAGCTCATCCGGAATATCGCCGAGCGCCGGTTCGTGCCAATCGCCACCGGCGGTGTTGACGAGGACCTCGAGCTTGCCGAGACGGCCGACTGTCTCGGCAATGGAAGCATCGACAGCGTCGCGACTGGTGACGTCGCAAATGGTGGCGAAGGCCCGGCCACCAAGCGCGACGATTTCGGCGACGACCGCCTCCGCCGCAGGCCCATCGATATCCGAGACGGCGATCGAGCCACCTTCGGCCGCCAGGCGCAGCGCGGTGGCGCGGCCGATGCCGTGACCCGCGCCGGTGACATAAATCGCTTGGCCCTCGAACCGCATGCCGTACTCCCGGGTCTTCATATGGGCGGGCACCCTAGCGGCTGTGCCGTGGTCGCGCCAAGCGCGTGCGGCACTCACTTGACAAAGGGCGCTCCATATTATTCAACATTATTGTTGATCAACAATGTTGTTGAACTATGGGAGCCTAGCATGCCGTCAAAGCCGCCATCCTTCACCAAGACCATGCAGCTCGGCATCGTGGTGCCCAACCTCGAGGCGGCGGTTCGCGCCTATGAGGAGCAGTATGGCATCGGGCCATGGGAATTCATGGAGATCGGACCGGAGAATGCCGAGAACGTCCTGGTCGACGGCAAGCCGGCCGAATGGCGTTCACGGATCGCCATGACGATGATCGGCGACGTGATGTGGGAGCTGATCGAGCCGCAGGACGAGAACGACATGTTCGGCAAGTTTCTGGCCCAACGCGGCGGGGTCGGCGGCGTGCACCATGTCGCGGTGCAGACGCCGGACTTCCGGCAGACGCTGGCCGACCAGCAGGCGCGCGGCGGGCAATCCACCCTCAGCGGCAGCTTCACCGGCATCGAAGTGCACTATCTCGACAGCGCCCCCGACATCGGGGTGATCCTCGAAGTGTTCAGCGGCATGCCGGACCTTTAGGCGCCCAGCGCCCAGTCGAGCACCGGATCGCGGCCGGCGACAAAGTCGGCATGGCTAGTGTCGATCTGGTGGTCCGGGTGGAAGCTGTCCGCGTCCTTCGGACCAAAGCGATAGAGCCGGATGGCGGCAGAGATCCGCAATCCCGAGCCGGAGAGCGCGAACCAGCCGTTCTCCTGGTAGCCGTATGGTCGGGCACCGATCGGTTCGCCGACCAGGATCGCTTCGGTTTCGCGGCGGAAGTCGATGGCGTTGACCATGCTGGCCGAGAAGGTGCCGCGACCGACCAGCACGAACAGCTGGCCGGCGACGAGCCCCATCAGTTCGATGGGGACCAGCATCCACTGCCGGCCGGCGAAGAAGTTGCCGCCGGCGTTCTGCCGGAGGTCGACGATGAGCCGGCGCGCCGGCTGTTGACTGAGAGCGTCGAACAGCCTGGCGGCATTGGCCTCGAGCCCGTCATAGGAACGAAACTGCACATAGACCGCATCTTGTTCGGCAACACGCGAGAACCAGAACGGTTCGTCCATCCGTTGCATCGAGAGCGGAGCATGAGCGGCAGTCAGCAGCGGCTCCTTGCCCGGCTCCAGAAGTTCGACCAGCTCGGTTCCGGCCGCATCGATGAAGCGGAACGCGGGCTCGATGCCCAAAGCCGCAAGCACCTCCGGCTCCCGCATCAGCTCGACGCTTCGCGCCAGCACGTAGCCGGCGTTCTCGCCCTGCGGGATCAACCAGTTCAGCTGGCTCTGCAGCAGCGCGACGGGCTGGTCGCCGATCGAGAGCAGCCTGGCGCCGATCAGCCGGCGGTGAGCCGCCGCGGCGCGAACCACCGTGAGGTCATCACCAAACCAGCAGAACTCGACCGGAAATTTCGGCCGAGGCGGCGCGGCGACGAAGGTGTGGCCATCGCCGATGCTGGCCGCGACGCCGCGCAAGGCGACGGTCGCCGCCTGCTCGGAGAGAGATGGCAGGCGAGCGGACAGCTCTGCAACCTTGGCCTCGAACGCCGCCTGCGAGATCAGATGAAACGGCTGCCGATGGCGGGTAACGATCCCCTCGGCGAGGCGAGCGAGGTCGGCCTGCCAGTCAATGGAAATTGCGATGATCCGTCTCCCTCACCCTCAATGGCGGGCGCCTGCCTGCAACCACTACGGCCGAACGATGCCGCCATCGCGGCGACGATCTTCGGCCATGTAATGCGACTTTGCCGCCTTGTCGGGATCGAGCAGCGCCTCGGCCTTCTTCACGTCGATGTCGATACCGAGACCGGGCTGATCGTTGCCATAGAGGTAGCCGCCCTCGAGCAGCGCGTGGCCGGGGAACAGCTCGTATTCCTCGGGCTTGAAGTGGTTCTCCTCCTGGATGCCGAAGGCGGTGGAGGCGAGGTCGACGTGCATGGCGGCCATCTGGTTGACCGGGTCGTTGTCGCCGCCCTCCTGCCAGGCGGTCTGCACCCCGAACCATTCGCAGAGCGTCGCGATCTTGCGCGCCTGGGTGATGCCGCCGCCCTTCGAGATGCGGACACGGACGAAATCGATCAGCCGCTCGGTGATCAGCGGCAGGTACTCGTGCGGGTTGACGAACAGCTCGCCCATCGCCTGCGGCGTGGCGCATTGCTGGCGCACCTGGCGATACCAGCCGACCTGCTCGGGCGAGAGCAGATCCTCGAGGAAGTAGAGCCGGTAGGGCTCGAGCAGCTTGGCCAGTTGCACAGCATTGGTCGGGGCCAGGTGCTCGTGCACATCATGGGTGAATTTCGGGCCCCAGCCGAGTTTATCACGCAGGTGAGCGAACATTTCGGGGATCGCCTGCAGGTAGGCGTCGTCGTCGAAGGCCTTGTCCTGCGGCCAGTGGTTCCTGGGCCCGCGGGCATTGGCGCGATCGAGGAAACCGCCGCCGCCGTAATTGCCGAGCTGGCAACGGATGACGGTATAGCCCTCCTCCCAGTAGCGGCGGACGTCGTCTTCGAGCTCGGTGAGCGAGTTGCCCTGGGCATGGGCATAGGCGGCGACAGCGCTGCGGGTCTTGCCGCCGAGCAGCTGGTAAACCGGCATGCCGGCTTCCTTGCCCTTGATGTCCCACAGAGCCATGTCGATGCCGGCCTGAGCAGTGTTGCCGATCGCCTCGTTGCGCCAGTAGCTCTGGGTGTAGACCGATTGCCAGATATCCTCGATGCGGCTGACATCTCGGCCGATCAGCAGTGGCGTGACGTTCTCGATCGCCGCCTGCACCACCTTGGCGCGGTAATGGTCGGAGGCCGAGCCGATGCCGTAGAGACCGGGCTGGTCGGTCAGAACCTTGACGAACAGCCAGGTGCCGTCGGCGCGCGTGCGGATCGTCTCGATCCCGGTGATCTTGGTCATCTCTTCCCTAGGTGTGCTGGTCGGGCCACTGATCGGGCCGTTGAGGATTAGCAATGAACAGAGCTTCGCAACGGGCAGCGCCGGAGGCAAGTTGGGCGAAGGTCGAGCGCACCGCCTGGTGCAATCTGTTCTCTTTTTGTTCTTGACGGCAACGCAGCCTCACTGGTTCCTTGTGTGTCCCTAGTCGCACGGAGGACCAATGAGATGACCGATCTGCCACAGCTGTCGAGGTTCGCTGAGGACACAAGGCCGCTCAAGTCCATCAGGGTGCCGCCGCGCCAGGGACGCGACCCGGTGTTCTTCGCCGTGCTGGTCGGCGGCGGGATCCGCCCGGCGCTGCAGGAGATCGTCGACGAGCAGCGACGCCTGCATGGGATCACGGCATCGCTGCTGCCAGCAACGACGCTGCATATCTCGCTGATCAATGTCGGCTTCTACCAGGAACTGAGCGGCAGCGATCTCGCGGTGGCGATGGCCACCGGCGATGCGATGGCCTTTTCACCATTCGATATCGCGCTCACCCGGCTCGGCAGCTTCCGTCGCAAGGTAGGTTCGCCGCCCCTGGCGCTCTACCCGGGTTCGGACACACCGCTGGTCGAGCTGGCGCGACTCCTGCGCTGGGGCATGCTGGAACGCGGCTTCGAGGTGCACACGCCACCCAGCGAGGCCTTCCACCTGACGCTCTGCTATGATCGGGCCAGCGCGCCCGAAGTGGTGCTGGAGCGGCCACCAACGCTGCGGGTGGAAGGGTTCGCACTGGTCCGCAGCTTTTATGGGCAGGGCCGGTACGAAGTCATCGGGGAGTGGCCGCGGCGGTGAGTGGTCGAATCTGAACGTTCACTCTTCGTTCTTGCCTTTGCCTTCATAGTCGGCTACCTCTCGTCGACTCCTCGGGGCATCTCATGGCGCGTACCAAAACCTCTTATGTCTGCCAGGCCTGCGGCGCGGCGACGGCCCGCTGGCAGGGGCGATGCGAGGCATGCGGCGAGTGGAACACCATCGTCGAGGAGATCGTCGATTCGGGCGTCGGCGCCGGACCGAAAGCCGCCGTGGCGGGTGGACGGCCGATCGAGCTGCAGCCGCTGGCCGGTGAAACCGAGACGGCGGCGCGGGTCGAGACCGGCATCGGCGAACTCGACCGGGTCACCGGCGGCGGCTTCGTCATGGGCTCCGCCGTACTGATCGGCGGCGATCCGGGCATCGGCAAATCTACCCTGCTGCTGCAGGCGGCCGCGGCGCTGGCCGAGCGCGGCCGCCGCATCGTCTACGTTTCGGGCGAAGAGGCGATCGCACAGATCCGGCTCCGGGCGCAGCGGCTCGGTCTTGGCGACCGTGCCGTATTGCTGGCGTCGGAGACCAATGTCGAGATCATCCTCGCGACGCTGCAGAACGGCCCTCCCCCCGATCTGGTGATCATCGATTCGATCCAGACACTGTGGACGGACCGCGTGGAAAGCGCGCCGGGTACCGTCACCCAGGTGCGTACTTCGGCCCAGGCGCTGACCCGCTTCGCCAAGAAATCCGGCGCCGCGGTGGTGCTGGTCGGCCATGTCACCAAGGACGGGCAGATCGCCGGGCCGCGGGTGGTGGAGCACCTGGTCGATGCGGTGCTCTACTTCGAGGGCGATGCCAGCCACACCTTCCGGATCCTGCGCGGCGTGAAGAATCGCTACGGCGCGACTGACGAGATCGGCGTGTTCGAGATGTCGACGCTGGGCCTGCGGGAAGTGGCCAACCCCTCGGCACTGTTCCTCGACCAGCGCGACAAGGATGCCGCGGGCTCTGCCGTGTTCGCCGGCATGGAGGGTACCCGCCCGATGCTGTGCGAAGTGCAGGCGCTGGTCTCGCCATCGCCGCTCGGCACGCCACGCCGCGCGGTGATCGGCTGGGATTCGTCGCGGCTTTCGATGGTGCTGGCAGTGCTCGAGACGCGCTGCGGGGTGCGCATCGGCGCCAACGACATCTACCTCAACGTGGCAGGCGGGCTGAAGATCAACGAACCGGCGGCCGACCTGGCCGTAGCGGCGGCGCTGATCTCGTCGCTGACCGGCTCGCCGCTGCCCTCGACCAATGTCTATTTCGGCGAGATTTCGCTGGCTGGCGGGGTGCGCCCGGTGGCGCATGCGGCGCAGCGCCTGCGCGAGGCGCAAAAGCTCGGTTTCCAGGGGGCGGTGACCGGCCGGCTGGGCAAGGGGGACGTGCCGAACGGCATCGCCGTGGGTGAGTATGCCGAGCTTGCCGAGCTCATCGGCCGCATCGCCGCGCGCGGTCAGCGGCAGGCGGCCGAGTAGCGCTTTGGCCACGCTTCCTGCTTTCCGTGAACATCGGCCATGCGCCCCATCCTACATGCTTGGCTTTGCCACGATTAATGGTTACACGGGACCCTGAAGCGGGTCCCAGGGGCGGATTTTCTCTATGTTGACTGCATTTGACGTCGGCATCGGCGTTCTCGTCCTGATTTCGGCGATCCTGGCTACGGCCCGCGGAT
>NZ_DASZAW010000043.1:0-67922 GCF_035944845.1 Devosia sp. | reverse complement strand
CATTTGCACGTTTTGCGTTTGCACCTTGCGATGCAAATTGACGAGGACACACACCTTAAACCAACGAACTTAAAGTTCATCGGCAATGGTATGTACCTCTAAGAAACGTACCGTCGATTGTGTCGTGTTGCCCAGTCTTTCAACTGGACCGCAAGAACCTCGCCGTCCACGTTTCTCTTTCTTCCAATCTTCACAATGTCAAAGATCTGACCCCGGATGCGGCTCTCGCCGGCGGCGTCGGTGGAAGCCTCAAGCTTCCGAATTCCTTAGAGAACAGAAACCTGTCTCCGGTTGCCCGGCAGCAGCTCTGCCCTTTCAGTAATCGCTGATCAGTGGGAGCAGCTAGTGCTCGGCGTCGTCAGCGAGGCGGTGTATACGGGCGACCCGTTTTCCTGTCAACACCCCTCATGAACGAAAGATGACGAATTTCGCGAATGGGCTACGGCGGGCTGTGGGGAGACGGCGCAGAAGCCCGGATTTCCGGGCGTTTTGCGGGTGAAGGCACCGGGTGTGGAAAGTGGATGCGGCGGGGCGGAAGGCTGTGCGAGTGTTGCGCCTGGTTTGATGACTCGGGGACCGGATGGATTCGTTCCCTTGGCACCCCTCACCCTAGCCCTCTCCCCAAAGGGGCGAGGGGACGATAGGCGCACCAGCAGTGCCACAACGCCCCCTCGCCCCTTTTGGGGGTGAGGGTGGGGGTGAGGGGCAGCCAAGCACACCGGCGCCCTACCCGATCGCGTTGCTCAGCGTACCCAGCCGTTCGATGCTGAGCACCACCTTATCGCCCCTCGCCAGCGACTTGCCCATTTCGGCGGCCGAGCCGCCGCCCACCGTGCCGCTGCCGAAGACCTCGCCCGCCACCAGCATCTCGTTCGTCGAGGCATGGGCGATCATCTGGTCGAAGCGCCAGTGCATCGTCGAAGTGCTGGTATCGCACCAGGGTTGGCCGTTGACCGACGCCTCCATCCGCAGCGAATAGATGTCGGGAATCTCATCGGCCGTCACCAGCCAGGGGCCGAACACGTGGCCCTTCTCGAAATCCTTGCCCTTGGCAGGCCCGAGACCCACCGACATTTCGCGCTGCTGAATCTCGCGGGCGCTGAAGTCGTTGTAGATCATGTAGCCGTAGATATGCGACGCGGCGTCGGCGCGCTGGATATTGCTGCCGCCCTTGCCGATTACTGCCGCGAATTCGAACTCGAAATCCATGTTCGTGGCATAGACCGGCATCGGCACCGGGTCGCCATCGGCGCCGACCGCCGAGGGGTTGCCCTTGTAGTAGACCGGCAGCTCGTACCACTGCGGCGGGATCTCCCGCCCGAGCTTGGGGTAGATGTTCTTCAAATGCGTCTCGAACGCCATGAAGTCGCGGATCAGTGGCGGGCGCGGTATCGGCGCCAGGAGCTTCACCGCACCGGGGGCGAACACCAGGGTCGCGCCATCCGGTCCGGTCTCGGCCTTCGCCGTCACCCACTCGAGCGCCGACTGCGCCGCATCGAGCGCCGTGACCCCGTTCTGGATGAAAGCCACCATGTCGGAGGGGATGGTGGCGGCGGCAAGACGCGCCGCCCCTTCCCGGCTCGCCCCGTTATCCCCCAGCACTGCCCGATAGGCCGATTGCAGGTCGGCGTAGCGGCCATCCGGCAGCACGGCGCCGATCCGGGTTATGGGACCGGTGACGGTCGAGAGCTCGAAGGAAACGAGGCGCATGTCACGCCTCAGGAAATGGCGAGTTCGTAGAGCTCGCGCTCGCGCTTCTCGAGCATCGGGATCACGGTCCCCTCGATGATCGATTTGAAGTGCGGCGTCTCGCGGTGCGCGGCCAGCGCCGCCGCATCGACATAGTGCTCGTAGAGCACGATCAGGTTCTCGTTCTCGGTCGATTTCGACACCTGGTAGAACTTGCAGCCCGGTTCACCGGCTTCCACCAGCGGCTTCATCTTCGTAAGTTCGGCCAGCACCTTCGGCACGTTGCCCGGCTTCGTGTGGTACTTGGCGATCAGGACGATCATTGCGGTTCCTTCCCTATAATGTCCGCTGGTCAAATCGTTCAATATGCTGAACGATATTCTCGGTATTGAACAATCTATGGCGTGTGCGACGATGTCAATGTAGACGGCAGTCGTATGTCACCTAAAAGGGCTGGAGCATCTGCACAGGTGCCCTGCCCCATCCTCGATGTCATCCCTGCGAAAGCAGGGACCCAATTATCCGCTGGCGCGGGCGGTGAGATGGGTCCCTGCTTTCGCAGGGATGACAGCCCGTGGGTGGGTGGAGTACGCGCCTATCACTATCTGTGTCGTTACGTATTCCCGCCAAGCCGGTGGCTGAGCTTGTCGGCGAGCGCGCGCACCGCGTGGCTGACCTGCGCCCGCGAGGTGTCGTTGACCTCGCCGCGCAACAGCCCGATGGCGATGCCGGCCACCGCATGGTCCTCGCTGGCGTTGAACACCGGGGCGCCGAAGCACACCATGGCGTCGCGCAACTGCCCGTCGTCGATCGAATAGCCGCGCTCGCGAGTCTCCTCGAGCTCGCGCATCAGCGTCTTGAGATCGGGCACGCTCTGCTTGGTCCACGGCTCCGGCCACTCGTCGCCGAACAGCGCCTCGACTTCCTCGGGCCGCATCGTCGACATCATTGCCTTGCCGGTGGCGGTGAACGGCGCCGGCAGGCGTACGCCGGGCCGGAAGCTGACCCCGAGCGGGTCGGTGCCGCGGCGGCAGGCGACATACATCACTTCCCGGCCGGTGAGGATCGAGAGGTTGATCGCCTGCTCCGAAATCAGGTCGGTCGCCTCGGCGATGCGCATGAACTCCTGCGTCAGGTCGCTCTGGCCTTCGAAAGCGTTGGCCCAGCTCAGCACATGCGGGCCCACCGCGAACTGCGACGGCCCCACCCGCATCATCAGGCCGAGATCGACGAGCGTGTGACAAAGCCCGTGCACCGTGCTCTTGGGCAGGTCCAGCATCCGCGCCAACTCCGACACGCCCTTGGGCTTGCCGCCGGTCGAAAGCGCATCGAGGATCTTCTTGGTCCTGACCAGCGCAGGAACGGCCTTGCCCCGCTGCTCGGTGTCTTCGATCATCAGCTATCCATTCTCCTTGCCCCGAGTTTAGGCATTAGCGAGCGCCGGGACCAGCGTGCAAGCGATTCAGGACGGGGTCCGGTGATCGCCGCTGGACCATCACAACCGGTGCGGGAAGAGCACCCCCACCCCTGTCCCCTCCCCGCAAGGGGGAGGGAGACGCTCTCACCGGCGCCAGTGTTCTGGTCACCTCCCCCTTGCGGGGGAGGGACAGGGTGGGGGGTGCTCTTTTCGCACTGGCCCATCCACACAGCACTGGGAGCTAGCGAAACCCCGGCGCCACCTCCTCCATGAAATACCCCATCCCGTCTGTCTCCGGTGCATCCATGAACCACAGCATCAGGTGGTCGACCCCCTGCCGCCTGAGTTCGATAATCCGCGCCTTTGCATCCTCGGCCGTACCGATGATCCACGGCCCGGTCATCGCCTCGGGCAGCCGGTCGACCCGGCCGGCGACGAAGTCGGTCACCTCCGGCTGCGGTTCGCCCGACTTGGTCTCGACCATCCGCTCGACCAGCGCTCCCACCTTGCGGCGCAGCGTTGTGAGATCCGGCGCGACGAGGATCTGCGTCTCGAAGCTGATCTCCACCTCGGCGCGCGAACGGCCGGCTTTGGCGAGCGATGCATCGAGCAGCGCCAGCCGGCGCGCCAGCTCGGTGAGCGTCACCGGCGTCGAGTTCCAGCCATCGGCGATGCGGCCGCTGAGCTCGATCACCGGATCGAACGCCTCGCCCAGCCAGACCGGGATATGCGCCTGCACCGGCTTGGGGGCCAGTTGCGCCCCGCTCAGCTGGTAGAACCTGCCGTTGAAATCGATCGGCTTGTCCGACGCATAGAGCGCCTTGACCAGCTTGATTGCCTCTTCCAGCCGTTCAACCCGTGCATCGTGATTGTCGTCCCAGTCGAGCCCATAGGCGACCTGCTCGGGGCGGCCCATGCCGGCCTCGAAGAAGTGGATGAAGCGGCCACCCGACAACAGGTCGAGCGTCGACATCATCTTGGCAGCGATCTGCGGGGGGCGGAACAGGTTGGCCTGGTGGATCAGCCCGAGCTGCGCCCGGCTGGTGGCGCCGGCGATCATCGCCAGCGTGGTCCAGCCCTCGAGCACCGCCTGCTCGCGGCCGAGCATCAGGTGGTCGCACACCCACAGCGAGTCAAAACCCAGTCGCTCCGCTTCGCGGGCATTGCCGAGCACATCGACATCCTCGATCCGCGCCACATTGGGCACCCGGAACAGCCCCGGGCTCGGCATGGCAAAGGCCGGCACGCAGTACCCCATTTTGAGCGTCCCCGCCTTGCGGCGGGCGGCGAGGTCGGTCGACATCACGATTTCACTCCGGCGCGCGGCACCAGGTCGTGCCGGGTGCGATGCCCGGCGAACTTGCGGGCGATCTCGTCGGCGGCGAGTGTCAGGAAGCGCGGCCCGCACGGCGCCGTGACCCCGGCAATATGCGGGGTGAGGAAGACGTTGTGCATTTTCCTCAGCGGCGAATCCGCCTCGAGCGGCTCGGGATCGAACACATCGAGCGAAGCAACCACGTCCCCCCGCAGCAGCCGACGGATCAGCGCTGCCTGATCGACCACCGCCCCGCGCGATACATTGACGAACACCGAGCGCGGACGAAGGAGGTTCAATTCCTTCTCGCCGATCATGCCCTTGGTCTCCGGGGTCAGCGGCACCAGCGAGATCACCACGTCGCAGTCCATCACCTGCTCCAGCGAAGTCAGCGTGATGTCGTAAATGTCGGCGAGGACGCGCGGCGCATAGGGGTCGAAGGCGTAAATATCGGCCTGGAATGGCTGCAGCAGCTCGATCAGCCGGCGGCCGATATAGCCGGCGCCGATCAGACCGACGCTGCGGCCGGTGAGCTCGCCGTTGAAGCCCGGGTCGGCGACGCGCTCGGCCCATTTCTGGAACAGCACTTCGCCCTCGATCATCCGACGGAACAGCGCCCCGGCATTGCGCAGCCCGATCATCGCCATGGCCAGCGCCCATTCGGCCACCGGATAGGACGAGCCATTGGTGGTATCGACCACGGTGACGCCGCGCGCCGCGGCGGCCTCGACATCGATACGCTGGCTGAAGCGGTCGCCTTCGACTTCGGCGATGAACTTCAGGTTCGGCAGCCGGTCGAGAACGGCGCCGGTGAGCCGCGGCGAGCCGTGACAGACCAGCAGTGCATCGAGTTTGCCGGCAAAAGCCACCAGCTTGTCGATCGCCGCGGAATTCTCCGGCGGCGCCTCGTCCCAGCTCGAGGGCTCATCGCACAGGTGATGCTCGAAACTGCCCAGGCTCTGGAGCGCCTCGACCGCCTCGGCATCGGCCATCCGCGCGAAGGTATCGGCGTTGCAGGCAAAGCCGACGCGCAGTGGTCGCGGCAGGTTGTAGATGGTCATTCTTATGCCTCGTCAGCCAATCCACACGGTCTTGGCGTTGGTGAATTCGGTGATGCCGACCTGCCCCAGTTCGCGGCCATAGCCGGAGGACTTGATGCCGCCGAACGAGATATGCGCGTCCGAACGCACCATGTCGTTGATGAACACCGCGCCCGCTTCGACGCTCTGTTCCATGCGCCGCGCCCGGTCCTCGTCGCGCGTCCACACCGCCGCGGCCAGCCCGAACTCGGTGCCATTGGCGATGCGCATGGCTTCGGCTTCGTCGGCGAACGGGAAGATCGGCGCCACCGGCCCGAACAGCTCCTCGCGCGCCGCGACGTTGTCGTCGGCGACATTGGTCAAAACGGTCGGGGCGAAGAAGAACCCCGGCCCCTCGACCGTGCCGCCGGCCAGCGCCACCCGCGCCCCGCCGGCAATGCTGCGATCGAGTTGATCCTGCAGTCCCGAACGGAGGTCGGCGCGCGCCAGCGGGCCGAGCCCGTGCTTTTCGTCCAGCGGATCGCCATAGGCAATCTTGCGCGTCCCTTCGACAAAGGCCTCGGTGAAATCGGCGGCGATCGACTGCTCGACCAGAAAGCGCTTGGCGCAGACGCAGCTCTGCCCCGAATTATTGTGCCGCGCCGCCACCGCCAGTTTCACCGCCGCGTTGAAATCGGCATCGGCGAAAACAATGAACGGGTCCGAGCCGCCAAGTTCCAGCACCGCTTTCTTCCCCGCCGCACCGGCGAGCCCGGCAATGGTCCGCCCGGCGCGCACGCTACCGGTCACGGTGACGCTGCGAATGCGGCCATCGGCGATGAGCTTGGCCACCGTCGGGTGGTCGACGCGCAGGTTCACCAGCACGCCATCCGGCATGCCGGCCTCGGCAAACACCGCCTCCAGCGCCTCGGCACATGCCGGCACGTTCTCGGCGTGCTTCACCACCGTGGTGTTGCCGGCAAGGAAGGCCGGCGCAAAGAAGCGGATCACCTGCCAGAACGGGAAGTTCCACGGCATGATCGCGAGGATCGGGCCGAGCCCCTCATAGCGCACCCGGCTGGCACGCGCGGGGCTCTTGACATCAAGCGGCTCCAGCCAGCCCGGCCCAAGCTCGGCCGTGGTGCGGCAGGTTGCGGCGCACTTCCGGATCTCGCCGCGTGCCTCGTTGATCGGCTTGCCCATCTCGAGCGTCATCAGCCGCGCGAACGCTTCGAGATTGGCGTCGAGCCGGTCGGCCAGCGCCAGCAGCAGTTGCGCGCGCTTTGCCACGCCGGCGGCACGGATACTGCCCCAGGCGACAAAGCTGCGCTCCAGTGCCGCTTCGACCTCCGCGCCGTCATGCAGGCGATAGCTGCCGAATTGCTCGCCGGTGGCCGGGTTGAGCGAACGGAACATGGTTTCGGGGCGCGCGGGCGCGTTCATCAGCTGGTCCTCGTTGGCGCGGCACTATCGAGCAGCCGCTTGAGCGTGCCGCCGAGGATCGGCTCGAGATCCCCCGGCTGCAGGAAACGGCAATGCATCCGCACGATTTCGAGCGCCTGCTTGTAGGTCATGGCGCGACTGAGCGCCGGAAAGTCCGAACCCCAGCACAGCCGGTGGGCGCCGAACGCGGCGTAGAGCCCCTCGGCGATCCACATGGCGCTCGGGTGCGGATAGTCCCAGCCGTTCTCGAGCCCCACCGCATAATGGAAGCCGGACAGCTTGATGTGGACATTGGGGTGCTTGCTGAGCGCTGCGATCGCTTCGAGATCGGAGCGCGGCGCTGTGGAACGGATGCCGCCCATATGGTGCAGCATCACAACGAGGTCGGGATACTCGGCGCAGATCGCGCCAAAGTCTGCCGCCCAGGCCGGGCCCATGGCGATCGAAGCGATCAGCTTCCGCTCGGCGGCGAGCCTGAAGAACGCCCGGCCCTCGTCGGAACGGAACCAGCCGTCATTGTCGCCCACATAGTGGGTGAAGCCCTTCATGGGCAAGGTATCGGCAGCCCCCCGCAGCCGCTCGACCGCACCCGGCGTGTGATACTCCGGCGACCACACGCAATCGACATCGGCGAACTGGTGCAACCGCGTGGGGTAGCGGCGCACCGCCGCCGCCCCATAGGCGTTGTTGTCGGGGTTCTTCTCGATCCGCGCCGAGACGATCACCGCCTCGGCGACGCCGTGCTGGTCCATCTCGTGGATCAGGTGCTCGACCGACCCCTTGGTCGCCTCGTCGGGGACCTCGGGCTCGTATGGCCAGCGCGCCCAGGCGTGAGTGTGGCTGTCGACGATCACGGGCGCCTACCGGAATGCCACCGAGCCGTCGGTCTTCAGCGAAGTCGGCGGCACCTTGTTGATGACGGGAATGCTCTTCAGCCCTTCATGGTCGAGTTCGACCCCGAGACCCGGAGTCTCGTTGGGCAGCCAGTGGCCGTTGATGACAGGGACGATCGCCTTCACCGCCTTGGTCCAGGGCGCGCGGTCCTGCAGCATGTGCTCGGTCACTTCCCAGTTGGGCACGGCAAAGCCGAGTTGCACCTGTGCCGCGGTCGCCACCGGGCCGGACGGCACGGCATGCGGGATGATGCCCTGGTGATGTGCCTCGGCCAGCGCGCAGATCTTGCGCGTGCCGGTTATGCCACCGGCAATGCCGACATCGGGGCGGATATGGTGCACCCCGCCATGCTCGACATACTCGCGGAATTCCCAGATCGAGGTGTTGCGCTCGCCCGCCGCCATCGGCAGGCGCGATTTCTGCGATACCTCGCCGAAGCTCAGGACGCTGTCGGGCGGAATCGGGTCTTCGACGAACAGCGGCCGGAACTGCTCGAACTCGCGGATCGCCGCGATGGATTCGCCCAGCGCCATGTTGCGATGCAGCTCGATGCCGATCTCGACATCCCAGCCCACCACTTCGCGGATCAGCGCCATGCGCTCGACCATGTCCTTCACCTTGGCGCCGAACGCCATCAGGTGGTGCTCGGGCTGGTAGACCATCACCTTGAGCGCGGTATAGCCGTCCTCGACTGCCGCCTTGCAGCTCGCCGCTACGCCCTCGGCCGTGCCATAGGGGATCACCAGCATGGCGCGCACCTTGTCGCGCACCCGGCCGCCGAGCAGCTCCCAGACCGGGGCCTGGTAGTGCTTGCCCTTCAAGTCCCACAGCGCCTGGTCGATGGCGGAAATCGCGCCGCCGATCGCCATGCCGCGCATCGAGTAAGCGCGATAGAGGCTGAGATTGTGGTATTCGATGCGGAACGGATCTTCGCCGACCAACCGCTCGCCAAAGCCCTTGGCCACCGAGGCGGTCGCCTCGGGGAAACCGAAGAAGGTGGATTCGCCCACGCCTTTGAGCCCGGTATCCGTCGTCACTTCGACGAACATCCAGTTATGCGCGACGTAGGTATCGATACGCTCGATCTTCACTTTACTTCCTCAGGCATTGGATAGGTCACACGGTTATCGTGCACAGGGTTCTCGGTGGTCCTCCACCGTGAAACGGGGGAGGGGGACCAGCGAAGCTGGTGGAGGGGGCGACCACAAACACCGGCGCCTCCTGCCGCCCCCTCCACCGCCTTTGGCGGTCCCCCCGGGGTGAAGCCTCTGGCTTCATCCCCTCCCCCGCTGCGCGGTGGAGGACCACTGAGAGTTCGGTGGCTCTTCACTTTGCTTCCTCAGGCAGGGGGTAGACGAAAAGCGGCTCGCGGCGGGTTGCCGGCGGGCTGATCAGCTCGAGCACGAGGCCGTTGAGCTTTGGGGAGGTGAAATAGACGAAGGCGCCGCTGCCATCGCCGCCGAAACCCCGGGCGGATTGCAGCCGGGTGAAGCCGGCGGCTTCGAGCTCGGCCACCGCCTCGGCATGGTTCTCCGTCACGTGGATACCGATGTGGTTGAGGCCTTCGCCAGAGCTCTGGAGCTGATCGGCAAAGAACGATGGGCCGGTGGTCGGTTCGACCAGCTCGAACTGCACGCCATCCTTCCAGGCGAGTGCGTGCTTCAGCCCGAACCGGGCCGGCGCCCCCTTGTAGGTCATGTCCTTGAGGATCTCAGGCGTATATTCCCACGCGGTCCAGGGTCCGATGCGCAACAGGTCCCACCACTGCCTTGTCGCCGCCTCGAGGTCGCGAACCACGAAGGCGATCTGCTTGGGGCCGAGCTTCTGGACGATCAGCGGGATGGCGGCGAAAGCTGCATCGGTCATGGTATCCTCCCTCAGGCCGCGTTCGACTTGGGCAACAGCCCGAGATCGGCGTCGATCTCATCCTGATACGTCGAGATCGCGCTCGACAGCACCTCGTCCATGCTCACGGCGCGGCCGGCAATGCCGCTTTCATAGGCCGCAAGCACCGAAGCGACGGCGGTGAGACCGCCCTCGCCGTCCACTTCGGGCGGGCGGCCCTCCATGATGGCGGCGGCGAAATCGTGAATCTCGATGGCGAGCAGGCCTGAGTCCGTTTCGGCCCAATCGAGGTCGTAGGACACCCCGCCATAGAGCTTCTGGGTCAGCTCATCGAGGGCGAAACCGACCTTGTCGGCCAGCGCCTGTCCGGTGAGGTCACCCTCCGCCGTGTGGAGGATCGGCGCCTTGCCGGTGCGATCGTTGAAGATCTCGAGCGAGCCGTGCTGCCCGTGCACGGTGCGCTGGTTGTAACCCTTGCCCGGCCCCGAGGCGACGAAGGCCATCTGCACCATCAGGCCCGACTGCATGGTGAAGGTCGCGGCGAACGAGTCCTCGCCGGTAGCCGTGATCTCGGCGGGGATTTCGAGGAAGCGCTTCAGGTAGGCTTCGGTCTGCATCTCCGGCTTTTCCTGCCGGCGCCGGATCGGCTCGGCGATGAAGCCTTTGCCGAAGGCCGCGTGGAACGGCCCGAAATAATACTGCACGATGTCGGTGAGGTGCGCGCCCATGTCGAGCCCGATGGCGCCCTTGTCCTTGAAGTGCCGCCACGGCGTGATGATGATCCGGTCGCTGCCGCCGATCATCGTTTGCACCATCAGGTGGATCGGGCCAAGCACGCCGGAATCGATCACCGCCTTGGCCAGCCGGTTGGTCGGATCGCGGCGATAATTCTCCGCCGTCGCCAGCACCGCGCCGCCATCCTTGGCCGCATCGATCAGCGCCTGGCAGGAGCGCACCGTCAGCGCCAGCGGCTTCTCGCACAGCACGTGCTTGCCGGCCCGCAGCGCCGGCAGCACCACGCTCAGATGGCTGAACGCCTCGGTCACCACGTCGAACGCCGCGATCTCCGGGTCGGCCACCGCATCGTCGATCGCGAGGAGGATCTTCGGCCGGTAGCCGAGCAGCTTTTCGGCTTCGCCGGCCACCCGCTCGGCATTATCCTGCCGCACGTCGCACACCGCGACGAGCCGGACGTTGGAGAGGCCCGAGCGCTGCAGCCGGGCAAAGCCCTGCACATGCCGGCTCCCCATGCCGCCGCATCCGACGAGGCAGACTGGTACTGTAGTCACGATTAGCTCCAGCTAGGTCCTGCTCATTCCTTCAACGAGCCGCCGAGGCCGTTGATGAAATAGCGTTGGCAGAGAATAAAGAAGATGATGATCGGCAGCGTCGAGAGCAGCACCGCCATCATGGCGATATTGGGCGGCGTCTGCGAGAAGGATTGGCCGAGCCCGGCCAGCGCCAGCGGCAGCACCCGCATGTCCCGCTCCGTGGTCGAGATCAGCGGCCAGGCATACATGTTCCAGGCGGTCAGCACCGTCACCGCGGTATAGGCGGCGATCGGCGGGCCCGAGAGCGGCAGCACGATCCTCACGAAAATCTGCCCCCAGTTGGCGCCGTCGATCTTGGCCGCATCGAGAATCTCGTTGGGCATCGAGACGTAGAACTGCCGGAAGATGAACACCCCGAAGCTGGTCTGCGCGATAATGGGGATGCAGAGCCCCATGAAGGTGTCGATCCAGTTGAGGTTGCGCACCAGGATGAAGGTCGGGATCGTCGCCACCTGCCCCGGCACGAACAGCGTCATGATGAACAGCCCGAGGATCGCGCCGCGCCCGAAGAACTGCATCTTGGCGAGCGCGAAGCCGGTCATCACCACCAGCGTCAGCTGCGTGATGGTAATGACGGCGGTGAAGATCACCGAGTTCATGATGGCGGTCGAGTCGAGGAAGGTCAGCGCCGCGAAGACGTTTTCGAAATGCCACTCGGTCGGCCACCAGGTCGGTGGGTAGGCCACCACCTCACGGCTCGATTTGAACGAGTTGATGATCATCCAGTAGAACGGCGCGGCCATCAGGAGGCCGAAGAAGATCACCGTCGAGACGTGGAAGCGGCGACGCCAGTGGTGCCCTGCACTCATACCGGATCTCCATTGGTCGGGCGCCGGCGCGGCGGGTTGAAGATCAGCGCCAGGATGGTGACGATGACGAACAGCACCGTCGAGAGCGCCGAGGCATAGCCGAGCCGCAACTGGGCAAAGGCGAGATCGTAGATGTAGACAGCGAGGATATCGGTCGAGTTGAGCGGCCCGCCCTTGGTCATCACGAAGGCGATGTCGAAGCTGTCGAAAATGATGCCGCGCAGCGTCAGTACCAGGATCAAGAGCGTCACCGGCATGACGTTGGGCCAGATGATATGGCGGAGCTTGGCCCAGGGGCCCGCCCCGTCGATCTCGGCCGCCTCGAGCAGCTGCGGGTTAATCTGCTGCAGCGCCGCGAGATAGAGGATGATGCCGAGCGGCAGCCGCAGCCAGACGATCACCAGCGACAAAGCCGGCATGGCCCAGGTGGTATCCTGCAGCCAGTTGGGCCCGGACACCCCGAAGAAGCCGAGCAGTTGCGCAATCGGGCCGACCCGCGGATCGTACATGAAGCGCCACAGCACTGCGGACGCCACCAGCGAAATGACGATCGGCAAGAGGTACATCGTGCGGAACACGCTGTAGCCGGGGAAATTGGTATTGATCAGCACCGCGAGGATGAACGACAGGAACACTGTCGGCACCACGCCGAGCACCAGCAGGTAGACGGTCTTGGACACCGAGTTGATGGCGCGCGCGTCGTTGAGCAAGGCGACATAGTTGTCGAGCCCGACGAAGCGCGGCTCGTAGATCAGGTTCCAGTCAAACAGGCTGAGCGCCAAGCCCCAGACGATGGGGATGACCATGAACACGGTGAACAGGAACAAGTTTGGCCCGACGAACAGGGCGGCCCAGAACGGGGAGTCGGTGCGGCTCGTTCTGCGGCGCGGCGCGGGCCGCACGATCGCAGACATGCCGGGGTCATCGGCTGTGTCGGTCTTGCTCAAAAGACTAGGTCCCGTTGCGAAAGGGAGAACCGGCTGCGGGAGGGGTGCAGCCGGTTCTGGAGAAGCCGCCGCTTCAGGAGGAGGCAAGCGGCGGCAGACCTCTTGTTGATCAGCCGCCGGCCGCCATGACGCGGGCCATCGCCTCGTTGATGACTGCTTCGGCGGCCTTCAGCGCGTCGGCCACCGGCACGTTGTTGAGGACGACCGACTCTTCGGCTTTCGCGAGCTCGGTATCGACCACCACCTGCACGTCGGCCGGGATCGAAGTCGGGTTCATCGCGCCATACTGGATCGACTCGGCGAACACCCGGTTGTCGTAGGGCGGGCCCGGCAGATCGGTCCAGATCGGGCTGTTGTAGAGCGCCTCGACCGGCGGCACCGTGCCGTAGCCGGCGGCCAGGATCTTCATGCCGCCGTCTTCGGAATAGAACCAGTTGAGGTAGTCGTAGGCGAGCTCCTGATTGTTCGCCATGCCCTGCGGGGTGATCGCCTGGGCGATCGAGCCCATGCCGGTCTTGCGCACGCCGTTGATCTTGGGCTCGAGCGCCACATCCCAATCGTCCGTGGTTACCGAGCGGATCAGCGGGGTGAGCGCGCGCACCGACTGCAGCATCGACACGGTGCCGGCGCCGAACGCCTGGTAGCCGCCGCCGAGCTGGGTCTGCTGCGGCGAGGAGGCGATGACGCCGGCCTTCACCTGGTCCCAGTACATGGTGAAGACCTTGATCGCCGCTTCCGTCTGCAGCTTGTACATGTTGTTTTCGTCGAGCAGCGTATCGCCGAAGGCTTCGATGCCCGGCACGTAAGTCGCGTGCCACGGCACCGAGGCGGCGAGGCCGTAACGCGTGGTGACGTTGCCGTTCTTCTGCGTCAGCTGGGTCGCGACCTCGATCTGCTTTTCGAACGTCCAGTCGTCGTTCGGGTACGGGATGCCCGCGTCGTCGAAGTGCTTCTTGTTGTAGTAGAGCACCACCGTATCGGCGCCAATCGGCAGGCCGAAAATGCCGTCCTTGTTCGGGCCCGAGGTGACGAGGTACTGGTCGAGGAAGGGCTTGGCCAGCGAAGTCATGGTGATCGGGCCGCCCGAGGTCAGGAACGGCCGCATGTCGGCGGTGACCTCTGCATTGGCGAACTGCGTGGCAAAGATATCGGCGAGATAGGTGATATCGGGCAGCTTGTTGGCGAGGCGGCGCGACAGCAGCGCCTGGCGCAGGCCCGGGCCATCGCCGGGCAGGATCGAGTAGTCGATCTTGACGCCCGGGCGGGCTGCCTCATAGGCGGCGAACACCGGCTTGATGCCGGTTTCGGCCCAATCGAGAATGCCGATCGACAGCGTGCCGCTGGTCGGCTGCGCCATGGCGAAATGGCTGCCTGCGGCAAGCGCGAACGGCGAGGCGGCGAGACCAGCAAGTACGGCGCGCCGGCTCGGCGTGAATTGCGTTAGGGTGGTCTTGGACACGTTGCTTTTCCTCCCAAGGAACACGAGCGCTTCATCGCTTCCCGGGCATCGGGAGGCGTGATGATCGGTCGGAGACAAGCGGGCAAAGTGGTCGGCGACCTGCGCGCCAATCGTTCACTATGCTGAACGCCTATCCATAGGCTGAACGATGACACGGCTAGCGACACCCGGTCAAGCGGCAGGATTTGACTCGCCGTTGCGCAAAAAGTCGTAGGGATCTGGGACCGACGGTCGGTCGGTTAGAATGGGTGGCGGCTTGGCCGGTGTGCTTGGCGCCCCTCACCCTAACCCTCTCCCCAGAGGGGCGAGGGGACGCACTTTGCACTGGCGGTGCCCCCATCGCCCCCTCGCCCCTCTGGGGAGAGGGCGGGGGTGAGACCGAAGGGCTCACCCCGGGGTGAGGGGCGCCAAGCGCGCTGCACTCCCATCCGACTGTCCGCCGCCCACACCACCCGCTACAACTTTGCGCACCCCACCGGAGCCCACCCATGAGTACCACCCCGTCCGTAATCCAGCGCTTTATCGACGCCACCGATGCCGGCGACAGCGACGCCTTCCTCGAGACCTTCACCCCCGACGCCTTCCTCAGCGACTGGGGTCGCGACTTCACCGGCCGCGCCGGCATCGCCAAGTGGAACGAGACAGACAATATCGGCGTGCAGTCGAAGTTCCGACTGCTCGAGGTCGAGCCGAATGGGGCTGAGGCCTGGCGGGTGCGGCTGGCCGTCAGCGGCAATGGCTTCAATGGCGAGGGCACCATGGCCTTCACGCTGACGGGTGGGCGGATTGCACGGTTGGTGATCAGTTAGGGCTGGTGTGCTTGGCGCCCCTCACCCTAGCCCTCTCCCCAGAGGGGCGAGGGGACGCACTTTGCACGGGCAGTGCCACAACGCCCCCTCGCCCCTCCTAGCGGACGCGAGAGCGTCCGCGGGGGGAGAGGGTCGGGGTGAGGGGCGCCAAGCACACCGGATTAGCCCCACCCTACCGCACTATCTCATACAACCGCTTCAGCACGTGCCGGGACCTCAGATCCTCCGGGTCGCCCCGCATCTGGTTCATCGTATAGCTGAACCCCACCTGCTCGGTCGGCCACCCCCCGTGGATCGAGCCGCCGGCCCCTGAATGTCCGAACGCATCAGGCGCCGGGCCGAACCGGCCCTGCGGGGTCTGCAGCGCCCAGCCGACGCCGAACGCCATGGCTTCGGCGATATAGGGGTCCATGAAGCGGCTCTGCTCCGCCCGCCCCAATGCGACCGTCTCCGGCTTCAAAATCTCGACCCCGTCGATACTGCCGCCCTGCGCCATGCAGCCGTAGTAGCGCGCCATCGCCCGCGCCGTGGCGATGCCGCCGGCGCCGCCGATCTCGGCCGCGTGGTAGGCGCGGGTGTTCCACGGAAGCTCTTCGGGGAACAGCGGCGGGTTCCCCCAGATCGAATGAAACACCGGGTCGGCCCGCTGCTCGGCGCCGAATGCCTCGTCATAGGCCAGCATGCCCGGCCCCAGTTCGATCCGCCCGACCCGCGGCTCCAGCGCCTCGGGCAGCCCGATATAGGCATCGAGCCCCAGCGGGGTGGCAATCTCCTCTGCAAAGAACCGTCCGAGCGTCCGCCCATCGATCCGCCGCATCAAAGCGCCCACCAGCCAACCGATGGTCACCGCATGGTAGCAATGGAAGGCATTGGGGTCGGAGGCCAGCGGCTGCGCCGCCAGCAGCTCTTCCATCCGTTCGTAATCGGTATAGTCGGCCGCGCCGAGCGGCGTTGCGATCCCCGGCAGGCCGGCCGAATGCGAAGTGACGTGCCGCACCAGCACCCGCCCCTTGCCGTTCGCCGCGAACTCCGGCCAGTATTTCGCCACCGGCGCGTTGAGATCGAGCTGCCCGCGCTCGACCAGCTTCAGCACGCACCCGGCGAACAGCCCCTTGGTGCCCGAATAGATCACCTGCAGCGTATCGGCCTGCCACGGCCGCCCCGGCGCCGCCATGCCGCCCCACAGGTCGACGATAAGCTCGCCCTTATGCACCGCCGCGAACGCCGCCCCGACATCGCCACGCACCGTGAAATTCCGCGCAAACTCCTCGGCCACCGCTTCGAAGCCGGGCGCGACGTGGCCCTCGACCGGCGCCGATTGCGATTGGTAGTTCATTGGCTCCCCCGCCTTCACTTCTGCCGGTGCGCGTGGCACCCCCACCCTTGATCCCTCCCCACAAGGGGGAGGGAGACGATAGAACCGAAACCGTGCGGCTACCGCCCTCCCTCCCCCTTGTGGGGAGGGCAGCAAAGCTTGTGAGCGAAGCGAACTAGCGTCGCTGGGTGGGGGTGAGCCCCACGCGCTGACACCAGCCGCTAATCCCCATGCCCCGCCGCATCGAACGCCTCGCCGCCCGCCATGAGGTTCAGCACTTCCTCGCGGGTCTTCTCGCCGCGCTTGAACTGGCTGGCGACCCGCCCCTGGATCAGCACTGTGAACCGGTCGCCGACACTCAGCGCATGCGTCGCGTTGTGGGTGATGAACACCAGGGCGATACCCTGCTCGCGCGCCTGCTTGATCAGGTCGATGACGATCTTGCTTTCCTTCACCCCGAGCGCCGCGGTTGGCTCGTCGAGGATCAGCAGTTTGGCGCCGAAATACAGCGCTCGGGCGATCGCCAGCGCTTGCCGCTCTCCGCCCGACATGGTGCCGACCAGCTGCTCGGCATCGGCAATGCGGCGGATCCCCATCTCCCGGATCTGCTCGAGCGCGATGCGGTTGGCCGTCTGGTGGTCGAGCCGCCGGAACGGCCCCCAGCCCTTGGTCGGTTCGTTCCCGAGAAAGAAGTTGCGCGCCACCGAGATCAAGGGGATCGAGCCCACATCCTGGTGCACCGTGCCGATGCCATGCGCCTGCGCGTCGCGCGGCGAGCGGAAGGCGACCGGCTTCCCGTCGAAAGTCAGCGTGCCGATGGTCGGTGGCGTCACCCCCGACATGATCTTGATCAGCGTCGACTTGCCGGCGCCATTGTCGCCGAGCAGGCAATGCACCTCGCCCGGGTGCGCTTCGAGGCTGACGTCGTTGAGGGCGATATTGTTGCCGAAGGTTCGGGTGACCCCTTCGAGCGTCATGAGCGCGGTCATCAGAGCTTCTTCTTTCCCCGGTTCAGCGCCAGCTCGCGGATCAGGTTGTTGGTGAGCACGGCGATCACCAGCAGCCCGCCGATGAAGGTCGCGAGCCAGTCGGTGGGCCAGCCGGTGTAGAACAGCCCCAGGCTGACGATGCCGTAGATGAAGGTGCCGAGCACGATGCCGATTACCGAGCCGAAGCCGCCCTGCAGCAGCACCCCGCCGATCACGGCGGCGATGGCGGTCTGGAACACATAGCCCTGCCCCGAGGCGGCGTTACCCTGGTTGTACATCACCGCCGACATGATGCCGACGAACGCCGCCGATACGGCAGTCCAGATGAAGAGGATGAGTTTGACCCGCGCCACCGGCACACCAGCCCGCCGGGCCGCGTCAGGGTTGCCGCCGGTGGCGAAGATCCAGTTGCCGAACCGGGTCTGCTTCAGCACCCAGGCGGCGAGGACGGCGGCCAAGAGGTACCAAAGCACCGAGACGTTGAAGAACATCCACTTCGAGCCCAGCACCGCCTCGGCCCAGCCGGCATCCTTGAGCGAGACGTTCGACGAGCCCGAGATCAGCCGGCTCAGCCCCAGCGCGGTGCCGGCGAGAATGAAGTTGGAAGCGAGCGTCACGATGAAGCTCGGGAGCTTCGTCGCATTGACTAGCAGCGCATTGAAGCAGCCGACCCCGACCCCCATCGCCAGCGCCATGGCGATGGTGAGTTCGATCGGCAGCCCGTAAAAACCGGTGCCAAGCGCCACGATGATCGAGGCGGCCCCGACCACCGAACCGGTGGAGAGGTCGAACTCGCCCGAGATCATCAGCAACCCCACCGGCAGCGCGATGATCCCCAGCTCCGCCGCGGTATTCAGCCACCCGGCCGTGCCGGGGATCGAGAAGAACCCCGAACCGCCGCCGACGATGACGAAGAACAGGTAGATCACCAGTGCCGCAATCAGTGGCCCGATCCACACGATCCTGAGCAGCCGCTCCAGGATGCCAAAGCGGGTCGGAGGAGCAGGCGGATCGGCGATGGTGGTTTCCATGGCAGTGGTCATTTCAGCTGAACCGTCGAAGTTGAGAGGCTATCGCAGATGGTGGAGATGAGGCGAGGCTCTGCTCCCCACCCTCAATTGAGATGGGAGGGGAGCGACCAGGTACCGTTGCTCCCCCACACTCGGTGTCATCCCAGCGAAAGCTGGGACCCAAATCGCGGCTGGTGCAGGCGGTGACATGGGTCCCTGCTTTCGCAGGGATGACATCGAGTTTGTAGGTCTGCCACAGCATCACTGCAGAAACCCGGGCGTCGCTCACCTAAGGCGCTAAGGGCGGGGGTGCGTCCAACTCCCCCGCCCCTGCCCGTCAGTTCGCGCCGCGCGAACCCGGAATGGACTTGTTGACCTCGAGCACGGCGGCGGCGTTTTCCTGCGTCACCATGTAGGGGCCGACGCTGATCACGCCCGACGGGGCCATCTTGTACTTGTTGTACATCAGCGGGATCATCACCCCGTAATAGCCCTGCAGGAACGGCTGCTGGTCGGAGGCAAAGCTCATCTCGCCGGCGGCCACCGCCTCGAGCACGGCATTGCCGAGGTCCATGGTGCCAAGGTCGACGGCGCGACCGGTGGCGCGCACCTGCTTGACTGACTCCAGTGCATCGACACCCACCGCCACGCCCAGCGTCACGATGCCGTCAATGCTCTGGTCCTGCATCAGCATGGCGCTGACCGCGGCCTGCACCTTCTGGCTGTTGCCGATATCCTCGGAGGCGAGGATCACCATCTTGGCCTTGCCGCCGGCTTCGGTGACGGCATCGATATAGCCCTGGCAGCGCTGCTCCAGCACCGGGTTGGCGGCAATCTGGTTGATGCAGAGGCCGTTCTTGACGCCCTTGCCAACCGCCACTTTGCCGCCCTGGTAGCCCATCTGGTAGCTGTCTTCGCCAATAAAGCCGATGGCGCCCAGCTCCTGGTACTTGGCGCCGCCCGAGTTGATGATGATGACCGGGATGCCCTCGGCCGCCGCCTGCTTGATCAAGGGCTCAGTCGGCTCGGGAAAGAAGTTGCCCACCGCGATGGCGGCCGGCTTCCGGGCGATCGCTGCTTCGAACATCTTGGTATAAACAGGCACGATGTCGTTGAAATCTGCCGGCGCCGTCCACTGCGTCTTGACGCCATAATCCTTGGTGGCCTGGTCGAAACCCTGCTGCACCGCGCCCCAGAACGGATCCGAACTCGGCCCGCCCAGCATGATGATCACATCTTCCTGCGCCTGCGCTGTGGCGAACGGCGCTGCGGCAGCCATTATGGCGGCGAGCGTCAGCGCGCCCAGTTTGCTGAAATTCATTATGTCCTCCCCAATGGCAACGGCCCGCATCCTCCCGACGCACGCCTGCCGCGAGGCGCTCACTGCGCCTTCGTCATCACGACTATTATGTATTATGTATGATGTAAAGCACTCACCGCAGGTTTCGCATCTTGAGAATGGCCCGGACCTCGCCCGCCAGCGATTTGCCGAGCACTTCGTGGGCCGCTTCATCCATGTGAATGCCGTCGATCCCGGCCCGCACCACCTTGTTGGCGTCGAAATGAAAGCACCCGGTGCGATGCGCCACCTGCTCGAGATAGTGCGCGTGGTCGCGGCAACGCTGATGGCCGACACCCCACATCGCCGGCTCGGCATCTTCGGTGATCGCCGGCGGCGTCACCACCAGCACCTCCGGCGGGTGGTCCACCATGGCGAAGTGTCCCTTGATCATCTGGATCAGCGTCAGCGTGCCGCGCGCCGAGTTGTAGGCGGTGATCGACAGCTGGTCCTTGAAGTCGTTGGTCCCCAGCATGACGATCAAAACGTCCATCGGCGCATGCGATTCGAGGATCGGGATCAGCGTACGCGAGCCGTTCTTGTGCACGCCCTCGATCGGATCGTCGAACACCGTGGTGCGGCCGCTGAGCCCCTCCTCGACGATCCAGGCATCCGGGCCGAGCTCGCGCCCCAGCACATTGGCCCAGCGCCGCGCCGGCACGATCCGGTCCGGCGTCTGGGCGATATTGGCAAAGGGCGGGCAGCCCCAGGTATTGGAGTCGCCGAAGCAGACGATGGTAGGCATGTGAAGCGGTTCCCTCGAGTCGCGACGCACCGGCATTGCCTTGGCGATGCAGCCTGAGGTATAAATCCTACCTAATGAGAATGACAACCGGGTGGATTCGCGTGTCGATGGCGAGCCGACCCGGCGAAATGCTGTTGGAAAGACCGCACGCGTGACCGTCTATCGCCGCCCGGACCCGATCCCCCTGCGCCACTCGGCCGTCGCTTCGCCCGGCGGGCTGAACACCGTCAAGCACGAGCCGGACGATCTCAATCGCCTCGTGGCGCGCGAGATCTTCCAGGCCATTGCGTCGGGCCACTTTCCTGAAGGCAGCATCCTCCCCAACGAGCACCAGCTGAGCGCCGATCTCGGCGTCAGCCGTACGGCGCTGCGCGAAGCCATCAAGGGCCTTGCCTCCAAGGGCCTCGTCGAGACCCGGCGCAAGCGCGGCACAATGGTGCTCGACCGCAGCCGCTGGGACATGCTGAACCCCGAGGTGATCGCCTGGTCGCGGAAGCTCGGCTCGGCCCGTGTCAGCGAGGAGCTCTGGGGGGCGATCGCAAGCACGCAGCCCGCCATGGCCGCCGAAGCCGCCGGCCGCCGCAATGCCGGCCGGATCGCCGAGGCGGTGCGCAGCCTCGCCGGCGCCGGCACCCCGGAGGCGAGGCGCACCGGGCTCGCCGCGCTGCTGCTTGAGATCGCCAATGCCAGCGGCAACCGGTTCCTCACCTCGTTCACCGCCGCCTGCGTCGGCAGCCTCCTGACCGACGATGCCGCCTTCCTCGATCGCCTCGTCGTGTACGTCGACCTCGTGGCGCTCGCCCGTCTCGCCCCCCTGCTCACTGCCGGCAATGGCGAGGCCGCCGCCGACCTGCTGCGCCGGGCGCTGGTCCGCGAGACCGTGTCGGCTTAGCGCTTCAAAGTTGCACAGCACCGCCATTGTGGTTGGGCTCGGTCCTTGCCCACCCACCGGCTGTCATCCCAACGAAAGCTGGGACCCATTTCTCAGCCCGCGCAGGTGGATAGTTGGGTCCCAGCTTTCGCTGGGATGACATCGAGGGTGGTTCAGTTCATCCGCGAAAAGCTCTAGTCTCCACCCAACATTTGGAGGAGAGCGCATGCTGGCCAGAGCCGAGCATGGCGAGGACGATCTCGCGCCGGCAGCCTTTGCGGGGATGGATCGCGAACTCGCGCCATTCGTCTTCCTGGCGCGCGCCCAGGCGCTCGGCATCCCGGGCGCCCTCGTCACCCTTTCGGCCATCGATGGCGGCGCCCCCAAAGCGCTCGGCACCCATATGGCGGTGCTGGCGGATGGCCGGCACCTCGGCCATGTCTCGGGCGGCTGCGTCGAGCCCGCCATTGCCGCCGAGTTCGCGCCGCTGATCGCAGCCGGCGAGGACCGGACCTTCCGCTTCGGTCGCGGTTCGCGCTTCATCGATATCCGCTTTCCCTGCGGCGGCGGCGTCGACCTGATGCTGCACGTCGAACCGCGCGCCGGACTGCTGGCCGAAGCCATCGCCCGCTTCGAGCGGCGCGAGGCCTTCGCCATCGCTTTCGACCCGGCACGCTCGACGGCCACGATCACCGACAGCCCGGCCCCCACGGGCTGGCACGACGGCGTGTTCGTCCGCCGCTACCAGCCGCGCACCCGGTTGCTGCTGGTCGGTCGCGGCCCCGAATTCGAGGTGATGGCCCGCGTCGGCGCTGCCGCCGAGTTCGACCTGCGGCTCGCCACCCCGGACGAAAGCTCGGCCCACGCCCTCGCCGCGCTCAACGTGCCGATCGAAATCCTCACCACCCCGACGCAAGCCTTCGCGCTGCCGATCGACCCGTGGACGGCGACGGTGCTGCTGTTCCACGAGCACGAATGGGAAAATGCCATCCTTGCCCGCGCCGCCGCGGCTGATGGCTTTTATGTCGGGGCGCTCGGTAGCGTCAAAACCCACACCCTGCGCTGCGCCCGACTGGCTGCCATGGGCCTCTCGCCACAAGCCATCGACCGCATTCGCGGCCCCATCGGGCTGATCGACCGGGCCCGCGACCCCGGCATGCTGGCGCTCTCGGTGCTCGCCCAGATCTCAGCTACCCGCGCCCAGCTTGACCGTGCCTGAGCCGATTGCCGCGGTGGTCCTCGCGGCCGGCCTCTCGACCCGCTTCGGCGGCGACAAGCTGCTTTATCCCCATGCCGGCAAGCCGCTGGCCGCCCATATCGCCGACACGCTGGTGGGCATGCCGCTGGCGCACCGCATTGCCATCGTGCCGCCGGCTCCGTCGGCGCGCGGAGACGTCTTCGCCGAACGCGGCTTCGAACTGGTCGAAAACCCGGACCCGCAACAGGGCATGGGCGCCTCCCTGGCGCTCGGCGCGCAACGTGCCATCGAACTCGGCGCCGAGATGCTGCTGGTCTGCCTCGCCGACATGCCGAACGTTACAACGGAGCACCTGACGGAACTGATCGCCGCGTTGGCGACCAGCGATGTCGTAGCGACCGGATTCGACAATTCGCGTGGGCCACCGGCAGTGTTTGCACGGCGGCTGTTCCCCGAGCTCATGGTAATTTCCGGTGACCACGGCGCTAGACACCTGCTCGCCAATGCAAGACTCGTTGAAGCGCCGCAGGTTCTGGCACGAGACTTCGACACACGCGGGGATTTCGATCAAGCATAGGGATTTGTGTGCTTGGCCCCTCACCCCGCGGTGAGCCCTTCGGTCTCACCGCCGCCCTCTCCCCAGAGGGGCGAGGGGGCGATGGGCTCACCGGCGGTGCAACACGCGTCCCCTCGCCCTTAGGGGAGTGGGTAGTGCAGCGGGCCTCGCAGTCGGCGCACCCTCTCCCGCTTGCGGGAGAGGGACTCCCGACTGCACCATCACCGCCCCGGCAACCCCGGCAACAGCTTCGCCAGCGTGATCGGAAAGTCCCGTACCCGCACCCCCGTCGCGTTGTACACCGCGTTGGCCACCGAGCCGCCGGTGCCGCCGGCGCCCAGTTCGCCGATGCCTTTCACCCCCAAATGGTTGGCCTTGTCGTCGAAATCCTCAAGCATGATGGCGTCGATCGCGGGGATGTCGGCATGGGTCGGGATCAGGTATTCGGCGAAATCGCCGTTGACCCAATGGCCGTGGCGCGGGTCGAGCGCGCCGGCTTCCTGCAGCGCGGCGCTTACCCCCCAGATCATGCCGCCGATCAGCTGCGAGCGCGCTGTCTTGGCGTTGAGGATGCGGCCAGCCGCGAACACCCCGAGCATCCGCCTGAGCCGCACTTCGCCGGTATCGATATCCACTCCGACCTCGGCGAACGACGCGCCATAGGTGTATTGCGCGTGCGTCTGGTAGTTCGGATCGTCCTTGTTATCGAGCGTCCTGCCTCTCTCTTCCAGCCCATCGGGGAAATGCCGGCGCACCTCGGCGAAAATGTCGTTGTAGCTCGTCCCTGCCACCGCCGCGATCCGCTGGCGCAGCGCTGCGCAGGCCCGGTCGGCGGCGACGGTGGTGTTGGCCGCGCCCCACGAGCCGCCGGCGCCATTGCCCTTGGGGTGCTTGGTATGCGCCAGCTCCACCTTGATCTGGCTCATCGGCACGCCCAGCGCCTCCGCCACCACCTGCGCCACGATGGTGTGGGTGCCGGTGCCGATATCGGTCATGTCGGAGCGGACGATCACAAGACCGTCGGGCTCGATCCGCACCAGCACCTCGGCCGAAGTCTGGTAATGCCCGCGCATCGACGAGGCGACGCCATAGCCGACCAGCCAGCGCCCGTCGCGACGGCTCGCCGGTATGGTCGGGCGGTCGCACCAGCCGAACTGCTCGGCCCCTTCGCGGAGGCAATCGGCCAGTCGACGGCCGCTCAGCGGCAACCGCTTGTCGGGGTCGATCTGGGTGTCGTTCCTGAGTCGCAGTTCGACCGGATCGATGCCGAGCTTTTCGGCCAGCTCGTCCATCGCCGATTCGAGCACCATCAGCCCTGGCAACTCGCCGGGCCCGCGCACCGGCTCACCCGGCTGCACGTCGAGGGCCTGGTGCGCCTGCCGGGTCAGCCGGTTGGGTGAGGCATAAAGGGCCTTGCCCACCGACGACACGCCTTCGTCCCAGGCATCGTCGGTGCGCACCTGGATCAGTGCATCATGGCCGAGCGCCGTGAGCCGCCCATCCGGCGTCGCTGCAAGCCGCACCCGGCTGATCGAAGCCGGCCGGTGCCCGACCAGCGTAAAGATCTGCCGCCGGGTCAGCATCAGCTTCACCGGCTGGCCCAGCGCCATGGTCGCGAGCGAAGCCAGCACCGCCTCGCAATGCAGCACGATCTTCGAGCCGAAACCGCCGCCGACATAGGCGCTGTCGATGCTGATGGCGCTGGGGTCGAGCCGCAAGGTCTTGCCGAGCCCGGTGGTCAGCTGGTTCACCATCTGCGCGGTGAGATAGAGATGAAGGTGCCCGTCGCGCCAGTCGGCGATGCAGGCATGCAGCTCCATCGGCTGCGAGAAATGGTAGGGCGTGCTGTAGGTCTGTTCGACCGTCACCGGCCCTTCGCGCATCGCCTTGTCGATATCGCCCGCCTGCGACGGCCGCCGCCAGTTGAGGTTCGGCCCGAACCCATCAAGCGCAAACGCTCCGGCCTCAACTTCGTATTCAACTGTGATCAGCCCGGCGGCGGCGCGCGCCTCCTCAAAACTCTCGGCCACCACGAAGGCGATCGGCATGCCGTAGTAGTTGATCCGGTCGCTGGCGAGTTCCGGCCGCGTCCGGTCCATCATGTCGCCTTCAATACCCTCGGCAGGCCCCTGCTCGGGCGCATTCTCATGCGTCCACACCAGCCGCACCCCTGGCGCCGCCTCGGCCGCCGCAATATCGATCCGCGCCACCCGGCCTTTGCCGATGCCGGCGCCGAGGATGTAGCCATGCAATGTCGGCCCGGCATCCTGCCGTTCGGCCGAATAGGCCGCCCGCCCGGTGACCTTGATCGGCCCATCGGTGCGGCTGATCGCTTGGCCAATAACTCCTTGCCCGATCATGACCGGACCTCGGTCGCCTGCGCCAGCGTCGCCTTGAGCGTCCGTCGCGCCAAGGGCAGCTTGTAGGCATTGTCTTCGGTGGGCGTCGCCCCTGCCAGCGCCAGGTCCGCAGCGAGATCGGGGTCGGCTCCTCCCTCCGCCACCTCGACCCGCCAGGGTTTTGCCGCCAGCCCGCCAAAGGCCAGCCGCACCATCTGCCCCTCACGCGCCACCAGCGCCACCGTGACATTGGCAAACGCATAGGAGGCGCGCTCCCGCACCTTGCGGTAGAGCTGCACCCCGCCAAGCGGTGCGGGCAGCGTCACCGCGGTGATCAGTTCACCCGGCTCGAGCGCCGTCTCGATATCGGGCCGATCCCCCGGCAGCCGGTGGAAGTCGGCGATCGGGATCGAGCGCGTCCGTCCGCCCACGCCGACCGTCTCGACGCTCGCATCGAGCGCCCGGAGCGCCACGCACATGTCGGAGGGGTGGGTGGCGATACAGGCATCGCTCACCCCGAGCACTGCGAGGTTGTGCGTTAAACCACCGATGGCGGCGCAGCCCGAGCCGGGCCGCCGCTTATTGCAGGGCATATCGGTATTGTAGAAATAGGGGCACCGGGTGCGCTGCATCAGGTTGCCCGCCGTCGTCGCCTTGTTGCGCAACTGCCCCGAGGCGCCCGACACCAGCGCCCGCGCCAGCACTGCATAATCGCGCCGCACCCGCCGGTCCGCCGCAAGGTCGGCGTTGCGCACCAGCGCCCCGATCCGCAAGCCGCCCTCCGCCGTCGGCTCGATCGTATCGAGCCATAGCCGATTGACGTCGATCAGGTGCTGCGGCGCCTCGATGCCGAGCTTCATCAGGTCGAGCAGGTTGGTGCCGCCGGCAATGAACCGCGCCCCCGGCCGCGCCACCGCGGCTTCCACTGCCTCGGCCGGGCTCGCCGCCCGCTCATAGCTGAACGGCTTCATGCACCCTCTCCCAGATAATCGCGGATCGCCGCCATGATGTTGGGATAGGCGGCGCAGCGGCAGAGATTGCCGCTCATCCGTTCGCGGATTTCCTGGTCGCTCAGCGGGATCGGCGCCTCGAGATCGTCGGTCACGTGGCTCGGCACCCCGGCCCGGATCTCTTCGATCACCGCCAGCGACGAAAGGATCTGCCCCGGCGTGCAATAGCCGCACTGGAAGCCGTCATGCGTAACGAACGCCGCCTGCATCGGGTGCAATGCCTCGGGCGTCCCCAGCCCTTCAATGGTCGAGATCTCGTCGCCTTCGTGCATCACCGCGAGGCTGAGGCAGCTGTTGATGCGTCGGCCGTTCACCAGCACCGTGCAGGCCCCACACTGCCCCTGGTCGCAGCCCTTCTTGGTGCCGGTGAGCAGCAAATGCTCGCGCAGCGCGTCGAGCAGCGTCACCCGTGGATCGAGCGTAAGCACATGGGTTTCGCCGTTGACGCTGAGCGTCACCGGCAGCCGGGGCGTGGCGGTCATGGATTTCCCCCTCGAGAAAGCAGGAGCAAGCGTAGTGCGGTTTTGGGAAAAAGCCAGTGCCGTGACGAGCACCAGCGGCAGACGGAGTGCCTTCTCCCCTTGTGGGAGAAGGTGCCCAAAGGGCGGATGAGGGGTTCTCTCCGCGTACCTTGTCGCCCGTCGCTACGCTCCGGTCGCGCTACACTTCGTTGCGCGCACCCCTCATCCGGCCTTCGGCCACCTTCTCCCACAAGGGGAGAAGGCAAGACGTGCCCAACTCCAGCACCTTAACAACAATGTAGTTTCACAAACATCTATGTTGCAAAACTACAAACACCGTGTACTTTCGCCGCGCTTGTACGACCGGGGAGGCGCCAATGACCAAGACCACCATCACCAGAACGTCGCGCCGACTGCCGATGTCGAACCTGGGCGGCCCCAGCACCCTGCCCCGCTTCCGCTGGCAGCAGCCGACGATCGACAAGAACACCCCGCCCAACCGCGGCCTCACCGACGAGGAAAACGCCCACGGCTTCAACTGGGGCAAGGATTCGATCCTGCCCTACCGGGTCTACGACGATTACGATCGCTCGCAGGAGCCGGGCGAGATGGAACTGGTGACGCTGGAGAACGGGCGGCTGCGCGTCTCCGTGGCGCCGCAATATGGCGGCCGCCTGATGGAACTGCGCGATCTGAAGCTCGGCCGCGACCTGGTGTTCACCAATCCGGTGTTCCAGCCGGCCAACCTCGCCGCGCTCAACGCCTGGTTCTCCGGCGGCATCGAGTGGAACGGCCTGATCCCCGGCCACACCCCCTTCACCACCGCCCAGGTGTTTGCCGGCATAGTCGAGACCGAACGCGGCTCGGTGCTGCGCATCTATGAGTTCGACCGCATCGTCGAAGCCACCTGGCAGATCGACCTGTTTCTGCCCGATGACGACGACCGGCTCTATGTGCATGGCCGCATCGTCAACAGCACCGATGCAGTGAAGCTCGCCTACTGGTGGACCAATGTCGCGGCGCCGATGTCGAAGGGCATGCGCGTCCTAGCTCCCGCCGATTACTCGATCGAGCACGTGCTACCCAATAACGAGCTGGCGCGTTTTCCCTTCCCCGATCTCGAGCGTTTCGACGGCTCTTATCCGGATAATTGGCGCGACTCGACCTCGGTGTTCTTCAGGAAGCCCGATGCGGAGCGACTGTTCATCGCCGGGCTCGATGCCGACGGCGTCGGCCTCGCGCAGACCGCGACCGCGGCGCTCAAGGGCCGAAAGTTCTTCTATTTCGGCACCGGTACCGGCGGCCAGCAGTGGATGGATTACCTCGCCCGTCCCGGCGAGGGCGACTACATCGAAATCCAGAGTGGTATCGCCCCGACGCAAAACCAGCGCTTCGAGCTCGCACCCAACAGCGAAGTGCACTGGACTGAGGTCTATGGCGCGCTCCGCGTCGACCCCACCGAGGTGCACGCCGCCGACTACCAGCGCGCCGTCGGCGCCGCGGCCGTGGCGATCGACGCCCGCTTCCCCGCCACCGAGCTCACCGATGTCGATGCTTTCCTCACCGAGGTGTCGCGCCGGCCAGTGAGCAAGCGGCTCACCGATGGCTCGCCCTGGGGCAGCCGCCAGGAAAAGCTCACCGGCAAGCCGCTCGCCCAGGGTCTCGATTTCGCCGTGCCGCACCCCACCGATTGCTGGGATGAGCTGGCAACCACCGGCCGTTTCTCGGACGCGAGCCTCAAGCGCGTGCCCGCCGATTTCGCCGTCTCGCCCGTCTGGGTGGCGGCGCTAGAAAAGAGCCGCGACAAGCAGGGCGAGACCTGGTTGCACGCCCTGCTGCTCGGCATCGCGACGCTCGACAACGGCGATCGCGACGCGGCGCGCACCCTGTTCGAACGCTCCATCGCGCTCAAGCCCACCTGGCTCGGCCGCCGCCAGCGAGCGCTGGTCACCAACGACCCCGATGCCGCCGACCGTGACTATCTCGCTGCCTGGGCCAGTGGTGACGCGCCGCCGGCGCTTGCCGCCGAGATCGTCAGCCTCCTGGTCAAGCACGGCCGGCTCGAGCGGCTGCGCGCCTTTGCATCGGGCCTTCCAGCCTCGGCGCTCACCGACGAGCGCGTGCACCTGGGCCGCGCCATGGTGGCGGCGTCGGAAGGCGATTTCGACCTGCTCGAACGCCTGCTGGACCGCCATTTCGCGACGGTGCGCGAAGGTGAGACCCTCCTCGACGAACTCTGGGTCGGGTTGCAGCGGGGCCGTCTGCAGCAGGCGCTGAAACGCGCCCCTACGCCAACAGAGCTGGCCGAGCGGCTCAAGCAGCATCCGGTGCCGGCGCATCTCAACTTCCGCATGCGGGCCGTCGATGAGGTGAAGTGATGGCGGCACTGGAGCCCACGGCCCCGACGCTGATTCAGTCGATCTCGCTGGGGCTCGGCGGCTACAACAAGGCGTTCCAACTGGTGGGCGGGTACCTCCTCGCTTCGCCCGAGGCCTTCATCCGCGAGCCGCTGCAGGAGATTGCCCGCGCCGCCGGCGTGAGCGAGCCCACCGTGCTGCGGTTTTGCCGCCAGTTCGGCTTCAAGGGCCTGCCCGATTTTCGCATTGCGCTCGCCATGTCACTGGCTCGCGAAGCGCAAGGGGCGTTCATCGATCCCGGCGTCAGCGACAAGGCGGTGGTCAACCTTGCCGCCAAGCGCGCCATCGCCCGCTTCGCCCTGTCGCTGGTCGGCGATGACCGCTCGATCATTATCGATTCCGGCTCGACCACGCAGCTCTTTGCGGAGAACCTGAGGGCCGCCAACCCGCTGGTGATCATGACCACGGGGCTGAACATCGCCGAGGCGTTTCGCGGCGCCAGCCAGCACACCGTCATGCTGCCGGGCGGCACGGTGCGTTTCGAATCCAACTCGCTCTCCGGCCGCATGGTCGAGAGCACGGTCGGCGGCATGCGCTTCGACACCATTTACCTCGGCGCCGACGCCATCGACCCGGTGCTGGGCCTGTCGACCTTCAACGAGGCCGAGGCGCACCAGAACGCCGCCATGGTGGCGGTGAGCCAGCGGGTGATCGTCCTCGCCGACTCCACCAAGTTCCGCGCTCCGGCCCTGCACCGGATCTGCGCAGCCGACCGTATCCACGCCGTGATCACTGACACTGGCCTTTCCGATGAAACCGCCGCCCTGCTGGAGCAGCATGGCGTCGCCGTTCACCGGGTCGAGCCGGAAGGAAGCAACTGATGACCGACGCCCCGTTCCCCGCCACCGACCTCGACCGCTGGGCCACCACCAAGGAGATCCGGCGCCAGCCCGCGATCTGGCGCAGCTTCGGCCCGCGTCTTGCGACCATCGCCGCGGAGGTAACGGCCTGGATCGCCGAGCGCCGGCCGGACGAAATCTGGTTCTGCGGCGCCGGCACCTCGGCCTTTGTCGGCGAGACGCTGGCGAGCTACCTCAATACCGCGCCCGGCCCGGTCCGCTTCCGCGCCATTCCGTCGACCGACCTGATCGCTGCGCCGCGCAATTACCTCAGGCCCGGCATTAAGCTCCTCGTGGTGTCGTTCGGCCGCAGCGGCAACAGCTCCGAGACCATCGGCACGCTCGACCTGCTGGCGGCGCACGCGCCCGAAGCCGATCGGTTGCACATCACCTGCAACGCCAATAGCGCGCTGGCCCGCACCGACAATGCCGGCCCGGGGGAACTGCGCAATATCGTGCTGCCACCCGAAACCGACGACAGCGGCTTTGCCATGACGTCGAGCTACACCACCATGCTGCTGACGGCGCTCGCCGTGTTCGACCCGGCGCCGCCCGCGCCGGTCGCCGAGCTCATGGCGCGGCTGGCCGATGGCGCCGAGACGCTTTTGGCAGGGCAGCTCGACCGGCTGATCGCCCTCCCCGTGCCGGAACGCGCCGTGTTCCTCGGCTCCGGCCCGCTCACCGGTTCGTCTCGCGAAAGCGCACTGAAGGTGCTGGAACTGGCAGCCGGCCAGATCCCCACCTCGTGGGATTCGACCCTTGGCTTCCGCCATGGCCCCAAGGCCATCACCAATGCGCAGACCCGGGTCTTCGTGCTGCTCTCCTCCGACCCGCACACCCGCCGCTATGACATCGACCTCGCCACCGAGGTCGCGGCACAGTTCGGCGATCACGTCGTGCTGCGGCTCGGCGACGCCACTGCCGCCGCCGACATCCCGGTGGCATCGGTCGGCAACGACGCCTGGTCGTCGGTGCTCTATGTCATGGTGGCGCAGTTGCTCTCGGTGATCTGGTCGCACAAGCTCGGCCTCACCGTCGACAACCCCTTCGCCTCGGGCAACCTCACCCGCGTCGTCGCCGGTGTGAAGCTCTACCCGCTGCCCGAAGCTGGCCCGCAGGTCTTCGGCTCCCTCGATGTCGGCGGCACCAAGATCGAGGCGCGACTGTTCGACAACCGGCTCGAAGTCATCGAGCGCCAGCGTTTCCCCACTGCCAAGGGCAGCTATGAGGAGCTGCTCGCGGCGCTCGAGGGCGCGGTCGGCTGGCTCGACCAGACTGCCGGCAGCAAGGTGGCGCTCGGGGTCGGCCTGCCCGGCCTGATCGACCCCGCTACCGGCATCTCGATGACCTCCAACGTGCCGGCCACCGGCCACACCCTCAGTGCTGATCTCTCGGCTCGCATCGGCCGCACCATCCCGGTCGAAAATGACTGCAAGTGCTTCGCCCTCTCCGAAGCCAATGGCGGCGCCGGCGCCGGCTACCGCACCGTGTTTGGCCTGATCCTCGGCACCGGGGTCGGCGGCGGCGTCACGGTGGATGGCAAGCTCGTCGTCGGTCACAATGGCCTGCCCGGTGAGGTCGGCCATTTCGGCCTGCCGGCCGAGCTGGTGCAGCGCCACAGCCTGCCGATCCTCAGTTGCGGCTGCGGCCGCACCGGCTGCTACGAAACGCTGCTCTCCGGCCCCGGCATGGCGCGCATCGCCAAACACTTGACCGGTGCAGCGGTCGATTCCGCTGCCATCGTCGAACGTGCCGCCGCTGGTGATGCAGCGATGGCGCAGGTGCTCGACACCTGGTTCGATATCCTCGGCGAGCTGATCCACACCATCCAGCTGACCATCGATGCCGATTGCGTGGTGATCGGCGGCGGCCTCTCCAACATCCCCGGTTTGACCGAAACCCTCGCCCGCACCTTCGCGCCAAAAATGCTGCCCGGCGTGCGCCAGCCGGCCTTCGCCTCGGCCCGCTTCGGCGATGCCAGCGGCGTGCGCGGCGCCGCCATGCTGGTGGCGGGAGCCCGCAAATGAGGGAACTCCGCGATCTCATCGCCCGCAACCGCAACGGCTCCGGCGAGGCCCTGCCCTCGGTCTGCTCGGCCCACCCGGATGTGCTGGCCGCTTCGCTGCTCTTGGCCGATGAATGGGACGTGCCGCTCTTGATCGAAGCCACCAGCAACCAGGTGAACCAGTTCGGCGGCTATACCGGCATGACTCCGCCGGACTTCATCGCCTTCGTCCGCTCGATTGCGGCGACGGCCGGCGTCGATGGCGGGCGCGTCCTGTTCGGCGGCGATCACCTCGGACCGCAGGCCTGGCGCGACCAGCCCGCCGAGCTCGCCATGGCCAATGCCCGCGACCTCGTCGCCGCCTATGTGCAGGCCGGGTTCACCAAGATCCACCTCGATTGCTCCGAAGGCTGTGCCGGCGAGCCCGCCGCCGTCGGCGATGCGCTGAGTGCCGTCCGCGCCGCCGACCTCGCCGCCATCTGCGAAGCCGCGACCAGCGACCCAACATCGCTCAGCTACATGTTCGGCACCGAAGTGCCGCCGCCGGGTGGCGCTCGCGCCGAGGAAGGCCCCATTGGTATCGCCCCAACCGAGCCCGCCAACGCCCGCGCCACGATCACGGCGCACCGCGACGCCTTCGCTGCACTCGGGCTTGAGCACACCGCCTGGCAGCGTGCCGTCGGCCTCGTGGTGCAGCCGGGCCTCGAATTCGCCCCCGACCACATCCACCGCTTCGATGTGGCCTCACCCGACCTGCTGTCGCCGGTGCTGGATGGCCATGATGGCCTGAGCTTCGAGGCACACTCGACGGACTACCAGTACCCTGACGTGTTCCCGGCGCTTGCCCGGCGGCACTTCGCCGTGCTGAAGGTCGGCCCCGCCCTCACCTTCGCCTATCGCCAGGCGGTCTATGCGCTCGATGGTGTTGCGACCTGGCTGGCGCCGGATGCCGACCGTCAGCCGATCGCCCCGGTGATGGAAGCGCTGATGCTGGAGAACCCGAAAAACTGGGCCAAGCACTATGCCGGCGACGCCGCGACACTGAAACTGCTCCGCCACTTCAGCTACGCCGACCGCATCCGCTACTACTGGGCCCAGCCACAGGCGACAGCAGCGGTCGGGCAGTTGCTGGCAGCGCTCGATACGAAGAAGCCGTTGGCGCCGCTGCTCGAGCAGTACTTTGCGCCACAAGTGATCGCGCGGGCAGAACGGCTGGAAGCTCGTTCGCCGGATTGGGCGCGGGCGCTGATCTACGCCCAGGTGCAGACGGCACTGGTGCCGTATTTTGCGTGCATCGGGGTGGCGAAGTAGTCCAACGCCACAGCGGCGCGGGCTGACCCCCACCCCTGTCCCCTCCCCCTCAAACAGGGGGAGGGAGACGTCAGCCTCGATATCAGAGGGAGCGTCTCCCTCCCCATTCTTAGGGGGAGGGGACAGGGGTGGGGGTCCACAGCCACCGGCGGCGGCGGCGGCGAGCCGCTAAGCCACCCCCTCCGGCCCGGCCCCGCACACCAGCGCCCCCACCGACGTCCCGGCCGTATACCCCACACGTCCGGTCATCAGCGCCGCCACGGCCGCGGCGCCGCTCAGATCCGCTGCGATTCCCAGTTCGAACCACAGCCAGCGGCTCGCTTCCAGCATGTCGTCGTCGCTGAGCAGCACCACGTCGTCGACCACCGAGCGCACCACGTCGAAGACATCAGGGTCGGTCTCGGCGCAGCTCATCGTGGCGATGCGGCTCGTGACCTCGTTGAGCCGCACCACGTGCCCGGCATCGAGCGATGCCTTCAGCGTCGGCGATCCAACCGGCTCGATGCCGATGATCTTCACCTTCGGCTTCAGCGCCTTGAGCGCGACGCCCATGCCCGACACCAGCCCGCCGCCGCCGATGGCGACCAGCACCACGTCGAGGTCGGGCACATCGGCCAAAAGCTCCAGCGCCGCCGTGCCCTGCCCGGCCATGACAGCCGCATCGGCGAAGGGGTGGAAATACGCCGCGCCCTTGGCTTCGGCGAAGGCGAGGGCATGGAGGTTGGTCTCGTTCCAGACGCTGCCGATAATATCGACTGTGGCGCCCCAGCGCTTCAGCTTTTCAACCTTTGCCGCGGTGATGTTCTCCGGCACATAGATCGTCGCCGTCACCCCGGCGAGCTTGGCCGCCCGCGCCACGGCCAGCCCATGGTTGCCGCCCGAGGCGGTGACGATGCCGCGCGCAAGGGCTTCCGGCGGCAGCGACAGCAGCTTGTTGGTGGCGCCGCGCGCCTTGAACGAGCCGGTGGCCTGCAGGTTCTCGAGCTTCAGCGACAGCTTTGCCGGCGTCAGCGGCGCGGATAGCGCCCGCACCTCGATGGTCGGGGTGCGTCGCACATGGGGTGCAATACGGGTAGCGGCAGCGTTGATGTCGGCAAGCGTGATCATGCTGCGGGGGCCTCATAGGGAGATGCGACGACAAAGCAGCAATTGCCCGGCCGCACCCGGCCTGGCTGCCGGCGGCCATAGAGGATGCCGCTCGCCCGGTAATGCAGTTCGACCGGTGTCCGGCCGGGATTGGCGAGGAAGTGGATGCGTCCGGCCAGTTGGCCCGCCTCCACTGGTGTGCCGAGCTTGTGCAGCGGCTCGTACACCCCATCATCCTCGGCGATCACATGTGCCTTGGGGCCGAGGTCATACAGCTTCGGATCGCCGGCCACCGGACTCGCCATCCGCTCGGGCAGCACGCCCAGATGCGCCAGCACATTGCGCACCCCGCGCCGGCACAGCGCCAGCGCATCGACCGACACCGTGCCGCCGCCCGCCATCTCGGTGCCGATCACCGTCATCCCCTGCGCCGCAGCAGCGGCGGTGGCGGTGCGCGGGTCGCCGCGATTGTCGATCACCACCGCGATTTCGGTGCCGAACGCCTTGGCCGCCGCCACATTGGCCGCGTGCTGCTCGGGCGTCGCGCCCGGCTCGATCACCGAACTCGGGATGATATCGAGCGACGAGCCGCCCGAATGGAGGTCGATGAACGCATCGCCCATAGGGAAGATCACGTCGTTCACATAGGCCGCGATCTGCCGCGTCGTGGTGCCCAGCGGGTCGCCCGGGAAGGTGCGGTTCATGTTGATTTCGTCGATCGGCGAGGTGCGCCGCGCCGCGTTCACCGCGGGGAGGTTGATCGCCGGAATGAAGATCAGCCGGCCCTGCACATCGGCCGGGTCGAGCTCGCGGATCAGCTCGCCCAGCGCAATCGGCCCCTCATATTCGTCGCCATGGTTGCCCCCTTCGAGGATCACCGTCGGGCCCGCGCCGTTCTTGATCACCGCCACCGGCACCGGCACCACGCCCCAGGCATCGTCATGCACCGACAGCGGGATGTGGAAAAACCCGACCTGCTTGCCCGGCTTGTCGAAGTCCACCGTCGCGGTCGCCAGCTTCTGTGAAATGTTGCGGTCCATGTTCTGCTCTTGGTCGTGATCTCAGGGGTGCCCAGACAGGCGAATTTTACAGGTGATAGTCTACGTTCTCTTGTGATAGTCGATGCGCTGTGCCTTGCGCCGTTCCGGCTCTTGCACTGCAGCATCGGCTCTGCCACCAGAATGCCGAGGGAGACCAATTGAATGGCCAGAACCGGACGCGCTGCCGCCACTGCGACGACGCCCGAAAAGCCCAAGCGGGCGGCACGGAAGAACGCGGACAGCGAAGCCGGCGACAAGCTCGCCTATGGCGTGCCGGCGCTGGAAAAGGGGCTCGACGTGATCGAGCTCCTGGCCCAGCAGTCGAAGGGCATCACCCAGAGCGAGATCGCGCAGCTGCTCGGCCGCTCGTTGCAGGAAGTCTATCGCGTGGTGATGGCGCTCGAGCGCCGCGGCTATATCCAGCGCCGGCCGGGCGAGGATGGGTTCTTTCTCTCCAACCACCTGCACGTGCTGGCCAACCAGTATCCGCCGATGCGCCGGCTGCTCGATGCGGCGTTGCCGATCATGTACTCGACCTCGATCGCCGCCTACCAGGCGCTGCATATCGCCATTCTCGATCGCCTCGCCATCCGCGTCGTGGCGCAGGTCGATAGCCCTGCACCGCTCGGCTTCCGCCTCCGCGTCGGCACCCAGAACCCCGCGGCCTCCACCGCCTCGGGCCGCCTGCTGCTGGCCTTCCAGCCGCCGGCGATCCGCGATTGGGTGATGGCCGAGATCGAACGCACCGCGCCCGAAACCGACATGGTGGCCCTGAAGCGCCGGGTCGAAACCCTGCACCGCACCGGCTACGAGATCATCGCCGGCGAAGGGCTGCAGGGCATCACCGACGTGAGCTTCCCGATCCTCGACGCCAACGGCCACGCGCTGGCCGTGCTTACTATGCCGTATCTGCCCTCTTCCAAGGAGCGGGTATCGCTGGAAGCCGCGAGCCGCGCCCAGTTCGAAGCGGCCAAGGCCATCACCCAGCTGTTCGACGGCACGCTGATCGAACCGAATTTTCCGCTGGCTCCGATCCGCGAAAAACGCCCGCCGGCGCGGCCGACTTGACGATCTTAGACGCAGTACAAAGGCCGGTGCGGGAAGAGTACCCCCACGCCTGTCCCCTCCCCGCAAGGGGGAGGGAGACCAAAACACCGACGCCAGTGTGAGCGTCTCCTCCCCCCTTGCGGGGGAGGGACAGGGTGGGGGGTACGTTTCCCGCACCAGCCCATCAGCTATAGTGCCCACCCTCATCGCGTCGTCTCCCCAACGCGATGCGAAAACACCTCGTCGAGCCACAGCGGCTCGCCCTCTGCATCGCCAATCGAGAGAAATATCTCCGCCATCGACGCCGTCCAGGCCCGCTGCACCTCCGACGCCGCGGTCGCCGCCGAAGCAGCGCGAAACCCAGCCTTCGCCCGCATCCGGCAGACCACGATCTCCTCGTGCCGCCAGATCTGGTAGTCGTAGATTCCGGCCGCATCGATCAGAACCAGGATCTCCGGCCACACCGCGCGGTGCTTTTCGTCATAGGCCGGGCCCATGCCGGGCTTCAGCCGGTAGATGTAGAGGAACGCCTCACCTGGCGCCGTATCGCGAGCCGTCATTTCACCGCCCCCGCCAGCGCACCCGAGAGGATCTGCCGCTGGAACAGGAAGTAGACGATCATCACCGGCAGCAGCGCAACGATCAAACCGGCGCTGATCAACGGAATCGACACATCATACTGGCCCGAGAGCAGCGCCACCCCGACCATCAAGGTGGTCTTGTCCGAGCCGCCCATGATCACCAGCGGCAATAGCAGGTCGTTCCACATCCAGACGAAGTTGAGGATCGACAGCGCCGCGATCGCCGGGGTCGAGATCGGCAGCATCATCTGGAACAGGATGCGCAGCTCCCCTGCCCCATCGATGCGGGCGGCCTCGATCAGCTCGTCCGGAATGGCGCGAAAGAACGCGGCCAGCATATAGGTACTGATCGGCAGGCCGAACGCCGCATAGGAAAAGATCAACCCCTGGTAGGTGCCGCCCAGCCCCAGGTCGAGAATGGTCTCGTAGAGCGGGTAGATCACCACCTGGCTCGGGATCACCAGCATGGCGATGATGAACAGGAAGATCAGGTTGCCGCCCTTGATGCGCAGCTTGGTCACCGCATAGGCGATGAACAAAGCCGCGACGGTCGAGAGCAGCAGCCCGCCGCCGGTGGTGATTATGCTGTTGAACAACAGCCGCGGCACATCCATGCGGACGAACGTATCGGCATAGTTCTCGAAGCTGATGTCGAGCGGTAGCCCCAGCGGGTTCTGCGCATAGCCGGTGCGGGTCTTCAGGGAGTTGAGGACGGTGAACACCAGCGGATAGAGCGCCACCACCGCCACCACCACGAGGATGAAGGTCACCAGCCATTTGACGATCGAGCGCAGCAGCGGATTGCTGCCCGGCGCCACCTCGTCGGGGACGGTCTCGGAGACAGTGGCGAGGCTCATTTGCTGGCCTTTCCTTCGGCATACATGCGCCGGACCACGAAGGCCGAAACGATGGCCGCGAACACGAACAGCGCCATGCCGATGGCCGCACCCTTGCCGCGATTGAGGAACTCGAAGGTGGTGGTGAACACCAGATACTCGGGCAGCATGGTGGCGCTGCCCGGCCCGCCGCGCGTCAGCGCATAGATCAGCGGGAACATCCAGATCAGCATCGACGAGGTGCAGAGCACCGTCCAGTAGCCGATCACCGGTTTGAGGAGCGGCGTGACGATCTCGATCAGCAGTCGCCAGAACCCGGCGCCATCAAGCCGCGCCGCCTCGATCACCTCGTCGGGCACCGTCGAAAGGCCCGAAAGATAGGTGAGGACGCCGAGCCCGAAGAAGCTCCACAGCGCCACCGCGGTCAGCGAGAACAGCGCGCTCGTCGCCCCGTTCAGCCATTCGATGGCCAAGGGTGCCAGCCCGATAAAGATCAGGAAGGCATTGAGCGGCCCATCGGGCGCGAGGATCTGCCGGAACATGATGCCGACGACAACAGGCGCGATCATGTAGGGCAGGAAATACACCGCGCGAAACAGCTTCCACCCCGGCGAGCGTTGGAAGATCAGCAGCGCAAGCACCAGCGGCAGGAAGATCCATACCGGCAGAGTCACGAACACCAGAGCCGCGTTCTTGAACGAGGTCGCGAACACCGGGTCCTTGAACATCGAAGCGTAGTTGGCGAACCAGGCGAACTTCGGCTCCTCGAAGCCGCGCGTCTGGTAGAGGCTGAGAATAAAAGCGCGGACCAACGGAACCAGCTTGAAGATCACCGCCAGCGCGATCCCCGGCACCACCAGCGCAATGCCAAGGACCAGCTCAGGCCGCATCCGGCGCTTCCGGGTGCGGATCAGGCCGCTGCTCGATGACTGGTGGGTTTGGGTCATGCTTTATCAGTGCCCGTTGAGAGAGCGGAGCCGACAAACCGGCTCCGCATGGTCGATGGGTGATTGGATGCTGACTGCCAGTGGTAGGCTCAAATCTTACCTCACCACCGGATGTCATCCCTGCGAAAGCAGGGACCCAACTCACCTCCCGCACCAGCTGATAGTTGGGTCCCAGCTTTCGCTGGGATGACAGCTGGTGGGTGGGGTGAGGGCCGGGCCAACACAGGCGACCCAGCCCGTTTCCCCGCTTACTGCGCCTTGCTCGGGCTCTCCTCGAGCGCCGTCTGCATCTGGGCGGTCCAGTCGGCCACCGTGATCGTTCCCAGCGTCACTTCCTGCCAGCCGCGCGCCAGGGCGTCGGCTTCCTGGCCGGAGAGCAGCACGCCGACATGCAGGGTCGGCGTCTTGATGATCTCCTGGATCTGCGCCAGCGCCTCAGACTTCGGCAGCGCGTTCGGATCGACGTTCTTGTTGAGCGAGATGCCGCCCGCGACACTGGCGAGGAGGTTGGCGTTCTCGACTCCGGCGACGAACTTCACGAACTTGAAGCCCGCTTCCTGCTTGGTGCTCCATGGCGTCACGCCGAACACCGAGCTCTCGGTGCCGCTGAAGCTCTGCGCCAGCGGCGCATCGGCCACCAGCACCGGCCAGCGCATGGCGCCGACATTCTCATCGCCCAAAGCCGCGCCGAACGCCGCCCAGTTCACCGCATCGGCGATGATGGTCGAGGCGAAGGCGGCATTGCCGCTCTGGAAGATGTCGGCGCCATCGGGCAGCATCGAGATCGAGGGCGAGCTCGAGTTGATCCAGCCGCGCGTCGTGCCGATCGCGGCCATGGCCTCGAGGATCGACACCATCTTCGGGTCGGTCCAGGGGAGTTTGCCCGCCATGATGGCGCGCATATCGTCTTCGGTTAGGAAGTTGCGGGCGACTTCCGGGAAGTTCCAGTAGGCCGGGAACACGCCGGTCATGCCGTGCGCGAGGCAGGTCTTGCCGATGGCTTTCACCGCCGTGCAGGCTGCATCCATCTCGTCCCAGGTCTTCGGCGGATTGGCCGCATCGAGCCCGGCTTCGGTCAGCACGGCCTTGTTGTAGTACATCACATTGCCCTGGTAGCCGAACGGCAACCCGTAGCAGGGCTGGGTGGTGTCGTAGTTGAGGCAGCCGCCCGAATAGGTGATGAGATCGCTCGCCGCGGCGAGCACGTCCTCGGGCAGCTGCACATAGGCGCTGCGCCGGTCGAACAGCTCGAGGCCGGCATTGTTCTCCATCACGTCGGGGCCGCTCTTGGTCGCGATATAGGGCCCCTGGACGCTCGGATAACGATCGAACGGCACGGTCTCGAGCTCGACCTTCACATCCGGATTGGCCTTTTCGAACGCCGCCACCAGCTGCGCCCAGTAATCGGGACCGCCCGGCTGCCAGTTGAGCACGCGAATGGTGGTGACATCCTGCGCCAGCGCCGGCCCCATCATCGCCGTCAGCGCCACCGCGCCGGCGGCAATGCGCCAGCCCGCTTTCGAAGCAACTCTCATCTGAAATCCCTTCCTCTGATGCCCGGCGCCGGCCCGAAGCCCGTCACGCCGTTATCCCCTGTCGGCGCCGGGACGGCGCCCCGCCGCCCCGATCACTCCATCGACACACCCCTCGGACGCGCATCTTCACGTCCCGTGTCAGTGCCGTGACGCTAGCACAGCAAGTTTCCAATATGAAAGTGTAATTTCTTATACAAAAGTTGAGCGATGCCACCGGCCTCTCCGTGATCCTCCCCCGCGTGGCGGGGGAGGGGGACCGCCGAAGGCGGTGGAGGGGGCGGCAAGAGTCGCCAACCTGCCTTCTCCCCTTGAGGGAGAAGGTGCCCGAAGGGCGGATGAGGGGTATCGCAACCGCAGGTTGTGCGATCGGAGCGAAGCGACGAGCGACTGAGAGTTTTGCTCCCCCCTCCACCAGCTTCGCTGGTGCCCCCCTCACACCGCCTCCGGCACCACCCCACCCTGCCGGCTCGATTTCAGCGCCGCATCGACCAGCGCCATGGTTCTGATCGAGTCATGCACATCGGTGTCGAGCACCGCGTCCTCACCGGAAACGAAGCGCTGCAGGTTCGCCATGACGAAGCCGAAGGCATCGGGCACCCGCTCGCCGCCGACCAGCGGCACCGTCGTCCACGGCACCCCGGCAATGGTCATTTCCAGCGTCTCGGGCACCGGCTTCACGTAGTCGACGAGGTACCCGACGGTGAGATGGGCGCAGCCTGCCGTGCCCTCGACCCGGATCGTCGCTTCGATATGCTCGGGCCCGTAATTGTAGGTGTGGTTGAGCGACAACGCGCAGCGCACCCGGTCGCTATAGTCGAGAATGATCGAGGAGCGCGCATCGGCCAGGCTCGGGTAGCGAGGATGCTTCACCGCCTTGGCATAGACGCTCTCGGGCTCGCCGAGCAGCGAGCGGATCCAGTCGAGATAGTGGATCGAATGCAGCGGGATCTCCACCGCATCGAGATGCGGGATGAAGCTCCACAATTCCCACGGCATATAGACCGCGAGCCGCACCTCCACCTCGACGATCTCGCCGAGCAGGCCTTTGCGCGCCGCATCGCGGATCGCCAGCATCGAGGGAGTGTAGCGCAGCTGGAAGTTGGTCGCGGCAGTGATCGAACGTTGGTCGATCGCCGCAACGATCTGGCGCGCGGTGGCAAGGTCGGGCCCCACCGGCTTCTGCATCAGGGCCGCGCTGTTGGCCGGCAGCCGCTCGACCGTGCCGAGCAGTGCCGCCGGCGGCAGCGCCAGGTCGAAAATGCCGTCGGTGCCGCAGGCGGCGATCGCCGCCTCGAGCGTCGGGTGCACCACCTCGACGCCGAAATCCGCCGCCAGCGCCTTGGCGGTATCGCCGTTGACGTCGAAGATCCCTGCGACCGGCAGGCCCATCTTGCGGTAGGCCGGCAGGTGCCCGTCGCGAACGATGCCGCCGGCGCCGATAATGGTGATCGGCCGGGGCCGGCTCGGCATCGGCCACACCTGCTGCAGGTCGGCAAGGGCGGCGGGAAGCGTCGTCGAGGTCATGAGGTCTCCATCACGCGCTCGCTTTCAGCGCCCCGGGAGAGGGCAGGTGTCGAACGCGTCAATTATCACTGGCGATAGTTGATGTTGATATTTGATAGGAGCGCTGCTTAACTCTGTCAAGGATTGCCGGCAGGCTCCGGCAGTGCGACGTGACCACCAATGGGAGGATTTTGCACCATGGCCATCGACGGCGAGACCAAACACCCACACGCAGCCCGCCGCCTGCGCGACATCTTCGGCGATACGCTGCCGAACGTGCGGCTGGTGCTCGATCCCGCCCTTGCTGAAGGTGAATTCGCCATCGCCATGGAGGGCGATGCGCTGGTTGTGCGCGGTGGCCCGTTCTCCGGCGTCATCTACGGCGTCGAGGAAATCATCCAGCGCAGCTCCGACAGGCTCGATCTCGCCGCCTGGGCCACGCCGGTCACCGGCAAGCCCGGCCTCGCCTACCGCACCTTCTGGACCTGGGACCACTCCACCAACTGGGAGCTGTCGCAAATCGGCCAGCAGGAGATCGGCGTCTTCAACCCGTTCCAGAAGCCACCCGGCGGCTTCCTTGCCGACTACAAGCGGCTGGTGGATTTCTGCTCGATCAACCGCATCGGCGGCATCACCGTCTATGGGTTCCTGCGCGACAGCCATGGCGGCATCGAAGCGGCCAAGGAACTCTGTCGCTATGGCAACGAGCGCGGCGTGCGCATCATCCCCGGCATCGCCATCGGCGCCTATGGCGGGGTCTATTGGGAGGGCAAGCACAAGTACAACCTCTCGACCTGGCTGAAGGCCAACCCGCAGCATGCGGCAAAGATGGAGAAGGATGTCGGCTTCCAGATCGCCGACCTCGCCTTCCCGCTCAACTTCCCGCATTCCGATTACACCGTCAGCGCCTGCCCGAGCGCCCCGGAGGTGATCGACTGGATGGAGGAAGCCGTCGCCTGGCTGAGCGAAACCTTCGAGATCGGCGGCATCAATATCGAGAGCGGCGATTATGGCGTCTGCGGCTGCGAGCGCTGCGTCGCCCGCCGCGCCAATGATGCGGAGGCGGCGCGCCGCAAGGACGACCACGGCGATTCCTGGTCGCATACCGACATGGCCGAGAATTTCCCGCGGCTCTATCGCGCCGCCAAGGCCAGGCGGCCGGACCTCTGGATCTATTGCGAGATGCAGTGGGACAACCTCCTCGATCCCGTAGCGACCGAGGCGCAGCACCGGCTGCCCAAGGGCGCCATCTACCAGCACACCGCCAACCGCAGCTTCTGGAAACGCCTTCGCACCGAACTCGCCACCGACTATGTTGCGAGCCTCCCCACGCAGCCGAACGTCTTGCGCTGCCAGTTCGCCTGCCAGTGGAACGGCGACGAGCGCACCGAGCGCTATGCCTTCAACGCCAAAACCTTCGCCGATATGTCGGTGCGCGGGCGCGAGCTCGGCATGGAAGGGCTGACCGTCTGGGGCGAGCCGTCCGACTACTACGCCACGGTGGAATTGAGCTACCTTGCCTTCTCGCGCTTCGGCTGGGATCCGACGCTGCGCTGGGACGCATTCGTCGCCAATGAACTCGCGCCGCGGCTCGGTGGGCAACAGCAGGCCGAGCGCTTCATCGCCATCGCCGAGGAAATCGATGCCAACCAGACCCTGCCGGTGGCGCGGCTACAAGAATTGCAGGGCGAAGCATTGCGGATCATGGCATTGCTGCACGGGGAGCCGGCGCGTCGCTGGCTGACGCTGGGCGAGCAGATCAGCCGCCGGCGCTACATGGGACGCTAGACGACAATATGCGCGACGCGACTGGTCTTTATGCCGGGCCGATCATCGACCCACACCACCATCTGTTCGACCGCTCGCTCGACAAGCACCCCTGGTTGCGCGGCGCCACCGGCGTGCTGGCTGAGAGTTGCCTGCCGGCCGACTACCTGCGCGACACCGCCAGCCACCATGTCGTCGGCACCGTGCATGTCGAAGCCGGCTGGCAGTCGGGTGAGCCCTTCGCCGAACTCGCCTGGCTCGATGCGCTCGAAAAGCCCGACTGGATGGCGCGCCGCTATGTCGGCAACGCCATCCTCGATGCACCGGAGACGCCCGAGATCCTCGATCGCTATGCCGAACACGGCAAGGTCGTCGGCATCAGGGATATCCTGAGTTGGCATCCCGATCCGGCCCGCTCGTTTTCGAACGACAGGCACCGGATGAGCAGCCCGGCCTGGCGGGCCGGCCTAAGGCACCTCGACCAGCTCGGCCTGTCATTCGACCTGATGATCTCGCCCTGGCAGGCCGCCGAAGCGCTGGAACTGGCGCGCGCCTTCCCCAACCTCAGTTTCATCATCAACCACTGCGGCTCGCCCTTCGATCGCAGCGATGAGGGTATGGCGCACTGGCGGGCCGGGCTCGCCGCCCTCGCCAGCGCCCCGAACGTCGCGATCAAGGTCTCCGACCTCGTCGCCTACGATCCGCACTGGAGCCTCGACAGCCTCCGCCCGGTGGTGCTCGATTGCCTCGCGGCCTTCGGCACCGAGCGCACCATGCTGGCATCCGATCATCCGGTGCTGGGTTTGGCGGCGACGTTCGACCAGGCCTATGGTGCCTTCAAGCTGATCCTCGAGGGGCTTTCCGATGATGAATCCGAGGCGGTGTTCTGGAAGAATGCCAACCGGCTCTATCGCGTTGGGATGTAACGATATATGTAGGTGCAGAGCATTCCACTGAGGTGAATTCCGCCATGAGCGGTGACGAGCGGCCGCCGCGGGCGACGATCAAGGATGTGGCCAAGGCCGCCGAGGTGTCGCCAATGACGGTATCCAACGTCATCAACGGCCGCACCCAGTACGTGAGCCCCGCGACCCGCAAGCGGGTCGAGCGCGAGATCGAGCGGCTGGGCTATCGCCGCTCCTCCAATGCCCGCAACCTCCGCGTCGCCGAACAGCGCTCGATCGGCATGGTGATCGTCGACGAACAGCCGGCTTTCCTCGCCGATTTCTTCACCTGCCAGGTGGTCGCGGGTTTGGCCAACGTGCTGAACCATGCGGATTACACCCTCACCATCCAGGGCATGCCGGGGGCCGCGCTGGCGCAGTCGATGATCATGCGCAATTTCGAAGTCGCAGGCTTCTGCGCCATGATCTCGGGCCCGAAGCCTGAGCGCCTCGCGGCCATCGAGCGGCTCGCCGATCTCAACCAGCCGGTGGTGGTGTTCCAGCAGGAACTGCCGAACGCCCGAGCCGACCTCTGCACCGTGCGCCAGGACGATCGGGGCGGCGGTCGGCTGATCGGCGATCACCTGCTCGCCCGCCGGGTGACCGACATCCTGGCAGTGATACCGCACCAGCCCTGGCCCGCGGTGGAGAACCGCGTCGCCGGCATCCGCGACAGCATCGCCGCGGCCGGCAGCACCGCGGAAGTCACAGTGCTCGAGGCGGCCAGCGAATCGTTCGCCGACGTGCAGGCGGCCTTCGCCACCTATCTCGACACCCACCCCCTGCCCGGCGCCGTGGTCGGCGCCAACGATCCGGTGGCGACTGCCGCGATGCTCCTGCTCACCGACCGCGGTGTGCGCGTGCCCGAGGATGTGAGGGTGGTCGGCTTCAACGGCTTCGAAGCCCATCGCTACGCCCGCCCGCACATGACCACCGTGATCTCTCCCGCCTATGCCGTCGGCGAACGCGCTGGCGAAGCCATGCTGGCAAGACTCAAATCCGGCAGCTTCGCCCTGCGCGACCACGTGCTCCCGGTGGTGTTCGACCCGGGGTTCACGACGTAAGGGGCAGCAGCAGGTTGCGGCCTCGTGCCCTCCAGCGCCCCCTCTCTTGGAATTTCTAAGGCTTAGCCAAGAAGCTAAGCCCAAGAAATTCCATTCTCCCCCGCCAAGGGGGAGAAGAGCGGTGCCCTCCGCTTGCGCTGGCGCATCAGTCGGGACTCTCCCCCTTGGCGGGGGAGAAAGCGAAAACTTGGGCTTAGCGCAGCTAAGTCCTTAGTTTTCGCAAGAGAGGGGGTCGTGGGAGCCACCAGTCTTTCCACGATCCGACACCCGCCCCCTCCGCAACCACCCCTCCCATCCACACCGCTCAAAACCCCGCTTGACTCCCCTAATACCTTTAACGTTACATGTGCAACATGTACTGCATAGACCGTCACCTCCCAGAAAGGGCGTCCCCCGTGACTTCCGTGTTTACCCCGCGCCAGAACCCGCCGTTGCCGGAGGGCTGGCAGCAGCTCTACTCCGCCGTCTTGAGCGACGCGCTCGATGCCATCGGCATCTGGAACCAGGCGATGTCGCCGCGCATCCGGCCGCTCGACGAGAGCCTGAAGCTCTGCGGCCGGGCCCGCACCGGGCAGTACATGGAAGTGCCGTTCGTCGCCGAGGGGTCGAACCCCTATGAGCTCGAGATCGCTATCGTCGATGACATGAAGCCGGGCGACGTGGCGGTGTTCTCCTGCGGCGGATCCTCGCGCATCGCGCCCTGGGGGAGCCTGCTCTCGACTGCCACCCACGCCCGCGGCGCCGCCGGCTGCGTCACCGACGGTTTCGTCCGCGATATCCTTGGGATCCGCGAACTGGCGCTGCCGGTGTTCCATGCCGGCATCGCACCGCTCGATTCCAAGGGCCGCGGCCAGATCCAGGCCGTCGATGTGCCGGTTATCGTCGATGGCGTGCGGGTCGAGCCCGGCGACCTGGTGTTCGGCGATGCCGATGGCGTCGTCGTCGTGCCGCAGGCGGTCGAAGCCGAAGTGCTGAAGCGGGCCTTCGACAAGGTCAATGGCGAGCACCACTCGATGAACGAACTGCGCGCCGGCGGCTTCCTGCGCGACGTCTACGCCAGGTATGGGGTGCTCTGATGTCGGCTGGAGCACACTTCCTGATGTCGCTGCACAAGCCCGCCGTCGCTGCTACCAACCAGGCAGCACGGCCGGCTGGCGGAGCGGCGTCGCTCGGGATGTGAAATGCCTCGAACTGCTGAGACCACGATGTCGAATGGCGCATGACATGATCGACCAACCGAGAAGGCGCCGTGGTGGCGCCGCTTTCCGGAAGGCTCGATCATGCGCAGGCTCTACTACACCCACAACATCAACCCACGCGTCGCCGTAGCCACGGCGCGCTACCTTGAGGCGCCGGTCGAGTTTATTCGTATCCAGCCCAAGGGCGCCGACGAGGAGATGATCCGGCCGTTCAACCCCAACACACTGGCGCCGGTGCTGGTCGAAGACGACGGCACGAGCCTGTGGGAGACCGATGCGATCACGCTGCGCCTGGCGAAGCTCACCGGCTCGGATTTCTGGCAGCTCGACCGGCTCGACGAGATGCTGCAATGGGTGAGCTGGAGCGCCCATCACTTCACCCGCGCCGGCGGCACTTATGTTTTCGAAAACGTCACCATGGTCGACGTGCCCGGCTGGACCAGCAACGTCGCGGCGCTCGCCGAAGCCGAGGCGGATCTTCGCCAGCTTGGCCCGATCCTCGACCGGGTGCTTGCAGGGCGTGACTGGCTGGTCGGCGGCCGGCTGAGCTATGCCGATTTCCGTGTCGCCACCACCCTGCCCTTTGCCGAAGCGGCTGGCATCCCGATTGCTGGTTACGGTAACATCCGGCGCTGGCATGATCGGCTGAACCAGCTCGAGGCGTGGCGCGAGCCGTTCGCCGGGCTCGCCTGATCTGCGTTCCACATGGTAGAATATATCTAATCCGAACAAGCACTTACCGACCACGCGACGTAAGTCTTAGACCGTTCTCGGTTGACTCACCTCGGGTGAAGGCGTTCACTATTGGAACGCTGCATTCCACCCATGGAACAAAAATCGGGGGTCTGCGGCTTCGAGGAGAGGGAGGCCGGTCAAGCGGCAAGCCGTGCGGTTCAGCACGCACCTGACGTCTAGGGCGTGGGGCGTGAATGCCGGAGGTTTGCCTGCGATCCGGTAAGTGCAAGCGTGGACACGCTGCTGTTCGAGCGATGGACTGACGACACCGCCGTAGGAGCGTCGTGGGATACCCCATGTCCTCCACCCACTCGGCGTGATCCCCGCGAAAGCAGGGATCCATCTCGCAGCTCGAGCCCGACGGCGAGTTGGGTCCCAGCTTTCGCTGGGATGACACCCGGTGGGGAAGGCAAGCAGAGGGGTTGTCAAGTTATGCACACCGCGGCCAGCGAACGCCGGAGCGCGGGGCGCTAGATGTCGAGCATCAAGCGCGCCATCCAGGTTCTCGACCTGCTTGCCCGCAAGGGTGGACTCGGGGTGCGCGCCGTGGCGCAGCAACTCAGCCTGCCGGTCGGCTCGGTGCATCGGCTGCTCATCGATCTGAGCGACGAGGGCGTGGTGGAACGTAATGCCGAGGGCGGCTGGCAACTGTCCTACCGGCTGCTGGCGATCACCGACCTGCAGCTCGATGGCGTCGCCTTTCCCCGGCTGGCCCGGCCGTTCTGTGAAGCGATCGCCGAAAAGACCCGCGAGACCGTGAACGTCAACGTCTTGAGCGGCGAGGGGTGCGTGTGCATCGACAAGGTGCGCGGCAACGAGAACATGCAACTCGACTGGCGCATCGGCGCGCGCGGACCGCTCTATTGCGGCGGCAGCGCCAAGGCGATCCTCGCCTTCCTCGGCGAGACCGACCAGCAGCGTGTGTTCGACCAGCCGATGACAACGTTCACGCGCTACACCATCACCGACCCCACCGAGCTCCGCGCCGAGCTCGCCCGCATCCGCAAGCGCGGCTACTCGATCGACAATCAGGAAGTGGTGGTCGGCGTGTTCTGCGTCGGCGTGCCGATCGTCGACCGCCTCGGCCGCCCGGTCGGCGCCATCTCGATTTCCGGCCCGGCCCCCAAGGCGCCCGGCGCTGCGATCCAGCCGCAGGTCGATCTCCTCAACGAAGCAGCGAGCACCGTCAGCAAGCGGCTCGGCTACAGCGGCCAGTGGCCGCCGCCGCAGGCCGGCGAGCGGGCGCTCGCCACATCGACAACCTGATCCAAGGGAACTTACGACGATGCGATCAGCATGGGTGATGAAGCTGAAGCCCGGCCAGGAAGCCGAGTACAAGCGCAAGCACGACGAAATCTGGCCCGAAATGGTGGCGCTGCTGAAGAGCCAGGGCGTCTCCAACTACACCATCTACCGCTACGACCTGCTGCTCTTTGCCTATCTCGAAAAGCCCGACAACGCTCCATCGCAGACCGAGGGCGTCGATCCGGTGGTGCTGAAGTGGTGGAAGTGGATGGAGCCCCACATGGAGACCCACGAGGATGCCCGACCCAAGGCCTGGCCGGTCGAACAAGTGTTCCGGCTGGATTGAGGCTCAGATGCTGAAAGTCGTCGATCCGCATATCCACCTGTGGGACCTCTGGACCCGCATCTACCCGCATTTTGAGAAGCCCGGCAAAGGCGGTGCCAATGCCGCCATTTCGCGCAGCTACCTGCTGGAGGAATATCTCGAGGAAGGCGGCGACGAGATCGAGATCACCGGCGCGGTGCATGTCGAGGCCTTCCCTACCGATCCGGTGAAGGAGTCCGAAACGCTGCAGGCGGTGGCCGATCGGAGCCCGGTGCCGATCGTGCTCGTGGCGCATGGCGACCTCGCGGCGCCGGATTTCGGCGCCCTGCTCGACCGCCATTCCGGCTTTCCGATCATGCGCGGCATCCGCCAGGTGGTGAACCGGCACGCCGACCCCAAGCTCAACTACATCACCCGCGACCTGATGGATGAGCCGGGCTGGATCGGCGGGTTGCAGGAACTGGGCCGCCGCGGCCTCAGCTTCGATCTGCAGCTCTACCCGCACCAGATGACGCAGGCAGCCAAGCTCGCCGGCGTTGCCTCCAACACCCAGATCATCCTCAACCATGCCGGCATGTGGGCCGACCGCGACCTTGCGGGCTGGAAAGCCTGGAAGGCTGGGATGCGTGAGCTCGCCGCCCGCCCCAACATCGCCGTCAAGATCAGCGGCCTCGGCATGCTCGATCGCCAATGGACCACCGAGAGCTTCCGGCCGCTGGTGCTGGAGACACTCGAAATCTTCGGGCCGGAGCGGGCGATGTTCGCTTCGAACTTCCCGGTCGACAAGCTGACCAGCACCTTCCCAACGCTCTGGAAGGCCTTCGCCAAGATCACCGAAGGCGCCTCGGAAGCCGAGCGCGCCGGGCTGTTCCGTGACAATGCGCGAAAGTTCTACCGCATCCCCGGCGATCAGACATGAGGAGCACCAGATTCTCAGTGGTCCTCCACCGCGCAGCGGGGGAGGGGGACCAGCGAAGCTGGTGGAGGGGGCGACCACACACACCGGCGCATCCTGCCGCCCCCTCCACCGCCTTCGGCGGTCCCCCTCCCCCGTTTCACGGTGGAGGAGCACCGAGAGGCCAGTGCACGCGCCGCCTAGGCGAACGCCCTGCATCCCCAACTGACCTGCCGCCGCCGGCGCCCGACCAAATACGACGACCAGGAGATTTTGAGTGAAGATCAAGAGTATCGAAGCCTTTGCCATCACCAACCCGATTGCCGGCGGCATTTACGACGAGGGCAAGGACAAGGGCACGGCGCGCCGGCCGCCCTGGACCAAGGATGCCGAAGTCGCCAACCCGATGTCGCGCTACCCGCGCTACAAGGCGTTGCGCTCGAGCTGGAACAATGCCTTCCCGGCGGTCGGTGTCATCGTCACCGCCGATGACGGCTCATGGGGCTTCGGCGTCACCGGCTACGGCCAGCCCACCATCAGCCTGATCAACGACCATATCGGCCCGCTGCTGCATGAGGAGAACGCGCTCGCCACCGAGAAGCTGTGGGACATGATGATGCGCATCACCTCCCCCTACTCCTCCTCGGGCCTTGCCTCTTATGCCATCAGCGGCATCGACCTGGCGCTGTGGGACCTCAAGGGCAAGGTGCTGAAGCTGCCGGTATACGAGCTCGCCGGCGGCGCAGCCCGCGACAAGCAGTTCTGCTACGCCACCGGCAACGATACCGATTGGCACATGGAGCTGGGCTTCAAGGCCACCAAGCTCGCCTGCCCCTACGGCACCGCCGATGGGCTCGAAGCGCTCGACAAGAACGAAGCCTTTGTCGGCAAGGCGCGCGAACTGATCGGCCCGCACGTCGAGCTGATGCTCGATTGCTGGATGGCCTTCGACGTCGAGTTCGCTGTGCGCCTCGCGCATCGGCTGAAGCCGTTCAACCTCAAGTGGATGGAAGATTGTCTGATCCCCGAGGATCACACCTCGCACAAGGCGCTGCGCGAACGCCTGCCCTGGCAGACGCTGGCCACCGGCGAGCACTGGTACACCCCCTACACCTTCTTCGAGGCGGCCAAGGATCGCGTCGTCGATATCTTCCAGCCCGATATCAACTGGGTCGGCGGCTTCACCGCGGTGCAGAAGATCACCGCCATCGCCGATGCCTCGGGCCTGGAAGTGATCTGCCATGCCGGCATGAACACGCCCTATGGTCAGCACTTCAACTACTCGGCGCCCAACTCGCGCTGGGGTGAGTATTTCGTCGGCGGCGCCCCCGGTATCCCGCTCAAGCACACCAACAACTATCCCGGCATGGCCGTCCCTAGGGATGGCTACGTCGTGGTCAGCGACGAGCCCGGCTTCGGCCACGGACTGAGCAAGGACGCCATCGAGAAGATGGCGCTCTGAGTATCGAGGCCGGTGGGCGGGATCTCATCCCATCCACCGGGTCATTCCCGCGAAAGCGGGAACCTCTGTTTTCTCGCCTGCCGCACCATCGCAAACGGAGGTCCCCGCTTTCGCGGGGATGACCCGGTGGATGGGGGACCCGCGAGGAGAAGCGACCAGGTGGCGAGGCCCTGCCCCGCCTCGGAGCAATTCAACGAGTGGCCGCGAACCGGCCGGAGGAGGACCATTATGAACCGTGCATCCATCAAGCAGCACCTCATCGGCGGCGCCATCGCGCTGCTGGCGGTGCCGTTGTTGGCATCGACCGCGCTCGCGCAGGTGGCCGACATGCCGCGCAACGAAACCCTGGTGCTGACCCCGTGGGGCGACCAGCCGGCGCAGTTCGCCAATACCGAGAACTGGCACCCCTACCTGACTTCGGTCACCCACCAGCGCGATGTGATGCAGATCACCATCAACGAGGCGCTGTTCTATACCAACCTCAACGACGGCACGCTGATCCCCTGGCAGGCCGAGAGCTTCGAGTATGCTCCGGACTTCATGAGCGCCTCGATCAAGCTGCGTGACGGCGTCGAGTGGTCGGATGGCACCAAGTTCACCGCCGACGACGTGAAGTTCACCCTCGAGGCGGTGCGCGATGCCCCGCCGGAAGTCGGCGGCTCGGCAGCGTTCAAGGAGTGGATCAAGGATGTCACCGTCGTCGATCCGCTGAACGTCACCATCAACTTCACCAAGGCCGCGCCGCGCTTCGTGCGCGACTTCCTGGCCCTTGGCCATGAGAACCACTACCCGATCCTGCCCAAGCATATCTGGGAAGGTCAGGACATCGCGACCTTCACCAACTACGACCCGGCCAAGGGCTGGCCGGTCGGCACCGGCGCCTACAAGCTGGTCTCGACCACCAACCAGCAGGAGATCTTCGATCGTCGCGACGACTGGTGGGGCGCCAAGGTCGGCTTCCAGGATCTGCCGGCCCCCAAGCGCATCACGCTCGTCCCGGTATCGAGCGATGACGCGATGGGCCAGTTGCACATCGCCAACCAGATCGACGGTGGCCGCCAGCTCCTGATCGGCACCTTCGAGGCCGCCCGCGCCCAGAACGACAAGCTCAGCTCGTGGAACGCCGAAGGCCCGAACTGGGGCGCTCCCGATGGCTGCGACTACTCGCTGGTGTTCAACCAGATGCGTGAGCCGTGGAACGACGTGAACGTCCGCTATGCGATGAACTATGCCATCGACCGCGCCGCCATCAACGACATCGGCTACGAAGGCGGCCAGAAGCCGGTGACCTTCGCCTTCTCCAACTACATGGCCGGCACCTGGCTCGGCGAGGGCAGCCCGCTCAAGGCCGTGCTCGACAAGTACAATCTCGACAATCCCGATCCGGCCAAGGTCGAGGAGTACATGACCAAGGCAGGCTACGCCAAGGACGCCAATGGCCTCTGGGCCAAGGATGGCAAGCCGCTGACCGTCACGGTGCGCACCCCGGCCTTTATCCAGCCGACGCTCGCCCCGCTGACCCAGCAGTTCAAGAACGCCGGCTTCGATGCGGTGCAGGCTCCGGTGGACGATACCTGGCTGCCTGACATCCAGTCGGGCAACTTCGACACCATGATCTTCGTCCATTGCGGCAGCCTGTCGGAACCGCTCGAGACCCTGCAGCACTACCATTCGAAGTTCGCCCGGCCGCTCGGCGAGAACATCCCGAACGCCATCGCCGCCTCACGCTACATGAACCCGGAATACGACAAGCTGATCGATGCCATGGACGCCGTCCCGGCCGATACCGATCCGAACTCCGAGTACATGAAGAACGCCGTCGCGGCCCTCGACATCGCGCTGCGCGACCTGCCGCAGATCGACATGCTCGAGGAGTACCATGTGGTGACCTTCAACAACACCTACTGGACCGGCTGGCCGTCCGCGGCCGACCCGTACGTTGCCCCGTACACCCCGTGGGAAGCGTTCAACGTGGTGATCCACAACCTGAAGCCCACCGGCGCGCAGTAAGCGCCGGCCTCGACCTCCGCGGGCGGCATTTACTGCCGCCCGCGACCTGACCAACAGTTCCTGGGAGACTGAGTAGTGCAACACCCACCGGTGTCATCCCTGCGAAAGCAGGGACCCAACTATCGGCTGGCGCTGGCGGAGGCTTGGGTCCCTGCTTTCGCAGGGATGACATCGAGTATTTGGTGTTTGCGGTGCACCACCACCGAATTGGTCCTCCGATGAGCCGCGAACTCCTCCGCTACCTCGCCACCCGCTTCGGCCAGTTGCTGCTGATCGTCTTCGTCGCGGTGAGCATCAACTTCATCATTCCGCGCCTCCTTCCCGGCGATCCGGTGCAGACCGCCTTGGCCCGGCTGCAGACCACTGGCGGCGCGCAGAATGTCGATATCCAGGCCGTGTCGGCCGCTTATCGCGCCAAGTACGGGCTCGATGCGCCGATCCTCGAGCAGTACCTCAACTACTGGCTCGACCTGTTCCGGCTCGATCTCGGCGTGTCGTTCGCCAACTTCCCCGAGAAGGTCTCGACCATGATCGGCAATGCGCTGCCCTGGTCGGTGACGCTGCTGGCGGTCGCCACCCTGATCGCCTTCAGCGTCGGTTCGCTCCTCGGCGCCCGGCTGGCCTGGCCGGGATCGGGGCGCACCATCAAGTCGATCGTGCCGCTGATGATGATCCTGACCTCGATCCCGTTCTACCTGCTCGCCATCATCCTGATCTATTTCTTCGCCGTGGTGCTGAAGTGGTTCCCACCCGCCGGCGGCGTCGACACCACCCGCATCATGCGGCTCGACTGGGCCACCACCGAGGATATCCTGCGGCACGCGTTCCTCCCCTGCCTCGCCATTATCCTCGGCAATATCGGCTTCTGGGCCCTCGGCATGCGCAGCCAGATGGTCTCGGTCCTGGGCGAAGATTACATCACCTTCGCCGAAGCCAAGGGGCTGCACCCGCAGCGCATCTTCGTCTGGTACGGCATGCGCAATGCACTGCTCGCCCAGGTCACCGCCCTGGCCTTGTCGCTCGGCTCGGTGGTGTCCGGCGCCGTGCTGGTCGAGGTGATCTTCAATTACCCAGGACTCGGTTCGCTCCTCTATGTCGCGATCCGCGGCCAGGATTACTTCGTCATCCAGGGCGTGGTGCTGATGCTGATCGTCTCGCTCGCGGTGCTGCTGTTCCTCGTCGACCTCATCTACCCACTGCTTGACCCGAGGATCCGGCGATGAGCTTTCTGACCTCCCTCCGGCGCAACTACGAGCAGGGCCGGATCAGCGGCGTCCTGCTGCTCGGCCTCGGCATCCTCCTCGCCATCGTGCTGTTCAGCGTCATCGGCCCGTTCTTCGTCGATGCGGTGAATGCTCAGGTCGGCGCCGTGCGGCCGCGCAGACCCCCCGGCGCCGAGTACCTCCTCGGCACGGATTCCCAGGGCCGCGACATGTGGACTCTCTTGATCTACGCCACCCCCAACACGTTGAAGATGGGGCTGATCGCCGGCTTCATCGGCGTCGGTTTCGGCACCGCGCTGGGGCTGATCGCCGGGCATTTCGGCGGCATCGTCGACGCCGTCATCCGGGTGATCTCCGACGCGCTCCTGACCGTGCCGGCCATCGCCATCCTCGTCATCATTGCCGGCAATATCGACCGCATGAACACCGTGATCATGGCGCTGGTGGTGGCTTCGCTCGGCTGGATGTTCACCACCCGCACGGTGCGGGCCCAGGTGCTCACCATCCGCGAGAAATCCTATGTCGAAGTGGCGCGGGTGAACGGCGAGAGCCAGTGGGAAATCCTCTTCACCGAGATCATGCCCAACCTGATGCCCTATATCGTCGCGAGCTTCGTCGGCACCGTCTCGGGCTCGATCCTCGCCGTCATCGGCCTCGAGGCGCTCGGCCTCGGCGCGCTCGACGAAATGACGCTCGGCAACACCATCTACTGGAGCCAGCAATCCTCGGCGGTGCTGCGCGGCTATTGGTGGTGGTGGGGCCCGCCGATCGTGGTGATCGCCCTGATCTTCATCGGCCTGTTCCTGACCTCGGTCGGCTTCGACCGCTTTGCCAACCCCAAGCTGGCGAGGCGCTGATGTCTGTCGCTCGAGACTTGAAACCCATCCTCGTCGTCGAAGGTCTGAACGTCCACTACGACACCGGCAAGGGCCCGGCCAAGGCGGTGAACGATGTATCGTTCTCGCTGCGGCCCGGCGAACGGCTCGGGCTGATCGGCGAGAGCGGCTCGGGCAAGACCACGATGGCGACGGCGCTGATGCGCCTCACCCGCGCCCCCGGCCGCATCGCCGGCGGCTCGGTGGAGCTCGACGGCCGCGACATTCTCAAGATGAGCACCAAGGAGTTGCGCGAAACGCGACTGCGCGACATCGCCCTGATCCCGCAGGGCGCCATGAGCTCGCTCAACCCGGTGATGCGGCTCGAAGAGCAGATGATCGACGCCATCGTCGCCCACAAGCCGGGGATGAAGCGCGCCGAGCTCGACGCGCGTGTCCAGGAGCTGTTGAAGAATGTCGGCCTCGCCCCGGAAGTAGCGCGCCGCTACCCGCATGAACTCTCGGGCGGCATGAAGCAGCGCGCCGCCATGGCCATCGCCACCTCGCTCTCGCCCAAGGTGATCGTCGCGGACGAGCCCACCAGTGCCCTTGATGTGGTGGTGCAGCGCCAGGTGATGCAGACGCTCGGCCGCCTGCAGGATGGGCTCGGCGCTGCCGTGGTGCTGATCGGCCACGACATGGGGCTGATCGCCCAGTTCGCCGATACGGTGGGCGTGATGTATGCCGGCAAGCTCGTCGAAATCGGCCCGGTGCGCCAGATGATCGAGAGCCCCAAGCACCCCTACACCCGGCTTCTCGTCGATAGCCTCCCCGGCATCGAAGTGAAGCGCGAGCTCACCGGCATCCCCGGCCTGCCGCCGCCGCTGGTCGACCTGCCGCCCGGCTGCAGCTTCAATCCGCGCTGCCCCCTCGCCTTCGAGCGCTGCCGGCGCGAGACGCCGCTGCTGCAGCAAGTGGCGCCGGGCCAGAGCGCCGCCTGCCACCTCTATCCGGAGCATGCGGCTTTGCCGCCGCTGCCGCCGATGACCCGTGCCCACCAGGAGCTCCGCCCGTGACCACACTCATTGAAATGCGTGGTGTCACCAAGACCTATGGCGCCTTCACCGCGCTCAACGACGTCACCCTGTCGCTGTCCGACACCAGCCCGTCGATGACCGCCGTGGCCGGCGAGAGCGGCAGCGGCAAGACCACGCTGGCGCGGATGATGCTGGGCTTCATCAACCCCTCGCATGGCCAGGTGCTCTACCAGGGCAAGGACGTCGCCAGGATGACCGGCGCCGAGCAGCGGCAGTTCCGCCGCGAAGTGCAGCCGGTGTTCCAGGATCCCTTCGACGTCTTCAACCCGTTCTACCGGATCGACCACGTGCTCGAGACCCCGGTGAAACGCTACAAGCTCGCCGACAGCGAAAGCGCCGCTCGGGCCATGATCGAGGATGCGCTGAAGCGGGTCGGCCTCAGGCCCCAGGATACACTCGGCCGCTTCCCGCACGAACTCTCCGGCGGCCAGCGCCAGCGCATCATGGTGGCCCGCGCCGTACTGCTCAGGCCCAAGCTGATCGTCGCCGACGAACCGGTGTCGATGGTCGATGCGTCGCTGCGCGCCACCATTCTCGACGAGTTGAAGACGCTCAACCGCGAGCTCGGCATTTCGATCGTCTACATTACCCACGACCTCACCACCGCCTTCCAGATCTGCGACAACATCCTGATCCTCTATCGCGGTAACGTCTCGGAGGCCGGCGCAGTGGAGCGGGTGATCGGCACGCCAAAACACCCTTACTCGCAGCTGCTGGTCTCCTCGATCCCGCTGCCAGACCTTTCCAAGGCCTGGGGCGGCGAGGAGATACCGGTGTCCGAGGCCTCCGCTGCCCGCCCCAACCCGGGGTGCAAGTTCGCGCCGCGCTGCCCGCATGTCATGGAGATGTGCTGGGATAACCTGCCGCCCAAATACGTGCCCGACAGCGAGCGGCTCGCCACCTGCTTCCTTTATCGCGACGCCCCGGTTTCGGCGAGCGACGACGTGGCCTCAGCCTTCCGCCCGCCGAACCATCCTATCGCCGCTACTGCACCCTGATTTTCATTTCGAACCGATTGCACCGACCATGTCCATCAAGCTCACCGACCGGCATCGCGTCGGCTCCACCGCTCTCGAACTGCCGCCCATGGGGTTCGGCGCCGCCCATCTGGGCGGCATGTACCACCGCGTCTCCGGCGAGACGGCGCATGCCACGCTGAAAGCCGCCTGGGACGGCGGGGTGCGCTATTTCGACAGCGCGCCGTTCTATGGTCGTGGCCTCAGCGAGCACCGGGTCGGCGATTTCCTCATCGATCAGCCGCGCGATCAGTTTCTGCTGACCACCAAGGTCGGCCGCTATTTCCGTCGCCCGGCCGACCCCAGGACCTTCGACCGCACCCCCTGGGGCGGCGGGCTGAACATGGAGATCGTCTGGGACTACAGCTATGACGGGGTGATGCGCTCCTACGAGCAGAGCCTCCTGCGGCTCGGCCTCGACAGCGTCGATGCGCTGCTGATTCACGACCCCGAGGCCTCGCTCGCCAGCAACCCCGATGGCCCCCGCATGGAGGACATGGTCCGCAGTGGCATCAAGGCGCTCGAGGAGTTGAAGGCGTCGGGCCAGATCAAGGCCATCGGCATGGGGCTCAACGCCGCCCCGTCGCTGCTGAGCTTCGCCACCCAGGTGCCGCTCGATTTCTGCATCGTCGCCATGCCCTACACCCTGCTCGATCAGGCGGCGCTCGGCACCGGGCTGAAGCGCTGCCTCGACAACGGCATTTCGGTGATCATCGGCGCCCCCTACGCCTCCGGCATCCTCGCCACCGGCCCCGGCCCAACTGCCCGCTACGGCTATGGCATCGCTTCGGAAGAGGTGCAGGACAAGGTCCGCCGCATCCAGGCGGTGTGCGCCAAGCACGGCGTCTCGCTGCAGGCCGCAGCACTGCAGTTCCCCCTCGCGCATCCCACGGTCGTGTCGGTGATCCCGGGCGGCGCGAAGCCCGAGGAAGTGACGAGCAATATCGGCTATCTGCAGGAGGCGATCCCGGTGGCGTTCTGGGGAGATCTCAAGGCGGCGGGGCTGATCGATGCGGCGGCGCCGGTGCCGGGGTGAGCGAGGCACCGGCCTCTCCGTGATCCTCCCCCGCGTGGCGGGGGAGGGGGACCAGCGAAGCTGGTGGAGGGGGCGGCCAAACCATCGGCATTTCATCCCCCCTCCACCGCCTTCGGCGGTCCCCCTCCCCCGCCACGCGGGGGAGGATACCGCACCATCCAGCCCCCCTAAGCCGACAACCGCTCCACCTCCGCCACCTCCGCCGCGAACGGCTTCGGGATCCCCATAAAATACCCCTGGGCGTAGTCCACCCCGATCGCCTCGAGCGCCGCGAGGACATCCGCCGTCTCGACGAACTCGGCTACCGTCTTGATGCCGGTGACATGGCCCAGGTGGTTGATGGTTTCGACCACCGCCCGGTCGGTGCTGTCGCGCAGCATGCCTTTGACGAAGCCGCCGTCGATCTTCAGGTAGTCGACCGGCAGGCGCTTCAGGTAGTGGAACGACGACATGCCGGCGCCGAAATCATCGAGCGCGAACTTGCACCCGATCCCCCTCAGTGCGGTGATGAAGGCGGCGGCGCGCTCCAGATTGGCGACGGCGCTGGTCTCGGTGATCTCGAAGCAGATCAGTTGCGGCGGCACCCCCGTCACCTCGAACTGCCGCTTGAGGAACGGCAGGAAGCTTTCGTCGCCGATCGCCGGTGCGCTGAGGTTGATGGCATAGGTGCACCGATGCGGCTTCACCCCTTGCTCCATGCGCATCGCGATAACTTCGAGCGCATGACGCACCACCCAGCGATCGAGTTGCGGCATCAGCCCGAAGCGCTCGGCCGCCGGGATGAAGCGGCCCGGCCCGATCAGGTCGCCATTGTCGGCCAGCCGCACCAGGATCTCGCAATGCTCGCTGTCGGCCTTTCGGCTCAGCGGCACGATGTCCTGGGCGTAGAGCACGAAGCTGTCGCGGTCGAGCGCCCGCTGCAGCCGCTGCACCCAGCCGATATTGCCGGCCATCTCGGCCTGTTCGGCATCATCGGGAGAGTAGACGTGTACGCGGTTGCGGCCCTTCTCCTTGGCCATGTAGCAGGCGATGTCAGCCGCCCGCAGCGCCGTCGCGAGGCTCCCCACGGTGCGGTCGAGGCGTACGAAACCGATGCTGGCGGAAACCGCGAAATGCTGATCGTTCCACACGAAGGGTAGCTCGGCTACCGCGCGGCGCAGCTGCTGCGCGGTGATCAGCCCCTCGTCGACCGAACCGGTATTGAGCAGCACGCCGAACTCATCGCCGCCCAGCCGGGCCAGCAAAGCCCCAGGCCCGAGCAGGCCCGGCAGCCGATCGGCCAGGACGCAGAGCAGTTCGTCGCCGGCGGCGTGCCCCCCGGAATCGTTGACCACCTTGAACTGGTCGAGATCGACGAACAGCAGCGCCGTCGCCGAGCTGTCGGCGATCGCCTGCTCCACTGCCCGCTCGAACGCGGCGCGGTTTGGCAGCTTGGTGAGCGCATCGTGCGAGGCGCGCCAGGACAGCTCGTGTTCGATCGAGCGACGATGCCTCAGGAAACTGTTGAGCCGCCACAGCGTCAGCCCCACGAACAAAGCCGCGATAGCGAGATTGGCGACCAGCAGGCTGGTCTGCACGAACCGCGTGCCCTGCCCGAGCGAGTTGGAGAAGGCGTGGGTGAGCGGCGTCACCTGGTCGTTGATGGCGTCGAGCCGTTCGGCCCAGTCGCGCCGCTGCCATGGCTGCACCAAGGCTGCCCGCGCCATCTCGTCGGCCAGGTCCTCCATCTGGAACAGGGTGACTTCGGCATTGCGCCAATCCTCGATGGCGGCGCTCATGTAGCTGAACCAGGAGAAATTCTGGAACAGCCAGATCAGCCCCGGAATATCGTCCGGATGGTTGCCGCCGCGCCGGAACCCGTCCGCCGCCGCCACGAGGTCGGGCGGGCTGGCCTCGAGCGCGACCCGCGCATCGTGGTCGCCGAGCGGCACGCTCAGCGCCTGCCGGTGCCGCTCCAGGTAGCTCGACTGGGTGGTGTCGATATAGCGGCTGAGGAAGTAGATCGCGTCATGTTGGCCCTTCGACCACATGCTCTCGCCGGTCACATAGGACCTGAGCGACGTGACCATCTGCAAGCTGAAGGTGGCGAGAATGGCCTGCGTGACAATGATGGCGATGAAGGGCCACGCAACGGCAACAAGCCTGAGGCTCGACTTCTTGTCGGAGGGCAACGGCCCGCCACGCTTCTGCATGGAACAGCCTGGGTACAATGGTCCTTTCGAACCTACGCAGCCCCGAGTTAACGACTTGACCCAATATGACTGCGCAGAGTCCCGTAGTTTTACCCATCGGGCGTTAGTGTCGCCTTCATCACATAGGTGTTGTACGGACCGAACTGGCTCATCACGAACCAGAACGCCAGGCCGTCCTCGGAAATCCATGAGGGGGTCATGTAGGCGCCATAGGCCTGGGCATAGTCGGAGCCGCGGGCCAGCACCTTGGGCGCCGACCACGGACCTTCCGGCCGCTCGGCGAAGCGGAGTTCGATCGCTTCCGACAGCTCGTTGAGCGTCGTGTACATCCAGAGCTTGATGCCGGGGTTCCAGACCAGCGAGCCTTCGCCGGCGCCCGGCTTGATCACCTCGACCGCCTGCGCCCGGTCGCTGACCCAGCCGTTGCCGTCGAAATACTCCCAGGCTTTGGTGTCGAGCACCTTGTCGGCCGCAACGCGCCCGACGCGCGCCCCGGCAAAGCGGCCGCAAGGCGTGCCGACAGCATAGACATACTTGCCATCCTCGTTGCCGGCGCCCGATTGGGCCGAGAGCGCCAGCATGTTGAAGCTCGATTTGAAGCTGCCGAACTCGTCCGGGCCGGGGCTCCAGGTCTTGCCGCCGTCTTTGGAGGAGATGAAGCGCGACCAGTTGCAGAGCCATACGCCGCCCATCGACGAGAAGCCGTTCACCGACATGTAGTGGAGGTAGAGCGTATCGCCGACCGTCACCATGGCAGTCGGGATCTTGGTCTGCTCGCCCTTGAACGCATCCTGGTGCGCGCCCTTGGCGATCTCGACCGCCTTGCCGTCCTCACCCTTCACCCAGTCGTCGATGACGATGCCGTCCGAAGCATCGAGGTCGGAAGTGAAGGCGACGACATTAGACCGCCAGTTCGGCCCGAAGCGGATGCAGGCATTGTCGTTCCAGCCGAAGGTATCGCCGAAAGCCAGCACGACCTTGCCGTCGATCTCGGCCATGGTGCCGAGATCGGTGCCGCAGATGTCCGGGCCTTTCATCGGCGCCGGCGCGTTGGGTCCGGTGAGGGCTTTCACCTTCTCGGAGGTGACGCTGTAGTCGGTGGCGAGGGCTGGGGTGGCGAAGAGGGCGAGCAGAGCCACCGCAAAGGCCCCCTCACCCGCCGCTACGCGGCGACCTCTCCCCCCAGGGAGAGGTGTCCGTGGGGCGAGATCGTGCCGCAGCTTCACCTCTCCCTTGGGGGAGAGGTCGGCCGAAGGCCGGGTGAGGGGGCCTTTTGTCCAGCACATCCGCATCACGCAATCTTCCTCATATAGTCATCCGTCCACGCCCGCGTCGGCTGCAGGGTCAGTCCGTTGGCGTCGAACACGTGGGTGAAGGCATCAGCAATTTCGAAGCGCAGCGTGTCGCCGCGCGATGTCGCAAGGATGCCGCGCATGGTGGCGGTTACCTGCTCGCCGCCGGCGGTCTTGCCGTGCAGCACGGTTTCGGCGCCCAGCACTTCTGTGGAAAGCACCTCGACGGCGAGCGCGCCATTGGCGGTGGGGATCAGGTGCTCGGGGCGCACCCCGATCGTTACCGCATCGCCAGGTTTCACCGCCCCCTCGCGACGCGCGAGGTTCAGCACCGGCCCGCCCTTGTTCAGCTCCACGCCAAGCCGTTCTCCCGCCTCCGTGAGCCTGCCGGCAAAGAAGTTCATCTGCGGCGCGCCGAGGAAGCCGGCGACGAACTGGTTGCGCGGCCGGGCATAGAGTTCGATCGGCGCCCCGGCCTGCTCGATCACCCCTTCGCGCAGCACCACGATGCGGTCGGCCATGGTCATGGCTTCGACCTGGTCGTGCGTCACATAGATCATGGTGGTGCCGAGCCGCCGGTGCAGCGCCGAAATCTCCGAGCGCATTTTCACCCGCAACTCGGCGTCGAGGTTCGATAGTGGTTCATCGAACAGGAACACCTTGGGTTCCTTGACGATGGCGCGGCCGATGGCGACGCGCTGGCTCTGCCCGCCCGACAACTGGTTGGGCCGGCGCTTCAACAGGTGCTTGATCTGCAGGATCTCCGCCGCCTTGTCGACGCGAGCGGCGATCTCGGGCTTGCCCAGCTTCTGGTTCTCGAGCCCGAAGCGCAGATTCTCCTCGACGCTCATATGCGGATAGAGCGCATAGGACTGGAACACCATCGCCATGCCGCGCGCCGAGGGCAGCAGGTGGTCGCAGCGCGCCCCATCGAGCCAGATCTCGCCGTCCGAGGTTTCCTCGAGCCCCGAGATCATCCTGAGCAGCGTGGACTTGCCGCAGCCTGAGGGGCCGACGAACACCGTGAAACTGCCATCCTCGACGGTGAGGTCGATGCCGTGGATGACTTCGAGGCTCTGGAAGCTCTTCCGCACCTGTTTGAGCTGCAGTTCCGCCATGCTCAGCCTCCGATTGCCAGATCTGCGGTGTCGCCGGCGCCGAGCCTCCGCCCGATGCGGGCAGTGGTCCCGGCAAAGCTCAGCGTTGTCAGATCGAGGCTGCCATAGCGCACCTCGAGGCGGACCTCGTTGCCGCTGCGTGTCACCACGCCCCAGCCCTCGCCCACCGACCAGAACCAGCTCCCGTCGCCGGTGTCCTTCGGCGCAAAGCCGATCTCGCCTTTGGTCAGGTCGTAGCTGAACCCCGACCAGGCGTTGACCAGCGCAAAGCTCGACATCGAGCGGGCGTAGTAGCTGCCGCACTCGATCTCGTTCCAGGGGTTGCGGCGATGCCCGTCGTGCCGGGCGCGCGCCGTGCGGACGATGTCGAGGCCTTCGTCGGTGAGGCCGCGGAAGATCAGGTGCGAGGCGAGCATATATTCGAGCCCGGTCCACACCTCCTCCGAGTACGGCGCCGGCACCGCCGGCTTGGTGGTGCCTGCGGGCCAGGTGGCGATCAGCACGCCGCCTTCGTCCTCATAGGCATAGACCCGGCAGGGGTTGAAATGCCCCTTGAGGTCGGCCCGATAGTTGTGGCGGTAGGCCGAGGCCAGCGCCGTCTTCACCTTGTCGGGGTCGAGAAAGCTGCCGAGCCCGGCGAGGTCGGCATGCCATTGCCCGAGGATCTGGTCGGTCGCGCAGCCATCGTTGAACTGGTACTTCATCTGGCCGTACTCGTCCGACCAGTATGTCTCCATGAAGCCGTCGGCGATGACGCCGACCTTGCCGGCGGCCTGATCGAACTTCTCGATCAGCGCCTTGTCGCCGAGGTCGGTCTTCTGGATGAAGTAGTCGCCGTTGAACAGTTCGCGGTTGAGGTAATCGGCGCCCGCCTGCCCCATCTTGTCGAGCTCGGCGGCGAACGCTGCGTCACCCGCAGCGCGGCCCATTTCGGCACCGGCCTTCAGCGCTGCGACATACATGGTCGAGAGCCACGAGTTGGGCCCGAACAGCTCCATGTCGAGCGTATGGTGCTGGCGGCCCCAGAGGATCCCGGTGCGCTCGGGGTCCCACTGGTCCGGATTGTCGGGCGACCAGGCGTATTCGAGCGCCGCCCGCACCTTCGGCCAGTACCGCTTCAACCACTCGGTATCACCGGAAATCTTCCAGTCGCGATACGTCTTGATGACCGAGCCGAACTGGCCGTCGGCGCAGGGGTTGAGCGGAAAGAAGGCCGAGCCGAGCGGGATGATCTGCCGGAAGGTCAGCCCGCCATTGGGCAGCTGGTTGTAGGCGTAGTCGGTCTCGCGCAGCGTCCGCTCCAGCCCGGGGAACAGGTAGGGCAGTGTCTGCTGGTAGTTCCAGACGTGGGTGCACGAGCCTTCGCAGCTGCCCTCGTTGGTGAACTGGCCTTCCCAGGCCCAGAACTCGCCGTTCTCGAGCCGCATCACCGTCGCGGTGCGGAGGATGCTCATCGTCCCCTGTACCGCATCGACGATGTCCACGGGGAGCGAGGTGCCGAACAGCGTGTCGCGGAAGGCGAAGGTCGGGGCGCGCAACTCGTCCCAGCGCGCGAACGCTTCGGCCAGCACCGCGCCGGAATTGGTCCACTGGCTGGCATAGTAGTTGCGCCAGGTGCCGGTCTCGCCGTTGACTTGCCCCGGGCGCCAGTAGACCTGCCCGACCGGGAAATGCCAGGCGATGGCAAAACGGATGGTCTTCGTCTCCCCGGGCGCCACGGTGACCCGCGCGGCGAGCGTGCCGTGCTCGGGCTGGTCGAACATGTTCCTGTTGAGCCGCGGCTTGTCGTAGTGCCGCTCGGGCAGCCGCCCTGCCCGCGCGAACTCACGCCAGAACAGGTTGAGATCGTCGAACCACTGGCCACGGAAATGGTAGTCGAGATGATCCACATCATCGGCATCGGTGGCGATCGACACGTCACCCGTCTGCCAGTCCGGCAGCGGGTCGGCAGCGGTGAGGAGCAGCGATTTCACTCCGCTCGCTTCGGCATAGCTGTGCCGGCCGTTCTGGCAGCCGTGGTTTCCCAGCGTCCCGCCGATGGTGTAGTCGATCGGCCCCTTGCCCGAGTTGGTCACCGCGATCTCGAACATCGCCGCCGGCAGCGAGGAATCGCGCTCGTTGGTCGGGATGAACGGGCTCCAGGCGGTGAGTTTCACTTCGCCGGGGAAGGTTGCATCATGGAACGCCACCTCGGCCACCGGGAAGGTGCCGGTGAACGTGGTGCCCTCGAAATGCGGCACCCCGGCCAGCGTGTTGCGGTTGGCGCCCCAGCCGAACCCGTCGAAGAATTTCCGCGTCGTCGGCGAGCCGGTGGGGAGGCCCTCATAGGGGCCGTTCAGCACCCGCGCATCGAGCAGCTCGCCGCCGGCTTCGGCCTTGATGGCGAAGTGGCTGTAGCCGTTGAAGCTCTGCAGCCCCGGCCGGTTGCGGATCGACCAGTCGACCAGCCTGCCGCTGCCCGACAGCGCCAGGCCACCGGCGCCGATGCCGCCGAGGGGAAAGGCGATATGGCCGAGGCGGTCGCCTTCGTAGATGAAACGCTTGTCGGTCTTGCTCATGCTGAAATCCATTGGTCAGGCCCGAATGCCTGAGAAAGTGACGCCCTCGATCACCATCTTCTGGGCGACGAGGAACAGGAGGACGACGGGGAGGATGGCCATGCTCATCGCGGCCATGACCACCGACAGGTTGCCCTGGCTCATGTAGCCGCGCAGCAGGTCCATCGCGATCGGCAGGGTCATCGAGTCCTGCGAGGTGATCAGCGCCCGCGGCTGGAAGTAGGCGTTCCAGGCCCCGGTGAAGGTGATGATGGCGAGCGCCCCGAGCGCCGGCATCAGTTGCGGCAGCGAAATGCGCCAGAAGATCTTGAAGTAGCCGGCGCCATCCATCAGCGCCGCTTCCTCGAGCTCCTTGGGCTGCGAACGCAGGAACTGGCGCAGCATGAATACGCCGAAGCTCGAGGTCAGCCCCATCAGCACCAGCCCGATCGGGTTGTTGAGCAGGCCGAGCTTGGCGTAGCCGAGGTAGATCGGCAGGATCGTCACCTGCGCCGGAAACATCAGCCCGATCAGCATGACGAAGAACAGGCTGTCGCGGCCTGGGAACCTGAGCCGCGCATAAGCGAAGGCGGCGAGCGTGCAGGTGACGAGTTGGCCGATGGTCACCAGCACAGCAACATAAAGGCTGTTCCAGTAGATCTTGAGGAACGGCACCGAGGACTCGAGCACCGTCTGGTAGTTGCTGAGGTCGAAGCTCGGCGGAAAGAAGCTCGGCGGCATCTTGTAGGCCTCGGCCGCCGGGCGGAACGACATCGAGAACAGCCAGAAGAACGGCATCAGCATCAGGATGCCCATCAGCAGCAACACCGCGATGATGGCGCGATCGACCCACTTCTTGGCTTCGCGCGTCTGCATGGATCTGGTCTGCATGGCCGCTACTCCCGCACCCAGCGGCGCGAGCCGATGATCTGGATGATGGTGATGATGAGAACGAGGATCATCATGATGACGCTGACTGCCGCGGCGTAGCCGAGCTCGAAGCTGCCGAACGCCTCGTCAACCAGGTAGATCGACAGCGAACGGGTCGAGTCGCCCGGCCCGCCGCCGGTGAGGATCATGATCGACTCGAACACCTGCAGCGCGCCGATCGAGGCGAAGACGATGCAGAAGAACAGCACCGGCGAAATGAACGGCAGGGTGATGCGGGAGAACCGCCGCCAGGCCGAGGCGCCATCCATCGAGGCAGCATCCATGATCGGCTTGGGCACGCCCTGCAGCGCCGCGATCAGGATGATCATGAAGAAGCCGGTGTTCTTCCACACATCCATGATGACGATCGAAGTCATGGCGAATTTCGACGACGACAGCCAAGGCACCTGCCCGATGCCGAGCTGCGCCAGGTAGTAATTGATGACGCCGAAATCGACGCTGTAGAAATAGCTCCACACCACCGCCACGAACGCCGCCGAGATGATCACCGGCAGGAAGAAGGCGAGGCGGAAGAAGTAGAGCATGAACGTCGGCATCGCCCGGTTCAGTGCCAGCGCCAGGATCAGCCCGACCGCCACGTTGAAGCTCACCGCAAGGAAGGCGAAGCGCAGCGTGTTCCAGAAGATCTCGAGCGAGCGCGGCTCGGTGAGGAAGCGCACATAGTTCTCGAACCCCACCCAGTCGGCGCCGAAGCTGATGTCGTAATAGGTGAAACTGAGGATGATGGTGATGGCGACGGGCGCCAGCACAAAGGCCGCGTAGAGCAGGATCGAGGGCAGCACGAACACATAGCCCGCCTGCATCTGCGCCTTGCGGAGGTCGGAGAGTCGTCGCGTCGCCATAACCATCTCGGGCCGGAGGAGAACCAAGTGCCCGCGCCGAACCCGAGGGTCCGACGCGGGCAGTCCGGGGGAGGACTACTGGGTGACGCGCTTGATGCGCTCGAACGAGCGGGTCAGTTCCTGGTCCGCCTTGGCGACGGCATCAGGAATGGTCATTTCGTCGGTCATGATGGCGTTGAAGTACCGCATGAAAATCTGGT
>NZ_DASZAW010000042.1:0-19804 GCF_035944845.1 Devosia sp. | reverse complement strand
CGGTTGCCGTCGCCGCTCTCAAGGCCGCCGAGCCCGAGATCGTCCGCGCCAGCCAGAAGGGCATCGTCCACGCCAACGTGGCCGCCCGCAAGGTGAGCCGCCTCAACTCCCGCGTGAAGGCTCTGCAGGCCTGATCGGCCGGAGAGCGCGAGCCCGTCGTCAAGACGGTTTCACGACCGCATTGTGAATGTGAAGGGCTCCCTCCGGGGAGCTTTTCTGTTTTGATGATGCTTGGGCGGCGTCCTGGGAATGGGCGCGCCCAGTGTGACAGCTTTGCGACACCTGCGTGAAGAGTTATCCCCTCGTGAAAGCCCTGCGTTTCCGGGGCTTTGCCGGGCTCCGTCATCAGAATTTCATTTGCCTTTAGGGAATGAATTGCCGATTTCCGGGTGGCGTTGCCACAATTTCAAAGCCCCTCGAAACATCACGAAATACCGATTCCCCCTTGAGTCACAGCGCCTTGGATTTCACCCCTGACAAAGTGCCGCGGAAAGGTTTTTGCAAAGGGTGCGAGTCAACCCCCTCTAGGCAAAAAACCCCCGTTGATTGGAAAATTCCGACCCCCTAAGATGCCTCTCGTCGCTCAGGAACACCCGGCGCCAGAACCGAGTAATGGAGCGATATGACTGGCAGGAATGCTGACTTTGAGATCGTGGCTGAGGCGGTATGGACGCAGCCGGCAGTCTTGGGGAACTCCATTCGTAGTCGGGTTTTGATTTGTATTAGTTGTAGTCTTACGACTGAGTAAGACGTTGCGGTAGTCCGGGCGCGATCAGCGGCTCGGCTCAATGGAAAGTTTGGTTAGACTGAACCGCGGCGCAGTTCGCGGGCAGGACAGGTCTGTCCGAAAAACGGGCAGCTAGGTTGGCGGCGCTGTGCCCAATGTGGGGCAGCATAGAACAGGATTTGGGGTCACACATATGGCGATGAACGCGGCGGCGGGTCGTGCCGATTGGGTATCGGAAAGAGGTAACGGAAAGGGGCAGGGCGGCGACAAGGGGGGAATGGTAATGATGGGCAAGGACGGCCAGCCACTTGGTTCCAGCGAACTGTTCCAGCGGGTCCGTGCCCGGCTCAAGGCCGCCGTCGGCGAGGATGTGTTCAATTCCTGGTTCGCACGCCTCGAGCTCGAAGAGATCGTCGACGATCTCGCCCATCTGAGCGTCCCGACCCGGTTCCTCTCCTCCTGGGTCCAGTCCAACTACGCCGAGAAGATCCTTGAGGCCTTCCGTGCCGAGGCTGCCGGCCTTGCGCGCCTGCATTTCACCGTGCGCGTCAACGGCCAGGCCCGGCCGCGCCTGCACCAGGCCGAGGCAGCTGCCGAGGCCGTCGAGGCCGAAGTCCCCGCCATTCCGGCGACTCCGCGCGCCGTGCGCGAAGCGATTGCCGCCGCACCGGCGCCGCGTGGCGATGCGCTGTCGGGCTCGGCGCTCGATCCGAAGATGACCTTCGACAGCTTCGTCGTCGGCTCCGCCAACGAGATGGCGCTGCAGGTGGCCAAACAGGTGGCCCACGCAGCCGCCAACAACACCGTCAGCTTCAACCCCATCTACATCCATTCGAGCGTCGGCCTCGGCAAATCCCACCTGCTCAACGCCATTGCCTGGGCTGCCGGAGCGGCCGAGCCGGGTCGGAACATCGTCTACCTGACGGCCGACCACTTCATGTACCACTTCATCACCGCCGTGCAGCGCCAGTCGGCGCTCGGCTTCAAGGAGTGGCTGCGCCGCGTCGACCTGCTGCTGATCGACGACATGCAGTTCCTGCAGGGCAAGTCCGCCACCGAGTTCGGCCATACGCTGGGCACGCTGCTGACGGGCGCCAAGCAGGTGGTGGTGGCCGGCGATGCGCCGCCACGCGACCTCGAAATGCTCGATGAGCGCGTCCGGTCGCGGCTCTCGGGCGGCCTGGTGGTGCCGATCAATTCGTTCGACCTCGACCTTCGCCGCGCCATCGTCACCCGGCGCGCCGAGCAGGCGGTCTCCCGCTTCTCCGATGCGCATTTCGCCCCGGCAGTGCTCGACTATGTGGCGCGGGTGGTGGTCAGCCACGGCCGCGACCTCGACGGGGCGGTGAACCGGCTCCTGGCCGCCAACCAGTTGACCAAGGAGCCGATCACCGTGGCGCTGGCCGAGCGCACGCTGGCCGACCTGGTGCGTCAGCGCGATGCCCGCCGCGTCCGCATCGAAGACATCCTCCGCATCGTGTCGCGCCACTACAAGGTGCCGCGCAACGACCTGCTTTCCTCGCGCCGCTCGCGTGACGTGGTCCGCCCGCGCCAGATCGCCATGTATCTGGCCAAGGCCCTGACCTCGCGTTCGCTGCCGGAAATCGGCCGGCGCTTCGGCGGTCGCGACCACACCACGGTGCTGCACTCGGTCCGCAAGGTCGAGCAGATGATCAAGGACGACGGCGAGCTGGCGCAGGAAATCGAACTCCTCAAGCGCATGCTCGAGGAATGAGGCCTTCGAGCCCTCCCCATGGGGAGGGCTCATCCCGGCTGAAACCATCCGCCTGAGTTATGAGTTTCGACCCAGTAGGGTCTTCTAGTGAGTAGTAGCGTTGCCGACATCGCGTAGAACGCCGCGGCTCTTGCTGCGGATCAGAAAGGGCTTGCGGCGCCTCGACCTCGGGGCCCGTCCTGAGCCCCAGCCGCTGCCGCCCGACCGGGCCTGGCACGAGATGCTGGTGCGCCTCGACACTGAGGATGCCGAGCGTCGCCTCGAGGCAATGGAGCGGGCGCTCAACGGCGACAAGCGCTAGAGCCGTCCCCCGCACGCATTTTCCCAAGGGATAGCCGGCCTGCGGCCGCGCGCGCCCTTGCCTTTTGCCTCTTGGATTGTAATGTCGCAGCCCGGTTTCCGCTTGGTTTTGCCGGGTTTTGACCGGGAACGGTAGGGGTTTTGGGTTTATGAAAGTCACTCTCGAGCGCAACCATCTGCTCAAGTCTCTGGGGCATGTCCACCGCGTGGTGGAGCGCCGCAATACCTACCCCATTCTCGCCAACGTGCTGCTCAAGGCCTCCGACGGCAAGCTCGATCTGCGCGCCACCGACCTCGATATCGAGGTCACCGAAAGCGTGCCGGCGATGGTCGGCCAGGCCGGCACCACCACGGTGCCCGCACACACGCTCTACGAAATCGTCAGGAAGCTCTCGGACGGCGCCGAAGTGCGGCTCGAGAACGAAGGCGCCGAGCAGTTGCTGGTCACCTCCGGCCGCTCGCGCTTCCACCTCGCCTGCCTGTCGCCCGACAGCTTCCCGGACCTGAAGTCCGGCACCTTCACGCACACCTTCTCGATACCCGCGCCGACGCTGCGCGAACTGATCGAGCGCACCCAGTTCGCCATCTCGAACGAGGAGACGCGCTACTATCTCAACGGCATCTACATGCACATGCTGGAGGTCAACGGTGTCCCGACGCTGCGTGCCGTCGCCACCGACGGCCATCGCATGGCACGCGCCGAGTCCGACGCACCTGCCGGCGCCAAGGGCATGCCGGGCATCATCGTACCGAAAAAGACCGTGTCCGAAGTGCAGAAGCTCCTCGAGGGCGCCGAGGGCGACGTCGAGGTCGAACTCTCCGACACCAAGATCCGCGTCACGCTGGGCGGCGTGGTGCTGCTCAGCAAGCTGATCGAAGGCACCTTCCCCGATTACGATCGGGTGACACCCAAGAACAACGACAAGCAGATGAACGTCGACAAGCAGACGTTTGCCACGGCGGTCGATCGTGTTTCGACCATCGCGTCGGATCGGGGCGGCAAGGCAGTAAAACTGTCGATGAAGGAAGGCCAGCTCGAGCTTTCCGTCACCAATCCGGATCACGGTACGGCCAGCGAAGAACTGGCGGTCGAGTTCGAGCCCGAGAGCTTCGAGATCGGCTTCAACGCCCGCTACCTGCTCGACATTATCGGCCAGATCCGCTCCGAGAACGCCGTGTTCCTGTTCAACGACGCCGGCTCGCCGACGCTGGTACGCGAGGATGGCGACGCCAAGGCGCTCTACGTGCTGATGCCGATGCGGGTGTAAGGCACGCTGCCCAAGGCCCCCTCACCCGGTCCTGCGGACCGACCTCTCCCCCAAGGGAGAGGTGGCGATGGGGCGATATCGTGCCACGGATCACCTCTCCCTTGGGGGAGAGGTCGCCGCGTTAGCGGCGGGTGAGGGGGCCTTCCTCAAGCTCGATGCATCCCTCCCGCTACATTTCCCGGCTCCGCCTCTCGCACTTCCGCAACTATGCGTCGGCGGCGCTCGATCTCGACGGGCGGCACCTGGTGCTGGTCGGCTCGAACGGAGCGGGCAAGACCAATCTGCTCGAAGCGGTGTCGCTGCTGTCGCCCGGCCGGGGGCTGCGTGGCGTGCCGTTCGAGGATGTGGCGTCGCAGGGTTCTGACGGGCTCTGGGCGGTGGCGGCGACCGTCGAAACGCCTGAGGGGCCAGTCGATATCGGCACCGGCGCCGGCGGGCCGGAAGGCGGGCGGCGGGTGCGCATCAATGGCGCCAATGCGCGGACCATCGAGGAGATGAGCGCCTACCTCCGCGTCCTCTGGCTGACCCCGGCAATGGATGGATTGTTTACCGGTCCGGCCAGCGAGCGCCGGCGCTTCCTCGACCGGCTGGTGACGACGCTGCTTCCCGGTCATTCGGCCCAGGTGTCGGATTTCGAAAAGACCATGCGGCAGCGCAACCGGCTGCTCGACGAGAATGCCGACCCGGTCTGGATCGACGCCGTCGAGGTGCAGATGGCGGCCGCCGCGGCTGCGGTGCATTTCGCCCGCACCGACAGCCTCGGCGAACTGCAGGCACTGATCGCGGCAGGGGTGGATCAGACCAGCTTCCCGGCTGCCCGGCTGGCCCTGACCCCGCTGTTCGAGGATCGCCACGAGGCCCAGTCCTCGGCGGCACTCGAGGCCGATCTGAGGGCGCTGTGGCGTGCCAACCGCAATCTCGATCGCGCCGCGGGGCGAACGCTGGTCGGCCCGCATCGCATCGATCTCGAAGTGCGTCATGCGCAAAAGGATATGCCGGCCGCGCTTGGCTCCACCGGCGAGCAGAAGGCCCTGCTGATCGGCTTGATCCTCGCCCATGCCCGGCTGGTGAAGCGCTCGGCCGGTATCGCGCCGTTCCTCCTGCTCGACGAGGTGGCGGCGCATCTGGATCCCAACCGCCGTGCGGCTTTGTTCGCAGCGCTCGACAGCCTCGGCACCCAGTGCTTCATGACCGGCACCGACCCGATGCTGTTCGAGGCGTTGGCCGACAGCGCGCAGCGGGTGACGGTCAAGGACGGACGATTGGCGCGGGAGCCAGGCTAGGCGGGGCGACAGGCGTCGACATCAGCGACTTTTCACCGGCGTCATCCCCGCGCAGGCGGGGATCCGGCGGAATATTCCGGCCTCCACCAGCGCTGCTGCATCCCACTGGGTTCCCGCCTGCGCGGGAATGACGCCGGTGGTTTGGCGGCGAGGGGTCTCGGATGACGCCGAACTCACCCGCAACCTGGCCCCTAACCCTTGTAAAACGGGCTAAAAATAGCCATTTCCCTTGGGTATGAGCACCCGATCCGCTAGACCGATTCCAGCGGACCTGCTGACCTGATTCGGGACCCCCTTGAGCACCTCCGAGACCCCCTCCGAACCGAACGAATATGGCGCCGATTCCATCAAGGTCCTGAAGGGCCTCGATGCGGTGCGCAAACGCCCCGGCATGTATATCGGCGACACCGATGACGGCTCGGGCCTGCATCACATGGTCTATGAGGTGGTCGACAACGCCATCGACGAGGCGTTGGCCGGCCATGCCGACCTCGTCACAGTAGAGCTCAATGCCGACGGCTCGGTCTCGGTCAACGACAATGGCCGCGGAATCCCGACTGGCATCCACGCCGAAGAGGGCGTCTCGGCGGCCGAGGTCATCATGACCCAGCTGCATGCCGGCGGGAAGTTCGACCAGAACTCTTACAAGGTGTCGGGCGGCCTGCACGGCGTCGGCGTCTCGGTGGTGAATGCGCTGTCGGTGTCGCTGAAACTCAATATCCGCCGCGACGGCGAAATCCACGAAATGGAGTTCTCGCACGGCGACGCAGTGGCGCCGCTGAAGCAGGTCGGCACTTACGTCCCCAATCACCAGCCCGGCACCTATGAAGGCCGCTCGGGCACGCTCGTCACCTTCCTGCCCTCGTCCGAAACCTTCACCATGGTGGAGTTCGACTTCAAGACGCTGGAGCACCGGCTGCGCGAGCTCGCCTTCCTCAATTCCGGCGTGCGCATCATCCTGCGCGACCTGCGCCACCCTGAGCCGGTGGAGATCGAGCTGCACTACGAGGGCGGGCTGGAAGCTTTCGTGCGCTATCTCGACAACGCCAAGACGCCGCTGATCAGTGCGCCGATCATGCTGTCATCGGAGCGCGACGGCATCACCGTCGAAGTGGCGATGTGGTGGAACGACAGCTACCACGAGAACGTCTTGTGCTTCACCAACAACATCCCGCAGCGCGATGGCGGCACGCACCTGGCGGGCCTGCGTGCGGCGCTGACCCGGCAGGTGACCAAGTATGCCGAGGAAAGCGGCATCCTGAAGCGCGAAAAGGTCGAGGTCTCGGGTGACGACATCCGCGAGGGCCTGACCTGCGTGCTCTCGGTGAAGGTGCCCGACCCGAAATTCTCCAGCCAGACCAAGGACAAGCTGGTTTCGTCCGAAGTCCGTCCGGTGGTCGAGAACGGCGTCAACGACAAGCTGCAGCAATGGCTGGAAGAGCATCCCGCCGAGGCCAAGTCCGTCGTCGGCAAGGTGGCGGAAGCCGCCGCGGCGCGCGAAGCCGCCCGCAAGGCGCGCGAATTGACCCGCCGCAAGTCGGCGCTCGATGTCAACTTCCTCGCCGGCAAGCTCAAGGACTGCTCGGAGAAGGATCCGGCCAAATCGGAGATCTTCCTCGTCGAGGGCGATTCCGCTGGTGGCTCCGCTTCGCAGGGCCGCGACCGCTACACCCAGGCCGTGCTGCCTTTGCGCGGCAAGATCCTCAACGTCGAGCGGGCCCGCTTCGATCGCATGCTGGGCTCCGAGCAGATCGGCAACCTGGTGATGGCGCTCGGCACCTCGATCGGCCGCGAGGAGTTCAACCCGGACAAGCTGCGCTACCACAAGATCATCATCATGACGGACGCCGACGTCGACGGCGCCCATATCCGCACCCTGCTGCTGACCTTCTTTTACCGGCAGATGCGCGAACTGATCGACCGCGGCCACGTCTATATCGCGCAGCCGCCGCTCTACAAGATCAAGCGCGGCTCGTCCGAGCAGTACCTCAAGGACGAACGAGCGCTCGAGGATTACCTGATCGGCACCGGCACCGACGACGCCGTGTTGAAGACTCGGGACGGCGTCGAGCATGCCGGCGAAGACCTGCTGTCGATCGTGCGCCAGGCGCGCGAGATCGTCCACGCCATCGAGGGGGTGAACACCCGCTACAACCGCTCGCTGATCGAGCAGGCGGCGATCGTCGGCGGCCTCGATGCCGAGGCGCTGCTCGATCCGGAGCGTACCGCCACGGTGATCGAGCGCGTCGTGCGCCGGCTCGATCGCCTTGCCGACGAAGTGGAGCGCGGCTGGAGCGGGGTGTCGGACGGCCAGGGCGGGCTGATCTTCACCCGCACCATCCGTGGCGTCACCGAAAGCCACGCCATCGATGCGCAGCTGCTCGCCAGTGCCGATGCCCGCAAGGTTCGGGCCACGGTCGACAAACTGTCGGACCTCTATGGCGGCGTCGCCAAGCTCACCCGCAAGGACCAGAGCTTTGATATTTACGGCCCGTCATCGCTGTTCGGCGCCATCAACACCGTCGGCCGCAAGGGCATCTCGCTGCAGCGCTACAAGGGCCTGGGCGAAATGAACCCCAGCCAGCTGTGGGAGACGACGCTCGATCCGAACGTGCGCACCCTGCTGCAGGTGCAGATCAAGGAAAGCGACGACCACGACCGGCTGTTCTCCAACCTGATGGGCGACCTGGTCGAACCGCGCCGCGACTTCATCCAGGACAACGCCCTCAGCGTCGCCAACCTCGACGTGTAAGGAGTGCGTGTACATTGACCGTAAAGCTCGACGGCCCGCATTGGCGGGCCGTTTGCGTTTAGCCAGGAGCGCGGTGGCTACAGACCGAAGGATCGAGGTGAGGCTCGTCAAGCTTGACCCGCAAGATCGTTTGTAATACGCCGTATTACAACGGAGGTGCCCAGCATGAGCAACGTTGAACTGTCTGATCCAATCGCGATCCGCGTGCCCATGGATGTCCTCGCGAACATTGAGCGCGTCGCCGGCGGAATCGATCGTACCCGCAGCTGGGTGATGGTGAGGGCCCTGAGGCTCTACCTTGCCAGCGAAGGTGAAGAAGTGCTCAGCTTGCTGCGAGCTCGTGAACAGAACGCTGCAGATGGTGGACACGACGCCGACGATGTCATGAAGGAACTGGATGCGATCGTGGGCGGTACAAAAGCAGCTTGACGAAGGTTAGGTTCTCCACCGAAGCGCGCGGCTATCTTGCGCGCGAAGCCGCATACCTGAAGGAGCGCAGCACGACAGGCGCATCGAGGTTTCAGAGAATCGTTGCTCGCGCTCGGCGTCAGATCGAGACCTTTCCCGACTCTGGCTACACGGACTCAGTCGTCTCTCTTACTGGCGCGCGCCGCATGGCGATCGACGAGTACCTATTCGACTACGACGTCACAGGTGATGTCGCCACTATTATGGTGATCCGGCACTCGCGCAACACGCCAACGATCACTCTCGAAGACGACGCGGACTTCGAAGATCCGGCCACTCCATCAGGCAGTCGATTCGGAAAGAGGTAGCGCTTGGGAATGTCCGCAACTATGGGCCAGGTGGCCATCGCGATTTTCGGCTCAAGGCACAAGGACGCTTCGTTGCATCCCCCTCTTTCCCTGGGTCGTTGTTGTGTTGTGCGATCGGGCCCCTCCCGCGCCATCGCGGTAACAGTCTCGTTCCCCATTACGCGCCAATAGGGGTTTCGCGATGGAGTGGATTGTCGCAGGCATCCTGATCGTCGTCGCCGTGGCGGTGCTCGGCTTCGCCGCCTTCGCGCTGGCCAAGCAGAGCCGCTACAGTCGGCTGCTGCAGAAATATGGCGGCGACGAGAAGCTGGTCGATGCGCTGATCACCAAAACCATCTGGCAGGGCATGACCGCCGAGCAGTTGCGCGACAGCTGGGGCGAGCCGGCCTCGATCGAGGAAAAGGTGATGAAGACCAAGATCAAGCAGGTCTTCAAATACCGCCCGGTAGCCGCCAACCGTTATCGCGATAAGGTCACGCTCGAGGATGGCGTGATCGTCGGCTGGGACCAGAAATAGCGCGGCGCCGGAGCGTCCTCTTCACGCTCGCCCGACTGATAGAGACGACCCCCTCCCGGCCTCCCCCATAAAGGGGGAGGTGAAGAGTCGAGGCTCGGTCTTCGATCGTGCCAGGCGAACCGGCAGGCACCTTCCGCCTTATTTGGGGGAGGATGGGAGGGGGCCGTCTGCCTGAGCAAAAAAACAAGAGGCCCGCCAACTGGCGGGCCTTCGCGTTCGATCGGCAATGCCGCCGGGCTCAGTCCCGTGCGTACATCACCATGCCGGCGTGATGCAGCACCCCGGCGATGAAGTCGCCGTCGGCGGTAAAGCCGGTGTCGTCCTGGTACTCGATGTGAGTGCCGACGACCTGGTAATTGCCCTGGTAGGCCACTTCCAGGTGCCCGCGCGCTTCGATGTAGCGGCCATTCGGCAGCAGGGCCTGGCGGGTTTCCCCGTCTTCGGTGACCCACAGGCCGGTGTAGTCGTGTCTGGTTCCCATTTGCGATACTCCATAGGCGGTGGTGGAGTGATGGCCCGGCTGTGGCGGGCCGAGCGTGATGCCCGCGGCGAGCGCGAGCGCGGCGACGAGCGCCACGCCAGCGAATACCGCGACGATCCGGCGCCTAACCATTCATGCTCCGCCGCTCGCGGCGAGGCCGGCGCGGCTGGGTATTCACCTGCTTCAGAAGCTTGTTGGTGATGGCGAGGATGGCCTGGGGCTTGAGGCTCCGGGCGATGCTGGAAAGATCTATGGTCATTTGGGGTCCTCGCTTTCTACCGCGGATGGTCTGCCATTCGCGGTGCCAGCTATATCGCTCGGCAAGCGGTGGAAGCGGTAGACCGATCCTCCAGAGTGATTGCACAATCCTCCAAATGTCCGTGATCGCTGATGACTCGCCTGCGCGAGCTGCTATGTACAGCGCACGAGATAACGAAGGAATTCGCCATGGATCGCATGGATGAGCTCAAGCGCCTGATTGCACAGTTCGCAACCACCGATGGCATTCAGGCAACGCCGATCGAGGGCATGTCGCTGGTCCGGATCTCGCATCCGTCCGAGCCGATGCACGCCGTGCACCATCCGGCGCTCTGCATCGTGGCGCAGGGCAGAAAGCGGGTGATCGCCGGCGATCGCGTGCTCAACTATGATGCGGCGAACTTCCTCGTCGTCTCGGTGGATACGCCGGTGATCGGCCAGGTGGTCGAGGCGACGCCCGACGCGCCGTATCTCTGCATGAAGCTCGAACTCGATGCCGCCGAGATCGGCGCGCTGCTGATCGAGGTCGGGGGCGTCACCGCCGCCGCCGCGGCCGAGGCCGAGCCCAGCGTCACGGTGAGCCCGATCATGGCCGACCTGCTCGATGCCGCGATCCGGCTGGTGAAGCTCTTGGAGCGGCCGGAAGACCTCGCGGTGCTCGGGCTGATGGTGAAGCGCGAAATCCTCTACCGCCTGCTCCGCTCCGACCAGGCGACCAAGCTCCAGCAGATTGCGCTGGCCGAAAGCCGGCTGCAGCAGGTCAACCGCGCCATCGGCTGGATCAAGCTCAACTACCGCGATGCATTCGCCATCGAAACGGTGGCGGCGGAGGCGCGCATGAGCCCCTCGGCACTGCACCTCCACTTCAAGGCGGTGACGGCAATGAGCCCGCTGCAATACCAGAAGCAGTTGCGCCTGCAGGAGGCGCGCCGGCTGATGCTGTCCGAAGCGCTCGACGCAGCGACCGCCGGCCATCGCGTCGGCTATGACAGCCCCAGCCAGTTCAGCCGCGAGTACGCCCGCACCTTCGGTGCCCCGCCTTTGCGTGATGTGGCGCGGCTGAAGGCCGGGGACCTGCTGTCGGCTGGTTGAGTCGGGCCGGCCCTCGCCTGTCACTGCCCCGCAACACAGCTTTGTCAGCCCGCTTAAGCCCACATAAACCGGCCACATTTAACTTGGATAGCGATGGGGACCGCGCTGGTCGAAGGCCCGGACTTTCGGGTTGGCTTGGGCTTGGCGAGACGGTCGGATGCCCGATGGCGTCCGCATGCCGCCCCACGTAGGGAACCGGCCGCCGGACACAAGCCATGCGCAAGAAGAATGCCGGGGCCCTGTTTATGGATTTTCACGTTTCGCCTGATGATCGAGTCGGCGCCACGCCCAAGAAGGGCACGCGCTCGGAGCGATCGGCGCCGGCGAAGAAGGTGGCGCGCGGCGCCCGCATCGAGCCGGGCTTTTCCGATGGCGACATCCATGTCGACGACGAGCGCCAGGAGCGGAGCGAGCGCGCTCCTCGGGGCAAGGCGCCGCGCGGCCGCGCGCCCAAGCAGAAGAAGACTCGCGGCCGGCGCGAACGCCGCCCGATAACCTTGTTCGGGATCATCTGGAAGATGATCTCGTGGCTGTTCATCATTGGTATCTGGGGTGCGCTCGCCGCCGGTGCCGTGGTCGTCTACTACGCCGTGCAGCTGCCGTCGGCCGATACCTGGAAGGTGCCCGATCGCGCCGCCAATATCCGCATCGTCGCCGCCAACGGGCAGCTGATCTCCAACCGCGGCAAGACCGGTGGCGAAGCCGTATCGCTGCGCGAGCTGCCCTATTACGTGCCGGCCGCCTTCGTCGCCATCGAAGACCGGCGCTTCTACGACCATTTCGGCATCGACGTCCTCGGCCTCGCCTCGGTGGCTCTCGAAAGCGTGCAGGCCGGTGAGGTGACTCGCGGCGCTTCGACCATTACCCAGCAGGTGGCCAAGAACCTCTTCCTCACCCCCGACCAGACGCTCGGCCGTAAGGTGCAGGAAGCGCTGCTCGCCGTCTGGCTGGAGCAGAACTATTCCAAGGACGATATCCTCGACCTCTACCTCAACCGCATGTTCTTCGGCCACGAATCCTACGGTATCGAGGCGGCGTCGCAGCGCTATTTCGGCAAATCGGCGCGCAACCTGTCGCTCGGTGAAGCGGCGATTCTGGCCGGTTCGCTGCAGGCTCCGTCGCGGCTCAACCCCAAGGGCAATGCCGACGCGGTGAAGGCCCGCCAGGCCCTGGTGCTCGCCGCCATGGCCAAGGAAGGCTACATCACTCCGGCCGAGTCGAAGGCCGCCGCGATCGACCCCAACCAGACGGTACGCACCAAGGTGGTGGGCGGCGAATCCTACGTTGCCGACTGGGTCGAAAGCCTGATGACCGCCTATCTGGGCGAGGTGAAGCAGGACGTGATCGTGCATACCACCATCAACTGGGACCTCCAGAAGGAGGCCGAGTTCGTGGTCAAGGAAGCTGTGGCCAAGTACGGCAAAGACAGGGCCTTCACCCAGGGGGCGCTGGTCGCCATGGATGTCGACGGCTCGGTCCGCGCCCTGGTCGGCGGTGTCGACTACCAGCAGAGCCAGTATAACCGCGCGGTGACGGCGCGCCGTCAGCCCGGCTCGACCTTCAAGCCCTTCGTCTACCTGGCCGGCATGGAAAAGGGCTACACCCCCGACACCATCGCCACTGACGGACCCATCGACATCAACGGCTGGCAGCCCTCCAACGCCGACGGCAAGTATGGCGGCGACATGACCCTGCGCCAGGCGCTGGCTTTGTCGCGCAACACTGTCTCGGCGCTGCTCGCCAACGATGTCGGCCCCGACAAGGTGGTGGAAGCCGCGATGCGCATGGGCATTTCCTCGCCGCTGCAGGCAGTGCCTTCGATCGCGCTGGGCACCCAGGAAGTCTCGCTGCTCGAGCTCACCGCGGCCTATGCGCCGTTCGCCAATGGCGGCATCGGCGTCATCGCCAATGTCATCACCCGCATCGAAACCGCCGACGGCAAGGTGCTGTACGACGCCGTGGCCGCTGGTCCGGGTCGGGTGATCGAGCCCAATATCGTCGCCGAAATGAACGACATGCTGCATGCCGCGGTCGAGATCGGCACCGGCAAGCGGGCCCAGCTCAATGGCTGGCCGATGGCCGGCAAGACCGGCACCAGCCAGAAGGCGCGTGATGCGCTGTTCGTCGGCTATACCTCGCGCATGGTGGCGGGCGTCTGGCTCGGCAACGACGACGATGTCGGCACCAAGCTGTCGGGCGGCAACGTGCCGGTGGAGATCTGGAGTCAGTTCATGACCAAGGCCCACGAGGGTATCCCGGTGGCCGAACTGCCCGGCGCCATGACCCAACCCGGCTTCGAGCAGCAACAGCAGCCGCTGCAGCCGATGGAGCAGCCGCAGGCCGAACGCCCGCGCCGCACCCTGGTCGACCTGCTCGGCGATATCTTCGGCGGCAACTGACGCCTTGTCAGGCCCGGCGGCCTGCACCCACCGGCAGTAGAGCTAGTGCATTCTCCCCTTGTGGGAGAAGGCAAGGGGTGCCTCTCACCGGAAATTGCGATCGGCCGCTGAGGGGAGCAAAGGCCTTTTGCATTCGTGGCCTGGGCCGTACAGTCGCCTCCCAAGGGAGGGACCTCATGTCCGATAGAGTTCTTGTCGTCACCGGCGGCAGCCGTGGCATCGGAGCCGCCGTCTGCCGGCTGGCTGCGGCGCGTGGTTATGGCGTGGTGGTGAACTACGCCGGTAACGTCGCGGCCGCCGAGGCGGTGTGCGCCCAGATTCACTCGCGCGGTGGTGAAGCGGTAGCGGTGCGCGGCGACGTCAGCAGTGCCGAGGACATCGAGCACATCTTTCGCGCGGCCGACCGCCTGGGCCGGGTCGCCGGCCTCGTCAACAATGCCGGCACTATTGCGACCAGCTCGCGCGTCGATGCCATGGATGCCGAGCGGATCAACCGCATCTTCGCGGTCAACGTTACCGGTTCGATCCTCTGCGCCGGCGCGGCGGTCAGGCGCATGTCGACCAAGCATGGTGGTCAGGGCGGCGGCATCGTCAATGTCAGCTCGGCTGCGGCCAAGCTCGGGGCCCCTGGCGTCTATGTCGACTATGCGGCCAGCAAGGGCGCCATCGATACCTTCACCGTCGGCCTCGCGCTCGAGGTGGCGGCAGAAGGCATCCGCGTCAACGGGGTGCGGCCGGGGGTGATCGATACCGACTTCCACGCCACCGGCGGCGTGCCCGATCGGGCCCAGCAACTGGCGCCGAGCGTGCCGCTGGCGCGCGCCGGCACCGCCGAGGAAGTGGCGCAGGCGATCCTGTGGCTTCTCTCGGACGATGCGGCCTATGTCACCGGCACGACGCTCGCGGTAACCGGCGGACGGGCGGCTGCGCCCTGACCCAAGGATCGGGACGCCGCGGGCGTCTCAGGTCGGACGACACATACGGGTGCAACATGCTGAAGAGACTACTGGCGATCACGTCGATGGCGGTCATCGGCGGGCCGGCGCTCGCTATCGAATGCCCGATCCCGCACGCCATCTATGAGCAGCCGGGCGGGGAGGTTCGGCTGAGCTTCACTGCGCTCCCCGAGGATGCGGCCGCCAATCAGATCGCCGCGTTCCGCATCGCCATCGAGGGTGTCTCGGCAAAGTTCGAGGGCGGCATCTACCTCCCCAATGGCTTCGGCCAGCCGAACGGCGCGGTGGGGCTCGATTGCACCGGCGCCGAGGGCGAGCAGTGCGATTTCTGGGACGGCGTGGTCTACGCGCTCGGGGCGGATGGCATCGAGGAATATCCGCACGATGCCGAGATCGCGCTCGCGGCGCAGATGGCGCCGCGCCAGGTGCTGCTGCCGCAGTTCGCCGTCAACGTCTGGTACTCGATGATGCGCGGCGATGCGTTTGCCGGGGAGCGGAAAGTACTCGATACTTTCACGCTCGCGGCCTGCACCAAGTAACCGTCGGGCCTGTCGGAATCATGCGCATTTCGCTTGGGCTCGCTCGCGACAGGGGTTCCCTCCTAACGGCGGGTAGTTTAACCCGTTTGGCAGTCCTATATCGGCAGCGCGGGCGCCACTCCTCAGGCGCCGTTTGAGCCTCTCGGAGACATCATGGCGGACACTTTCGACCTCACCGTAATCGGCTCCGGCCCGGGTGGATACGTCGCGGCAATCCGGGCGGCACAGCTCGGCATGAAGGTCGCGGTAGTCGAGAAGTGGCCGACCTTCGGCGGCACCTGCCTCAACATCGGCTGCATTCCCAGTAAGGCCCTGCTGCATGCCTCGGAACTGTTCGAGGAAGCCGGCCACCAGTTCCGCCAGTTCGGCATCGAGGTGACGCCGCAGCTGAACCTGAAGCAGATGCTGGCGCACAAGGACGATACCGTCACCGCCAACGTCTCGGGCATCGAGTTCCTGTTCAAGAAGAACAAGATCACCACCTTCCGCGGCACCGGCTCGATCCCCGCCGAGGGCAAGGTGCTGGCGACGCCCGAGAGCGGCGCACCCACCACCATCGAAACACGGAACATCCTGATCGCCACCGGCTCGGTGCCGATCAGCCTGCCGGGTATCGAGATCGATGAGAACAAGGTGGTGTCCTCGACCGGTGCCCTCGCCTTCCAGGAGGTGCCCAAGCGCCTGCTGGTGATCGGCGGCGGCATCATCGGGCTCGAGCTCGGCTCGGTGTGGGGGCGGCTTGGCGCCAAGGTGCAGGTGGTCGAGTTCCTCGACCGGATCCTTCCCGGCCTCGACAGCGAAGCGGCGCGCCAGACCCAGCGGAACCTCACCAAGCAGGGCATGGAGTTCAAGCTTTCGACCAAGGTGACGGCGATCGAAAAGCAGGGCGACGGTTCGGTCCGTGCCCGGCTCGAGCCGGCCGGCGGTGGCGAAGCGAGCGTCGCCGAAGCCGATGCGGTGCTGGTGGCCGTCGGGCGCAAGCCCTTCACCGAAGGCCTTGGGCTCGAGGGTGTCGGGGTGGCGCTCGATGAGCGTGGCCGCGTCCGCATCGACCAGCAGTTCAAGACCAACGTGCCGGGCATCTACGCCATCGGCGACGTGGTGGCGGGCGCCATGCTGGCGCATAAGGCGATGGACGAGGGCCACGCGGTGGCCGAGATCATCGCCGGCCAGCAGCCGCACGTGAACTACGGCACCATTCCCTCGGTGATGTACACCAGCCCCGAAGTCGCCTGGGTCGGCAAGTCCGAGGACGAGTTGAAGGCGGCCGGCATCGAGTACAAGGCAGGAAAATTCCCCTTCACCGCCAATGGCCGCGCCAAGGCGATGCTGGCAACGCAGGGCTATGTGAAGATCCTCGCCGACGTCGCCACCGACCGGGTGCTCGGCGCCCAGATCATCGCCAAGAATGCCGGCGAGATGATCCACGAGATCGTGGTGCTGATGGAATTCTCCGGCTCCGCCGAAGACCTAGGCCGCACCACGCACGCCCACCCGACACTCAGCGAGGCAGTGAAGGAAGCCGCCCTGATGTGCGGCGACGGGGCGATTCATATCTAAGGTCAGAGTGGCGGCCCAAACGCACCTCTCCCCTGAGGGGAGAGGGTAGTGGAGCTAGGACCGTGAGGTCCGTAGCGGAACTGGGTGAGGGGTTCAGCCTCTCAGCGAGCGCTTGTTGCACTGCTTCACCCCTCATCCGGCCTTCGGCCACCTCCGGGCGAGGGCTACGCCCTCGCCCCGCGACCCCTGAGGGGAGAAGGGAAGACTACTCCAGCCCATATCCCATCAGCACCTTGCCGTGTGCCTTGAGCCAGGCTTTGCCACGCTCCATATCGGGCAGGGCTCGTTCGACCGCGTTCCAGAAGCTCGGCGAGTGGTTCATGTGGACGAGATGCGCCACTTCGTGCGCCGCCACATAGTCCAGCACGAAGGGCGGCGCGAGGATCAGCCGCCAGTTGTAGTTGAGCCGGCCCGACGACGAGCACGAGCCCCAGCGGGTGGCCTGGCTGCGCATCGATACCGACTTCACTTCGACACCGAGCGTTGCCGCGTGCACGTCCGAGCGCCCGGCGAGGTCACGCTGGGCCTCGGCCTTCAGCCATTCGGTCAGCCGGCGCGGGATATGCGCTGCCTCCCCGGGCACCAGCAGCGACAGCTCGCCATCGATCTCCGAGACCTCGACCCGGCCACGCAGGCGGCCCGTCGCATGGATGCGGTGCGGCACGCCGCGTAGCGGCAGCACCTCGCCATCGGCGAAGGCGGTGCGCGGTGCGCTGCGCTTCAGCCGGGCAGCGAGCCAGCCTCGGTGGCGGTTGAGAAAACCCTCGGCCTCGGGCCAGCGACCGGTTTTGGGCAGGGTCAGCACCGGGTTGCCGTGATGCGGCACGGTGAGCCGGTAGCTCCTGGCCCGCGCACTTACCTTCACCGTGATCTCGACCGGCGCGTCGTCGATGACGAGCGTCGTTGCAGCCGGCACCTTCGGCGCCCTCGAGGGGAACAGGAAGTTCATCTGCCGATCATCGCCGATTCGAGACAAATCCAGACGACAAAAAAGCGCCCCTCGAAAGGGGCGCAGTCGTCAGGAGGAGGGGGGGACGGGACGACGTCTGGGGGTCAGACGTTGGTGCCGTTGTTCTGGGTCCCGTTATTCTGCTCGCCGCCATAGTTCGGGCGGTTGCCGTTCTTCTCACGCATGAAGCGGTCGAACTCTTCCCGATCCTTGGCCATGCGGAGGTTCCGCATGTACTCGTGGAAGGCGTTGATCTCTTCATCGAGCCGACGGCGCTCCTCTTCAAGGCGCTTGAGCTGCTCGGCGCGGTAGTCATCGAATGCGGCGTTGCCGCTCGAGTTGCGGAAGCCGTGGTGGCGGAACCCGTTGGCGCGGGGACCGCAGTTTTCGGCCCAGCTGCGGGATCGGTTGACGAATCCCTGAGCCTTTTCCGCCGAGCCGCCGAACATCTCGCCCCACAGGATGTAGGCGAGTACGGCCAGGCCGAGCGGCCACCAGAGGACGAAGCCCAGGACCATCAAAGCGATGGTCAGCGGGCCCCATTGCGGTTTGATAATCGCAGTGTGCATTGGACTTTCTCCCAGTCACGAACAGCTCCGATGTGGTCCCACGAGACTGGGGGTCAAGCGTTTGGCTCACGCTTTTTTGCCCTTGAAATGGCATGCTAGACTTCCCATGCGGGCCGCAATCGGGTGCCCGGAAAGGATGATTCCATGGCATTGGCGGATACTTCCGCAGCCCTGCCGGGCAACTGGCGGCCCCTGAGGCTCGCGACGCTGGTCGGGCTGCGCTGGCTGGCGATCGTCGGGCAGACCGCCGGAGTACTGTTCGTCCAGTTCGGTCTCAGCTTCCCGCTGCCCTTGACCGAATGCCTGATGCTGATCGGGCTCTCGGTGCTCCTGAACCTGTGGGTGATCTTCCGGCTCGGCGAGGGCTACAGGACGACCGCCACGGTCGCGACGGTGCATCTGAGTTTCGATCTCTGCCAGTTGGCGGCGCTGTTGGCATTGACCGGCGGGTTGCAGAACCCGTTCTCGCTGCTGTTGCTGGCGCCGGTTTCGGTGTCGGCGACCACTCTGCCGCAGCGTTCGACGGTGATCCTCGCGACTCTCGCCATCGCGCTTGCCTCGCTGCTCTCGGTCTACCACCTGGACCTGCCATGGGATCCGGATTCCCGCATCGTCTTCGACCGGGTCTACGTCATCGGCATCTGGGTCTCGATTCTCTGTGGCACCATCTTCATTGCCGCCTACACCAATCGGGTGGCGCACGAGGCGCGCCAGCTCGCCGATGCGCTCGCTGCCACCGAACTGGCGCTGTCGCGGCATGAGCAACTGAGCGCGCTCGATGGCCTCGCGGCGGCGGCGGCCCATGAGCTCGGCACGCCGCTCTCGACCATTGCGCTGGCGGCCCGCGAGATCCGCGACGAGGTGCCGGAAGGCCCGGTGCGCGAGGACATCGAGCTCATCATGTCGCAGGCCGCGCGCTGCCGCGAAATCCTCGGCAAGCTCAGGAGCCTGCGCGACACCCCCGGCGATCCGTTCGCCGCGGTGCCGGTCTCGGCGCTCCTCGCCGAGGTGGTGAAACCGCTCGAAGGCGGCGGCAAGGTGATCTCGGTGCGCACCGGGGCGGGCGCCGGCAGCGAACCGGTGATCCGCCGCAACGCCGGGCTGCTCTACGGCCTCGGCAACCTCATCGACAATGCGGCGCAGTTCGCTCAGCGCGCCGTGCTGGTCGAAGCCAGCTGGGACAAGCAGGCGCTGACGGTGACCATTACCGATGACGGTCCGGGCTTTCCTTCCGATCTCATCACCCGGCTGGGCGAGCCCTACCTTACCACCCGGCCGCGCAATGCCGACGATGGAGAGCCAGGCGGGCTGGGCCTCGGCATCTTCATCTCCAAGACCCTGCTGGAGCGCACCGGCGCCAAGCTCAGCTTCGAGAACGAGGCGGCCGATGGCCACGCCCGGGTTCGGTTGATCTGGCCGCGAGCCGCTATCGAGCAGGCGTGAGGTAACACTTGGCCTCTACCCCCACGGGAGAGGGGAGTCGAGCGGAGCGTCGATCTACGTGCCCATATTTTGACCTTTTGCCCAAAAGACCCTACATGAGGCGGCGATGAGCACAGTCGATGAACTCCTTGCGGCCGACCGTACCCTGCTTCTGGTCGATGACGACAAGACCTTCCTGACCCGCCTCGAGCGGGCCATGC
>NZ_DASZAW010000041.1:0-4725 GCF_035944845.1 Devosia sp. | reverse complement strand
CCCACAATCGCGGCGGTTCTAAACGTCTTACCGGTCACGCGGTTACTCATCAGTCCACTCTACGCAGGTACTCAATGGACGTGAGATTAGGGCGTTAAGGTAAAGAGTGATTTAAATGCGAAGCAATTTGCTCAAATCGTTCAATGGGGGATTCAGGAGTCGGTAGGGTTAAGGAGATCGCGACCCTCAATCGCTCCTCGCTACCGCTCGGATCGGCGGTGCTGTCGCATCGCATACCCCTCATCCGGCCTTCGGCCACCTCGCGGCGAGGGCTTCGCCCTTGTCCGCTGACCTCAAGGGGAGAAGTCGATCGCCTCAAGCATCTCAGTGAAGCCCCCGTGCGGGAGACCAACCCCGGCATCTCAGTCGGGACTCCCTTCTCCCCTTGAGGGAGAAGGTGGCGCGTAGCGCCGGATGAGGGGTATCGCATCGCTTACGATGCGCGCTTGGAGCGTTTGCGACGAGCGAAGCCGCCTAGAGCCCCAGCTTCCCGTCCAACTGGCCGACCATCTCGTAATGCGTGTGCTGTAGCATCAGCGGTGTCACCGTGATGGCATTGCCGTGCATGGCCAGGCGGAAGTCGTGTTCTTCATTGAGCGGCTTCGGCGTTTCAGGAATGGCGATGAAGAATTTCCCGGCATTGTCGCTCGGATAATACGCCATCGGCGAGCGGGCAAAGCGCTGGAACGGCACGACGCGAATGCCGGCCACATCCTCGGGGGCGCAGAACGGGATGTTGACGTTGAAATAGACTTCGCCGCGCCCCGTCACCTCGCTCAGCAACTGGCTCACCACCCGCGCCGCATAGGTGCGCGAATTGGTCCAGTCGATCTCGGTGCCCCGCTCATAGTCGACGCCCTGGCTGATGCCGATGCCCAGCGCGCCGTGCAACGCACCCTCGCGCGCCCCCGCCACCGTGCCGGAACAGTTGAGGATGTCGCCCAGGTTCTGCCCGTTATTGATGCCCGAGAGCACCAGGTCGGGCTTCTTGTCTTTGCAGATATGGGTCATCCCGGCGACCACGCAGTCCGCCGGCGAGCCGCCGACGATCGAGAAAACCCGGTCCTCGCGCCGATCTACCCCGAGCTCGCGCCCGAAGGTGAAACGGTGCGCGGCACCCGACTGGTTGCCATCGGGCGCCACCACCCAGACGTCGTCGCTCAGCGTCAATGCAATCTCGCGCATCACCGCGATGCCCGGGGCGTCGACACCGTCATCGTTGGTGATGAGGATTCTCACGCGATTCTTGCTCAAGATTTGGCGCCGATCGATTTGAGACCCTTCATATAGGGCTGCAGCACTTCGGGGATGGCAATCGAGCCATCTTCCTGCTGGCAGTTCTCCATCACCGCGATCAGCGCCCGGCCGACCGCAACACCCGAACCGTTCAGCGTATGAACGTGCCGGATCTTGCCATCCTTGCCCTTCACCCGCGCATCCATGCGGCGCGCCTGGAAATCCCCGCACACCGACACCGATGAGATTTCGCGATAGGTGTCCTGCCCCGGCAGCCAGGCCTCAATGTCGTAGGTCTTCTGCGCCCCAAAGCCCATGTCGCCGGTCGACAGCATCATCACCCGGTAGTGGATGCCCAGTTGCTTCAGCACGTCCTCAGCGTCCGACAGCATCTTTTCATGCTCGTCGCCCGAGGCCTCCGGCATGGTGATCGCCACCATCTCGACCTTGTTGAACTGGTGCTGGCGCAGCATGCCGCGCGTATCGCGTCCAGCCGACCCGGCCTCCGAGCGGAAGCACGGGGTGAGCGCGGTGAGCCGCAGCGGCAGCTCGTCTTCGGCAAGGATACTCTCCCGCACGAAGTTGGTCAGCGGCACTTCCGCCGTCGGGATCAGCGCCAGTCGGCCTTCGCCGTGCGGGGTGAAGAACAGGTCATCGGCGAACTTCGGCAGCTGGTTGGTCCCATAGAGCGCGTCGTCCTTCACCAGCAGCGGCGGCTGTACCTCGGTGTAGCCGTGCTGGTCGACATGCAGGTCGAGCATGAACTGGCCGATCGAACGCTCGAGCCGCGCCAAGTGGCTCTTCAGGACGACGAAGCGGCTGCCGCTGATCTTTGCGGCGACCTCGAAATCCATCTCACCCAGCGCTTCGCCGGTCTCGAAGTGCTCCTTCGGCCTGTAGCTGAAGCTCGGCTTTGCCGGTCGAACCTTGGCCGCCGTTGCCGGCGAGCCGTTGAGCCCGAAATATTCCTTGTTGTCGGCCTCGTCGGCACCGCGTGGCACCTCATCGAGCGGCAAGTTCGGGATCACCAGCAACGCATTGCGCAAGCCCTCTTCGGCTTCCTTGCGGGCCGCTTCGCCGGCCTGGATCGCGTGCTTCAGCGTCGCGACTTCGGCCATCAGCGCGTTGGCTTTCGCCTCATCCTTTTGCGCCTTGGCCTGGCCGATCAGCTTCGACATGGCGTTGCGCCTGGCCTGCGCCTCTTCGACCGCCGCGATGGCGCTGCGGCGAGATTCGTCCATGGCAATCAGCTCGGAGGCCTTGAACGGCACGTTCTTGCGCTCGCTGAGCGCAGCATCGAACGCGGCGGGATTGGCTTTGATCCAGTTGATATCGAGCATGGAGAGACCTGCGGCGGGAGAAGGGCTCTGCTTTAACGGATTGGAGGTTGGTTGCAAGTCCCGACGGTGCGCACGACCTGGAGCGCGTTTCGCGACCCAGCTGCGGCGGGGAACTGGCAGGGCTCTGACGCGCCTACCCACCGATGTAGATGGGGGCAATTGCAGTGGATCAGTTCGCCCACTGCGAAGCGTTCAACTCGCCGGTGAAATGCCCTACTCAGACTTCTCGCCGTCCGTTGCAGCAGCCGCTTCGGCGGCCAGCGTCGCGGCGCGCCGCTTCTCGATCCAGCGGACCGAGAGGATAGAAATCTCGTAGAGCAGGTACATCGGCAGCGCGAGGCCGATCTGCGAGATCGGATCGGGTGGGGTGATGAAGGCGGCGAACACCAGGATGCCGACGATAGCGTAGCGGCGCCCCTTCTTCAGCGTTGCCGAGGAGACGAGGTCGATCTGCGCCAGGAGCGTCAGAACCACCGGCAGCTGAAAGCAGATGCCGAAGGCGAGGATCAGCGTCATTGCGAGGCCAAGGTACTCCGAGACCTTCACCAGCATGGTGATCTCGGTGGTCTCCATGGCGTGGAAGAAGCGCATGGCGAGCGGCAGCACGGCGAAATACACCATCGCCGCCCCGAGCACGAAGAATACCGGCGTTGCCACCAGGTACGGGATGAACGCCTTGCGCTCCTTCTTGTAGAGGCCCGGCGCGACGAACCCGTAGACCTCGGTGGCGAGATACGGGAAGCCCAGGAACAGCGCGCCGAAGAAGGCGAGGCTCAGCTGGGTGAAGAAGAACTCCTGCGGCGCGGTGTAGATAAGCTCCACCGGCGCCGGCGCCACCGCCTCGCGGTAGGGCTGCACCAGCACGTCGAAGATCGTGCTGGCAAAGAAGAAACAGGTGATCAGGAGGCCAAAGAGCACCAACAGCGAGCGGATCAGCCGCTTGCGCAACTCGATCAGATGGTCGAGCAGCGGCGCTTCGCTGCCGGCGAGCTCATCCTGCTCAACGGCGGCGGCATCCTTGGGGGCTTCGAGCTTGGTCTGTTCGGCCATGGTCACGGCTTCTTGGCGGCAGCAGCCGGCTTTTTGGCAGCGGGTTTCTTGGCAGCAGGTTTTTTGGCGACGGCCTCAACGGCCTCGGCCTTCCCTGCACTGGCCGGAGTGGCCCTGGCGGCCGGCTTCGCAGCAACGCTGCTGGTAGCTGGCTTGGCCGCCTTGACGGCGGCCTGCTTTGCTGGCGCAGATTTGGCCGGCGCAATCGCTTCAACCGGAGCAGGCGAGTCGATCGGCTTTTTCGTTTTCGGCGCAGCTTTCTTTGCCGGAGCAATATCGGCAGTCGCGACCTTGCCGTCGGCCGGCGCCTTGATCTTTGCCGGACGCGCGGCCTTCACCGGCGCCTTGGGCGTCTCGGCCGGCTGGGCGATCGGCGTCATCACCGGTGCCGCGGCCGCGGCGGCGGGAGTGGCGATGCCGGCGGCGGCCTTGATCTCGTCGACGACGCTCTCGACCTTGGGGTCGGCCGGTTTGAGCACACCCGAAGGCTGCACCTGCCCGCCGGCGGTCGTGGTGTTGAATTCCTTGCGGATTGCATCAGCAGTCGCCTTGAGCGGCTGCGTCACCGACTGGCGGAGATTGGTGATCTCGTTGAGCCCCGTAGTCTTGTTCAGCTCACGCTGAAAATCCGAGCCCATGCGCCGGATTGTGCCGGCAACCTTGCCGATCCGATGCATGAGAGCAGGAAGCTCTTTGGGTCCGATGAAAATCAGGGCGACGACCCCGATCACCAGCATTTCGGTCCAGCCGACGCCGAGCATAGTTATGGCTCCTGGGAGCGGCCGTCAGACGATCAGGCGTCCTTGGCCTTTTCGGTCTCGCGGGTCGGTTCGACCGTGGTCGAGGCGTCGATCTGCGCAGCAGGCTTCTGCTCTTCGTCGCGCATGCCCTTCTGGAAGGACTTAATGCCGGAGGCAACCTCGCCCATCATTCCCGCGATCTTGCCGCGTCCGAACAACAGGATCACCACGATGGCGACGACGATGATGCCCCAAATCCCTGGCGCGTGCATATGGATGGTCTCCGAAAGAATGCTCTACGCTTACACTAGCGCAGAGAAATAGGTTCAATCCTTGGCGAACACAAGGACGTGTTCCGG
>NZ_DASZAW010000040.1:0-3226 GCF_035944845.1 Devosia sp. | reverse complement strand
AACCCCGTTACCTAGGTTCCCCAACCATGACTGCGGCAGGGCCATTTTTCAGCTAATGCGTCACATCCTCTACCTCGCGATGTGTATTGCGTTTGCGCTGGTCGGGACCCTTCCCGCTGCCGCCTTCGACGTCATCACCGCCCCCGAGAACGTCAACGCCGTGAACCTTACCGGTGTGGTCGACATCGTTCCCGGCGAAGCTGGTAAGGTGCAACTGTCCACAGCGGCGGGCGAAGACGGCATTATCCGCCGTATCGAAGTGCTGGCCTCGGTCGGCGGCACCAATCCTAACTGGGCGCTGTTCGCGCTGCGCAACGATTCCGACGTGCAGCTCGAGCGCCTGCTGGTCGCTCCCTTCTTCCGCCTGCCGGGCTCGGGCGTGTTCCGCCCCGACCTCGGCGCCGAACGGATCAAGGTGCTGACGCCGAGCGCCGGCCTCAGGCCGACGCGCCTCACCGACCGCGAGGCCGACGTGTTCGAGGTGGTGCTCGACCCCGGCGCCACCGTCACGTTCGTCGCCGAACTGTCGAGCGGAGCGCTGCCGGAGCTCTACCTCTGGAAGCCCGACGCCTACCGCGATTACGTGAACTCGTTCACCCTGTTCCGCGGCGTGGTGCTCGGCGTCGCGGCGCTCGCCGCTGTGTTTCTCACCATCATGTTCGTGGTCAAGGGGCGCGGCATCTTCCCGGCCACCGCGGCCTTCTCCTGGGCGGTGCTGATCTACCTCTTAGTCGATTTCGGCGTGCTTGGCCCATTGCTCGGCCTTTCCAATGGCGCCATGCAACCCTTCCGCGCCGCTGCCGAGGCCGGCATCGCCACAACCTTGTTCGGCTTCCTGTTCATCTATTTGAACCTCCATCGCTGGCACCTGCGCTTCATCCACCTGGCGCTTGCACTGGTCGTGGTGTTTCTGGCGCTGTTCGGCTTTGCTTTCTTCCAGCCCTCGATCGCCGCGACCGTAGCGCGGCTGGTGCTGGCGCTGCTGGGGATCACCGGCTTCTTCCTGATCCTGCTCCTGGCGCTGCGCGGTTACGATCGCGCCGTGCTGCTGGTGCCGACCTGGATCATCTACATCGCCTGGCTGTTCTACGCCTGGCTGGTGGTCACCGGCCAGGTCTCCAACGACGTGGCCCAGCCCGCCGTCGCCGGCGGCTTGGTGCTCATCGTCATGCTGTTGGGCTTCACCTCGGTGCAGCACGCTTTCTCCGAAGGGCAGGTGTCGATCGGCACGCTCTCGGAAGTCGAACGCCGCGCCCTGGCGCTCACCGGCTCGGGCGATTTCGTTTACGACTGGAACATCGAGCGCGACCGCGTCGCTGTCTCCGATGAACTCGGCACCCGCCTCGGCGAGCGCCGCGGCGCGCTGCGCGGCTCGATCAAGCGCTGGCTCGACCGCGTCCACCCCGAGGATCGCGACCGCTTCCGCACCGCCTTCGACACGCTGGTCGAGCTCCGCCGCGGCAAGGTCTCGGCCGACGTGCGCCTCACTGCCCACGACGGCAGTTTCCGCACTTTCCGCATGCGGGTGAAACCGGTGCTCGGGGGCGACGGCCAGGTCAACCGCATCGTCGGCACCTTGCAGGATGTCAACGAGGACCGGGCCAGCCGCGAGCGCCTGCTGCACGATGCCGTGCATGACAGCCTCACGGGCCTTCCCAACAAGCAGCTGTTCCTCGACCGGCTGGAGCGCGCTCTGGTCCGCGCCCGCCTGCCCAACGGCACCAAGCCGGCGGTGTTCCTCATCGACATCGATCGCTTCACCGAGCTCGAGGAGCGGGTCGGCCACTCGGCCGCCGATTCCGTACTGCTTGCCATCTCGCGCCGCGTGGCGCGCGTCATGCGTCCGCTCGATACCGTCGCCCGCCTCGGCGGCGACCAGTTCGGCGTGATCCTTGCTTCCGAACAGGCCGCCGGCAAGATCGCCGAAACCGCCGAGCAGATCCGCAAGGCGCTCAAGTCGCCTTTCAACTTCGGCGAGCGCGACCTGAGCCTCACTGCCTCGATCGGCGTCACCATCTATGATGGCAACCCGGTTGCCGCGCCCGACGTGCTGCGCGACGCCGAACTCGCCATGTACTACGCCAAGCGGCTGGGTGGCGACCGTATCGAAGCCTTCCGCGCCTCGGCCCGTTCCATCGCTGCCTATTCCAAGGCCGGCGAAGAGGATCTCGATCGCGGCCTGCGCCATGGCGAGCTGGCGGTGCAGTTCCAGCCGATCATGGACATCCATTCCGGCACCATTGCCGGCTGCGAGGCGCTGATGCGCTGGAACCACCCGCAGCGCGGTGTGGTGGCACCCGAGGAGTTCGTACCGCTGGCCGAGCGCACCGGGTTGATCGAGCGCCTCGGCCGCGTCGCCTTCGAGCAGGCTGCCGGCCAGGCCCGCGAATGGGCCGCTTCGCTGCCGTTGCCCGAGGATTTCTTCGTCTCGGTCAACCTTTCGCCGGCCCAGCTTGCCACCGAGTCGCTGCTCAACGACATGCGCGCGCTGGTCTCCGACCATCGCCAGATCGCCCGGCACCTGAAGCTCGAGATCACCGAGAGCCAGGTGATGAGCAACCCCGAGCACTCGGCCTATGTGCTGAACGCGCTGCGGGCCCTCGGGCTTCGCCTGGCGCTCGATGATTTCGGCACCGGGCACTCCTCGCTCAGCTACCTGCATCGCTTCCCGTTCGACACCATCAAGATCCCGGCGGCCTTCGTGCAGCTGGGCGACGATACCGGCATGAGCCACACCCAGGTGCCGATCATCCGCGCCATCATCACGCTCGCCACCGAACTCGATCTCAGCGTCATCGCCGAGGGCGTCGAGACCATCGAGGAAATCGAGCGCCTGCAGCAGCTCAACTGCCAATACGCCCAGGGCTATGCCTTCGGCGCCGCGATGAGCGGCCAGGAACTGGGCAAGCGCCTGCAGAGCCAGTTCAGCGGGAAGTAGGGGCGGGGGCGCACCTCTGGCTCCGCACCCCCTCTCTTGCGATTTCTAAGGCTTAGCCAAACGGCTAAACCTAAGAAATCGCTTTCTCCCCCCGCCAAGGGGGAGAGTCCCGACTGATACTCAGGTGCTGATGGAGGCCACTGATCATCTCCCCCTTGGCGGGGGAGAAAGCGAAAACTTGGGCTTAGCGAAGCTAAGTCCTTAGTTTTCGCAAGAGAGCATCTGTGTTCTCGGTCAAGCTGTTTTGGGCTGAGTAGGCTCCCATAGGCGGTTCTGCGTGAGCAGGGC
>NZ_DASZAW010000039.1:0-24126 GCF_035944845.1 Devosia sp. | reverse complement strand
ATGTGGCGTTCCATCTTGGGGTTCCAGCGGTGCTTCTGGTGGCCGAAGTGAACACCTGCTTCGAGCAGCTGACGCATGGAAAAATCGGGCAATGCCATGGAAGGCTTCCTTTACCGGTTATTGCCTCCGCGAGCGTTTGCGACGGGATGTCCCGCCACCGGTTGGAGCCATCGGCCTAAGTGCCACGGCGCCGCGCTTCGCGTGTGAATTACGCCCGGATATCCGAACGCGCCGCGCATATAGGGGTTTTTGCTGTCATAGGCAAGGGTGGCTGGGCGGCTGACGCCCGGTGGCGTCGCCAGCCACGCGCCTTGGGCGAGCTGCGTCCTCCCGAGCCGGCCAGCTTCGTCCGTTCAACAGGCCGATAACCCACTGATCTTGCGACAAACTCGGTGTCATCCCTGCGAAAGCAGGGACCCAACTCACCGCTAGCGCCAGCCGATAGCTGGGTCCCTGCTTTCGCAGGGATGACAACCGGTGGGTTGGACCGATCGAGCAAACAACCAGGCCGATGACCGGGGCTCCGCCGTCCGCGTTTCTTCCTAGTTCAGCCTGACGTCCACCACGCCTTCCATCGCCTTGATGCTGCCGGCGATTTCGGCGCTGAGGCGGTAGCCGCCCTTGAGCTCGATCTCGTACTCCTTGGCCCCGGCGTCGCGGATGACGATGAAGCTGACCTGCCCCTCGCCGCCCGGCTTCAGTTGCGACGCGATCGGGGCGAGGCACTTGTCCGAGCCGGCGAACACGGTGAGACGGCGGCCGATCTTTTCGGCGAGGCCGTCGATCGGCTCGGCATTGATCAGGCGGAGGCTGATGCCGTCGGGCCGTTCATCGGCTTCGACCGTCAAGACCACGGATTTGCCGGGCTGCAGCACATTGGTGAACAGGCTGATCTGCTCGGAGAAGGCGATTACCTCATAGCCGCCGCTGGCGTCGGACAGGCTGATGATCGCCATCGGCGTGCCTTTTTTGGTACGCCGGTCGTTACGGGTCGCTATGGTGCCGGCCAGACGCCCTGCCCGCGCATCGGCTTCCTTCACTGCCCGCTCGAAATCGCCGTATGGCGTCACGCGCAGCCGGTCGAACAGTTCAGCATACTGGTCGAGCGGGTGACCAGAGAGGTGGAAGCCGATGGCGCTGTGCTCGCGCGCCAGCCGCTCGGCCGGTGACCAGTTGGTTACGGCTTGGTTGAGCAGGATCGGCTCCGGCCGGTCGGCCGCAAACATATCCATGATACCGTCGGCAGCGTTGGCGTTGGTCCGCTGCGCCGTGGCGACGATGGCGTCGATGGCGGCAAAGGCCTGCTCGCGTCGCGGCACCAGCTGGTCGAACGCGCCGGCATTGATCAACGCTTCTAGCGTCCGGCGGTTGATGATCCGCGCATCGACCCGGGCGGCGAAGTCGCCGAGATCGGCGAATGGCTTGTCGCCACGCGCTTCCATGATGTGCTCGGCCACCGCCTGCCCCACACCTTTTACCGCGCCGATGGCGTAGAACACTTTGCCATCGTGGGTATTGAACACGGCGTCGGAGCGGTTGACGCAAGGCGGCACGATCTCGATGCCGTGCTTCTTGGCGTCCTGGCGGAATTCGTTGAGCTTGTCGGTGTTGCCCATGTCGAGCGTCATCGTCGCCGCAAAGAACTCATGCGGGTAATGCGCCTTCAGGTACGCCGTCTGGTAGCTGACCAGCGCATAGGTCGCGGCATGCGACTTGTTGAAGCCGTAGTTGGCGAACTTGGCGAGCAGATCGAAGATGGTGTCGGCAAGGCCCTTCTTCAGGCCGTATTTGATCGCGCCTTCCTGGAAGCGCGCCCGCTGCGCGTCCATTTCGGCCTTGATCTTCTTACCCATGGCGCGGCGCAGCATGTCGGCTTCGCCGAGCGAATAGCCGGAAAGGATCTGCGCGATCTGCATCACCTGTTCCTGGTAGACGATGATGCCGTAGGTCTCGTCGAGCACCTCGCTCAGCGCCTCATGCGGATACTCGATATCCTCGTCACCGCGCTTGCGGGCATTGAACAGCGGAATGTTCTCCATCGGACCGGGTCGATAGAGCGCCACCAGCGCGATGATATCCTCGAAGCGGTCGGGCTTCATGTCGACCAGCGCCCGGCGCATGCCGGCGCCTTCCACCTGGAACACGCCCGCGGTGTCGCCGATCGAATAGAGCTTGTAGGTCTTCTCGTCGGTGATCGGGATATCTTCGATGCGGAACTTGCCGTCGCCGCTGCGATTGATCATGTCGACCGCGCGCTTGATGGTGGTCAGCGTCTTCAAGCCAAGGAAGTCGAACTTCACCAGCCCGGCCGTCTCCGACCACTTCATATTATACTGGCTGACCGGCATGTCCGAGCGCGGATCGCGGTAGAGCGGCGCCAGCTCCTGCAACGGCCGGTCGCCGATGACGATGCCGGCGGCGTGGGTCGAGGCATGGCGGTAAAGCCCCTCGAGCTTCTGCCCGATGGCAAGCAGATCGCGGACCTGCTCGTCCTCGTCGGCCAGCTGCTGCAGTTGCGGCACTTCCTTCAGCGAGCGCTCGAGGGTCCACGGGTCCGCCGGGTTGGCCGGCACAAGTTTGGCGATCCGATCGACCTGCCCATACGGCATCTGCAGCACGCGACCGACGTCGCGCAGCACGGCGCGGGCCTGGAGCGTTCCAAAGGTGATGATCTGCGCGACCTGCGCCTCGCCGTACTTCTGCTGCACGTAGCGGATCACCTCTTCGCGGCGGTCCTGGCAGAAGTCGATGTCGAAGTCCGGCATCGACACGCGTTCGGGGTTGAGGAAGCGCTCGAACAGCAGGTTGTAAGCGAGCGGATCGAGGTCGGTAATGGTGGTGGCGTAGGCCACCAGCGAGCCGGCGCCCGAACCGCGCCCCGGTCCTACCGGGATATCGTGCGCCTTGGCCCACTGGATGAAGTCGGCCACGATCAGGAAGTAGCCCGGATACTTCATGCGCTCGATGATGCCGAGCTCGTATTCCAACCGCTCGCGGTAGATTTCTTCGGTCTTGCCCGGCGCCACGCCGACGACGCGGAAGCGCTCCTCGAGGCCGGTCCGCGCCATGTGGGCCAGCGCCTGCGCCTCGGCGGCCACTGCTTCCTCGGCCGATTGTCCAGGAGACGCCGCAAACGTCGGCAGCACCGGGTTGCGCTTCTTCGGCCGGTAACCGATGCGTTGCGCAATTTCGACGGTATTGTCGAGCGCTTCAGGCAGGTCGGCGAAGAGCGTCTGCATCTCCTCGCGCGTCTTGAAATAGTGCTGGTCGGTCAACTTGCGGCGCTCGGTCTGAGCCACCACCGTGCCGCCGGCAATGGCCAGCAGGGCGTCATGTGCCTCGTGGTCGGAGGGAGCCGGATAGAATGGCTCGTTCGTCGCGACCAGCGGCACGCCGCGGGCATAGGCGTAGTCGATGAGCTTGGCTTCGTTCAGCGTTTCCTGCGGCCGGCCATGGCGTTGCAGTTCGATGTACAGCCGATCGCCGAACATCTCGCGCAACCGGTCGAGCCGCGCCTGCGCGATGGCGTCCGCATTGTTGGTGAACCAGGGGTCGATGGCGCCTTCGGGGCCGCCGCTGAGGCAGATGATGCCCTCGAGCGCCTCGCGCTGCATCCAGTCGAGCTTGGCGGCGGCGCGTCCGTTCTCACCTTCAAGGTGGGCACGGCTTACCAGGGTCGAGAGGTTGGCGAAGCCGGTTTCCGATGCCGCCAGCAGCACCAGTCCGCCCTTGCCGAAGCGGCCGCGATCATGGCCACGCTCCTGCATGCGGTCCTGGTTGTCCTCCATGACGGAGAAATCGACATCCAGTTCCACGCCGATCAGCGGCTGTATCCCTTTGCCGGCCGCTTTCTCGGAGAATTCGAGCGCGCCGAACAGGTTGTTGGTGTCGGCGATGCCGAGGGCCGGCTGCTTGTCCGCCTTGGCGAGATCGAGCAACTTGCCGAGCGGCAGCGCCCCCTCGAGGAGCGAGTAAGCCGAATGTACATGCAGGTGAATGAAGCCGGGGCCAGCCATTCGTCGTTCCTAACCCCGTGGCGGCACCACGGCCACACACGAGGACGTCAATCCACAACTCGTCACACGAGTCGGGCAGCGATATCCATCCAGGTGAGCGAGGCGACCGAGAAGCCGCAGATGGTGACGAAAGCCAGCAGATCCTTGACGAAAGAGAGCATCGGAACCTCCAAAGTTTCTGTTCCGTTCTTATATGTTCTCAATTTGTTCTTGTCCAGTGACGACCGCTTAGCCATGAATCCATGGTTAACGTGCGAGTCGGGCATCACCACTACCCTCAGGAGAACGAGTGTTGAACCAGCAGCAGAAAGCCGAGCGCTTCCAGGCACTTCACCTGGGTCCGCTGTTCGTCATTCCCAACCCATGGGACGCCGGCAGCGCCCGCCTGCTCGCCGGGTTCGGGTTCAAGGCCCTGGCCACCACCAGCGCCGGGCTCGCCTTTGCCCTCGGCCGCCGGGATGGCGAGGGCAGCGTCAGCCGCGATGAGGCGCTGCGCAATGCCGCCGATATCATCGCCGCGGTCGACCTGCCGGTCAGCGCGGACCTCGAAAACGGCTATGGCCACACCCCTGAGCAGGCCGCCGAAACCACGCGGCTGGCCGCAGAGGTGGGGCTCGTTGGCAGTTCCATCGAGGACGCGACCGGCGACGCAGCCGACCCGATCTACGATTTCAACCTGTCGGTCGAGCGGGTGGCCGCGGCGGCCGAAGCTGCCCACGCCCAGTCATTCCCGTACACCTTCACTGCCCGCGCCGAGAACTTCCTGCACGGCCGCAACGATCTCGACGACACCATCCGGCGCTTGCAGGCCTATGAGAAAGCCGGCGCCGACGTGCTGTTCGCGCCGGGGTTGCCGAACCTCGAGGCTATCCGCACGGTCTGCGCATCCGTGGCAAAGCCGGTAAATGTCGTGCTTGGAGCGAAGAACACCCCCTACTCCCTCGCCGACCTCGCAGCGGCCGGCGTACGCCGCGTCAGCACCGGCAGCTCGTTCGCTCGTGCAGCGCTGACCGGATTGCGGGACGCCTCACTGGAACTGCTCGGTCCCGGCACTGCGACCTATCTCGACGATGCCATCAGTTTCGCCGAAGTCACTTCGCTGATGGCGGAGAAACGCTAGGCGGCTGGATTTCGCGTAGCGTTGCGGTTACCCCTTCGGTCATGCCGATCGATGCCCGCACCCGCAAAAAGCTCATCCGCGTCCTGAAACTGCTGGGCTCGGACAATCCCGGCGAACGCGACTCCGCCGCGCTCGCTGCACATCGGCTGGTTGCGTCGCTGGATACCGATTGGGACACCCTGCTCGAGCCGCCGCCCGAAACCAAGGTGGTGGTGCGGCGGGTGCGCGAGTGGGACATCAATCACCAGGAGGCCGCCGAGACCCGTATCCGCCAGCTCAGGGACACCAATGAGCGGCAGGCCCGGCAGATCCGCGGGCTGCGGACGCGCGTCAACAGCCTGCTCGATCGGGAGCGGCTGCGGCGGGCCAATGAGGATGACGAGGTTTTGCCCGACGCTTGAAGCGTTTGGATCGCTCGGCCTCATCCACCAACTCGGTGTCATCCCAGCGGTGGGAGGCAAGTCGGGGGCCAGCTTGCTTATCGGACCGTAGCCCTAAAGCGTCGTCTGCTCGATCAACCCGCCGCGCAGAGTCACGATGCGGTTCGCCCGCCGGGCCAGGTCGTGGTTGTGCGTGGCGATCAGGGCGGCGGCGCCCTCTTCCCGGATCAGTGACGCGAGCGCGTCGAACACCACGTCGCTGGTATCGGGATCGAGATTACCGGTGGGTTCGTCCGCGAGGATGATCCGCGGGTGGTTGGCTGCCGCCCGGGCGATGGCGACGCGCTGCTGCTCGCCACCGGAGAGTTCGGCTGGCCGATGCTGGGCCCGCGGCGCGATACCGAGAATATCGAGCAGCTCCATGCCCCGCTTCTCGGCCGCGGCGCGGTCGCGCCCGGCGATCAGCTGCGGCATGGTGACGTTCTCGAGCGCCGAGAATTCCGGCAAGAGGTGATGGAACTGGTAGACGTAGCCGATAGTGTCGCGCCGCAGCAGCGTCCGGCCACGCTCGTTGAGCTTGCTGGTCGGCACCCCGGTGATCTCGACCTCGCCGCCTTGCGGCCGCTCCAGCAGCCCCGAAATGTGCAGCAGGGTCGACTTGCCGGCACCGGACGGCGCGACAATGGCGACGAGTTCGCCGCCACTGACCTGGAGATCGGCCGCCTCGAGCACACGCACCAATGTGTCACCCTCGCCATAGTGGCGATGCACCTTGGCGAGCTTCAGGTGGACGTCACTCATAGCGGAGGGCCTCGACAGGATCGTATTGGGCGGCGCGCCAGGCAGGATAGAGCGTCGCAAGGAAGCTGAGCCCCATCGCCACGGCGACGATGGCAATCACTTCGGATGGGTTGGTGCGGCTGGGCAGCGAGGAGAGGAAAAACACCTCGGGCGGGAAGATGGTGAAGCCCAGCACGCTCGACAGGAACGCCCGGATCGCCTCGGCATTGGCGGCAATCACCAGCCCGAGCGCCAGGCCGAGCAGCGTGCCACCGACGCCGATCGCGACGCCCGCTATGCCGAAGATCCGCATGATCGAGCCACGCGTAGCGCCCATGGTGCGCAGCACCGCGATATCGGTGCCCTTGTCCTTTACCAGCATGATGAGGCTGGAGATGATGTTGAAGGCGGCCACCACCACAATCATCGACAGGATCACGAACATCACGCTGCCCTGCGTCTGCAGCGCGTCGAAGAAATTCTGATGCTGCTGCCGCCAGTCCGAAAGGATCAGCGGCCGTTCGATCTGCTGCCCGATCTTGAGCCGCATCGCGTCGAGCGCATTGGGGTCGTCGATGAACACCTCGATCGCTGTCGCCCGATAGATCCGGTCATAGGCCGCTTCGCGGTCGGCCGGCTCGGCGTCGAGCGGCGGCACGCTCGCACCGGGCTTCAGCACCCGATCGAACATCTCGAGATAGTCCTGTGCCGGCTGCAACGGCATGTAGAGATAGAAGCTGTCGAACTCGGTCATCCCGAGGTCGAAGATCACCTTGACCGGAAACGAGCGCGTGCGGGGCGCCGCACCGCTTTGCAGCCCCGAAGCGTCCGGGGCCAGCAGCGTTACCGGATCGCCGATATTCACCTTCAGCTTCTCAGCCAGTCGTCGGCCTATGGCGATGCCGTTCCCCTCGTCCCAGCCGTCCCAATGGCCGAGGATCGCTCCGTCGTGCAGCAGCCTAAGCTTCTCGATCGAGCCCAGCGACACGCCGCGGACGATCGCTCCGGTCGCATCGGCCTTGGCGCCGGATGCGAGCGCCTGCCCTTCGACGAACGGGATCGCAGCCACCACGCCATCGACGCTCTGAATCTCGAACGCCGACTTTTCGTAGTCGGTGAAACGCGCCTCGATCGGATAAGCGGAGAAGTGGCCATTAAGGCCCAGGAGCTTCGAAATGATCTCGGCATTGAAGCCGTTCATCACCGAGGTGACGACGATCAGTGCCGCCACGCCCAGCGCAATACCCGTGAGCGTCAGCCCGGCGATCACCGACACGAAACGATCGCGCCGACGGGCTCGCAGGTAGCGACCGGCAACGAGGAACTCGAAGCGCGAGAACGGGCCGGGATCGGGCGACGGGGCGCGTTCGGTCATTGGTTCAACCCCTCGATCGGGTCGAGACGTGCGGCGCGCCATGCCGGATAGAGCGTTGCAAGGAACGTCAGCCCCAGCGACAGCAGCACCACCAGGGTAACCTCAAGCGGATCCACCCGTGACGGCAGGCTCGCCATCAGGAACAGCTCCGGCGGGAAGATCGAGATGTTGAGGAGGCTCGAAACGGTTGAGCGGATCGCCTCGACATTGATGGCGAACACCAGCCCGAGGATCAGCCCGAGAAAAGTTCCGGAAAGCCCAATGGCGAAGCCGGTCATCGAGAAGATGCGGAGGATCGCGCCGCGCGTCGCGCCCATGGTGCGGAGCACGGCAATATCCGGCCCCTTGTCCTTCACCAGCATCACGAGGCTGGCGATGATGTTGAAAGCGGCAACGAGGATGATCAGCGACAGGATGACGAACATCACCACCCGCTCCACCTGTAGTGCGGAAAAGAACGTCGCATTGCGCTGCTGCCAGTCCGTGATGGTGAACGTGCCATCGAGCGCGGCCGCAAGCTTGTCGCGCATGCCGGCGATCTTGTCGGGGTCGGCGACGAACACCTCGACGCCACTCACCTTGTAGGCGCGCTCGTAGGCGGCATCGATCTCTTCGTCGGTCGCCATCACGCCGGGCATCTGCACGCCCGGCTTCAGACTGTCTTCGAACAGCCGAAAATACACCTGCGCTTCCTGCATCGGCAGGTAAATGTAGAACCCGTCATACTCGGGCATGCCGATATTGAAGATGACGTTCACCGGCAGCGTCAGCTCGGCAGGGGTCGTGCCGAACGGCGTCGGAGTTCCGTTGGGATTGATGATGGTGATCCGGTCGCCCAGCGATACCCCGAGCCGCTCCGAGAGGCGTTGGCCGATGGCGACTCCCTGGCTGCCATCCCATTGGTCCCAGCCGCCCAGCGTCGCGCCGTCGCGCAACAGTTCGAGCTTGGCCAGCGAGGCTTCGCTGATGCCGCGCACCACCACGCCGGTGGCGCTCGAATTGCCGGCGGCCAGCGCCTGGCCCTCGACATAGGGGATGGCGTAGCGCACGCCCTCGACCCCTTCGAGGCGGGTCACGACATCGTCGTAGCCGACGAAGCCTTCAGTCGTGGTCTGCACGACGAAATGACCGTTGAGGCCAAGGATCTTGCCTAGCAGCTCGGTGCGAAACCCATTCATCACCGACATCACGACGATCAGCGTCGCAACGCCCAGCACCACCCCCACCATGGTGAGGATGGTAATGACCGAGGCAAACTTCTCCTTGCGGCGGGCCCGCAGGTAGCGGCCCGCCACCAGGAACTCGAAACCCGAAAACGGCCCGGGCCCCTTCGCCACGATGGGCGGGGAATCGCTCAAACGCTGTCCCGCCGCTGCGGCACGATCAGCGCCTTGAGCCGGCCCACGGCTTCCTCGATCGACAGCGTTTCGCGCTCGCCCGACTTGCGATGCTTGATCTCGACCACTCCATCCTTGAGGCCGCGTGGCCCGACGATCAACTGGTACGGGATGCCGATCAGATCGGCCGCGGCAAACTTGCCGCCGGCGCCCTGGTCGCGATCGTCGAGCAGCACATCGATGCCCTCGCGGGTGAGATCGTCGTAGAGCCGCTCGGACGCCCGGTCGCTCTCCGCGTCGCCGACCTTGAGGTTGATCACCACGGCCTCGAACGGCGCGACGCTGACCGGCCAGATGATGCCGGCATCGTCATGCGAAGCTTCGATGATGGCTGGTACGAGGCGGGTCGGGCCGATGCCGTAGCTGCCCCCCTGCACCTCGACTTCCTTACCGTCGGGGCCGGTGACGGTCGCTCGCATCGGCTTGGAATACTTGGTACCGAAATTGAAGATGTGGCCGACCTCGATGCCGCGAGCGGCGAGTTGGTGCTCGGGATCGACGGCCGCCTTGAAGCCGGCTTCGTCAGTCATCTCGTCAGTCGCGGCGAACAGCGACGTCCAGTCTTTGAAGATCGGCGTCAGGTCGCTGCGATAGTCGGTGTCGATCGGCGGAATCGGCTTATCCACCAGGCGTTTGTCGAGGAACACCGCACTCTCGCCGGTCTCGGCGAGGACATGGAACTCGTAGCTCAGGTCGCCACCGATCGGACCTGTATCGGCGCGCATCGGCACACCGACCAGGCCCATGCGATGGAAGGTGCGCAGGTACGCCACGAACATCCGGTAGAAGGCCTGCGTTGCGCCAGCCTCGTCGAGGTCGAACGAGTAGGCGTCCTTCATCAGGAACTCGCGCGAGCGCATGGTACCGAAGCGCGGCCGCACCTCGTCGCGGAACTTCCACTGGATGTGGTAGAGGTTCAGCGGCAGATCCTTGTAGGACTTCACATAGGTGCGGAAGATGTCGGTGATCATCTCCTCGTTGGTCGGCCCGAACAGCATGTCGCGTTCGTGCCGGTCCTCGAGGCGCAGCATCTCCTTGCCGTAGTCGTCGTATCGGCCCGATTCCTTCCACAGGTCCGCTGACTGGATGGTCGGCATCAGAAGTTGAATGGCGCCGGAGCGGTTCTGCTCTTCTTCGATGATGCGAACGATCTTGTTCAGCACCTTGAAGCCGAGCGGCAGCCAGGAATAGCTCCCTGCGGCCTGCTGCTTGATCATGCCGGCACGAAGCATCAGCTGGTGCGAGACGATCTCGGCCTCTTTCGGCGTCTCCTTCAGGAGGGGCAGGAAGTAACGGCTCAAACGCATGTACGGTCCTCGATGGCGCCGGATTCGGAGTTGCGATCCCTATAGCGCAAAGCGGGGCAAAGTGGAGCCCGCAAAAGCGCGCGAAACTTAGGCAAACGCTTGCCTCTGCGGCGCTTTTGCGCAGTCTGAGCCGCCTACCAAATGATGGCTTGAATACTATGTAAAAATGCGATGGCTGCCATGCAGAATCCGCTTGGCAGCCCTAGATTCAGTTGTTAGGGTCCGTCGCCATAAGAACACAGGCAACCGCAAGTTGCCGGACGTCGACAACGTCAAGGGAGGAGCGTTGGCAGCCACCTAACCGTGTGCCTAAGACCAGCGTATTGTCGAGAAACTTTCAAAGCAGGGCTTCGGCCCTGCTTTTTTCATTGCGGATGAAGAACCGATGACAACTTCTTCTGAGTTCACGGCAATTGCATTGGCGCTCGACGGTACAACGGAAGCGCCGCACTTCGATCGACGGGCCTTCAAGGTCGCGCGCATCTACGCCACGCTCGCTGCCGACGGGCTCACGGCCAACCTCAAGCTCACCCCCGACGAGCAGGAGTTCAAGATGATGCTGGCGCCCGAGGCGTTCATGCCGATCGACAATGCCTGGGGCCGCCAGGGCTGGACCACGGCGGTGCTGGCTAAGCTGTCGGTGGAGGAGTTGAAGGCGGCGCTGAAGATGGCCTATGCCCATGCGCTGCCCAAGGTGAAGAAGCGCTAGCAATCTAAGGGAGCATCCTTCCCCTCACCCGCCCTTCGGGCACCCTCTCCCTCAAGGGGAGAGGGACGATGTGGCTCGATCGTGCGTTTATCTCCCCTCTCCCCTTGAGGGAGAGGGTGGCGCGCAGCGCCGGGTGAGGGGCAGTTCAGACCTGACGCCCTACCGCCAGTATTCCTGCAGCCACGGCGTCGTCAGCCCCCACAGAAGCAACCCGGTGACCACAGCCGCCAGCGCCGTTGTGATCAGCAGTTTCGGCCACAGCCGAAGAATCCCCGCCGGCGCCCCCCGCTCGGTGCCCTGTACCCACTCGCCCGCATCCACCTGGTTGCGCACTTTGAACGGCAGCACCAGGAACAGGCAAATCCACCAAGTGACGAAGAAGATGGCGAGAAAGGTTCCGACTTGCATGGCGAGCCTCAGACTCGGTGGACGAACACCGTTACATTGGGTTTGCGGCCCCAGTAGGACGAAACCTCGCTGCGGACCGCCCGCTGCAGCGCCGTATTGACCAGCTCAGGGTCGTTGCGGCGCTTGGGCGGAATCGACTTGAGTGTACCTGTTACCGCACGCCGAACGATTTCGGGCAGCGACTCATCGTCATCCTCGACGTCGGGCAGGCCTTCGATCACCGTTTCCGGTCCGGCCAGCACCTGGCCCGACGAGTTGACACACAGGCTTACCACGATGTGTCCGCCGAAGCTGAGCCGCCGGCGCCCCTTCACGCCGCTCTCCTCAGGGGTGCAGAGCACGTTGCCGTCAAGATAGAGCTGTCCGACGCGAACTTCGCCCGGGAACTGCGTGGTTTCCGGGAACAGGCGCACCATGTCGCCGTTGCGGGCGTGCACCACGGTTTCGATACCGTGCTGGCGACCGAGCAGCGCATGCGCCTCGAGATGCGCCGCCTCGCCGTGCACCGGCACCAGCACGTCCGGCTTGATCAGGTCGTAAAGCCGCTTCAGTTCCTCGCGCCGCGGGTGGCCGGTGGTGTGAACAAGCCCGTGCGTCTGGGTGATCACGTCGATGCCGCGGTCGATCAGCATGTTCTGGATGTCGATGACTTCACGCTCGTTGCCCGGGATGGCCCAGGACGAGAAGATCACCCGGTCACCGGCATTGAGCGAGATTTCGGGATGCTCCTCGCGCGCGATCCGCGCAATGGCCGCGCGGGCCTCGCCCTGGCTGCCGGTGCACAGCAGCACCACCTTGGCGCGTGGCAGTGCCTTGTACTCGTTCTGATCAAGGAACGGATCGATCCCCTCCAGCATGCCGAGCTCGCGCGCGATGCCGCTGATGCGATGCAGCGCCCTGCCCGACATCACCACCTTGCGACCGGCCTTCTGCGCCGCGCGCGCCACCGAGATCACTCGGCCCACATTTGAGGCGAAGGTAGTGACGGCGACGCGGTGCGTCGACGACGCTATCAGCGCCTCGAGCGTCGACGCGACCTCGTCCTCGGACGGGCTGGTGCCGTCCTTCATCGCGTTGGTGGAATCACAGATCAGCGCGATCGGCGTCGAGCGATCCTCGCCGATCTGGGCGAAGCGGCCGACATCGGTCGGCGGCGCACCTACCGGGTGCGGATCGAGTTTCCAGTCGCCGGTATGGATCACCCGGCCGATCGGCGTGGTAATCAACAGTGCGCAGCTCTCGGGGATCGAGTGCGCGACGTTGATCGCTTCGATGGTGAAGGGGCCGACACTGAAGGGTTTTCCTACCCGCATCGGCCTCACCTCGACATCCTCGACGATGCCTTCGGATTCCTTCTTGGCGCTCAGCATCGCCGCCGTGAAGGCGGTGGCATAGACCGGCCGATCGAACGCCGGCCACAGGTCGAGCACCGCACCGTAATGGTCTTCGTGGCTGTGGGTGAGGATCAGCGCCAGGATGTCGTCGGCATTCTCCTCGAGGAAGGCCGGATCGGGCAGGATCAGTTCCACTCCCGGCTCCTGTGGGCCGGCAAAGGTTACCCCGCAATCGACCACGATCCACTTGCGGTTGCGCTCCGGCCCGAAGCCGTAGGCGCCCATGTTCATGCCGATCTCGCCGACGCCGCCCAGCGGCACGAAGACGAGTTCATCTGCTCTCGGCTTTGCCATTCTCAGTTCCTAACGCTTGCGGTCGTGCCGAAATGCACATCACCCGCGGTGATGGCGATCCGGCTGTTGTCATTGGCGCGGACGATCAATCGTCCGCCCTCGTCGATCGTTTCAAAGATGCCGCGGACGACGTCGCCGTCGCGGTTCACCGCCACCTCGGCGCCGATGCCGGCAGCCGAGCGGCGCCACAGCTCCAGCACCTGGGTAACACCCCTGCCCCGGTCCCACAGTTCCACCGCATCGACCCAGGCATCCGAGAGCGCCCCGAACACCGTTTCGGCCGACGTGTCGAGCCCGAGTGCACGCAGCGACGTCGCCGGATAAGGCAGCCCCTCCGGCGCTTCGACGACATTGACGCCGATCCCGACCACGATCGCCAAGGCGCCATCCGGCCGCTTGTGCGCCTCGAGCAGGATGCCGGCCAACTTGGCGCCGTCGGCCAGCACGTCATTGGGCCACTTGAGCGCAATACGCCCATTCGACGTGTCGGCGCCATCGATACCGGTCTTCAGCCTCGCCGCGGGAACGATGTTGGCCAGCGCCTGGTTCAGCGACACCCCGGCGACGAAACCGAGCGTCGCCGCGGCGGCCGGGTCGACATCCGGAACCACGAGCAGGCTGGCAGCAAGGTTACCGTGCGGCGATTGCCACGGTCGCCCGCGACGCCCCCGGCCGGCAGTCTGTTGCAACGCGCAGAACCAGACATCGCCGATGTCCCCCGTCTGGGCAGCTTTCGCGGCCTCGGTGGAGGTCGAACCGACGCTGTCGAAGCCGTTCAGCCTGTAACCGCGGGAGCTTGCCCGGGAACCAAGCCAGAAGCCTGCCACTAGAACAGGCTTCCGGCCGCGAGCTGGGCGGCCGCGGTCAGCGGCGAACCCACCGTGACGAAATAGGCGACGATCAGGAATCCGATACCGGCCATGACCACGTTGAGCTCGCCCGGCACTGCGGCGAACTCGGCGACCGGCTCGTCGAAATACATCACCTTGACGATGCGCAGGTAGTAGAACGCGCTCACCGCCGAGGCGAGGACGCCGATCACCGCAAGCAGGAAGAGGTTCTGCTCGACCGCGGCGAGGAACACCTGCCACTTGGCAAAGAACCCTGCCAGCGGCGGCAGGCCGATCAGCGAGAACATCAGGATGGCGATGACGGCCGCGACGAACGGCCGCTTCTGCGCGAGACCGGCGAGTTCCGTGATCGTTTCCACCGGACCATTCTCGGTGCGCAGCGCCAGCACGCAGGCGAAGATGCCGACAGTCATGGCGATGTAGATCGCCATGTAGACGGCAACGCCCTCAACCCCCACTTGCGTGCCGGCCGACAAGCCGACCAGCGCAAAGCCGACATGGCCGATCGACGAGTAGGCGAGCAGGCGCTTGAGGTTGTTCTGCCCGATCGCGGCGAACGCAGCGAGCACCATCGAAGCGATCGACAGGAAGATGACGATCTGCTGCCAGTCATGCGTGATCGGCGCAAAGCTGACCGTGGAGACGCGGATGAACAGCGCCATAGCCGCAACCTTCGGTGCTGCCGCAAAGAACGCGGTCACCGGCGTCGGCGCGCCCTCATAGACGTCTGGCGTCCACATGTGGAACGGCACGGCCGAGATCTTGAAGGCGATACCGGCGAGCAGGAACACCATGCCGAAGATCAGCCCGATCGAGCGGCTGTCGAGGGTGATCGCCGTAACGATCTGGTCGATCTGAGTGGTGCCGGTGAAGCCGTAGACCAGCGAGGCACCGTAGAGCAGCATGCCTGACGACAACGCGCCGAGCACGAAGTACTTGATGCCGGCTTCGGTGGCCTTCTTGTCCTCGCGCTTCATGGCGGCGACCACGTAAAGCGCCAGGCTCTGCAGTTCGAGGCCGATATAGAGGGTCATCAGATCATTGGCCGAAACCATGATCATCATGCCCAGCGTCGCCAGCAGCACCAGAACCGCATACTCGAACTTGTCGATGCCGTGCTCTTTAGCGCTCGAAAGCGAGATCAGCAGCGTTGCCGCCGCGCCGCCCAGCACCAGCGCCTTCATGTAACGGGCAAATCCGTCGACGATGAATACGCCGTTGAACAGCACGCCGGTGGCCGGCTGCAGCAGCAGCATCGCCAGCACCACGAGGAGCAGCACGATCGCGACGATCGACACCGCCGTCGAACTGATGCCCTTCCAGAACAGCGAAACCAGCAGCACCACGATGGCACCGACGGCCAGCAGCAGTTCCGGGTAGGCGGGGGCGAGCGAAGCGAAGCTCGTGACGTCGGACAGCATGCCCGTCTCCTAGAGTGCTTTCAGGAAAAGTTGCAGACTCTTCCCGTTCGAAAGCGCGACAAAATCAAACATCAGTGGCCGGTCGCCGCGGCGACCGCTTGCGGCGCGGCACCAATGGCGTTGGCAAAGTTTTCCGCGACAAGGTTCACCGAGGCGGCGGTCGCATCGAGGATCGGTGCCGGATAGAAGCCGAAGAGGATGGTGAGAAGCACCAGCGGCACCAGGACGATGGCTTCGCGCCGGTCGAGATCGAGAATGCCCTTCAGCGATTCCTTGGTGAAGGCGCCGAAGATCACCCGGCGATAGAGCCAGAGCGCATAGGCCGCCGACAGGATCACGCCGAATGCCGCAAAGAACGCCACCCAGGTATTGGCCTGGAACGCCGCCAGCATGGTGAGGAACTCACCGACGAACCCCGAGGTTCCCGGCAGACCGACATTGGCCATGGTGAACACCATGAACACCACGGCATAGCGCGGCATCGGCGAGACAAGGCCACCATAGGCATCGATCTCACGGGTGTGCATCCGGTCGTAGACCACGCCGACGCAGAAGAACAGCGCCGCCGAAACGATGCCGTGCGAGATCATCTGGAAGATCGCGCCGTGGATGCCGTAGATGTTGCCGGTGAAGATCCCCATGGTCACGAAGCCCATATGGGCGACCGACGAGTAGGCGATCAGCTTCTTGATATCGGTCTGCACCAGCGCGACGAGCGAGGTGATGATGATCGCCGCGATCGACAGGACGAACACGAAGTTCGCGAACTGGTGCGAGGCATCGGGGAACATCGAGATCGAGAAGCGGATGAAACCGTAGCCGCCAAGCTTCAAGAGGATCGCCGCCAGGATCACCGAGCCGCCGGTCGGCGCCTCGACGTGCGCTTCGGGCAGCCAGCGGTGGAATGGCCACATCGGCATCTTCACCGCGAACGAGGCGAAGAACCCGATCCACAGCCAGGTCTGCAGCTCCGGTGGGAACTTGAAGGCCAGGAGCTTCTGGATATCGAGCGTGTCGGCCTGCCAGAACATCGCCATGATGGCGATGAGCATCAGCACCGTGCCGGTGAAGCTGTAGAAGAAGAACTTGTAGGTCGCCTGGATGCGCCGCGCCCCGCCCCAGATGCCGATGATCAGGAACATCGGAATCAGCGTGCCTTCAAAGAACACGTAGAACATCGCCAGATCGAGCGTCGCGAAGGCGCCGATCATGAACGTCTCGAGGATCAGGAAGACGATCAGGTATTCTTTCACCCGCTTGGTGATCGAGCCGAAGCTGGAGAGGATCACCGCCGGCATCAACACAGCGGTCAGCGGAATGAACAGCACCGAGATGCCGTCGACGCCCATGCGGTAGCCGATCGAGTCGCTCCAGCCATAGTTCTCGACGAACTGGAAGCCGGTATTGGTCGGGTCGAACTTGTACCAGAGCCATAGGCTGAGCGCGGCCGTCACCACCGTCACGCCGAGCGCGATATAGCGCGCCAGCCTGTTGGCCGCCTCGTCGCGCCCACCGACGAAGAGCAGCAGCAGCGCGCCCAGCGTCGGCAGGAAGGTGATGACCGTCAGAAGGTGGTCACTGAAGATCATCCCAGGAGTCCCCCGGCGGCGATGGCCCAGGTGAGCAGCGCCGCGATACCGATAAGCATGGCGAAAGCGTAGTGATAGAGGTAGCCCGACTGCAGCTTCACCACCTTGCCGGTGATGTCCTTGACGCGGTTGCCAAGGCCCTCGGTGATCGTCTTGTCGATCAGCATGTCGTCAAAGCCCTTCCACAGGGCATTGCCCAGCCAAAGCGCCGGCCTGACGAAGATGCGGTCGTAGAGCTCGTCGAAATACCACTTGTTGAGCAGGAACAGGTAGAGCCCCGGGTTGGCGTGAGCCATCCGCTTCGGCGCTGCCGGATCGCGGATGTACATCTGGTACGCCGCGGCGAAGCCGAGCAGCATGGCAATGGTCGCCGACCACTTCACCCATAGCGGGACATGGTGGGCTTCATCGAGCAGGGCCTCGGAGACGACGAGCGAGCCCTGGAAGAAGTGCTCGATATGCTCTGCATGGCCGAAGAACAGGTCGTTGAACACCAAACCCGCCAGCACGGCGCCGGCAGCCAGCACATAGAGCGGCACCAGCATGACGTTGGGGCTCTCATGCGCGTTGTCGTAGGCGCTGCCATGATGTCCGTGATCGTCATGGGCATGGTCGGCATGCGCATCGTGACCATGATGCTGGCCCCGCGGCTCGCCATGGAAGGTCAGGTGGATCAGGCGCCACGAATAGAAGCTCGTGAACATGGCCGCGATCACCAGGGCCCAGAAGGCGATGTAGCCGGTCGAGCCACCCGCTGCGTAAGCGACTTCGATGATCCCGTCCTTCGAGAAGAACCCGGCGAAGCCGAGCGGCGTGCCCGGGATACCGACGCCGGTGAGCGCCAGGGTACCGATGATCATCATCCAGTAGGTGATCGGGATCTTCTTCCTGAGCCCGCCCATGTTCCGCATGTCCTGCTCATGGTGCATCGCATGGATCACCGAGCCGGCTCCGAGGAACAGCAGGGCCTTGAAGAAGGCGTGGGTGAACAGGTGGAAGATCCCCACCGAGTACACCCCTGCCCCCAGCGCCACGAACATGTAGCCGAGCTGCGAGCAGGTCGAATAGGCGATGACGCGCTTGATGTCGTTCTGGACGAGGCCAACGGTCGCCGCAAAGAACGCTGTCAGCGCGCCAACGAGCATCACCACGGTCATAGCGAGCTCCGACGCCTCGAACAGCGGCGAGAAGCGGGCAACCATGAACACGCCAGCCGTCACCATGGTCGCGGCATGGATCAGCGCCGACACCGGGGTCGGGCCTTCCATCGCGTCCGGCAGCCAGGTGTGGAGCAGGAACTGTGCCGACTTGCCCATGGCGCCCATGAACAGCAGCAGGCACACCACGGTCATGGCGTGGACGTCCCAACTGAGGAAGCGGAAGGTCAGGTCCTTGTTGGCCTCGACGGCATGGAACGCGCCGTCGAAATCGAGGTGACCGAGCACCACGAAGGCCGCGAAGATGCCGAGCGCGAAGCCGAAATCGCCGACGCGGTTGACCACGAATGCCTTCATGGCGGCCGCATTGGCCGAGGGGCGCGTGTACCAGAAGCCGATCAGCAGGTATGAGGCGAGGCCCACGCCTTCCCAGCCGAAGAACATCTGCAGGAAGTTGTCCGCGGTCACCAGCATCAGCATGGCGAAGGTGAAGAGCGACAGGTAGGCGAAGAACCGCGAACGGTGCGGATCGTCGGCCATGTAGCCGATCGAATAGAGGTGGACGAGGCTGGAGACGGTAGTCACCACCACCAGCATCACCGCGGTGAGCGTATCGACGCGCAGCACCCAGCGCAGGTCGAGTGCACCGGAGACGATCCAGCGCATCACCTCGACCTTGGTCGCCGCGTGCTCTGCGCCGTGCGCGCCCTCAACCGCGGCCGGCGCGAACCAGTAGCCGGCGAAGACGATCCAGCTCAGCACCGCCGCCGCGATCAGCAGGCCGGTGGTGATGTACTCGCTGGTGCGGTGACCGATGATGCGGCCCAGCAAACCTGCGATCAGGGCCCCGACGAGCGGGAAGAATACGATGGCCTGGATCACTTTGCGGTCAGCCCTTCAGCGAGTTGACGTCTTCCACGGCGATCGAGCCGCGGTTGCGATAGAAGATGACGAGGATGGCGAGACCGATTGCCGCTTCCGCAGCGGCCACCGTGAGGATCAACAGCGCGAACACCTGCCCGGCGAGATCGCCCAGTTGCGACGAGAACGCCACGAAGTTGATGTTCACCGCCAGGAGGATCAGTTCCACCGACATCAGGATGATGATGATGTTCTTGCGGTTGAGAAAAATCCCGAACACGCCGAGGGTGAAGAGGATCGCCCCGACGGTCAGGTAGTGCCCGAGCCCGATGCCTGTTGCTGCCAGCATTTAGAGCCCCTGCCCCGATTTGACCTTGACCAGTTCCGTGCCTTCCGAGCGCTTGCGCCCGGTCTGGCGGAACACATCCTGCCGCTTGACGTTCGACTTGTGCCGAAGGGTCAGGACGATGGCGCCGATCATGGCGACCAGCAGCACGCCGGCGGCGCCCTGGAACAGGAACACGTAGCGCGTGTAGAGCAACTGCCCGATGGCGCGGGTATTGTCGATCGCCGCATCCATCGGCACCGCAGCCGCGGCGCCAGAATCGACCGGCAGCACGAAGCTCCCCGCCACCAGCAGCAACTCGAGCAACAGGATCACGCCGACCACCACACCGACCGGCGCATATTGCAGCATGCCCTGGCGCAGCGACGCGAAGTCGACGTCGAGCATCATGGTGACGAACAGGAACAGCACCGCGACGGCACCGACATAGACGACGATCAGGATCAGCGCCAGGAACTCGGCGCCGGCCAGCATGAACAGGCCGGCCGAATTCACGAACGCCAGGATCAGGAACAGCACCGAGTGGACGGGATTGCGCGCCGCGATCACCATCAGCGCCGAAGCGACGGTGATGACCGAGAACACATAGAAGAAGAACAGCGGCAGCGTCATGCGAAGGCCTCGGAACTCGCGCCCCCTCTCCCTTTGGGGGAGAGGGCTGGGGTGAGGGGGCCTTGCCCCAAACTCGGTGACTGAGGCAAGGCCCCCTCACCCGGCGCTACGCGCCGACCTCTCTCCCAAGGGAGAGGTGTCGCTGTGGCACCGCTGTTGAACGACATCACCATCTTGATCACCGGTACGGCGCGTCGGCGGCGAGGTTGGCCGCGATCTCGCGCTCCCAACGATCGCCATTGGCGAGGAGCTTTTCTTTCGAGAAATACAGCTCCTCGCGCGTTTCAGTCGCGAACTCGAAGTTCGGCCCCTCGACGATGGCGTCGACCGGGCAAGCCTCCTGGCAGAAACCGCAATAGATGCATTTCACCATGTCGATGTCGTAGCGCACCGTCCGGCGAGTGCCGTCGTTCTGGCGCGGGCCGGCTTCGATGGTGATGGCCTGGGCCGGGCAGATCGCTTCGCAGAGCTTGCAGGCAATGCAGCGCTCTTCGCCGTTGGGGTAGCGGCGCAGCGCATGCTCACCGCGGAAGCGTGGCGAATAGGGGATCTTCTCGAACGGGTAGTTCACGGTCTTCTTGGGCGCAAAGAAGTACTTCATCGCGAGGAAGAAGGCGCCGACGAACTCGCGGAGCAGCAGGCCGTTGAGGAACTGGGCGAAACGCATCAGACGGACCCTCCGTGCCAGCCCCAGCCGGTGAGCTGCAGAACCGCGGCGACGACGACCACCATGAGCAGCGAGATCGGCAGGAAGACCTTCCAGCCGATGCGCATCAACTGGTCATAGCGGTAGCGCGGCACGATCGCCTTGGCCATCGCGAACATGAAAAACACCAGGCAAAGCTTGAGGACGAACCAGACGACGCCGGGGATCCAGGTGAACGGCGGCAGGTCGATCGGCGCCGCCCAGCCCCCGAGGAACAGGATCGTCGTCATCGAGCACATCAGGATGATGGCGATGTATTCGCCGAGCATGAACAGCAGGTACGGGGTCGAGGAATACTCGACCATGTAGCCGGCCACGAGTTCCGATTCACCTTCCGGCAGGTCGAACGGGGGGCGGTTGGTTTCCGCCAGCGCCGAGACGTAGAAGATCACGAACATCGGGAACAGCGGCAGCCAGTACCAGTTGAGGACGCTGAGCCACGGTACGCCGAGCATGTGCGCGATACCGCCAGACTGCTGCGCCACCACGATATCGGTGAGATTCAGCGAGCCGACGACGAGCAGCACCGTGATGATCACGAGGCCGATCGAGACTTCGTACGACACCATCTGCGCCGCCGAACGGAGCGCACCGAGGAAGGCGTACTTCGAGTTCGAAGCCCAGCCGCCCATGATGATGCCGTAAACGCCCAGCGACGAGATGGCGAAGATGTAGAGGATGCCGATATTGATGTCCGCCAGCGCCCAGCCGTTGTCGAACGGGATCACGGCATAGGCCGAGAGCGCCAGGATCGAGGTCACCAGCGGCGCCAGGATGAACAGCACCTTGTCCGAGCTTGCCGGGATTACAGGCTCTTTGAGGACGAACTTCAACAAGTCCGCGAAGCTCTGCAACAGCCCGAGCGGGCCGACGACGTTGGGGCCGCGACGCTGCTGCACCGCCGCCCAGATCTTGCGGTCGGCGAGCAGGATATACGCCGTGAACAACAGCAGCGCGACGAGCAGCAGCAGCCCCTTGTAGATGAAGCCGACCTGCGTACCCCACCCGAAGATCGGGATACCGAGCAGGTAGTCCAGCGCTGAAACAACGAAATCCATCTGGGCCCCTTACTCTGCTGCCTGCCGGAAACCGGCCTGCAGCGCGGCGCATTCGCCCATCGTCGCGGACGCCCGCGCGATCGGGTTGGTGAGGTAGAAATCGGCAACCGGCGAAGTGAAGGTTGCGGACTTGGTCTTGATCGCAGCGCCGGCGAGCTTCTTCACATCGGCCAGCGAACCCTGGGCGATCTGGTCGAGCCGCGCCAAATGCGGGAACTCGGCGTAGATCGCGGCGCGCAACTGGCTGAGCGAGTTGAACGGCAACGGCTGCCCGAGCACGGCACTGAGCGCCCGGAAAATCGCCCAGTCTTCCTTCGCTTCGCCCGGCGGGAACACGGCGCGCTCGGCGAGCTGCACGCGACCCTCGGTATTGACGTAGGTGCCCGACTTCTCGGTATAGGCAGCCGAGGGCAGGATCACGTCGGCGCGGTGCGCACCGGCATCGCCGTGCGTGCCGACATAGACCACGAACGCCTTGCCCATCGCCGCGGTGTCGTACTCGTCGGCGCCGAGCAGGAACAGCACGTCGAGCTCGCCCTTGCCGGCCAGACCGATCTGGTCGGCCGAGCAGACGCCGCCGTCATGCGGCACGAAGCCGATGTCGAGACCGCCGACGCGACCGGCGGCATTGTGCAGCAGCGCGAGGCCGTTCCAGTCCTCGGCGGCGCCCGAACCGGTGGCGAGCTTGGCGGCCATGGCGAGGACGTCACGGCCGATTTGCTTGGAATGCGCCGCGCCATGCGACACGGCGCCCTCGCCCACGATGATCAGCGGACGGACGGCCTTCGACAGAATCTCGCCGAAGCTGCCCTTGCGCGCCACGAGGTCGGCAAGCGCCGACAACCCGTTGCCGAGGTACTCGTACTTGTAGGTGAGGTCGGCATTGTCGCCGATCAGCGCGATCGGGGTATTCTTGGCGCGCCAGGCCTTGCGGATGCGCGCGTTGACCAGCGCTGCTTCCTTGCGCGGGTTCGAGCCGATGATCAGGATCGCGTCGGCGTCTTCGATGCCCGCAATGGTCGGGTTGAAGATGTAGGCCGAGCGCGGCATCGACGGGTCGATCCCCGACATTGCCGGACGGCAGTCGGTCATGCCCGAGCCGAGCGAGGTCATCAACGCCTTGAGCGCATACATGTCCTCGACGGCCGCCAGGTCACCGGCAATGGCGCCGACCTTGTTGCCGCCGCCCGAGGCCTTGATCGCCTTGGCGATGGCGGCGAACGCCTCGTCCCACGACGCCGGCTTCAGCTTGCCGTTCTGGCGGACATACGGCCGGTCGAGACGCTGGCTCTTCAGCCCATCCCAGATGAAGCGGGTCTTGTCCGAGATCCACTCTTCGTTGATCGCCTCGTTGACGCGCGGCAGGATGCGCATCACTTCGCGGCCACGGCTGTCGACGCGGATGTTGGAGCCGACCGCGTCCATCACGTCGATGGTCTCGGTCTTCACCAGTTCCCACGGACGGGCATGGAAGGCATAGGGCTTACTGGTCAGCGCGCCGACCGGGCAGAGGTCGATGACGTTGCCCTGCAACTCGCTGGTGAGCGCCTGCTCGAGATACGAGGTGATCTCGGCGTCTTCTCCGCGGCCGAGCAGGCCCATCTCGGTGATGCCGGCAACCTCGGTGGTGAACCGGACACAGCGCGTGCAGTGAATGCAGCGGTTCATCTCGGTCTTCACCAGTGGCCCGAGATACTTGTCCTCGACGGCGCGCTTGTTCTCGGCGAAGCGGTTCTTGTCGACGCCGTAGGCCATGGCCTGGTCCTGCAGGTCGCACTCGCCACCCTGGTCGCAGATCGGGCAATCCAGCGGGTGGTTGATGAGCAGGAACTCCATCACCCCTTCGCGGGCCTTCTTGACCATCGGGGTGTTGGTGAACATCTCAGGCGGCTCGCCGTTCGGGCCGGGACGCAGGTCCTTGACCGACATGGCGCAGCTCGCCTGCGGCTTGGGCGGGCCGCCCTTCACTTCGACGAGGCACATGCGGCAGTTGCCGGCGACCGACAGGCGCTCGTGGTAGCAGAAGCGCGGGATCTCCGCGCCGGCTGCTTCCGCGGCTTGCATCAGGGTGTAGTAATCGGGGACCTCGACGAGCGTACCGTCGACTTTGATGCTGGCCATTGGCCTTACTCCGCCGCGATCGAGGGCACGGCGCCCTCGCTGGTCGAGGACCAGGTGTATTGGTCGATCCGCGCCTCGATGACGTCGCGGAAGTTGCGGATCAGGCCCTGCACCGGCCAGGCCGCCGCATCGCCGAGCGCACAGATGGTGTGCCCTTCGATCTGCTTGGTCACGTCGAACAGCATGTCGATCTCGCGCTTCTGGGCGCGGCCTTCGACCATGCG
>NZ_DASZAW010000038.1:0-14179 GCF_035944845.1 Devosia sp. | reverse complement strand
GCCTTCCATGGCATTGCCCGATTTTTCCATGCGTCAGCTGCTCGAAGCAGGTGTTCACTTCGGCCACCAGAAGCACCGCTGGAACCCCAAGATGGAACGCCACATTTTCGGCGTCCGCAACGACATCCACATTCTCGACCTCAGCCAGACCGTGCCGGCCCTGCAGCGCGCGCTGCAGCTGATCTCGGACACCGTCGCCGACGGTGGCCGCGTGCTGTTCGTCGGCACCAAGCGCCAGGCGGCGCCGGTGGTGGCCGAGGCTGCTCGCCAGTCCGCCCAGTACTACGTCAACTCGCGCTGGCTCGGCGGCACGCTGACCAACTGGCAGACCATTTCGAACTCGATCGCCCGTCTGCGCGAGCTCGAGGCCCAGCAGGCCGAAGGCGGCCATGGCCTGACCAAGAAGGAGCTGCTGCTCCTCAGCCGTGAGCAGGAGCGCCTCGAGCGCGATCTCGGCGGCATCAAGGACATGGGGAACCTGCCGAACCTGCTGTTCGTGATCGACACCAACAAGGAAGCGAACGCCATCAAGGAAGCCAAGCGTCTTGGCATCCCGGTGATCGCGATCGTCGACTCGAACTCGGATCCCGATACCGTCGATTTCGCCATTCCGGGCAATGACGACGCGGCTCGCGCCCTCGAGCTCTACTGCTCGCTGGTGTCGCGCGCGGCCATCGACGGGATCGGTCGTTCGGCCGCCGGCCGTGGCGCCGATCTGGGTGCCTCTGCCGAGGCTCCGGAAGAGCCGGCGCTCAGCGCCGAAGACGCCGACACGTCGTCTGCCGCCAACTAATCCGGTTCGCTCCGGGTTACGCATTCGAACAATGGCGCGGCTCCACTCATGGGGCCGCGGAAAGGTGATATGAAATGGCTGTTTCCGCTCAGCAGGTTAAAGAGCTCCGCGAACTGACCGGCGTGGGGATGATGGACTGCAAGAAGGCCCTCGAGGAGACCGGTGGCGACATGGAAGCGGCAGTCGACTGGCTGCGCACCCGTGGTCTCGCCAAGGCCGCCAAGAAGGCCGGCCGCGTCGCGGCCGAAGGTCTGGTCGGCGTGTCGATCGACGGCACCCGCGGTGCGATCGTCGAGGTGAACTCCGAGACCGATTTCGTCGCTCGCAACGACCAGTTCCAGACCATCGTCGGCAACATCGCCAAGCTCGCCCTCGACGCCAATGGCGATGTGAGCAAGCTCAGCGAGATGCCGTATCCGGGTTCGGGCCGTTCCGCTTCGGCCGAGCTGACCGATGCGATCGCCAAGATCGGCGAGAACATGAACCTGCGCCGCACCGGCACGCTCACCGTCAAGGACGGCGTGATCGGTTCGTACGTGCACAACTCCGTGGCGCCCGGCCTCGGCAAGCTCGGCGTGATCGTCGGGCTCGAGTCGACCGGTGACAAGGCGGCGCTGAGTGCCTTGGGCAAGCAGCTTGCCATGCACATCGCCAACACCAAGCCGCTGAGCGTGTCGCCCGATGACATCGACCAGGACGTGGTGGCTCGCGAGCGCGCCATCTTCACCGAGCAGGCCAAGGAATCCGGCAAGCCGGACGCCGTCATCGAAAAGATGATCGAAGGCCGCGTGCGCAAGTTCTACGAAGAAGTCACGCTGCTTTCGCAGGTGTTCGTGATCGACGGCGAGACCAAGATCGCCGACGTGGTCAAGAATGCCGAGAAGGATGTCGGCGCCCCGATCAAGGTGACGGGCTTCGTCGCCTATGCGCTGGGCGAGGGCATCGCCAAGGAAGAGACCGACTTCGCAGCTGAAGTTGCTGCCACTGCCGGCGTGAAGTAAGACGCGGGATAAGTTTCGGACGGGCTGGTCAACAGCCCGTCCGAATATGCCATAACCGCCTGCGACGCCCCTAGATTCGGGCCTTGCTTCGCACCTCGGGAGACTGACGAATGGCCAAATCCGCCTACAAACGGATTCTGCTGAAAGTCTCCGGCGAAGTGCTTGCCGGCGACCAATCCTTCGGCATCGAGCCAAAGTTCCTCCACGCCATGGCTGACCAGATCGCCGAGGTCGCCAAGAGCGGCGTTCAGGTGGCGATCGTCATCGGTGCGGGCAATATCTTCCGCGGCATGGCCGTGGCCGCCAAGGGCGGCGACCGGGTGACCAGCGACCTGATGGGCATGCTGGGCACGGTGATCAACTCGCTGGCGCTCGGCGACGCCATCGAGCAGAAGGGCCTCAAGGTCAAAGTCTATTCCAACGTGCCGATGGAGACGGTGGCCGACACATTCACCGCCCGCGACGCCAACCTGGCCCTGGCCGACGGCTACGTCGTGGTCTGCGCCGGTGGCACCGGCAGCCCATTCTTCACTACCGACACGGCGGCGGCGCTCAAGGCGATCGAGCTCAGGTGCGATGTGCTGCTCAAAGGCACCAAGGTCGATGGGGTCTATTCAGAGGACCCCAAGAAGAACCCCCAGGCGCTGCGTTTCGAGACGATCAGCCATGAAGAAGTGATCGCCAAGGACCTGCGCGTCATGGATACGGCCGCCTTCGCGCTTGCCCGCGACAACGGCTTGCCGATAATTGTTTACGCGCTCGACGACAAGGAAGGCCTCAAGGGCGTCCTGGCCGGCCGGGCAAGGAGTACACGCGTCGGCTAAGGCGCGGATATACAAGGAGTTTTACCATGGTCGAGGCATTCTCGCTGCCCGCACTCAAGGACCGGATGCAGAAGTCGATCGTCTCGCTGAGGGACGAACTGGCTGGCCTCAGGACCGGTCGCGCAAGCGCCAGCCTGCTGGAGCCCGTAACGGTGGAGGCCTATGGCGGCCGCATGCCGCTGAACCAGGTGGCGACGGTCACGGTGCCGGAAGCTCGCATGCTGAGCGTGCAGGTGTGGGATCGCACCCTCGCCGGCGCCGTGGAAAAGGCCATCCGCAATTCGGGTCTCGGGCTCAACCCGGCGGCCGAGGGCACGGTGATCCGTGTGCCGCTGCCGGAGCTCAATGAAGAGCGCCGCCGCGACTTGACCAAAGTTGCACACAATTATGCCGAACAGGCGCGCGTCGCCGTGCGCCACATCCGCCGCGACGGCATGGACCTGCTGAAAAAGCTCGAGAAGGATGGCGAAATCAGCCAGGACGACAGCCGCAAGCAGGGCGACCTGGTGCAGCAGGCGACCGACGCCGCCGTGGCCGATATCGACAATGTGCTGGCCGTCAAGGAACAGGAAATCATGCAGGTCTAGGATAGGCCTGCAACGCGCTGCCCCTGGAGGGCGTCTATGTCCGCCGATACTGCCGTCGCCACGACGCTCAACGAGAAGCCGGGCCTCAAGATTCCCGCGCACCTGGCGGTTATCATGGACGGCAATGGGCGCTGGGCGAAAGCGCGCGGCAAGGTGCGGACCGAAGGGCATGTCGAGGGCGTCAAGGCGCTCCGCCGGCTGGTCGATCTCTCCATCCGCTACGGCATCAAGCACCTCACGGTGTTCAGCTTTTCGTCGGAGAACTGGAGCCGACCGCGCGACGAAGTGAACTTCATCTTCGGCCTCCTGCACAGGTTCGTTGCTTCCGATCTCGCAACGCTGATCCAGAACAATGTCAGGGTTCGGATTATCGGCACCCGCACCGGGCTCGATGAAGCCCTGAAGCGGCTGATCGATGAGGTACAGTTCAAGACCGCGCATAACACCGGGCTCGAGCTGATCGTCGCTTTCAACTATGGCGGAAAATCCGAGTTGACCGAGGCGACCAAGGCGATTGCGCAGGCTGTCGCCTCGGGCAAGCTGCAGGTCGAGGACATCACCGAAGAGACTATTGCCCGGGCGCTCTATACGTCCGGTACTCCGGACCCCGACCTGATCATCCGCACCAGCGGCGAGCAGCGGGTGTCGAATTTCCTGCTCTGGCAGGGCGCTTATTCGGAGTTGGTGTTCGTCGAGGAGAACTGGCCGGATTTCGGCGAGCAGGTCTTTCTCAAGGCGCTCGATGAGTATTCCTCGCGCAGCCGACGCTTTGGCGGGATCGAAACGAGGAGCCCGTGAGCGCACCGGAGGACCAGCGTCCCCAGTTCAACCCGCTTGCCCGCCGGTCCTGGACGGACCTCGGCCCCCGCATCGCTTCGGCATTCGTCCTCCTTGGCATGGCCGGAGTCGGACTCTACTTCGGCTCCTATGTTTTCGCCGCCCTGGTCGCCGTGGTCTTTGCGGGCTGCTATCGCGAGTGGGAGCGGATGGTGACGCTGAAGCCGCTGACTACGGTCGGTGGCGCGCTGATCGGCCTGTTGGTCATCGCGGCGCTGATCTACCCCGCGCTCGGGCCGCTGGCATCGCTGGCCGCCGTCGCCGCGGCTGCCCTGGTAGCGGCCTTCGGCAGCGCGGGCGTGCGCCTCTGGCGGATCGGCGGCGTGGTGTTCTACGGCATCGTCATCATCGCGCTGCTGATCATTCGCGGTGAAGCGACCTGGAACCAGCCCGGCGTGTTCGACAGTGGCCTGTGGACCGGGCTGCTGCTTGGCTGCGTGATCTGGGCGACCGATACGGGGGCCTACTTCACCGGACGGCAGGTGGGCGGCGAAAAGCTCGCCCCGGATATCTCGCCGTCCAAGACCTGGTCGGGAGCCATCGGCGGCTTCGCACTGGGCACGTTGGTCGGGCTGGTGGTCTGGCTGCTGGTCGCTCCGCAATCGCCATGGTGGGTCGGACTGGCGCTGTGCGCCACGCTCAGCATCCTTGGGCAGGTGGGGGATCTGGCCGAGAGTGCCATCAAGCGGCGGTTCCGGATCAAGGATTCGGGCGACATCATCCCAGGGCACGGCGGCCTGATGGATCGGCTCGACAGCCTGACGCTGAGCTCGATCTTTCTCTGCCTCGTGGGGTTTTTGCATAGCGGGCAGGGTGCGGTGGCATCCGGCTTCCTCAACTGGTGACGCCGCGACACCGCGTCCTATCGCAATCTTAACGCATTCGGCCCCTAGGTTTTCCCAGCTGCGGGGCGTTCGGGACCGACGACATGGACTTTGTTTTCTGGCTGCTTTCCTACGTGGTGCCATTCCTCGTAGTGCTCACCATCATCGTGTTCGTGCACGAGATGGGGCACTATCTGGTGGCGCGCTGGAATGGCATCGCCATCCAGGCCTTCTCGATCGGCTTCGGCCCGGAACTCATCGGTTTCAACGACAAGCGCGGCACGCGCTGGAAACTCTCGGCGATCCCGCTGGGCGGCTATGTCCGTTTCGTCGGCGACATGAACGCAACGAGCATGCCGGACGAGGCCTTCATCGAGCGGGCCGGGCCCGAGTTGAGCCGGCAGCTGTTCGTCAACAAGAACGTGTGGCAACGCATCTCGGTGGTGATCGCCGGGCCGGTCGCCAACATCATCTTCACCCTGCTGGTGCTCTACGCGCTGTTGCTCGGCTACGGTCGCTACACCATTCCTGCGGTGCTGGATGCCGTGCCAGTTGAATCGGTGGCGGGGCAGGCGGGCCTTGCCGAAGGCGACCGCATCGTGTCGGTCGATGGCTTTGAGGTCCGTGGCTTCGAGGACTTCCAGCGCCTGATCGCTACGGCGCCGGAGCGCCAGGTGACGATCACCTTCGATCGGGACGGGCGGACCGAGACCATTACCGCCGTGCCGCAGGCCGTATCGACCACAGACCGGTTCGGCAACGCGCATCGGATCGGACGTCTCGGAGTCACCAAGAACATCGACCAGTCCGATGTCGTGCTCTATCGGCCGGATCCGGTCGAAGCGATCGGCATGACCTTCGAGGAAGTCCGCTTCATCATCGACCGGACAGTGGCCTTCCTGGGCGACTTCTTCGTCGGGCGGGGCGACGTCGAGCAGCTTGGCGGGCCGGTGAAGGTGGCCAAGGTCTCGGGCGAAGTCGCCAGTCTCGGGATTGTCGCGCTGATCAACCTGATGGCGCTTCTCTCCCTGAACATCGGCATTTTCAACCTGTTGCCGATCCCGATGCTCGATGGCGGCCATCTGGCCTACTACCTGGTGGAAGCGGCGCGCGGAAAGCCATTGAGCCAACGGGTCCAGGAGATCGGTTATCGGTTCGGACTGGCGATCGTGTTCACACTGATGGTGTTCACGCTGATCAACGACCTGTTCTGAGGGAATCCTCGGAGCGTGGCCGTGTCGAGTGGCCGACATATTATCGCCGCTCCTCGGACGCATTTGCCCGAATGCCCCTACATTCCCGTTAACCCTTGGATAAGCTTAGTTTTCCAGGTGTTGCAGGAATGCACGAGGGCCAATCTTTCGCTAACCTCGAAGCCCGTCGCGGCTTGTCCGTGGTTAAAATTCCAGTAAAAGCTTTTGATGGAGTTAGCTGGGGACGCTGTGCATGGCGATTCCCGGCGTAGGTCGCACGAGGCAACAAGAATCATGACGAACCCGAAAAAGCTGATGCGCGGTATCTTTGTAGCGCTCGCCCTCGTGGCAGCGCCGCTTGCAGGCGTCAGCGGTACATTCATCGGGGTCGATGCGGCCCAGGCTCAGCAGCAACGCCTCATCTCGGCGGTGCTGTTCGAAGGCAACAGCGGCTTCTCCGACGCCCAACTGCTCGCGATGGTCAACGTGGCGGAGCAGGGGAGCTTCACCGAGGCTGGCCTTGCGGCCGATGCGGAGTCGATCCGCCTCGCCTATGTCGGCAAGGGCTATATGGGCGTGACGGTGGCGCCGCGGGTCGAGCAGTCCGAGAGCGGTCGTGCGCGCATTACCTTCGTGGTCAACGAAGGCCAGCGCACCGGCATCGCCGCGATCAACTTCACCGGCAACAATTCGATCAACTCGGGCACTCTCAAGTCCATCATCCGGACCCATGAGACGAGCCTGTTGAGCTGGTTGTTCCGCGACGACACCTACAGCGAAGACCTGTTGGCGATCGACCGCGGCCTGATCGAGCTCTACTACATGAACCACGGCTACCCGGATGCGCAGGTGACGTCGGCCGTCGGCGAGTACGATGCGTCGCGCAACGCGTATTTCGTGAACTTCACCATTTCCGAAGGCGAACGCTATCGCTTCGGTGAGATCGGTGTCGAAACCTCGATCCCGGGCCTCAATCCTGATGCCATGACCGGTGCGATCCGTACCGGCAAGGGTGGCACATATTCGCTGGCCGACCTGCAGAAGTCGCAGGAAGACCTGGCGTTCGAGGCGACGGCGCAGGGCTACTCCTTTGCCGACGTGCGTCCGCGTGTTGATCGCGATGTGGCCAACAGCACCTTCAACGTCACCTACCTGGTTGACGAGGGGGCCCGTGTCTATGTCGAGCGCATCAACATCAGCGGCAACACCAAGACCCGCGACGCGGTGATCCGTCGTGAGCTGGATTTCGGTGAAGGCGACCCCTTCAACCGTTCGATGGTGCAGCGTGGCAAGACTCGTATCGAACGCCTTGGTTTCTTCAAGACCGTTGCGCTCGACATGGCGCCGGGTAGTTCGCCGGACAAGGTGGTGATCAATATCACAGTCGAGGAACAGTCGACCGGCGACTACGGCTTGACCGCAGGCTTTGACTCGACCGCAGGCCTCTTGGGTGAGGTGTCGGTGACCGAGCGCAACTTCCTCGGTCGCGGGCAGTACGTCCGCGCCGCAGTGAGCGCTTCGGGATCGGGCCAGAGCTTCGACTTCTCGTTTACCGAGCCGCGCTTCATGGGCCTGCGCGTGTCGTCGGGTGTCGATTTCTATCACCGTATCGTCGAAGAGACGGACAGCAACATCTATGGAATGACTTCGACCGGTGGTCAGCTTCGTTTCGGTGCGCCGATTACGACGGATCTCAGCGGCTCGGTGTTTGTTGGTCTTGAGCAAAAGGTCATCAAGGACGAGTCGATGTGTGATGTGGACAACGATCCCGTTACGCCCGACGAGGAGTGCCGACGCTCTGAGATTATCGACGTCGATGTGAACGATACGTTCAACAAGGCGTGGGTCGGCTATTCTCTGGCCTACAACACGCTTGACGACACCAAGCATCCGACGGAAGGCATCTATGCAACCTTCTCGCAGCAGTTCATCGGCTGGGACTACAACCTGCTGAAGACCGAAGCAAAGGCACGCTACTTCATGCCGCTGCTGTCGGACTGGAACGTTATCGGGAGTGTGAAGGGTCAGGCCGGTTACATCACATCATTGGATGGTGGCGGTGTGTTCCCGCTTGAGACCTTCCGCAGTGCCGGATCGCTGGTTCGCGGCTTCCAGAGTGGCGGCATGGGGCCGAAGACAACGACGTCGGGCGAGCGTCTCGGCTATACGGCTTATGCTGGGGTGTCCGCCGAAATCGAGTTCCCCATTCCTGTCTTGCCAGAGACGTACGGGGTACGTGGGTCCATCTGGGCTGACGCGGCGATTATCGATGGCAACGGTTCCTTCACTGCCCCGACGACCATCGCGCCGGGCAGCATCGACCAGAACTTCAAGTCGGCGGTTGGCGCCTCGATCATCTGGGACAGCCCGTTCGGACCGCTGCGTGGCGACTTCGCCCACGTGCTGAACAAGGCGACGGACGACAAGACCCAGGTCTTCTCGCTCACGCTGCAGCAGCTGCTGTAATCTATCGGTCGGCCGGCGCTCTGCCGGCCTTCCTTCCGGTTATCGAGGCCGCGGCGCGGTTGCCCCGCGGCCTCTTTGTTGTGTAATGACAGCCATGGTCGATACGCGCTTCCATTCCTCGTCGGGACCGATTTCGCTTGGTGTCGTACTGTCGACGCTGGGCCGGAAAGTCGACGTCGACGAAGCCAGAGCGGCCGAACTGGTGATCAGCGGTGCCGAGGAGCTTCCGCTGGCGGGACCCGCCCACCTTGCCCTTGCGGCACAGGCGGAGTATCGCGCCGCGCTGGCCGAGACCGGCGCCGGCGCTGTCATCGTGCATCCCAGGTTCCTTGCCGACGTGCCGGCGGGCGCCGTGCCCCTCGTCGATGAGCGCCCGCACGAACTGTTCGTCGATCTATTGGAGCGGCTCTATCCGCTTGGCACTCGCGGCGTCGCGTCCGGGCTGTTCGAAGCTGGTGGCGCTGCGCCGTTCATCGAGGAGGGCGTGCGGATCGGGGCCAACGTGGTGATCGGACCCGGCGTCGAGATCGGTCGTAACACCATCATCGGACCCAATACCGTCATCGGCAAGGGCGTAACCATCGGCCGGAACGCGGTGATCGCTTCGAACGTGTCAATCGAGTGCGCCTATGTTGGCAACAACGTCGTGCTGCATGCCGGAGTGCGGATCGGCAGCGAAGGCTTCGGTTGGCTGGGGCAGGGGCGTTCCAACCGCAAGATCCCGCAATTGGGCCGCGTCATCGTCCAGGATGGGGTCGAGATTGGTGCCAATTCGACTGTCGATCGTGGTGCGCTTGGCGATACCGTGGTTGGCGAAGGCACCAAGATCGACAATCTCGTGCAGATTGGCCACAACTCGCGCATCGGTCGCTATTGCCTGATTGCCGGTACCTGCGGTATCGGCGGCGGCACGATCATTGGCGACAACGTGCTGGTGGGTGGCGGGGCCGGCACAGCCGGGCATTTGCGGATCGGCAACGGCAGCATATTGTCGGCCCGTTGCCTCGTCACCAAGGACGTGCCGGCGGGGGCGCGAGTTGGCGGTTATCCCGCACAGGACCTGAAGAGCTGGCAGCGCGAGATTGCGATGCTGCGGCGACTGAACAAAAGGGGACGAGAGTGACGGTTACGAACGAGGCTCCACCGAGCGAGACCAAGGAATTCTCGTCGATGGATATCGGCCAGATCCTGTCGGTTCTTCCCCATCGCTACCCGTTCCTCTTGATCGACAAGATCATCGAGGTCGACGGTGACAACTCTGGAATCGGGATCAAGAACGTCACGTTCAACGAGCCGATCTTCCAGGGACACTTTCCGGGCGAGCCGGTGTTTCCCGGCGTGCTGATCATCGAAGGCATGGCCCAGACGGCCGGCGCGATGGCAATCGCCGCCGGCGCCGCGGGGGGCGAGAAGCACATCGTCTACCTGCTGACGATCGACAAGTGCAAGTTCCGCAAGCCCGCCAAGCCCGGCGACCAGATCGAGTATCACATCAGGAAGCTGCGCCGCCGCATGACCATGGGCTGGTTCGAGGCGAAGGCGATCGTCGACGGCGTCGTGATTGCCGAGGCCGAGGTCGGCGCCATGGTGAGCCCCAGCGAGCGATGAGCGTCCATCCTTCGGCAATCGTCGAGGCCGGCGCCAAGCTTGGGGCCGGTGTCAAAGTCGGGCCGTTCTGCGTGGTCGGAAGCGACGTGACGCTTGGCGACGGCGTCGAGCTCATCTCGCATGCAGTGGTCACCGGGCGTACCAGCGTCGGCGCGCGCACCGTAGTGTTTCCCTTCGCTTCGGTGGGACACCGACCGCAGGATCTCAAGTATGCCGGTGAGCCCTCGACGCTGACCATCGGCACCGACTGCGTCATCCGCGAGCACGTGACCATCAATCCAGGCACGGCCGGTGGCGGCATGAAGACCGTCATCGGCAACCACTGCCTCCTGATGATCGGCGTGCATATCGGGCATGACTGCATCCTCGGCAATCACATCATTCTGTCGAACAATACGGGCATTGCCGGGCACTGCATGATTGACGACTATGTCATCATGAGTGGCCACTCGGGCTCGGCCCAGTTTGTCCACATCGGCGCACACGCCTTTGTCGGCGGCATGACCAAGGTCGAAAAGGACGTGATCCCTTACGGCACGGTGCTGGGCAATCCGGCTGCCCTGTCGGGAGTTAACCTCGTCGGTCTCAAGCGGCGTGGTTTCGATCGCGAGGCGATCCACCGCTTGCGCACCGCCTACCGCATGATCTTTGCCAGTGAAGGGACGCTGCGAGAACGGGTCGATGACGCCTCGGCCATGTTCCCCGACGAGCAACTGGTGCAGGATGTGGTGAGCTTCATCGCTGCCGCCGAACGGCCGCTGACCCTGCCGGGAAACCTGCCGATCAACGTCCCCGGCGAGGAATGATGCCGCGCCGGCTTTCCGTCCTTGCCGGGTCGGGAGCCCTGGTCTCCCATGTGGTCGAAGCCGCGTTGGCGGCGGGTGACGAGGTCCAGGTCATTGGTTTCGTGCCGCAACCCGAGCGAGCCGGGGCGTCGTTGATCGCGGCCGACCTGACCAATCCTGCCGGCGCGATTGCTGCCGTCTCCGGCTTCCGGACAACACATGTGGTGCTGGCCGGTGGCCTCGTGATCTCGGATCGCCAGCGCGAGGGGCTTGCAGGCTTTGCCACCAGTTCACCCGGCACGGCTCAGGGCGACGCCGCCTTGTCGACGGTGACCGCTGCCATTGAGAAGCTCACCGGCGCCAAGGTGATCGGCGTGCACGAAATAGCTGCCGATGTGCTGGCGGCCGCCGGTACGCTCGCAGGCCGCTCGCCGACCGATGCGGAACTAGCGGCTGCACGCCAGGGGCTGCTGGCGGCGCGGGAGATCGGTCGGCTCGATCTCGGACAGGCGGTCGTCGTCGCCGGGCGACGTTTGGTTGCCGCCGAAGATGTGGGAGGGACCGATGAGTTGCTGGCCCGTGTGGCCGCGCATCGCGCCGCCGGCCGCATTGGGGACGGCACCGGGCCACTGGTGCTGGCCAAGGCCGCAAAGCCGCAGCAGCCGCTCTACGTCGACCTGCCGGCGATCGGACCGGATACCGTCAGCAACGCCGCCGCCGCCGGCATCGGCCTGATCGTCGTCGAAGCCGGCAAGTCACTGGTTCTGGATCGACCGGCGCTTGCCGCGGCGGCCGACCGACACGGCATCGCGGTCATCGGCCTCGGCATCGATGGCTGAGCCGCTGCGCCTCTTCATCGTCGCGGGAGAGGCCTCTGGTGACCGCATCGGAGCCGACCTGGTGCAGCGGCTCCGTCGTCAGGTTCCGCTCACGCTTTCCGGCGTTGGAGGGCCCGAGCTCGAGGTCGAGGGGCTGAGCAGTCTCTTCCCGATGGCGAACCTGTCTGTGATGGGCTGGAGCGATGTGCTGCGGCGGTTACCACTGCTGCTCTGGCGGCTGCGGCAGACGGCCAACGCCATCATCAGGCAGCGTCCTGACGTCGTCGTGCTGATCGACTCACAGGTCTTCGTCAAGGCCGTCGCCGCGCGGGTTCGCCGGGCCGGTGTCACGGTCCCGATGCTGCTCTACGTGGCGCCCAGCATCTGGGCCTGGCGGCCGGAACGCGCCCTCGAACTGAAGCCGCTGTTTGACGAAGTGCTGGCGGTGCTGCCGTTCGAGCCAAAAGTGATGGCAGAGCTTGCCGGTCCGCCAACCACCTATGTCGGCCATCCGGCGCTGTCGCGCTTCCCGATGCGACCAGCCCAGCCCGATCGTGGTCCATTGCTGCTGCTGCCGGGCAGCCGTGACGGCGAGTTGCGGCGCCATCTGCCGCTGATGCGCGAGGCAGCGAAAATGCTGCTGCGGCATCCGCGCGTCACCGGCTTTGTCATCCCCACATTGCCGTCGCTGGCAGAGCGCCTCAGGAGCGAGGTCGCGAGTTGGCCAATGCCGGTTCAGATCGTCAGCGGCGGCGCACGCAACGCCGCCTTTGCCTCAGCCTATGCTGCGTTTGCGGTCAGCGGCACCATCACGTTCGAACTTGCCATGTCCGGGGTGCCGATGGTCGTCACCTATGTCGCCGACCCGCACCAGGCCCGGCGCGCGGCGAAGCTCGGCCGGCCGGTGCAGATCGCATTGCCCAACATCATTCTCGGTCGCGAGGTTGTTCCGGAGTTGCAGTTCGTCGACCCCAAAGCCGAGCGTTCGCTGGCGCCGCTTGCGGCTCTGCTGGATGAGTCCGAGGCAGTGGCGGCCCAGGTCGCCGCCTTCCAGGAACTCCGCGCCCTGATGCAACAAGGGGCGCCCGAGGCGCCCCTTGTCGATCCCGCCGAGCGGGTGCTTGCCCTGGCCAATCAGCGGCTGCTGATCGGTTCGTAGTCGCGCACCGGCGCGCCGTTGTAGAGCTGGCGCGGGCGGCCGATCTTCTTTTGCGGGTCGCCGATCATTTCCTTCCACTGCGCGATCCAGCCAACGGTGCGGCTAAGTGCGAAGATGGCGGTGAACATCGAGGTCGGGAAGCCGATCGCATCGAGGATGATGCCCGAGTAGAAATCGACGTTCGGGTAAAGCTTGCGATCAATGAAGTACTGGTCGGAGAGGGCGATCCGCTCGAGCTCCTTGGCCACCTGCAAGGTCGGCGACAAATTGTCGGCGCCGAGCTGGGCCAAGACGTCATTGGCGGCCTGCTGCATTACCTTGGCGCGCGGATCGTAGTTCTTATAGACGCGGTGGCCAAAGCCCATCAGGCGGAAGCCCGAGTTCTTGTCCTTGGCCTTGGCGATGAACTCGGGGATGCGGTCGACGGAGCCGATCTGCTTGAGCATATTGAGCGCCGCTTCGTTGGCGCCGCCATGGGCGGGACCCCAGAGGCAGGCCACGCCCGCCGCGATACAGGCGAACGGGTTGGCGTCGGACGAGCCGGCGAGGCGCACGGTCGAGGTCGAGGCGTTCTGTTCGTGGTCGGCGTGGAGGGTGAAGATCAGGTCCATGGCGCGCGCCACGACCGGGTTCACCACAAAATCCTCGGCCGGAACCGAGAAGCACATGCGCAGGAAGTTCGAGGCGTAGTCGAGGTCGTTGCGCGGATAGACGAAGGGCTGGCCCACCGAGTACTTGTAGGCCATGGCGACGATCGTCGGGATCTTGGCGATCATGCGGATCGAGGCGATCTCGCGCTGCTCGGGATCGTTGATGTCGATCGAGTCGTGGTAGAAGGCGGCCATGGCGCCGACCACGCCGCAGACGATCGCCATCGGGTGCGCATCGCGACGGAAGCCGCGATAGAAATAGTGCATCTGCTCGTGCACCATGGTGTGGCGCGTGACGCGCTGCTCGAAATCGGCCATCTGCGCCTTGCTGGGCAGCTCGCCGTAAAGGAGCAGGTAGCAGACCTCGAGATAGTTCGACTTCTCGGCCAACTGTTCGATCGGGTAGCCCCGATACATCAGTTCGCCCTTGTCGCCGTCGATATAGGTGATGGCGCTGTCGGTCGCAGCGGTCGAGGTGAAGCCCGGGTCATAGGTGAACATGCCGGTCTTGGCGTAGAGTGAGCGGATATCGATGACATCCGGCCCAACCGAGCCCGAAAGCACCGGGAACTCGAAAGTCTGGTCCCCGATGGTGAGTTTGGCGACGGTATCGCTCATCTTCGCACTCCTTGAT
>NZ_DASZAW010000037.1:0-11640 GCF_035944845.1 Devosia sp. | reverse complement strand
TAATAGTTGCCAACGACAACTATGCTAAGGTTGCTATCGCTGCTTAATGCGGCGCCGGCACCTGAACTAGAAGTCCTCCGGGCCTAGCAGTCCGACAGGCGGGGTTCGCAGGCACCTGGCAACAGAAGCCTGCACTTCCCTTACCCGCCGGCGATCGCACCCGCGTCCCCAAATCACGGGCGCGGAGTAGCATTTTGCCTTGAATTGTCCCCCTCCGAGCGGTGATATGGCCCCCTACGGGGATTCCCCCGCACGCAAGGACGATATGGCTGAAGACCTGATCCGCTACGATATTCTGGCCCAGGAAGCGCTGCGCGGCGTGGTGCGCAAGGTGCTGTCCGAAGTGGCGCGGACTGGCCTGCCCGGCGACCACCACTTCTTCATCTCCTTCGTCACCAAGGCGCCGGGAGTCCGGATGAGCCAACGGCTGCTCGAGCAGTATGACAAGGAAATGACCATCGTGCTGCAGAACCAGTTCGGTGCACTGAGGGTCACCGAAACCGGCTTCGAAGTCGAGCTTTCCTTTGATGGGCGACCGGAACTCCTGGCGATCCCGTTCTCGGCCATCAAGGGCTTCTTCGACCCCTCCGTGCAATTCGGCCTGCAGTTCGATGTCGAGCGCGTCGTCGGCGACGATGGCGAAATCGAGCCTGAGACCGCGGACGAACCGCATGCCGACGCTCCGGTCAAGCCGATTGCGGCACCCGAGGCACAGGGCGAAAAGGTCGTGAGCCTCGACAGCTTCCGCAAGAAGTGATGGCGCAGTGGAGAAGCGCTCGCTGACCATTGCTGGCCATCGCACCAGCATTGCCATCGAAACCGAATTCTGGGCCGGGCTCGAGGCGATGGCGCTTGCCGGCGGCAAATCGATTGCGGCGCTGATCGCCCAGATCGATCAGGAACGCGAAGCCCCGAACCTCTCATCGGCCGTGCGGCTTGCCGTACTTGCCTGGTACCGCGATCGCTCCAGTTAGTTCCCGAGCCCGATATCCATCGGCCGGTTGAACTCCTCCAGCGCCTTGCGCAGTTCGTCTTCCTGCTCGGCTTTGCGTGCGGCTTCCTCGTCTGCGGCCTGCTTGGCTGCGGCTTCTTCCGCCGCTTTCCTCGCGGCGGCCTCCTCGGCCGCCTTCTTCGTAGCAGCTTCGTCGGCTGCCCGAATGGCGGCAGCCTCTGCGGCAAGTCGCGCCTTTTCAGCCTCTTCGGCGGCGCGCCGCGCTTCATCCTCTTCGCGCAGCTTTTCCAGCCGCGCCACCTCGGCTTCGTAGGCCTTGACCATTATGGCGTCGACCAGGCCCGAGACATCGAAGGTTCTTTCGGGCGCCAGCAAGGTGCCGCCAAGTCTTGCCGAGGCGCGGGCCGAGCCAGCATCAACCAACGCCGCCTGCGTCACCGCCGTCGGCGCAACGGTGTAGTCGCCAGCAAGGACGAGATCATCGAGGCGGACCGAACCGCTGCCAAACAGCTGGCCGCCATCGCCTTCAATCGACAGGTTCGGGCTCCGCAACACGCCGCCCGCGACATTGAAGCTGCCGGTTACCCTCGGCGCTGAGAATGGGCCATCATCCAGCCGGTCCTCGATCAGGGCACTCAACTCTTCGGGCTGCATCTCGAGCAGCTTGTCCAGGTTGGTCACTTCGCCGATCGCCTGCGGATCGAACCGCTCGATCTTCAATCCACTCACCGTGTAGGTGCCCTCGCCGGTCAGCGCGCCGATGATCCCGGCGACCGAACCACCGGTGCCGTCGAACCGACCCGAGGCATCGAGTTCGCCGTCAAGCGCCTCAGCCACAAGTGGCGGCGCAATACTGTCGAGGGACACGCCGGTGAGCGAGATCCGCCCGGTGACCTGCTTGTCGGTCAGCGGGCCGGAGCAGCAGACGGCGAGTTCGAGGCCAACGGAGCCGGTCCCGAGCCTGCCGGTCAGGTTCCTGAGGCGGGTGGTCGTGGCATCCCAATCGAGATCGAAGGCGAGGTCGGTGACCAGCGGCTTGCCAGCCGTTGCCAGGGCCGGCGCGGTGACCGAAACGCGTCCGACGGTGGTGCGCGGCACGGCACCCGTGGCCAGCGGTCCATCCGGCCAGATGCCACTGCCGGCGAGCTCGGACGCCGGTCCGGTCAGGGTCCGCAGCAGCCCACCCATGTCCACCTGTCCGGCGACAATATTGCCGCTGATGGCACGGGTGGCACCGCGATTGGCCAGCTTCAGCGCACCGCTGAAGCTTTCGCCGCCAGATGTACCGGTGATATCGGACAGCTCAATATCGGCGAGTCCGGTAAAACCGACGCGGGCCGAGGCCGAGATGGCGGGCAACGAAACCCCTCCGGCGCCGAGCCATTCGGCAACCGCGCTCGGGTCGGCGAGGGTCGCCTTGATTGTTCCCTTGCCGCCATAAGCCGCTGGATCGGTGACGATGAGGTTGCCGGAAAAGCCCAGCGAATCCCCACCGCCTTCGACCAGTACCGTGGTCTCGAGGCTGTTGGCGATGTTGCCGTCGATGACTCCCACCAGGTGTATCGGCTCGCCTGAAGCAAACAGGCGGACATCGCCGAGCCCGAGTTGCGAGGTCATCGCGGTCGAATCCGCCGACTTCATATCCAGACGGATCTTCACCGGCCCCGACAGCGCGCGAAGGAACCCGGCCTGCAGCTCGGCGTCGGCTGCCACCTCCGCCGTGCCCAGTCGGCCGGAGATCGCCAGGCTCTGCGCACCGTCCCCGCTCGGCGCATCGAGCCGCAACGCCAGGTCGGCCGGCAGTGACCGCGCGAGGAAGCGGCTCAACGGCGTCGATGCACCGATTGCCTGGTAGAAGCTCGCCAGCGCCGGGGCATCGGCGGACGAAACGGTGAGGGTTCCCGAGCCGGAGAGCTCCGGCCTGGTGATCGAACCAAAAGCGGTGAGCGACGCCTTGAATTTCGCACCGCCGAGATCGCCCGCCGAGATGTCGTCGATCACCAGCACCCCGCCATCCCATGAGCCCTTGGCGGAAAGCGCCCGGCCATTGAGCCCGCCCAGCGTCATGCTGTCGGCGACAAACTCGAACTCCCCCTTCGGAAAGCTCGCAGGAAACGCTGCATCGGCATTGAGGTCGGGCAGCAGGGCAAGCAGCGCTGCGCTGCGCGCCGCACCGAGCTGGCCCATGTCGGCGGTGAGGTGAAGGTCGGGCGTCGCACCGAGCCCGAGTTGCGCCGAGAACGAGCGCGCCTCGCCCTCGAGCTCGATACGTCCATCGCTGACCGAAAGCGTCTCGCCGACCAGGTCGACGCGCGCCTCGATCGATCCCGGCATGCCGAACAGCGGGTTGCCGGCGGCCGGCTTCCGCCACAGCGTGGTAAGCGCATCGAGCCGCTGCGACTTGAGCGACAGCCTGCCGGAGAACTCCGGCTTACCGGTCTCGGTCGTGACCTCGCCGGCGAGCGATACGCGGGTGTCGCCCGGCAGGACGCCGGTCAGCCCGCGCACCGTCCAACCGCCATCATGGACCGTTGCGTCGAGCCGAACGTTGCGGAGTGAGAACGCCCGCAGGTTCACCTCGGCGACATCGAGGCCAATAGTACCGGGAATGCCCGGTGCCGGCGGCAGCGGCAACTCGCGCAGCAGCCGGATCAACTCGTAAGGCTCAACGGCCTGCTCGGCCGTCGCATCGCGCGGCGGCAGTGCCAGCAATCCGCCGGAGATCACGGCGTTGAACGCCATGCCACGACCGAGCGTCACATCGGCTGCGCCAAGCAGGCGCGTGGCGGCACGGTTCTCGTCGGGGATCACCACATAGTCTGAAAGCAGCACCTTGCTGGGGCTGGCTTCGACCTTGCTGGTCATCACCAGATCGCCCTGCCCCGCATCTTCTGCCCCATCCTTGGCCGGCCTGGCTGGTGGCTGGCGGTAGGTCATGGTGCCGCTGAAACCGGGCGTCAGGCCCGGAGTCAAAACGCCTTCGGCCGACAGGGTGAAGCGCTCGTCGGCCGGCCTCAGCGTCATGGCGAGGGGCCCGCCACCCTCAGCATCGAGCTGACCGGTCGTGAGGCGCAACGCGTAGACCGTGCCGTCGACATTGCCGGTACCCTGGAACGAGAACGGGCCGCGCAGCGCCTCGAGCTTCACGTCGCCGGTAACGTTCGAAGCGATGTAGGTCTCGCCGCCCCGCGCATCATGCAGCTTGACGGTACCGCCGCTGACCACCGCATTGGCAACCGAAATGTTGCTGCTCACCGCCCGAGCAAGCGCGATGCCCGCATTCACGGAGCCATCGGCCGCCACCTCGATCGATACCGTCGGCCCGTCGAGCTGCAGCTCAGTGACATTGTAGCGATCGCGCAGGAAATCGATCAGCGAGAAATCGGCTTCAACCCGCTCGACCGTCAGGCTCGGCGCCTCGGGCCGCCCGGCGCTGACATTGGAGAAGGTCAGTTTGGGCTGCGGCAACAGCGAGAAAGCCACATCGCCCTCGATCCGCACGGGGGTGCCGAGCACCTCGCCGGCGATGGCGGCGAGGCGATCGCGGTACTGCCCCCAGGGGATGAAACTGGGCACGACAAAGGCCGCGGCGAGCAGCAGGATCGCGATGACGCCGACGACGATGTAGAGCCGGTTGAGCACGGGGCCGGTGAATCTCCTCAGAACTCAATCAATTGTAGGCAATGGCTCATGCCCCGTCACGCGTTGAACGGTGCCTCGGCATCACTATCGTGGCTTATGCGACACAAGTGCCGCTGATGTGAACGGACTTTGGCGAAGTGCGAGTCGCCCGAAGCCCCTACATCCATTTCTTCTTGCGCATGAAGAGGTAGATGGCGACCCCGAGCACGCCGAGGAACCCAGTGACGATCCAGAACGCATAGGGACTGTTGTGAAAGGGAATGCCCTCGACGTTCATGCCGAGGATCCCGCTGATCACGGTCAACGGCATCAATACCACCGTTGCGGCGGCGAGCAGCAGCATGGTCTGGTTCATCTGCTCGGCCCGGGTATCGAGCAGTTGCTCGTGCACCAGCACGGCCCGCTCCGACAACGTCTGCATCTCGTCGCCAAGCCGCGCGGTACGAGCCGCTGCCTCGCGCAGCCGCACCCGGTCGCGGGCGGTGAAAAAGCTCAGGTCTTCGATTTCGAGCGTCGTCAGCACGTCGCGCTGTGGCCAGATCAGCCGGCGCATGTTGATCAGGGTGCGGCGCAGGTGCGCGAGTCGCGAGCGGCTGTCCCCCGCGCGGTTCAGCATCAGGGTTTCCTCGATAGTGTCGAGGTTGTCGCCCATGCGTTCGATCAGCGGCTCGATGCGGTCGGCCGCCCGCAGCGCAAGGCGCGCGACGAGGTCCGCCGGGGAAACCGGCGCGTGATGCGTCTGTTGCCACTGGGTGATGCCGAGGAACTCAACGATGTTGAGCTCGGACGCAATGATGACGCGCCCCTTCTCGATCCACAGCGTCAGCAGCTGTCGGCCGACATCCTCGGGGTCGGCCCCGGGGCGGGCGACACGCAGCACCACCAGCGCCCGGTCATCGAGCACGGTGCAGCGGCTGCGGGTCGAAGGCACGGTGATGAGATCGGCGTTGAAGTCGCCGAGCTCGCGCTTCAGCCAGACCTTGAACTCCGGCGCTCGCGAGTTGCCCGAGATCAGCGCAAAGCCTTTCGCCGGGGTGGTGAACGACGCCTCCTCGGCTTCCTCGAGCTTGCGCACGCCACCGCGACCGTCGAACTGGACGATGGTCATCCAGTCCTTGATCGGCTGGCGCTGGTTGCTGGCCGGCATTGCTTCACCCATCGGGGTTCCGTTAGCTCAGGCGTGACAGAGCCTCGGTGAGGCGGCCACGGCGGTCCTCCGCCTCGGCGCGGCGGCTGCGCTGTTCTTCGATCACCTCTTCGGCGGCCTTGGCAAGGAACTGCTCGTTGCTCAGCTTCTTGTCGATCTTGTCGATCTCGACCGTCTCCTTGGCGATGTCCTTTTTAAGCCTACCGCGCTCAGCATCCAGATCGATGACACCAGCGAGCGGCAGCACGAAAGTTGCTTCGCCGAGGATCAACTGGGCGGAGTCGCGCGGCACGTCGGAGGTGTAGTCGACGCTATCGAGGCGGGCCAGTCGGGTCAGGGCCGAGAGATTAGCCTCGACGCGGGTGCCGGTAGTCTCGCCTGCCCCGACGACCAGCAGCTTGACTTTGGCGCCGGCGGGAACGTTCATCTCTTGGCGGACCGAGCGAATGCCCGAAATCAGCGACACCAGCCAATCGAGCTCGGCCTGCGCTTCTTCGTCTTCCAGCCCGGCCAGTTCCGGCCATTCCGAGATGATCAGCAGCTTCTCGCGCGCCGGGCCGGTCTTGCCGGTTTCGGCCCACAGCTCCTCGGTGACGAAGGGCATGAACGGATGCAGCAGCTTCAGGATCTGGTCGAGCGCGAAGGCGGCGGTCGCCTGCGTCTCGGCCTTCGCGGCCTCGTCCTCGCCGGTGAACACGGGCTTGGCCAGCTCGATGTACCAATCGCAGAACGTGCCCCAGACGAAATCGTAGGCGGCATTGGCGGCTTCGTTGAAGCGGTAGTCGTCGAGCGCCGCGGTGACGCTCGCCACGGCCCGGGCAGTCGAGCCGATGATCCAGCGGTTGATCGCGAGCGTGTTCTTCCTGGGATCGTACGCCTCGACACGGGCGCAACCGTTCATTTCGAGGAAGCGCGCGGCGTTCCAGAGCTTGGTGACGAAGTTGCGGTAGCCCTCGACGCGGGCAATGGCGAGGCGCATGTCGCGGCCCTGCGCCGCCATGGCGGCGAGGGTGAAGCGCGTGGCGTCGGCGCCGTATTCGTTGACGAGGTTCAGGGGGTCGATGACGTTCCCCTTGGTCTTCGACATCTTCTGGCCCTTCTCGTCGCGGACCAGGGCATGCATGTAGACGGTGTGGAACGGCTCGGTGCCGGTGAACTCCAGCCCCATCATCATCATGCGGGCAACCCAGAAGAAGATGATGTCGAAGCCGGTGACGAGCACATCGGTCGGGTAGTATTTGGCGAGCTCCGGGGTCTGGTTGGGCCAGCCCATGGTCGAGAACGGCCACAGCGCCGACGAGAACCAGGTGTCGAGCACGTCCTCGTCGCGATGCAACGGCACCTTGCTGTCGCTGAGCTCGGCGAACGGATCGCGGTGCTTGCGCAGGTTCCAGGTGTCGGCATTCAAGCGATCGCGCTGCGTGGTGTCGAAGCCGCTCACCGCCTTGGCGTAGTCCGGCGCATTCACGCCGCCCGAATAGACCTCGATCTTGCGATTGCCGTAATACGCTTGGGCAAGTTTGATCGCTTCGGCCTCGTTGTCGGCAACGAAGCACTTGAGGCCGGCATCGCGGTTGTTGAAATCCGGGTCCGTGCTCAGCCGCGGGCCATACCAGGCCGGGATCTGATGCCCCCACCAGAGCTGGCGCGAGATGCACCAGGGTTTGATGTTCTCCATCCAGGCGTAATAGGTGTTCTCGTAGGCCTTGGGGACGAACCTGGTCCGCCCCTCCTTCACCGAGGCGAGGGCCGGCTCGGCGAGGATGTCGGCCTTGACGAACCACTGGTCGGTGAGGAACGGCTCGATGACGATGAGCTTCGACTTTTCGTCATACGGCACCATGATCTTCTTGTCGTCGACCCAGACGAGAACGCCCGATGCCTCGAGTTCGGCAATGATCTTGGTCCGCGCGTCGAAGCGGTCGAGCCCGCGATACTCAGCCGGCACAGTGTTATTGAGCTTGGCCGTGGTGGTGAAGATGTTGATCGGCTTCAGGCCATGGCGCTGGCCGACTTCGAAATCGTTGAAATCGTGCGCCGGCGTGATCTTGACCGCGCCCGAGCCGAGTTCGGGGTCGGCATACTCGTCACCGATGATCGGGATGCGGCGGCCGACGATCGGCAGGATGACGTGCTTGCCGATGAGGTGCTGGTAGCGCTCGTCCTCGGGGTGCACGGCAACCGCGACGTCGCCGAGCATGGTCTCGGGACGGGTGGTGGCGACGGTGATGGTCTCGGGGCTGCCCTCGATCGGGTAGCGCAGATGCCACATCTTGCCGTTGGTCTCGATGTTCTCGACTTCGAGATCGGAGATGGCTGTCTCAAGGCCCGGGTGCCAGTTGACCAGGCGCTTGGCACGGTAGATCAGGCCCTTCTCGTAGAGGGTGACAAACACCTTGCGGACGGCCTCGGAAAGGCCCTCGTCCATGGTGAAGCGCTCTCGCGACCAGTCGGCCGAAGCGCCGAGGCGACGCAGCTGGTTGAGGATGGTGCCGCCGGACTCCGCCTTCCACTCCCAGACGCGCTCGAGGAACTTCTCGCGCCCCATCTCGCGGCGGCCAGGCTGCTGGCGTTCGGCCAGTTGGCGCTCGACGATCATCTGTGTGGCGATGCCCGCGTGGTCCGTGCCGGGCTGCCAAAGCACATCCTTGCCGCGCATGCGCTCGAAGCGGATCAGGATGTCCTGGATGGTGTTGTTGAGCGCGTGCCCGATATGCAGCGAGCCGGTGACGTTGGGCGGCGGAATGACGATCGAGAAGGTCTCGGCGCCGGGCTTGGCCCCAGCCCCGGCCTTGAAGGTACCGGCCTTGTCCCACTGCTCATAGATGCGGGTTTCGACGGCGGCGGGGTCGTAGGTCTTCTCAAGCATCGGTGGTTTCCAACGGCAAACGGCCCGCGCGCACCAAAGCGCCGGCGGGCCCCAGAACTCAGTGGCTAGGTCTAAAGCAAAGGCGTAAGGGGGAAGTCAACACAAACGGATGTGGTGACGGAAGGTAGGTGGATGCAAGAGCCTCGCTCGAGCACCGCATCCAACCACAGAGTGCGTGTGAGTGGCTTACTTGCCGCCGCGCGAAACCCGCGCAATTTCCTTCTCGACCATGCGTTCGACCACCGAGGGCAGGTTCTCGTCCAGCCATTCCTTCAGCATCGGGCGCAGCATCTCGCGCATCATGTCTTCGATGGTCACGCCGCTGGTGACCGTCGATAGGCCCGAGAGGCGAGCGAAGGTGCTCTTTACCGCCGACTGGGTGGTCGGCTCGAGCAGCTCCTCGGCAAGATCGGCGGAGAGCGACGGGTCCGGCATCGGGGCAGCCATCGCGACCGAAGCTGCCGGTCGCGGCGCCGGGCGCTCATAGGCCGGCGCTGCGGCGCGGGGCGGCGCAAGAACGGGGGCTGGAGCCGGTGCTGGCTCCTCTTCCTGTTCGAATGAGATGTCGTCCGGATCGATCAGCGTGGCGTCCAGTTCAGGAGCCGGGGCGCCGCCACCCACCAGCTCGGAGAAGCTGAGGCCAGGTTTGGCGCCATCTTCGGCTGCGGTGTCGCGCAGGATCTGTTCGGACGAAAGTGCCAGCGGCTCGGGTTCGGGCTCGACGGGGCGCGGGGCCGGCTGCGGCACGAAGCTGCGGGCGGGCGCGGGCGCCGGCATCACCGGCTTCTTGGGCGCCGCTCCGGCGTCGTCATCGGCGATGATCTGCCGGATCGACGACAGAATTTCGTCCATCGAGGGCTCTTTGGGCGCTGGCTTGTTCATAACTGCCTCACATTACCCGCCAGATACGCGGCCGCACTTTGGACGGATTCGGCGCGATGACCGAATCGTGTGCATCCAATTTAGTGCAAGCGATGGCGCTTTGTGAATCGGCGGCACACCAGCCATGGCGTCTTCCCCCAGGGATTTCCGGGGGACGACAGTTTCGTGGCGCTTGACCCGGAGCCTCAGGCGAGCGCCGCCCGGTTGCGGAAGATGATGTAGACAAAGATGCCCATGCCGACGATCGTTGCAATCGAAGCGATCTGGGCCAGCCATTCGCCCTGCCCCGAAGTCGCCATGGCCACGCCGACCCCAATAGTCAGGGCGCCGAGCAGCGCCACCCAGAAGTGCACCAGCGCGAGCCTCGTCTGTGCCGCGGCGGGGACCAACTTGTAGTAGACCCCGTAGATCACCATGGTGACGAAGCCGACGAGATTGTTGTGGGCGTGCCCTGGCGCCAGCGCGTGATCCTGTGTGATGGCCATCTGGATGCCCCACGCCATACCGAGCAGCGCCAACACGGCGCCAACCATGATGAACCAGAACGGCAGTGACTTCATGCTTTCCCCCAAAACTTGCGGTCGCCCTCGCGGCCGCTTCAAAAAAAGGCCGCGACGCGGGATACGCATCGCGGCCTGATTCTGAGGGTATGCCGGCATCGAGGCCCGGTCCATCCGGACCAGGCGGCCGATATCAGTCGTCGCTGAGGGCGCGGAGCTCGGCCCACACATCCTCGACATTGGCGATATAGCCGTCGGCCGAGTGCATCGCGACGCGCAGGCCGAGCACTTCGGGCGACAGCTTGCCCGAAGCGGCGAGCAACGAGAACGCGGCGATCATCTTGGTCGAGCGCGCCGTAATCAGCTGCTCGCGCGCCGAGGTCAGTTCGGCCTGGGCATTGAGCACGTCGAGCGTGGTCTTCTGGCCGACATCGCGCTCCTGGATGGTGCCATCAACCACCAACTGGCTGGAGCTGACCGCGGCCTGGGCCGAGTCGATCTGCGAAGTGGAGTTCTGCAGCGTCGACCAGGCCGAGATCACCGACTCCTTGATCTCGTCGCGGGCCGACAGCGCATCGACCTCGCTCTGGATCTGCTGGATGTTGGCCTTGCGCAGGCTCGCCGACAACGCACCGCCCGAGTAGATCGGGATCGACAGCGACAGCTTGGCCGAACCGCCCAGCGCACTGCTCGTGCCGCCGAGCTTGCTGGAATAGCTGGTGGTCGCATCGATCGCACCGATCAGGCTGAGGGTCGGGCCGAACGAGGCGCTGGCCGCATCCGATCCGGCCTGGGCCACGCGGATCGCCGCACGAGCCGAGAGCAGCGCCGGGTGACGCTCCTGCGCCGAGGCGATGGCGCCGTCGATCGAGGTCGGCAGCGACTTGCCGAAGTTGAAATCGGACGTGAGATTCTTGGGCTTGTGGCCGACCCAGCGCTCATAGCTCGCCTGGCTGGTCTGCAGGGAAGCGATGGCCGAGCGGTAGAGCGCCACCGCGGCGACCTGGCGCGTCTTGGCCTGCGACACGTCGATCTTAGTGCCTTCACCGAGGCGCAGACGATCTTCCGAAGAGCTCACCTGGGCATCGAAGAACGCCATATTGTCGGAGCGCAGCTGCACCAGCTGGGTGTCGCGGATCACCGCGTAATAGGCCTGCACCACGGCCAGCAGCACGTTCTGCTCGGCGTTGCGCAGCGCGTATTTGGCCACTTCGGTGCCGGCCCGGGCCTGCTCGATCTCGGCGTCGGTCTTGTAGTTGTCGAACAGCGTCTGGCTGTAGTTGATGCCGGTCGAGACACTGGCCGCGGTGTTGAATTCCCCGCCCTGCGGCTGCTCCCAGGATCCGCCAATGCTGCTCGACAGGCCCAGCGAAGGCAACTGGCCGGATTTTGCCAGCGCGATATTCTCGGCCGTGGCCTTCACATTGAGCAACGCCGACATGATGTTGGGATTGTTCTGATACGCGCTTTCCAGCGCCGCCCTCAGACTCTCCGCATGCGCCAGCGTCGGCAGCATGCTCAGTGAAACGGCAAGGGCGCCCGCCCGCATTGCCCCCAGGAAACGCATAGTCAAAACCTCCGACAGCCTTCCGACGTTACGTCGGGCACATGGGACGCACAACCTCGCAACTCAAGTGTTGCGAGGTTT